>CAUUSH010000009.1:0-76293 GCA_963547785.1 uncultured Treponema sp. | reverse complement strand
GGGGATGATAGTACTTTTTTCCATTTTCGTCAAGCCTCCTTTGGCTACTTTTTTTATATATTTAAAAAAACACTTTTTAAATACACCGCTTATGTAAGCAAGTTTATTATACACCTTTTGGAAGAAAATAACAAGTATAAAACATTTATTTGCAGGCTGCGTAGAACTACCGTACATCCTGTGCGGCGTACATTCTTGAGTGGGGTCCTTAGGGGCAAAGCCCCTAAGCCGAATTTTTCTTT
This sequence comes from uncultured Treponema sp., assembly GCA_963547785.1. Taxonomy (GTDB): domain Bacteria; phylum Spirochaetota; class Spirochaetia; order Treponematales; family Treponemataceae; genus Treponema_B. The sequence continues at coordinate 76,051 of CAUUSH010000009.1, read as the reverse complement.
TTTCGGGGTCATAGGGGTGCTTCTTTCTTTTATCGGAAAAAGAAAAAAGCACCCCTAATGAGGGGGATTTTTAAGGGGGTTACCCCCTTAAAGCATAAACCGAGTGATACAAGGGGAACCGTCCCTTATTCTGCCGGTATAAGGTGCGCTTGAAAGTGCCTAAGAATTGGAGGCTCCCACGTAATCTTATACCCTTTGGTAATCTTGTCCGCTCTTTCTTTTATCGCGATGAGCGCATCGGCCATTATATCGATATGGGCCTGCGTATATACCCTGCGGGGAATAGCCAAACGGGTAAATTCAAATTCGGCAGGGACTTCTTCGCCTGTTTCAGCGTCGCGGTCCATCATGTAGGAGCCGATGTCGCAGGAACGGATACCCGCTTCCTTGTATAATTCGATAGCGAGCGTTTGTCCCGGATACTGGTTCTTAGGGATTTTTGGGAACATCGCCTGTGCATCGATAAAGACGCCGTGTCCGCCGACCGGTGCTTGATAAACAATACCGGCATCATCGAGCCGCGAAGCAAGGTACTCCATCTGACCAATCCGGTAGCGCAGGTAATTTTCATCCAATCCTTCGTACAAGCCGATGGCGAGAGCTTCGAGGTCTCGTCCGTTTAAACCGCCGTACGTATAAAAGCCCTCATACGAAATACAGTTAGCCTTTATTTTAAGGATAATAGGCGATTCGGCATCCTTTACCCCGATCATACCGCCCATATTGACGATGGTGTCTTTTTTTGCAGACATGGTAAACGTATCGGCAAGCGAGAACATTTCAAAGATGATTTTTTTGATCGGCCAGTCTTTGCATTCGGCTTCGTCCCGTTTGACAAAAAATGCGTTTTCGGCATAGCGGGCAGCATCAATGTTTAAATGAATACCGTATTTTTTACATACGGCAGCCGTATCCCGCATATTCTGTAAGCTGACCGGCTGTCCGCCTGCGGAATTGTTGGTAATAGTCATAACTACCATGCCGACATTTTCAGGCCCTCTTTCTTTGATGATTGCTTCCAGTTTTTTAACATCCATATTGCCTTTGAATGTGCACCGGCGGGTAGGGTCTTTTGCCTCTTCGACAACACAGTCGATCGGGCGCGCTCCTGCAAGGGTAACGTGCGCGCGGGTGGTGTCAAAAAACATATTGGAGATAGCGACCTGTCCTTTTTTCAGGATATTCGGAAACAGCACCTTTTCGGCTGCCCGCCCCTGATGTACCGGCTGGAAAAACTCGTAACCGAAGATGTCTTTTGCCGCATCCATTAAACGGTAATACGATGAAGCACCGGCGTAGGCTTCGTCTCCTTGCATGACGCCTGCCCATTGATACTGGCTCATGGCGTTGGTTCCCGAATCGGTTAAAAGGTCGATATAACATTCTTCGCCTTTTAAGTGGAACAGGTTATAATGCGCCCGTTTAATCGCTTGCTCACGCTCCTCGCGGGTCATCATTTTTAAGGGTTCTACGACTTTGATTCTGAATGGCTCTGGGATGTACTTAATTGCCATAACATTTTCCTCCATAAAAATGTAGTATGTAGTCGGTTACTCCATCCTTATGCGGACGGACGCTCTGCATTATGCAGTAAGTTGCGTTTGTTTTTTTACCGCTTTCTACAAATAGGCTGTATTCTTCAAGCGGTTTGCAAGCCGCTAAGACTTTGTTTGCCATACTCATAGCTTGGCCCCTAACTATGTACATTATACCACAGTTTCGGCAGTTTTTTCAATGTGTAATTGGGAATGTGTTCAGCTATACACGAGATGATTTCGTGAAATACCGGAGGAAAACACAAGCGGGCTTTTAAAAAACTGCAAGCCTTTAAGAAGCTCACCTTGTACTTTTGGCTTTTTTGTTGTATATTCCTTACGCTATGATTTCTGAAGGGGGAATTTATGCTTTCATTTAAAAAAAATGATGTAAAAACAAAAAGTACCGTCAAGGCGGATATTACCGACGGCGTTGTGTTTTCGGTAAAGGAAGTGGAAACGCTGATGGCAGAGGCCGAAAACATCGCTATGGATATAAAAAACAGAATATCCGTAGCATCTCAGGTCATTTTTAAAAATCTTAAACAAGAAAATCAATTTGAAGCCTTTACGGAAAGTATCCGCTCCATTTTAAATTCTATTATATCCGTTCAGGATCAGCTAAAAGAAGTTCATAAATACAGCAGTGATTTGGAAGATTCTGCAGAAAAAGCAGGTTCTTCGGTAAGTCAAATCACCGATTCGGTAAGCCGTGTTGCAGAGATTGTTTCCGACCGTATTTCCGTAGCCTCTCAGTTGACCGATGCAGTCAGCCGCGGTGCCGGTAAGGTAAAAGAACTTTTAGGTGTTATAGATATTTTAAATCAAAATGTAGATGCGGTAAAAGATATTATCGCGGCCATAAACGATGTCAGTTCGCAGACAAACCTGTTGGCTATGAATGCCGCTATTGAATCTGCACATGCAGGCAAGGCCGGTTTAGGTTTTGCAGTTGTTGCCGGAGAGATTAGAAAGCTTTCCGAGGTTACAGCCTTAAACGCAGCGGACGCTTCCAAAACGCTTAAAGCTATGCTTGACGCGTTAAGCACGGCACGCGGCACTGCCGATGAAACGCGGACGGCTATGAGCTGGATCGGTAATTCGGTAAATGAAACGGCGAATTCTTTTACGGAAATATCGTCGGAAATGAATAGGCTTGCCGAAACGGGCTCTTCGGTGCGCAATGCGGTTATGCGCGTTCCCGAAGCGGCCGCCGACTTGAATGAGCGGGCAGACACTGCCATGGAACATATCAACCAAATAGCAGGTCAGGTTGATATGGGAAGAAGCAATCTTGAAACGATGGAGCAAACCGCAAACGAGGTAAGCGGCCTTATGAGCAGCGCTCTTTTTAATACGAACAGCATTATCAACAGTGCTATGGTTGTAGACGGCGCTTCATCAAACGGAGTTGACATAAAAACAGGCGATACGGCTTTGCTGAACCGTCAAATGCCGTATACCATTATCGTTTTAAAACACCTTGCGTGGGTTACAAAAGTGCGCGCCCTTATCGACGGTAAAATCGGTGTAGACGGCGTAGAATTAGGCGATCATAGAAAATGCGATTTGGGGCAATGGATAGAAACAAAGGCGGCCTTATACGAAGGTTTAACGCAACACCCGGAATTCGAATATCTTGTTACACAGCACGAAAAACTGCACGGTCTTATAAGAACGGTTTTTGAACAAATCGGTACACTTTCCAGGATTGATTTGGAAAACTATTATTCAAAACTGATTGATTATTCAAGTTCGGTTATTGAAAGTTTGACCAAGCTGCGGCAATTTATCAACAACAAATAGCTCAAAGCGTATATGATAGAACTGATAGCCTTTTTAGGAAACTGCGGAAAAAAATACGAAAATACAAGACATAACGCTGCGTGGGTTATAAGCGGCTTTGCGGAAATAAGCCGAAATGCCGCGTGGCAAAATAAGTTTAAGGGACTTTATTCCAAAGTGCTGTCTTCTTCCGGCGGAAAACCGGTGCACCTATTAAAGCCTGAAACTTTTATGAATTTATCGGGTGAAAGTGTGGGCGCGGCGGCTTCTTTTTTCGGTATAAAGCCGGAAAGTATTTTAATTGTGCATGATGAGCTTGAATTAAAGCCGGGCATTTTAAGTTTTAAGTGGGCCGGAGGATTAGGCGGGCATAACGGGCTCCGTTCCATTAAGGCTGTTTTGGGAACGGCGGATTTTTTCCGCCTTAGGATAGGGATCGGGCGCCCCGATTTTTCAGGACAAGGCGGCAACGCAAGTCCCGACATTGCAGGCTATGTTCTTTCCCGTTTTGCCCCAAGCGAACATGAGCTTTTAAAACGCACGGAGCCTAGCGTTAACGCTTTTTTTAAGGCTGTGCTCGAAGCCGAAGAACCTCAGGCTCTGGTAAAAGAGTGGGCAAAGGTTTTACCGGAGCCTGCGATATGAAAAGCACACCTGTCTGTTTTTAGTAAGGGTAAGCACAGTACTTAAATGCAGTATACATGCCGGTAAGTATTTTTACCGGCATGACGTTTAGTGTCAAAACAATCGGCTTGGAAAAGCCGATTGCACCGTTTTTTAAGGGCGCTGAACTATGCGCAAGCCGATATTTTCGCTGCCGGGTGAAGTTTGGTCAGCAACCGTTCGATAGGCACAGGCAGCGTCATCCGAGTTAGTGCCCCAATGGCCGCCGCGTACAACGCGGTCGGTACCGCTAGCTGCGCCGGTATAGTCATGCGGCAGCGGATTAGGCAGGGGGTTATCGTATATATCCCAGCACCATTCCTGTACGTTCCCGCTCATATCGCGTAAACCGTAGCCGTTTGCAGTTTTTGTGCCTACTTCGTGCGTCGTATTGTTTGCATCTCCTCCGTCGCTATTGACATACCACGCATAGTCTTTCAACTGTGTTTTTTCGTTCGTTCCAGCCCATTTGTGTTGCGTACCGCCGAGGGCAGCCCATTCCCACTCGGTTTCTGTGGGCAAGCGGAAACCTTTTTTGTTCATATCCATAACGGGTATTTTTCCCGCTGTTGCATCGGCTTGTGTATATGTGTTTCCGCTAAAGGTGTATACACAGTCGGCTTCGCCCAACCCCGGAGTCTTTTTGGTCAGCTCGTTGCAAAAGGCAATGCACTTCAGCCAGCTTACCTTTTCTACCGGATTTTTAGGCTTGCCCGTAAAGTTACTCGGGTTGCTGCCCATCACATTGTTCCACAGCTCTTGCGTTACTTCGGTTTCGCCGATGTAATAGGCGGAAATAGTTACCGTGTGCGTCTGGTTATCGCCTTGATCGGTGTGACCGACGGTTTTGTCCGATACGGCGTCTATGCTTTTTAACGTAAAGCTTACCCCGTCTACAGTGTACGTTTTATCGGTAGTAGGAGGGGGTGTAGGTGGTGTCCCCCCCCCGCCGGAACTACCGGAACTGCTTGTACTGCCGGCCGAGCCGCCTGCATTGTTACGGCAAGCGGTAAACATAAGTGCAACGAACAGCACAAAAGCTGCTCCCAAAAAGGCAAAAGCCTTGCGTTTGTTGTTTGTTTTCATTCAAAAACTCCTATAAAATATGGTTTATTTGATTTAAAGGGTACGCCCCTTAAAAATATCCTGTTTAGGGGGAGAAAACACCCCTTTGCCCCGATTTTAGGCATTGGCCATTACGTTGTAAGTCCGCCTGACCTTATGCAGCCGGTGCACGGATTCGCTTTAAGCGCCTAATTCGGTAAGCAGCTCTTTTTTTATGCGGATAAATTCGGCATCTACAGCGCTGCGCGGTTTTGACAAACAGATATCCGTACGAGCGGTTAAGAAGGCCGGTTTTCCTTTCAGCACATATACCGTATCCGATAAGAGGATAACTTCATCAATATCATGGGTGATAAAGACAGTTGTCGGTTTTAAGCTGTGCGTAATATCCATATACCAATTATGCATTGTACTGCGTGTAATGGAATCCAGCGCGGAAAAAGGCTCGTCAAGTAACGCTGCTTCTTGCGAAAAAAGATAGGTACGCAAAAGCGCCGCCCTTTGGCGCATTCCGCCGGAAAGCTCGTACGGATAACGGTTTTCTTTATCCGCCAAACCAAATCTTTCAAGCATAGGCTGAACATATCCGTAAGCCTCTTTTTTCGGCCGGCCTTTTATGATAAGCGGCAGGGTAATATTATCTATAACGGTTTTAAAAGGCAAAAGCAAATCCTTTTGCAGCATGTACCCGACAGAGCCCGGTTTGTCCGTAATATCCCGGCCGTTTAACAAAACTTTGCCGGAATAGGGCTTTAAAAGGCCGGCTATTACATTAAATAAGGTGCTTTTGCCTACACCGCTTAAACCGATTATGCCGACTATATCCCCCTGCGGCACCTCAAACGAAACGTCCTTTATGATAATACCGCCGTCATAACCTGCCGTAATATTTTCTATCTGTAACTTACCGGTCAAGATATTCGCTGCCAAATCCATAGTTTTTAGGTATCGCGTTTTCGATTGCGCGGTTCTTTAGGTAGAATCCGAACAGTAATACTTTTATTGATCATCTTAAAATCACATTACAGCATAATTATGTCAATCAATATTTTTAAGGCTTACCCATTACTTTTTGGCGGGTTCTTGCTTACTGCGGTCAATACCGACTAATTCTATTTCAAAAATAAGCAAGGCGTTTCCAGGAATTATGACTTGACCGGAATTATTATCCCTGACGCCTTGTTCGCCGTAACCTAATTCGGGCGGAATAAAAAATTTGTATTTTGAGCCTTCCGTCATCAGGGGAAGGCCTTCTGTCCACGCGGGTATGACCTTGGAAAGGCTTATCTTAACGGGCTTACCGTGTTTATAAGAATCGTCGAAAACCGTATTGTCTGTAAAATAGCCTTTGTAATTTACCTCAACGCTGTCTGTGGGAAGAGGCTTATTTCCGTTTTTTCCAGGCTGTAAAACCTCATACTGAAGCCCTGAATCCGTTACGTTAACACCTTCTCTTTTTTTATTTTCTTCCAGAAACTTCTTGCTTTCTTCAAGATTTTTTGCAACACGGGCCTCATGCGCCTGATAGTATGCCTGATTTATAAGCATTTGAGCTTCGGTAAGCTCAGAATCCTTAAACGAATCGGATGAGCCCGCCTTAAAGCCCTTAATAAGTTCCTTTAGGTTCATTTTTAAGTCGTTATCTTTGGCGGTTTGCCCGATGATGACACCGAAAGCGTAACCTAGTTGCTCCGGCGTTACTTCAGCCGGTTTTTCGCTTTCGGCAGAGTCTTCTTGTTCAGTCTTTTTCTCTTCGGTTTTTTCGTCCGTCTTTCCGTTGCAGCCTGTAGTAAATACGGCCGCAATAACGGCAAAAATCAAAAAAATATGCAGCTTTTTCATAATATTCATAATAAAGTCCTTTAAAAATATAAAGCAGAACTATAACAGTCTTTTAAAAAACAGTCAATACCGTATTTAAAGAGTATTTATGGCGGTAAAACATATAGAATATTTTGCTCTTTTGTTGTATAATCGGAGTATTATAAAAGTTTTTTAAATCTATTTGTATTACCGATATTGCAAAAACCGCTTTGTTAGGGAAAGCTTCTTTTGCCGTTTTTGCAAGCTTTGGAGGATATCGATGAGCTCATTTACCATAACGTTTCCCGGCGGCAGTGTGAAAGAATTTGTAGAACCCGTAACGGCGCGGGCGATCGTTCCGTATTTTAAAAATCTTAAAGCGCCTGTCGTTGCAATTTCTCTTAATAATCTGATCGTTTCTTTGAATAAAATAATCGATGTGCAGTCGAAGGTTGAACCTATAACGCTTGCAACAAGAGAAGGCTCCAACATCTACCGGCGCACCCTCTGCCTTATTCTTGCGGCGGCTGCAAAGGAGTTGTATCCTGACCTAAGGCTTCTTATGGGGCACAGTTTGGATTACAGCTACTATTATACGTTTGAAGGTTCAAAATCGAAAAAGGCCGATTTAAAGGCCATAAAAGAAAAAATGCAGGAAATGGTAGAGAAAGATATTCCGATAGAAACGATATGGCTTTCTTACGAAGAGGCCCTATCGAAATTCGAAAATTCGAATCAGCCGGATACCTTCAGCCTGTTAAATTATACAAGTAAGCCGAAAATTTTAATTAACAAGTTGGGCTCTTATGAAGATTTGTATTTTCAGCCTTTAATGGACCGAATCGGTGAGGTAAAAGTTTTTGATCTTGTTCCTTATGAAGACGGCTTTTTGCTTAGGTTTCCGAAAACCGCCTTCCCCGAAAAGCTTTCGGATTTTAACGGTATGCCCCAGCTTTTTCAAATTTATAAAGAATACAAGAACTGGGGAAAACTTGTAGGCGTTTCTTCCGTCGGGCAGTTAAACGATTTGATTACAAGCCGCAAAGTAAAAGAATATGTTGAAATTACGGAAATTCTGCAAAATAATAAACTCGCGGAAATTGCAAAAAAGGTAATGGCAAAAAAGACAGCCCGTGTTATTTTGATAGCGGGGCCTTCGAGTTCCGGTAAGACAACTTCTGCCAAAAAGCTTTCCATGCAGCTGCAGGTTTTAGGTTATTCGCCTAAGGTAATCAGTTTGGACGATTTTTATCTCGGTGCCGAAAAAGCACCCAAACAGGCTGACGGCAAGCCGGATTTTGAATGCATCGAAGCCTTGGACATTGAGCTTTTGAACGACTGCCTTTTAAAACTGTTTGACGGTAAAACCGTCGAAATGCCGGCCTACGATTTTAAGGTAAGCGCAAGAAAAGCCGAAGGAAAGAAGCTTAAACTGGAAGAAGGCGCCATTTTGATACTGGAAGGAATTCACGCCTTAAACGATAAGCTCACCAATAAAATAGATGCTTCTCTTAAATTTAAAATATATCTTTCGGCATTAACGCAGCTTAATCTGGATGACCACAACCGTATACCCACTTCGGATAACAGGCTTCTTAGAAGGATAGTCCGCGATGCCCAATTCAGGGGAAGCCCTGCCGCAAGAACGATAGGAATGTGGGGCGCGGTACGCAGCGGCGAAGCTAAGTACATTTTTCCGTTTCAGGATAATGCCGATGCAATGTTTAATACCGCATTGGATTACGAATTGGCCGTTTTAAAGGTTTATGCCGAACCCCTTTTAAAGGCTGTTAAGCCTAACCAAAAAGAATACAATGAAGCTTCACGGCTGTTGATTTTTTTAGGAAACTTTTTGCCGCTGCCGGCGCATTTTGTTCACGGCCAATCCATTTTGCGCGAGTTCATAGGGGACAGCGAATTTTCCTATAAATAGCCGGATGATAAAACTTAAGACGGGTTTTGTATAGACTTCTAAAATAAATAAAATATAGGAGAGACTATGAGTATTCATATCGAAGCGAAACAAGGTGAAGTTGCCGATAAAATTCTTCTGCCCGGAGACCCTTTGCGGGCAAAATTTGTAGCCGAGAATTTTTTGGAAAATCCTAAATGCTACAATAACATTAGGGGAATGCTGGGCTTTACCGGCACATACAAGGGCGTAAAGGTTTCGGTTCAGGGTACCGGAATGGGCCAGCCCTCGCTTTCCATCTATGTAAATGAACTTTTTAAAGAATACGGCGTTCAAAGAGCGATAAGAATAGGCACGGCAGGCGCCCTGCAAAAGGATATTCCGCTTAAGGCAGTGGTCATTGCAATGTCGGCTTCTACCGATTCCGGTATTAACACGCACCGGTTCAGGGGCTGCCAGTATGCGCCAACCGCCGATTGGACGCTTTTAAAAAACGCCTACGACCATGCCGAAAAAATGAAGACTCCCGCCTTAGTCGGCTCCATTGCCAGTTCCGATGTTTTTTATGATGACCTTGACACGTGGAAGCTGTGGGCGGCATACGGCGCCTTGGCCGTCGAAATGGAAGCGGCCGAGTTGTACACGCTTGCTGCAAAATACGGCCGCAAAGCCCTAGCCATCCTTACTATTTCCGACAATATGATAACTCATGAAGCTACAACCGCCGAAGAAAGACAAATCACTTTTAAAAATATGATGGAAATAGCTTTGGAAGCCATAATCAAATAAACCCGAAGCGGCCTTGAAAAAAACGTGAGCCAAGGCGGCGTGAAAACCGTTTTGCCTAAAGATATTTTGTTTCGTACCGATAAAGGGAAAGAGCTATGTTTATTTATTTTCAGGAGGGAGGGTATGAGTTATAATAACAATGCCGCATCGGCATACCGAGAAACAAACATAAAAACGGCAAGTCCGGGTTCTCTTATCTTAATGCTGTATGCGGAAGGTCTGAAGCAGATAAATCTTGCAATAGAGAAGATGAATGTAGAAAAAATTCCTGCATCCGACCTCGAACCGATCCACAAACACATAGTAAAGGCACAGGAAGTTATAACCGAGCTTATGGCCTCGCTGGATATGGAAGCGGGCGGAGAAATTGCCCAAAACCTGCTTTCTTTATATACCTATTTTAACCAGCAGTTGTTGACGGCAAACCTAAAAAAAGACTATAGGCCGCTTATCGACATACGCGGAATGATGGAAGAACTGCAAGCCGTCTGGAAGCAAATCGTTGCCGATCAGCCGGTACAAGCCGTTCAGCCTATAAATGCCGGTGTTAATATAGCGGGGTAGGGAGGGTATTATATGAAAAAACAATTAAGCCGAAAGGAAATAGACCAAAGAGTTGCAATATTAAAACGCTTTAAAGAGCTTTTGCAGGAACAGCGTAAAAGATTTAACGACTACCTTATCGTCCTTGAAACGCAGGAAAGAAGTATAAGCGAAGAAAATATGGACGCAATTCTTAAATATACCGAGCTTGAAGAATCTTTGATAACCGATATAGGAACCATTCAAAAGGTAATCGATCCGCTGGAACAAATGTACAAATTTTCGATGCCGGAAAAAGACGATGCAGAAGTTATTCGGTTAAAAGACGATTTGGATAAATTACAAGATAAGGTGATAGACCAAAACCGAAAAAACCGCAGACTTTTGCAGTCGGTTATGACGGATGTCCACCGGGAAATAGTTTCCATGCAGCCTATTCACAGCTGTATTCCCGCACAAGTCTTTGCGCAAGAAGAATATGCGCCGTCTTTCGTCGACATAAGCGTTTAATGAATTATCAAAATCTCGATAAAATAAGCAAAATAAAAAGCGCAAGATTAAAACCTTGCGCTTTTTTTATTAGTGTGGAAAAAGTTTACCACCCTTTTGTTGTACAACATATGCGCTGCACAGGGTCATGTTGATTTACGGTTTCTTTAAAAATTCTATGTCGGCCTTTATATCCTTAACCCGTTCGCTTGAAGGTGCGGCCTTAATTGCCTTTTCCAAATATTCCATAACCTTATTTTTATTTCCCCCGCCGTCCGTATGTGCGGAAATATAAGCAATATTACACCAAACGTTTTGCTCTTCCTCAGGGCTTAGCATCTTTGTTTCCAAAGCGTCCTTAAATTCGTTTACGGCTTCTTCGTATTTTTTATTTGCTAAAAGGTTGTCGATAACCAAATACTTTTTTGCTAAAATAAATTTACCGATAAGGCCGCTTTCGTTTTTAGGATCGCTTTCTATGCCCTCTTCAAAAAGCCGCTTATATTTAGGTGAATTAACAAAATAGATTTTTTCAAAAAAGCGTTCTATGGCCTGCGTTTTTTCGGCTCCCCGTTTTTTTTGTATCTCCGATTTAAGATTTTTTGCAAGCGCGGCTTTTTCTTCAAGCGAGTTCAAATATTTTAAAAACAAATCGGCGGTTTTAATGTCTTCCGGCAAGAGTGCAGAATGATAAACGTCGCCTTCATTCGTCATTAAAATAAGGTGCGGTACTTCCGATACATTGTAATCCGAAAGCAAAATATAGTTTTTTTCAAGCTGCTCTGAGGACATAAGCGATTCGTTTTTTACAATATCGACATTATAAAGTGCAAATTTTTTACCGGCCTTGGTAAAAAAGTCTTTCGTAAAAACATTTTTAAACAAGGTCTTGCTCCGCTCGTCGGTATCGGAAGCGGTAAAAATTATTAAGCCTTCTTTATCCGTTTTTTTTATTTCTTTTTCGATGTTTTTACCGCCGCTCTGCCATGCACTTTGTACGGTCGTACACGAAGTAAACAAGGCCGCAAGCACGATAAAAATACAGCGTTTAACATTTTTTCCTATTTTCATAAAAAACCCCTAAATAAATTTAAATAAACTGATAATAAAAGGTAGTGCCGTTCTGACGGAAATAACAAGCAAAAAAAGATAGCCTGCAATCTGCAGAGAGTTGCCTGCAGCGGCAATGTAACGGCCTTTATTCTTTAATTTATAAAAAAGCCCTGTTCTGCCCGCCCATGCCAAGTAGGCACATATTATTATCGGCACGCTCATTCCAAGCGATAACACGATAACGGCTAAAAACCCCAGTGCAAGCACATCCAAACTGATTGATAATACCAAAATCAGCATAGCCGCAGGGCACGGATACATTCCGCTTAGCAATACCGCCCCCAGTTTTAGCTTTTTATGTGCTTCCGGCTTTTTTTTAACAAGGTCTATAATGGCATCGGTTATTCCGTAAACCGATAAAGCGATTAAGATTAAAAAAGAAGCGCCTTCCATATAAATGGCTGTATTATTGGAATTTGCGGAAACCGCACCCGAAATACCTTTAAAAATAAACATTATCAAAACCGCCGCACCTCCGTGAATGGCCGCAATACCAAGGCTTGTCAAAAGGGGCTCTATAGGCGGCGCTTCTTTTGTAAGGTAAAACGAAAAAACAACCGTTTTTCGGTGGCCGGGTCCTGCTGCATGAATTATCCCGTATAAAAACGAGAGGCCTAAAATCGTAAAAAATATGCCGGAATTGGCGTTTCCCTTCCAGCCTGCAATATAATCTCCGAGTTTTTCGTGAATAATTCTTTGATTTTTTACGATAGGTTCGGAGGGGCGGGACTGCCGCACCGGTGCAGGAGAGTTCTTATTTCCGGTAAAGGGGTTTGCAAATAAAAATAAAGACGATTGCAGTATTGCAAAAAGAAAGAATACGGACTTTTTTTTCATACAGGCTATACGGAAAGTTTCACTTAGAAAGTAACCTTAATTTCCAAAGGGTAATATGTGTTTAATCCGGGCGCCCATTTGTTGTATATACTAAAATCGTCAATAGCCCCCAGCGGATCATAATACACCGGATAGTTTTTGTTCTCCACTATTTCGTATTTAGGGTGAATCGTCTTATCGTCATATACGAATTTGACTGCCGTGTTTTTAGGATAGGTTATATCACAAAAAAAAGTATAGTCATAACAGGCAAAAAAGACCTCCCGGCCTTTCACGTCTTCCAAATTGATATAAAAGTTGTAGCTGACAATTCCATTATTTTGCCGGACGGAAAATTTGCTTTTATCCACATTTTTCGGCGATGTTCTGTTTTTGCCCTGCCTTATAAAGATAAAATAATAATAATTTCGAGTATAGGTAAAGGCATTATCGTAAACATCCTGCGCTTCGGCAGCACTGAACTTACCGTCATTGTTTACATCGTAGCCGTTTATTATATCTGCGCTGAAAAACCGGTCAAACGTCCACGTAACATAGGCGCCCTTCAACGTAGAGCCTGAAAAAATAAATTCGACCTTACTTGTAAACCACATGTGCGGGTGTGCAAAAAGAGTCTTTAAACCAAAAATAAAAATAAAACAAAAAACAGCCTTTTTCATTCGATAAAATAATTCTTAAGGATAAATTAGCCGAAAATAAGCCGGCCTTCCCTTCTAAAGGCGGATACAAACCCGCTTAATATAAATTAAACAAATAATATTTTAATATGATACATAAAAGCTCTTGTTTTATCAAAAAAAATAGTGTATAATAAAAGGCATGAGAAAAAATGCTATGACGGAAGGAAGAATTACCCCTTCCAAAGAAGATTATCTTGAACGGATTTACGATTTATCGCTTGTTGACGAAAACGTACGTTCAGTCGATGTTGCCCGAGCTTTAAATGTTTCGAGAGCAAGCGTAAACAAATCGATAGGCGGTTTAAAGGAAGACGGCTATATCGAACAAGAGCATTATGGAACAATCAGTCTTACGGTCAAAGGCAGGCAAATCGCCAAGGAAGTGCGCACCAAGCATAATATGATCCGCTCCTTTTTAACGGGCGTTTTGGGTGTTTCATATGAAACCGCCGACATAGAAGCCTGCGAAATAGAACACGCTATAGGCAAGGATACGGCAAAAAAATTAAAAGCCTTTTTGGATAAACAGGGCATAAAAGTAGAAAGTTCCGAAAAAAAGAAGTAAGATCTTACGGGATGCAAGTTTTACCGACAAACGGTTCGGGTTCTGTTCCGAACCGCGTATTTTCAAGGATAATCCGGCAGCCTATTTCCCTCAACGAGTACCTTCCTATCAACTATCTTCTTGTATAGATGAGCAAGGGAGCAGCTTATCCCAGGCAGGCTTCGGCAATTTCCCACATACGGTGAATCTTCTTATTTCTAAAATCCTCAGGGATAGACTGCTTTGTTATATCTTTTACGGCGACATTTTTTAAACCGATTTTTTTGCATTCTTCCTTTAATAAGGCGGAGTCAAATTTCAGCTTTAAAGAATTCGACGAAAAATACAAGACTCCGTTTTTTTGTAAAACCCTTACACATAATAGGCACAGCCTAAGCCAATCTCTGTTTACATCAAAAACGGCGGCACTTTTGGAATTGGAAAAGGTCGGCGGATCGCAGATAATCAAATCCCATTTTGTCTTTTTTTCCGCGGCTTCTTCCAAAAATGCGATAACATCGCTTTTGATAAGCCTGCTTTTTTGCCGCTCGTACAATTTATTTAAAACTAGATTATCTTGAGCCCATTCAAGATAGGTGTTCGATAAGTCCACGGAGTCCGCCGACAGGGCGCCGCCAGCAAGCGCATGAACGGAAAAAGCGCCCGTATAAGCAAATAGATTCAATACGGTTTTTCCCTTTGCATCTTTAAAAACTTTTAACCGTGCAGGCCGGTGATCCAAAAATAAACCGGTATCGATATAATCTTGAAGATTTAAAAAAAATAAACAGGCGCCCTCTTTTACGATAATTCTGTTTTTTGCGGAATTAAACTTTTTGTACTGTGTCTTCCCCTTTTGCTTTTTCCGTTCTTTTACGGCGATGCATTCTGCAGGAACCTTTGTAACTTCGGTAATCTTTTTTGCAACGGCGCTGAGCCAACAGGCTTCTTCGTCTTCACTTTTTTCATACGGCCGCTTATAAAGCGCTAAAACTGCAAAGGCGGTTTTTTGCTCTTCTACAGATGCGGCATTTTCCGATAAAAAAATATCTACTGAAACGGGTATTTCGGGAATGTCCTTATCGTAAAGCCGATAGGCAAAAACACCCTGCCGCCTTGCCCACTTGGATAAATGTTTGTAATTTTTACAAAGGCGGTTTTTAAAGAGTTCTGCCTGATATTCTGTTTTTTGCATTATCGGGTTAACAGTTACCGGTTTACTTGGAATTCAGCATAACACCCAGCATTGCATAGCCTGAGCTTAAATCTTCTTTTTGTACACGTACATCATCGGGAACGCTTATTTTTACATTGGTAAAATTCCAAATGGCTTTTATGCCTGCAGCAACTAAGGCGTCGGCAGCCTGCTGTGCATAAGACGTCGGCACGGTTAAAATCGCTATTACGGGTTTAAGCTCTGCCGCCTTCTTTTTTAATGAACCGATTTCAAATACCGGTATGTTATGAATTTTTTTACCTACTTTTGATTTATCCGTATCAAATGCGGCGCATATATTAAGTCCGTTCTCTTTAAATCCGGTGTATCCGGAAAGAGCGGTACCTAAGTTTCCTGCGCCTACTACAAAGGCAGCTTTTTCTTTATTCCATCCTAAAAAAGCTTCTATTGCATCTATAAGTTTTTTAACGGGATACCCTTTCTTCGGTTTTCCTACGATTCCCGTAATTGTAAGGTCCTTTCTTACTTGAATCGGCTCAAGCTGTAATTCTTCGGCTATTACTGTTCCTGAAATATAATCGGCATCTTCATGATAAGCTTTTTTTATAATATGAAGATAAGACGGCAGCCGGCGTACTGACGGTGCTGCAGGTATTTTCTTCTTTACCATATCTTCCCCTTAATTTATTCTTGTTGCATTGTACCGCTAAATCGGCGTTCCTGTCAACCCGTCGCATTACCCCAAGTTAAATCTAACCGAAAAAAAAGCCGTTCCTTAGGTAAAAATATTATAGGTTATAAGCGGCACTTAAATAGCGTGCTCACTGCGGTATAAGTACCCAAGGGTACTACATGTGTACGCTCACGTTTACCGATGTGTATTCAGGCTGGACAGAAAACTCAAGCCATATTAAATAAAGCTCACTGTTGGGTAAAAGAAGCGGCAGAAGATATGAAGGCCATAACAAGTTCGTAAACTTCTTTTTCCCTTCGATGAAAATTATTTGTGCGCCGGGGTTGTTAATTTCAAATAAATTAGTAGACGTAAAACTCATAAAAAAATATGATACGGCTAAAACTTCGTACCGAAGGCTTATGGAAAGTGCGGATGTAAATACGGTGTGTATTTGAAAATAGCCTTGAGGCACTGCACTGAACAAGGTCTTCGCTCGATTAGTCCGTGCTTTCCCTTATCGGCATATCGTTTTCGAACAAGAAACCGATATAATAGTCCTCGAGGGTGTTTTTGGGGCCTTCGATGTTCAGGCGTTTTCGGGCTTCGGCATTGTTTTTTCGCTCTACATAGGAAGCGTAAAAAAGGCGCGGATCGGTGTTGGAAAAATCAAAGTCCCTGTTCAGCAGCTTGGAAACCTCGTCCCTGCCCATTACGGGAATTCCTTTTTTGGAAAGTTCTTTTCTGACCGATAAAATATCTTCGTGAGAAATGCCGAACAAAAATTCTTCCAAGGCCTGCCCTATGACCGTATCGGGCAGTTTTTCTATCATAAACCGCTGCCACGTTTCGTCGAGTTTTGCGGAAAGCAAAAACAATTCGCTTGTCCCCATCATCGTACCGAAAACGGGTGCAATTTTATCCCGTGCAGACCACACGCCGTTTAGAACGGGCGCAAAGGTTATAATAGTTTGATCAAGACGGTGCTCCCAAAGATAGGTTAAGGCCTGCGCTGCTTTTTCCCGTTTAGAGGTTTCCAAAATATTGCTGTCCAATATGGAAATATAAACGTCTTCGGCCATTATCGTAAAAATTATATTTAAGGTGGCACTCCTTAAAGCATCAAGTTCTTCTTCGGGAAAAAGCGAGTTTGCCGCAACCTTCGTTAAGGCCGAAAAAACATGGAATTTTGCAACGATAAACCCGCGGCCCAATACCGCCTTGGTGGGCATAGAAAGCATTCTTGAATCCTTAGGCGTTTTACACAAATTGTCGATAAGCGTAGCTTGCGATCTTTTTTCTCCGGCAAGAACGCTTGTTTCGTGAATGGAGGGAAACCGCGAAATAGCGCTTGATATTCTTTCCAAATTCATAAGCTTTTTCGACATTTCCAATACATAGGCCTCATTGCCGCCGCTTAAACGCTTAAATGAATTTTCAACCAACCGCCGTTCTTCATCATTTAAAACTACAATATCTGTAGAAATTATATCTTCAATACCCATTGTTATTCTGTTACTGTTCTGTTTAATCGATACATCGCGGGTATGCCGCTCGTAATGGGAGAACACCGCGCCTGCGCAATACTTCTTTAAAATTCAAAAGGGCTTTCGTTTGCGAAATTTACAAAGCCTTTTAAAGAAACCAGCCTTTCTATTATATTATATTGTACGACTTTTTTAAAGACTCTTTTATGATTTTAAAAATAAATTTTTAACAAATTTTTTAAAAAAGTATACGGCCGGCATTGACAGAGATGGCTTTTAAGTGCAAAATATACTTTCATAATGTTAGTGCGATATAGTCAAAATGCCGAAGGAAAGCAGGTACGGCAGGCTTTGGTGTATACAAAAAGCGAACATAATATTAAGTTGGAAAAAATAGATTCCGAAGCCGTAAAAATTATACAGCGTTTAAATTCTCAAGGTTATGAGGCTTATATTGTAGGCGGCGCGGTAAGAGATCTTTTGATAGATAAGGCACCAAAAGATTTCGACATTGCAACTTCGGCGGAACCTTCAAAAATAAAGCGGATTTTTAAGAACTCAAGAGTTATAGGGCGCCGGTTTAGGCTTGTGCACATATTTTTCGGCGATAAGATATACGAGGTTTGCACCTTCCGTTCTATCGAAGACGGCACCATAGGCAATAAATTCGGTACCATCGAAGAAGACGTTCACCGAAGGGACTTTACCCTAAACGCCTTGTATTACGATCCTGTGCACGAGCTTGTCATAGACTACGTCGGCGGTGTTAAGGATATACGCGCCAAAAAGATTAAGCCTATAATTTCTTTGCCTGTTATTTTTTCCGAAGATCCCGTGCGCATTTTACGGGCTATAAAATATGCGTCGATAACCGATTCTAAAATACCTTTTTTTGTCCGGCTGCAAATACGCAAAAACGCAGACCTTTTGGAATTTGTTTCGCCTTCAAGAATGACGGAAGAAATAAATAAAATTATCTTTAGCGGCCATGCATTCGATATTATAAGCAAGCTGCTCGGTTATAGAATTTATGTGTATATGCAGCCGGGTGCATGCGCCTTTATCGACTCTTCTTCTCAGTTTAAAAAGGCCTATTTAGAACATCTTAAAAATTTGGATGAAAAAATAGCACAGAAGCCTGGTTTGAAGCAGGGCGAATGTTTAAAACCCCTTCTTTTCGATTACATAAAGCTGATAGCAGATGTAAACGGCGTTCCGCAGGATGTGTACGGCGCGGTGTACCGTGAATGCAGGCATTTTATTTTGCCGATGAACCCCCAGCGCAGGGAATTGGAATTTGCGGTTAAAAGCTGTTTAAACGAGCTCGGTGTAAAAATTCCAATGGAAAAAAATCCGAGCCGGCAAAGCAAGGCTGCGCGGCAGACGCCAAGACCTGCAAAAAGAAAAAAGGCCGTCAAAAAAAGCCCGTTTTTTTTAAACGCAAACAAAACAGCCGAAAGCAGCAAAAAAGCGCCGGCCGTCAAATAGAAGATGACGGAAACCGTTTTGGTTCCCGCGGCAGAGGCAAAAAACAAAAAAAGAATTTCAAAAAGATTTGCACCCTGATTCAAAACCGATAAAAACCCCGCCCTGTTTTTTTGCTGCCCCGATTTATCGATGAGGCGGTTACCCATATCGGACAGCAGGATTCCCGGCAGCGAAATAAAAAGCGGTAACAAAAGCATCGGAACAAAAACCGCATATCCCGAAAAGCCGCCGAGCATAAAAAACAAAAGGGCTATCAAAACAAATTCGGCCGTTATGACCGTTCCGCTTTTAGCGGTTTGCAGTTTTTTTATGATAAACGGGCTCGCCATTCCTATGCCAGAATAGCCCAAAATAATAAGGCTCATCCAATCGCCGGACAGGTTGACGGTTTGCAGTTTTAAAATATAGAAAAAATTTATGACGAGCGAGGCAATGCTCATCAAAGCGGATAACAAAAAAAACAAAAAAACTTCTTTGGTGCAAAGGCTTTTGATCAGGCTTTTTAACGGCGGGGCCGGTTCAGGGTTTTCCGCTTCGCAAGGCCTTTCTTCCGCCTTGTTTTGTTTATGGACGGCGGCGGGTAAAAACAGCAGTATCACAAGTGAGACCGAAAGCGAAATCAGGGTTGCCGCAATAAGGCCGTTTATGCCGAACATTCTGTTTAAGGGAACAAACAAGACCGTGCTTAAAATAAAACCGGCCGTTCCGTAATTGTTCATTACGGCAGTTTTCGGCATAAACTCGTCTTCTTCGTACATATCGTAAAGGTATGCCGAAGAGGTGCCCGAAACAAAGCTGATCGAAACAGCCTCGAGTACCGCTTCAACCGCAAAAAGAAAAAATGAGCCGCCGATCAAAAAAAGTATCCGCGTAATGCACAAAAGCACCTGAGAAACAAGTATGGAAAGGCGGTAACCGATTTTGTCCGTAACAAGGCCGCAGGGAATTTCGAATAAAAAGATACCGAAACTTAAAACGGCCTGCAAAACAAAAAACTGCGAAACCGTTATGCCCCAGCGCGTGCGTACCAAAATGGCAGCAGGCGCAAAAAAGACCAGACTGTTAAAAAAACGGAGGCAAACAAAACCGCCTCCGCCCGTTTTTTGACGCTCATTTACGGTACCTCTTTGTTGCCGATCTGTTTTTACTGATTTTCTTTATCGCGGGCGACAACGTCCATTCCGATTAAAATGTCCGGTTTTTCGATGTCGAGAATGCGTACGCCCTGGGCGGCGCGGCCCATTGTACTGATGGTGCTTACGTTTACGCGGATTGTTTTTCCCTGTCCCGTAATGCAGACGACCTCATCGTCATCGAGGACGGTAAGCAGGCCGACGACCTCTCCCGTTTTTTCGGAAATGGTATATATCTTTTGTCCGCCCGTGCCGCGCCCGTGTGCCGAAAATTCGGAAAATTCGACGCGTTTGCCGTAGCCGTTTTCCGTCATTACGAGCATTTTTTGGTTTTCGGTAATGCGCAGCGCACCGGTGAGCTCGTCTTCGGCGGAAAGCCTGATGCCGGTAACCCCGCGCGAGGAGCGGCCCTGCGACCTTATTTCTTCTTCGCTCATACGCAGTGCCTGTCCGCGGCGCGTAATCAGCATTATTTCGTCGGCGCCGCCCGTTAAAATGGCGCTTACCAGCTTGTCTCCCTCGTCCAGTTTTA
The DNA here is from genome assembly GCA_963547785.1 of uncultured Treponema sp. GTDB lineage: Bacteria > Spirochaetota > Spirochaetia > Treponematales > Treponemataceae > Treponema_B. Next base: position 55,803 of record CAUUSH010000009.1, on the reverse strand, counting down.
TGGCGATAATGCCGCGCGTTTTGGCGTTTGCAAAGTTGTCGGTCGTAACCTTTTTTACAACGCCGCCGGCTGTCGCCATTAATAGATGCGTTTTATCGTCAAACGCTTTAAGGGAAACGACTGCCGTAATTTCTTCATCGGACGAAACCGATAACAGCGATTTAATGTGGGCGCCGCGGCTTGCTCGGCTTGCTTCCTGTATTTCGTGCACTTTAAGCCAATACGCCTTGCCCGCATTTGTGATAAACATAATATAATCGTGTGTGGACGCGGTGAAAATTTGATCTAAAAAGTCGTCTTCTGCAAGGTTTGCGGAATTGGAACCCTTTCCGCCCCTGTTTTGGCTTTTGTATGCCGTTACGGGAATGCGCTTTATGTATCCCAGATTGGAAATGAGAATGACCATTTCTTCTTCTTTAATTAAATCTTCGATATTGAGTTCTTCAACCTCGTCGGCTACAATATCGGTTCTGCGTTTGTCGCCGAATTTTTGTGCCAGCTCATTTGTTTCTTCTTTTACAAGCGCAAGAATCTTTTCGGGGTGAGCTAAAAGGTCTTTTAGATGGGCGATGAGGGTGTGCAGTTCTTGCAGTTCGCGCTTTAAATCTTCTATTTCCAAACTTGTCAGCCGCTTTAACTGCATATCGACAATGGCCTGTGCCTGTACGTCGTCGAATTCGAAGCGCTCCATCAAGTTGTTTTTTGCGGTTTGTGTATCGCGCGAGGCCCGTATTATTTTGATAACCTCGTCGATGTTGTTGATCGCGGTGATCAGGGCCTCCAGAATATGGGCGCGCTCTTCGGCCTTGCGCAAGTCGAATTGTGTTCTGCGTGTAACGACTTCGGCCCGGTGCTCAACAAAGTATTTTATCAGTAGTTTGAGGTTTAAGGTTTCCGGTTTTTGGTTTACGAGGGCTAGATTGATAACGCCGAAAGAAGATTGGAGCGCGGTTTTTGCAAAAAGCTGATTTAAAACGACCTTTGTAATTGCGCCGCGTTTTAGTTCTATGACGATGCGAAGGCCCGTGCGGTCGGAGGTTTCGTCGTTTACGTTTGCAATACCGTCGATAACCTTGTCGCGGGCAAGTTCTCCGATTCTGGAAACAAGGTTTGTTGTATTTACCTGATACGGAACTTCGGTAAACACAATCGTTTCTTTTCCTTTTTTGTCCACCTCGATGGTGAAGCGCCCGCGCACCATAATTTTGCCCCGCCCCGTTTTAAAGGCCTGTTTGATGCCCTTGCGCCCGTAGATGATGCCGCCGGTCGGAAAGTCGGGGCCTTTCATATAGCCGCACAATTCATCTATTTCGATTTCGGGATTGTCGATGTAGGCGGAAACGGCTTCGGCAATTTCGTTCAGGTTGTGCGGCGGCATATTTGTCGCCATTCCGACGGCTATACCGCTGGAACCGTTTGCGAGCAAAAAAGGAAATTTAGCGGGCAAAACCGTCGGTTCGGTCGTAGAATCGTCAAAGTTGGGAATAAAATCGACGGTTTCTTTTTTTATGTCTTCGACCATCGTTTCGGCCAGCTTTGCCATTTTTGCTTCCGTATAACGGTAAGCGGCGGGCGGGTCGCCTCCGATGGTACCGAAGTTTCCTTGAGGATAGATGACCGGATAGCGCAGCGAGAAGTCCTGCCCGAGCCGCACAAGGGCGTCGTACACCGAAGCGTCGCCGTGCGGGTGATAGCTTCCCAGCACATCTCCGACTATTTTGGCGCATTTTCGCGTAGGTCCCGAACTCCTCAGGCTTTTTTCTTCCATCGAATACAGGATACGCCTGTGAACCGGCTTTAATCCGTCCCGCACGTCGGGCAATGCCCGGCTTACAATAACGGACATCGAATAGTCTATATATGCACGTTTTACTTCGTTTTCAATAGGAATCGGAATGACGGTTCCGCCTTCTTTTGTCTGCACTTCTTCCACGTTAGTACTCCGGACAACAGCCGGATAAGCCCGGCGTATATTACAAAAACGATGAATATTCTAGCATAAAAAGGGGGCTTGGTCAAGAATTCGGGTTGGATGATGTTCGTAAATTACCAGCCTGCTTTTTGACGGAAGGCCGGATATATGGCGGCTGTTAATTTGTTTTAGCATTGGCCTTTTGGAAGAAATAATCGGAAAAGCAAAACAGGATTAGGCGTATCGGCCGTATTTTTACCGCATTAAAGATTATTTGATGATATACCGATACAGGATTGATGAAAACTCCTTTTAATAAATTCCCTTTTGCAGGCTTTTTTATTCTTTTTATTTTTTCTATTTTTGCCTCAGAAGTCAGCGATAACCGGCAAAAAATGTCCGAAAATACCGCCGAAAACAAGGCGCCTATTTTCCCCTCATACCTGTTTGTTGCAAACATTCCCGAAAACGGCAGTTTGCCGGGTCGATACACGGTAAATACAAAAAAGGAAGCTGAAAAAGAAACCGATTTTGACGAATCGAGGCTTCAATCTGTATTACTGAACAATGACGTATTTGCGCTTTACGGAAAACCGAACGCTTATACAATGGGTATTATCGGTCAATATTCTTTGGAGAATATAGAGCCGGTTATGGATAAATTTATAAAGATGTATGATGAGGCGAATAAGGAGCGGGGCATTATTCCGGCCTTTTATCTGATTTACGGAACCTGCTGGCCGGGCGGCGAAATCGGGATTCTTTCAAATTCGGTAACAAGAAAATACATAGAATTTGCGGCCGAAAGAGGCTGGTATGTTTACCTCGACCACCAAATAGGAAAATATTCCGTCGAACAGGCGATGAATAAAATCCTTCCCTTTTTAAAATACCCGAACGTGCACTTGGCGTTGGATCCTGAATGGCATACGACAAAACCCATGGAAGTTATCGGTTCCGTTACCGCCGACGAAATAAACAAGGCACAGGAGATGATGGATAAATACATAAAAGAAAATAATATATCCGGCAGAAGGATGCTCGTTATTCATCAATTTAATGCAATAATGATAAAAAACCGGCAAAACGTAAAAACCGCCTTTGATCGGGTTCAGCTTATCCATTGTGCCGACGGATTCGGCGCTCCCAATTTAAAAAAGGAGTCTTATGCATTTAACGCCTTTGCAAAAAATATTCCGTTAAAGTCGTTTAAGCTTTTTTTAAAACCTACGGTACAAGGTGCCGGCTACGATTGGCCTTTAATGAAGCCTGAAGAAGTTTTTGCCCTAAATCCCCGTCCGTATCTTATTATGTATCAATAGGGATCACTTAGACTGTTGCCTCACAAAAGTGAGGCAGTTTGTCCTTTTTACTTTTTTTTCTTTTGGAAATGTTTTACGTTGCCGCCGGCTTCCTTAATGGCCTTTTTAACGGCTTCCAATAAACCTTTTGAGCTTACGGTTGCGCCTGCAACGGTATCCGGCGTGACGCTGTTTTCTCCTACGATCTGCGGTATCAAAGTAGAGAAAGCCGTATCGCCGATATTAGGTGTCTCCGAATGTTCAACAACCTTTACTTCAGCTATTTTTCCGTCTTTAAACGTTGTTTCCACAAAAATAGGTCCGTTCATACCCTGAGCCGAGCTCTCATAGGTTCCGTCTTTTAGTTTTGATTTTTCCATGCCGGTAAGGGTCATTGCAATAAATACGGCAGTAAAAACCGCCATCCATTTTTTCATATACAGTACCTCCGAATATAAAAAATATAAGACGAGTATAACAAGTATTGAAAAAAAAGGCAAGCCGAAATTCTACAACTTTTACGGTAAGGGCAGTACAGGGAAGGCAATTTTTACACGCTCTATGTAAAAAGCTGATAAAATAATGCACCGCCCGTGATGGGGCAGGGGGATTAACTTAAGGGCATCTCTAAAAACCTTGTTGGATTTTTAGAGATGCCCGACGAGTTTTTCATAAGTCTTTATATATTAATGACTTATGAAAAACATCGCAAATTAAATTTAAGGGAGCCTCTAAAAACTGATGTTTTTAGAGGCTCCCTTAATATAATACGAAAGATAGAATTTCCGCGATTATCGACAAAAACCGGCATATATGATATACTTACGGCCTTCTTTAAAAGTATTTAAAACGAAAAAGGGGTATCGATTTATGAAAAAATATATTCTAAAAAAAAGCTTTATAGCGGCTTTTCTTCTATCCGCCTTATTTTTGCAGGCACAGGGTGCACCGCAAGGCGTAAAAATCGATTTTGAATTTAAACGGCAGATAGGAATTGCGAGTAATCAGTTCGCAGTGTGGATTGAAGACTTTGAAGGACGGCATATTAAAACACTCTTTGTTACCGCCTTTACTGCCGGAAAGGGTTGGGGAAAAAGGAAAGAATCGCTTTCTTTGTGGGTAAAAGCTTTCGGCAGGGAAAACGCCTCCAAAGAAGCGGCCGACGCTGTAAGCAGGGCAACTCCGGCAAGCGGGAATATCTCCCTCGTATGGGATTTAAAAGACGAAGACGGAAAACCTGCAGAAGCCGGAAGCTATAAGCTATGTATCGAAGCCAATATAAAATGGGCAGATACCGTACTTTTTACGTGCAGTTTCGATATGGGGGAGCAGATTACCGTTGGCAAAATTGAAGAAAAAATTTTCGGAAGCAAGTACAAAAAGCAGAATATCATCAAAAACATAAATATCGAAGTCTTGCAGTAAGGTGCTGCTAAACGTCTTTCCGTAAAGCCGGTTTAAAGGGAAAAAATGCCGAGAATCAGTTCAAAAACCGTTGATGCCGTAATCGAAATGACGGATATCGTGTCTTTGGCGGAGAACTATACCCGTTTGGAAAGGCGCGGGTCAAACTGGTGGGGCTGCTGCCCGTTTCATAATGAAAAAACGCCGTCCTTTAGTGTTGTGCCCGACAAAAGAATGTTTTATTGTTTCGGCTGTCATAAAGGCGGCGGAACCATCAATTTTTTAATGGAAATCGAAAACATCGGTTTTATGGAAGCGGTTGAACGGCTTGCAAAACAGGCCGGTATCGAGGTTATTTACGAAGGCGGCTCCTTTGTTGCGGAAAAACGGGATACCGTAAAGCACGAAATAATGGAGCTGTATGAAAGGGTTGCAGGCAGCTTTCATTATCTTTTAACCGAATCGCCTGCCGGAGAAAATGCCCGCACCTACATCAAAGAGCGCGGCGTTTCCGACGATATTATAGAAATGTTTAAGCTCGGCTATGCGCCGGCAGATAGATATTGGCTGTATAAATTCCTTGAATCAAAGTATTATTCGCCTGAATTTTTGGAAAAAACGGGGCTTTTTTCCAAAAATTATAAAACCATAGCCTTTTTTTCGCACCGGCTTATTTTTCCCATTTGCGATCGGCACGGTAAAACCATAGCATTCGGCGGCAGGCTTCTTGAAGGCGACGGCCCTAAGTATTTAAACTCATCGGATATGCCTCAGTACAAAAAAGGCGAAACGGTTTTTGCCTTTCATCTGGCCTTGCCCGAAATACGGAAAACAAAATCCGTCATTTTATGCGAAGGCTATATGGACGTTTTGGCTTTTTTTCAAGCCGGTATTTCCTACGCCGTTGCCCCGCTTGGAACCGCCTTAACGCCGGAACAGGTTAAGCTGCTTAAATCCTTTGCGCACACCTTTTATCTTTCTTTCGACTCCGACAGTGCGGGGCAGCAGGCTTCGTATAAGGCTATAAAACTGTGCAGAAACATGGGCGTAAACGTCCGTATGCTGGTTATAAAGGACGGAAAAGATCCTGCCGAAGTACTACAAAAGAAAGGCAAAGACGGCTTGAAATTTCTTTTAGAATCTGCTATATTAGATGATGATTACCTTATACAAATTGCGTCCGTGAAATTTGATACGGGCAATCCTGAGGGCAAGGCTGATGCCGTTGCCTTTTTGTTTCCTTATATTGAGGTGTTGGAATCCGATATTCAAAGGGAGTCGGCTATAACGAAAATTTCATCGGCTTTCGGAGTAAGTCAACAATCTATTTTCAGCGATTATTCTAACCGCGAAACAGGTGCTATAAAGCGCAGCATTGACGACCCGAAACCGTCGAAGAAGTTAGTAAACATAAAAAAGAATGCGGAACTTAGACTGTTGCTGGCACTTGCGGCAAATCCGAATTTATATCCCCTGTTGCGTTCCGAATTAGCCCCCGATGACTTTGAGGACTTCTATGCTAAAAACTTGTTTATTGTTCTGGAAGAATGTTATAGAGAAGATGCCTATTCATACGAAAATATACTGCTTAAATGCGCCGATGAGAATTTATATAAAATTGTTTCTCAGACAATCTTAAACGGCGAATTTGCGGATAATTCCGAACGTATTGTAAAAGACGGCATAAGGTTTATAAAACAAAACATCTTGCAAAAACAAAAGGACAAAATAATAGGACGGCTGCGGCTCCTGCATGGCGAAAAAAGTATCGATACGGATAAGGTAATAAAAGAGCTTATGGAACAAAAGAAAAGTATCGATATGGAACTTACGAATTTAAAGGGAAAGATGTATGACTGATCTTGCAAATAATCCGGCGGTTATTAAATTGCTGGAGTATGCAAAAAAAAAGAGAACGATAGGGCTGGACGATTTAAACGATCTGCTGCCTGAAGACTTGATGTCACCCGAAAATATGCCGGATATTCTGGATACGCTGGAAACGGCAGGAATTCAAATTAAGGCTGAGGAAACAGCCGAGAATGCAAAGGAAGCCGGCGAAGGCGAATTTACTGCGGAAGAAGAAGTGCTGATCGATGAAGAGGACGGTGCGGATGATTCCCGCTTACGCCAAGACGATATTTTCTCCGAGGTTTACGAAGCCGGCAGGGAAGGAGCAAAGCCCGAACCCGAAAGGCGGTTTATAAAAACTGCAGCGGAAGCGGGAGTTGATGACCCGATTAAGCTTTATCTTCAAGAAATAGGAAAAGAAGAGCTTTTAACTGCCGATGAAGAAGTCGTTTTATCCAAAAATATGGAAGACGGCGAAGCCATCATCAAAAAGGTAATAAAAAATTCCGGCATTTTAATTCCCGAATTTTCTTCGATAGGACAAAAAGCATATTCCAAGCTTGATCCGGCGGAATCCAACAAACCCCGCAAAGAATTAAGCGAAGAAATGGCGGAAAAAAAGCGCTTAAAACAGGTTTACGGCGACAGCCTTAGAAATGTTTACCCCGAAATTAAGCAATATCTTTCTTTAAAAAAGCATTGCTATGACAGAGAAACGCTGACAAGCTTTACGGAAAACAAAAATTTGCAGGCGGCACGGAAAAAAATCTTTAACAGCTTAAAACGCATCAAAATAGAATCGGAAGAAATAGAAAAAATTTCCGACCGGTTTATTATCGCTTCGGAACGGGTGCAGGATTATCAAAATAAAAAGGAGCGCCGGGAACGGCAGCTCGGCATAAAAACCTACGCCGATTTGCGCAAACTGGGTAAAAGGCTTGCAATGCCGCGGGAAAAGGAAAAACTTGAAAAAGAGCTTTTGATGAGCGTAAACGAGGTTAAAGAAATTTACACCCATATTCAGGAGCTTACTCGCCGAATTCGCAAAATCGAATATGATTTTGAAGCCTCCGTAGATGACGTGCTTGTAATGACGGCCGAAATAAGAAGAGGTCAGATAATGCTGAAGTCTGCAAAGGATAAGCTTATAAATGCGAATTTAAGGCTCGTTGTTTCCATTGCAAAAAAATATATCAATAGAGGCTTGCAGTTTTTCGATTTGGTTCAAGAAGGCAATATCGGGCTTATAAAGGCGGTGGAAAAATTCGAATACCGCAAAGGGTACAAATTTTCCACATACGCGACGTGGTGGATAAGGCAGGCTATTACGCGCTCCATTTCCGATCAGGCGCGGACTATAAGGGTGCCGGTTCACATGATAGAACAGATAAACAAGGTTACCCGTGAATCCCGCCAGCTTATGCAGAAACTCGGACGCGAGCCGAATGACGATGAAATTGCGGCGCAGTTGGGCTGGTCGATTGAAAAGGTCAAACAGGTAAAAAATGTTGCGCGTGAACCTATTTCGCTTGAAACACCTATCGGAGAAGAAGAGGACACGCTTTTAGGAGATCTTATAGAAGATAAGGGCGTAGAAAATCCTTCAAACAAAACGGAGCTTACACTCTTGCAAGAGCAGCTTGAAATGGTGCTTTCCAGCCTGCCGGAGAGGGAACAGGAAGTCTTGAAAATGCGCTTTGGAATAGACGGCGGGTATCCGCTGACCTTGGAGGAAGTCGGACTTTACTTTAACGTAACGCGCGAAAGAATCAGGCAAATTGAAGCGAAGGGGCTGCGCCGCTTAAGACATCCTAAACGAAGCAGAAAATTAAAAGATTATCTTGATAATTAAAGGGGTTGGTTATGAATAATGACATATTTGAAAGGCTAAAGGCTTTGCAAGAAATTCTTGCGCGTAAAAACGAGTTGGAAATGGAAATTTTAGATGCACCTAAGGCGCTTAACACGCGGGAAGAGCTTTTGGAGCGGTTAAAATCCGAATATATCGAAAAAAATACCGATTATGAAGAGTTGCGCAAAAACATAGCCGTTTTAAAGGCCGATCTTTTTGAAGCCGAACAAAAGCGCGAAAAGGCCGAAAAATCGATGGACACAATCGAAACGCAGCGTGAATACGAAATTCTGCAAAAAGAAATAGACGATGCCGGCGTAAGAGCGGAATCCATCAGAAAAGAGGTGCAAAAACTCGAAGGCGAATTTAGAATTCTTGATGCATCAATCAAACAGGAAGAAGCGCTTATCGCCAATAATGAAGAAGAAATTAGAGAAAACAAAGTTAAGCTGGATTCCGAAATTGCCCAAAGACAGGCCCAGCTTGAAGATCTAAAAAAAGAAGAAGAAAAGCTTTCGCCTGACTTAACAAGTGAGGCAATGTTCAAGTTTGAACGAATTATAAAAAACAAGCAGGGCGTGGGTATTGTTTCCGTGCGGGGAAATGTTTGTATGGGCTGCCACATGATTTTGCCCGCTCAGTTTGTAAACGAAGTACGGGCCGCAGACAGCGATATAAAATTCTGTCCGTACTGCAGCAGAATTTTATTTTACGAGGAATCCGACTTGACGGAGGAACAAGAGGCCTTTTTTGACGATTCGGAAATGGGCGGCTTGGCCGATTTGGATAATTTATCGGGCAGTGCTTTGGAGCAATCCGAGTAAAGCAAAAGGCGGCCTAAAAAGGGCACATATAAAAACGATAATTTTAGGGGATTTAAAGGAATCGCTGCGTTTTTGAGCAGAGGAAAGTCCGGACTCCGTCGGATACGGTGCCGGTTAACGGCCGGGAAACGGTATTGTAAAATGCCGTTTACAGAAAGTACCGCAGAAAATATACCGCCGCAGTTTTGCGGTAAGGGTGAAAAGGCGGGGTAAGAGCCCACCGCATGACCGGCAACGGCATGGCACGGTAAACCTCACCGGGAGCAAGGTTAAGCAGTAAAGAATATCCGATTCTTAATTTACGGGTTAACCGCAATAAACCCGTACCGCAAGGTGCGGGTAAGAAAGATGATTCCGCCGTTTTTACGGAACAGAATCCGGCTTATGAAAATCCCCTTTATTTTTAAGGATTTTAAGGGAATAGGAAAAAGATGAAATTCGGTAGACGCAAAACATATACTGCCTTCTCACGAAAAAAAAGCGCTGTAAAAAAGATATTTTTGCTTGCGCTAATTGTTTTGACTGTTTTTTTTCTGCCTTTTTTCATTTATAAAATAAAAAGAAATTATTCCGGCCTTCCTTCGATGAAAACCGTGTATGCGGACTGGGTAGGCAAGGACTATGAATCGGTGTATGAAAAAACCGAAGAAATCTTAAAAAAATACCCGTATGACGGAGAAGCTCTTGCAATGCACGGCTTTGCGGCGTATTATATTTTTGCCGAGCAAACGGATTATTCGGTCGGCCATACCTATCTGGATAGCTCCATTTTGTATTTGAGGCAGGCTTTGTACCGGGTGCGCCGTCAGGAACGACCTAAAATTGCGTACCTGCTCGGAAAGGCGTATTATCAAAAGGGGTATTATTATGCCGATCTTGCAGTAAAATATTTGGATTATGCCTATTATTCCAATATAAAATTTGAGGATTTGGCCGAATTCAGGGCGATGTCGGCCTCTCTTTTAGGCGATTCGGAGAAAGCGGTGGAAGCTTTTACCCAAGCCCTTTCGGAAAACCCTTCGGATTTATTGCTTTTTGCGCTGGCAGAAAACTATATGAAAATAGGCGATGAAAAAAACGCAAAACTGTATTTGTTTGAATCAATTGATAAAACGAAAGATACACTCTTGGAACTAAAATGCCGATACTTATTAGGTACGATATTTCTTGATGAAGGTGATATAGAAAATGCCGAAAAAGAATTCGGCGCTATTCTTGAAAAAGATATGGCTTCTGCGGATGCATATTACGGCTTGGGCGTAATATCGGAGCTGCGCGGAGATTTAATAAAAGCCCGCTCGCAATGGCGCAAGGCTTTAAAACTTGACCCGCTTCATACACAGACACGGGTAAAATTAAATTTATTATAGGGAGCCTTGAAAAACTTCAGTTTTTTTAGAGATGCCCTATGGATTGTTTTTAAAAAGCCTGGTGCTTTTTAAAAATTTCTTATAAATCGGGAGATTAAAAATGGGATTTTTGAACAGATTTTCTGCGGATATCGGAATTGATCTTGGAACGTGCAATACCATCATTTATATAGACGGAAAAGGAATCGTCGTAAACGAGCCTTCCGTTGTTGCTGTGGAGCGCGGGACTAAAAAGGTTGTAGCCGTCGGAGCTGATGCAAAACGGATGCTTTGGAAAACTCCGGGGCATATAACCGCCATAAGGCCTTTACGGGACGGCGTTATTGCCGATATGGACACAACCGAAAAAATGATACGGTATTTTATTTCTAAAATTCTTCCCCGCCACTGGTTTATAAAACCGAGAACCATCATCGGCATTCCAAGCTGCATAACCGATGTAGAGCGCCGCGCTGTTCACGAAAGTGCTTTAAGAGCGGGCGCGGGAGATGTAACCGTCGTAGAAGAATCCTTGGCGGCGGCGATTGGGGCAAATATTCCTATTCATGAACCTGCCGGCAATATGGTATGCGATATAGGCGGCGGAACAACGGAAGTTTCCGTTATTTCGCTGTGCGGCATGGTTGTTTCCAACGCAATCAGAATAGGGGGCGACGAATTTGATGAAGCAATTATACGGCATGTGCGCTCGGTCGATAACCTTATCATCGGGGAGCAAACTGCAGAACGCGTAAAAATCAGTATAGGGAATGCCTCGCCTGAAAAAACCATTGAAAAGGTAGAAATAAAGGGCACGGACGCTATAACCGGTCTTCCCCGCCGCCTTGAAATAGATTCCGTTGAAGTACGGGAAGCGCTTAAAGAGCCCGTTACGCAAATTGTAGAAGAGATTAAACGAACCCTTGGGCAAACCCCGCCGGAGCTTACCGCCGATATAGTGGAACGCGGTATTGTTATGACAGGAGGCGGCTCCCTTTTAAAGGGTTTACCGAAACTTATTTCAAAAGAGGCGAGAGTTCCCGTAATCCTTGCCGAAAACCCGATGGACTGTGTAGCCATAGGCGCCGGTTTATACCATGATGTTATCAAAAATTCGTCCATCAACATGAGTCTATATGCCAGCTTAAACGGATAACGTTTTAAAATGAAAAGAAAGCTCTCGCTTAAATTCAACATAGAAGCCTTTTTGCTTGTTATCTTTCTCTTAATTTCGTCTGTGCTTATGGCTTTTTCAGGCGGTTCTTTTATATTGAATTTTAAACAGATCGGTTTTTCCGTAAGCTCCGGCACCGAAAAGGCCGTGTATACGGTTTCATCCTTTGTAGGCGACAGTGTTTCGGCCGTCAGAGAACTGTTGGAGCTAAAGGAAAAATATAATCAGCTTTCAAAACTTTTGGAAAACTATGAGCTTTTGGAACGTTCTAATGCCGACATAAAAAAAGAAAATGCGGAGCTTCGCTCTCTTCTTAATTTTTCCAACACCCTCCAGGTAAACAATATTCCTGCAGAAATTATCGGGTACGATCCTAACAACCTGTATTCCGGTATAATCATTAACCGCGGCATAAAACACGGCATTAAAAAGGATATGCCGGTTATTGCTTTTCAAGGTACGAATATGGCGCTGGTCGGAAAAATTCTGCAAGTCGGAAAGGCTTCTTCCATTATAATTCCTGTGTACGATTACCGCTGTTATGTTGCCGCAAAGCTCGAACTTTCGCGGCACCGAGGTGTCGTAAACGGGCAAGGCTCTGAAGATTCCCCTCTTATAATGAAATATGTAAAAAAAAGTGCTAAAGGCGATATAGGCATAGGCGATAAAATTGTAACTTCCGGTTTAGACGATTCCTCTCTTTTTCCTAAAAACATACCCATAGGCTTTGTTTCAAAGATAGAAGTTTTCGATTACGAAACCTCATTGGAGCTTTCCATAGAACCGATTATAGATTTTTCGCGGCTGGAATACGTATTTGTGTTAGACACATTAAACATAAAAAAGGAATTTTAAATGAGTAAGGTAATTGTTTGGACTTCGCTTACGGCTTTTTTTATCGGCTTGCTTCAAACTGCTGTTTTTTCGCATATTGCCGCCATTAAAGTTACCCCCGACCTTATTATGCTTATCATCGTTTACGCCGCAATTTCCAACGGTTCCAAGGTGGGAATGGTCTGCGGTTTTATTGCAGGGATTTTGGTCGACTTTTTATCCGTTGCTCCGCTGGGGCTGAGCTCTTTTATTTTTACCTTAGCTGGTTTTATAATCGGAAAATTCTGCGGTATGTATAATGTAAATAGGGTATTACTTCCCGTACTTTTGGGCATATCCGCCTTTTTATTTAAAACAGGCCTTTTGTTTATCTTGAATTTAGTTTTTGGAAAAAACATACACGTGTATAACATATTCCACATCAACTTTTTAATAGAGCTCGCCTTAAACACCGTTTTTGCTCCGGTTGTCTTTCTTTTTTTAACTATGTTCTCTTCAACCTTTAAAATGAAGGAGTTTTTAGTTTATGAATAAAGATGCAAAGCAGGATATATGTCATAAAACAAAGCCCCTTTCTTTTTTTATTTTTTTGATAATGTTCTTGTATATATACCGGCTTTTTTCAATGCAGATTGTTCACGGCGAACAATTTAAAAGAAAGTCGCAGGATATTTCACAGCGGGCATCCGTTATTCCGGCTCAGCGCGGAGAAATCTTTGACCGTGCCGATGATATTCCTATGGTGTTAAACACTGATTCCTTTGCTGTTGATATTATACCGGGCGAAGTTCCTGCAAGCGAATTTTCAACGCTGCTTACCCGTTTAAGCGCCATTTTAAAAATCCCTTCTTCGCAGATACAAAAAAAACTACCGCCTGCCGTCCGGCAGGATTTTAGAACCATCGAATTAAAAACGAACGTCGATTATGAAACCGTCGTGCAAATTGCAGAAAACATCGACTCTCTTCCAGGTGTTTCGTGGCATTCAAAGCCTGTGCGCAACTATGTAGAAACGCGCTCCTTTTCTCATATAATAGGATACGTCGGAGATATTACCGTACAGGAGTTAACAGCGCTTTACAATAAAGGATATACGCAAAACAGCATTATCGGTAAGGCCGGCGTCGAAAAGCAATATGACGAAATACTGCGCGGCACTGATGGCGTAGAATACAAAACCGTTGACGCAAAGGGCAGGTACATAAAAAACACTACCGTTGTTCACCCGCCGAAAACCGGAAATAGCTTGGTTTTAACCCTTGACCGAAAAGTGCAAAACCTTGCAGAACTTGCCTTGGGAAAAAGAATAGGAGCTGCTGTCGTACTGCGCCCTGCAACGGGAGAGGTGCTTGCGATGGTTTCATATCCTTTTTTTGATCAAAATATTTTCGGAAACGAAAATGCAGGCGTCCTTTATAACAAATTGTTGCAGGATCAGAACAATCCCCTTTTAAACAGGGTAATTAGTGCCGCCTATCCGCCTGCTTCCACGTTCAAGGTTATTATGAATACGGCCATCTTAAATGAAAAAGCCTTTCCGACGGATAAAACCGTAACTTGCTTAGGTGAAATAGAATACGGCGACAGAATTTTCAGATGCCATATACGAAAACCGGGACACGGAAAACTTGCATTAAACGATGCGCTTGCACAGTCCTGCGATATTTATTATTGGACGGTTTGCCGCGACTTTTTGGGAATAGATAAAATTGTAGATTATGCGTCCCGTTTCGGTTTAGGACAGTCTACGGGAATAGATTTGCCTAATCAAACCGACGGTTTTCTCCCATCACCTAAATGGAAGGAAAGAAAGTTCCACGAAAAATGGCTTAATGGTGATACGATGAATATGTCGATAGGGCAAGGCTATACTACCGCGTCGCCGCTGCAAATTGCAAATTCGCTTTGTATGATTATAAATGACGGCATCATTTATAAACCGCATGTACTTAAAGAAATCCGCAGTTCCGACACCAACGAAATAATAAAACGGATAGAGCCTGAAATTCTTCATAAAGAAAACATACCGCCTGAAGTTTTTCAGCAAGTACGGTACGGTATGAATCTGGTTACGATAAAAGGCGAAGCGCGCTACCCGATGAGAAACACGATGTTCAGGCTTGCCGGAAAAACTGGAACTGCGGAAGTAGGCTTACAAAATCGTTGGCATTCGTGGATGATTGCATACGGTCCTTATGACGCCCCTAAAGAAGAAATGATTGCCGTTGCGGTTATAGTAGAAGCCGTAAACCAATGGGAATGGTGGGCACCTTATGCAGCGAACATTATTTTACAGGGGGCTCTTGCAAAGCAAACTTTTGAAGAAGCCGTCGAGTTTTTAGGCTTCGCATCCCTTCCTGCAATTAAAAGAGGCGTTGATGAGTAAACGAAAACTTACTGACTTCGACTATATTCTTGTGTTAGCTGTTATTTTTTTATCGTTTATAGGAATTCTCTTTATCTATTCCTCCGGTGTAAATTCGGCAGGAGAATCGGTGTCGAACGAATATAAAAAACAAATTATCTGGGGCGTTACCGGACTCGCATTTCTTTTTGGTATAAGTTTTTATGATTACAGACGGCTAAGGGATAGCACCTTTTTAATCTATCTTATAGGAATGCTTTTGCTTTTATACACAACCATATTCGGCGCTGTAAGGCATAACGCAAGAAGCTGGATAGGCGCAAACAACTTAGGCATTCAGCCTTCCGAATTTATTAAAATTGTTTTTATTTTATTTTTAGCCTATTACCTTGATAAATCGAAAAACGAAGTTCCTTTAAAGCGTTTTATAAAAGCCCTTATCATAATGATTGTTCCCGTTTTGCTTATTTTATCGCAGCCTGATTTAGGTACGGCTATGGTGTACATTCCCATTTTTCTTATTATGTGTTATGTCGCAGGAATTCCCCTGCGGTTTATACTCTACGTTTTTTGTATAGGCCTGCTTACTATTATTTTTACCCTTATGCCGTTATGGGAAGAAGTTATTTTAAAAAAAGCGTACATCATTACAAAAATATTAAAGCATCAGCAAATATCTATGGTTATATTTTTTCTTTTAAGCATAATAACGGTTATTTCCATAATGGGCAGTGTGATTTTAAAAAGAGATTATTACTATTGGATTGCTTACGGTTTTTCCATTGTTACCATTGCCTTTGCCGGTGCTATTTTGGGCGTCCGCATTTTAAAAGAATACCAGATGATGCGGCTTATTATCTTTTTGGATCCGGAAGTAGATCCTTTACGGCATGGCTGGAATATTATTCAATCCATAACTGCTATCGGTGCAGGCGGCATTACGGGGCGGGGCTTTTTAAGAGGAACCCAAAGCCATTACCGCTATCTGCCGGAACAAAGTACCGACTTTATTTTCAGTATACTCTCCGAAGAATGGGGGTTTTTAGGTGGCGTTTTTGTTTTCTTTCTTTACGGCATTATTTTTTTACGCCTTATGAATTCGATTAAACGGTGCGAAGATTTTTTCGGCAAGCTGATAATTACCGGAATATTGGCTATGTTCTTTTTTCACTTTATGATAAATGCCGGAATGGTAATGGGAGTTATGCCGATTACCGGAATACCGCTTCTGTTTTTATCTTATGGCGGCTCTTCCCTTTGGACAGCAATGCTTGCATCCGGCCTTGTTGTCGGAATAAACTTGCGCCAAATGTAAATATCTCATTCAGCATACCCATTCCGCCCGCTACTGGGAAACTGTTTACCGCACGAATACGCAAAGTGCTTATAATGCGGGCCGCTTAATGCAGTACCAAAACAACCCGCCTGCTGCATGGGAACTTTTAGTAATTGAAGACGGCAGAACCAGTGATACTTGTAAAGGTATTGTTTCTTTAATCGGAAACGGAAAGGCTTTACCAATCGGCCACGATTTTTGGAACACCTACGGTTTTCCGCCGTATCATTTTAATTGCCGCACAACTTTTAGGGCCGTTTACGATTATGAAAAAGGACACGGCACGGAAATAGCAAATGTTTCAATGCCGAAAATAAAAAGAAAGTTTAGACCGCAAGCAGGGTTCGGCGGGAATCCGATTGAGAAAGAAAGTTTTTGGAGATTAACCGAGACAATGATAAAACGTATTAAACGGTATGGTATAGAAGAAGATGTGAAAGCGGCTGCAAGAGCAGCTAATATAGATAACTTCGACGTGTATCTTGCGAATAACGAAATAAAAACAAGACATTTAAACGGAACCGATTTTAATGCAAAAATTATAGATGGTGCAGAACCTAAACCACACGAATTGGAAATCGGAAAAATCCTTGAAGAAAACGGTTATAATATTTTATTTACTCCTGAAAATAAATTTATTACGGGTATGAAAAATCCGGAAGGGATTATAACAAATCTTGATAAGATTGTTGAAATGAAAGAGATAGGAAGTCCTGATTTGGAAAAAATTAAAGATAGAATAAAAGAAGCCGTTCGGCAAAAATCGGAAATTATTGTTTTAAATTTGAAAGGGGACAAAAAATACAGTAAAGATAAAGCAATAGAAACGGCAGAAGAAATAGTACAAAAAATACTCCCTAAAAGGATTAAAAATACAGACAAAACTAAGTTAGAAGGTACAAAATTGGAGAATGCTTTAAATATGGAAAGAGGGGTAGAGAAGTTAAAAGAAGTATGGTTGATTTGGAAAGGTGATATTATAAAAATAAAAAAATAAGGGGTTTCAACACCGAGCCTTGCGTACAAACTTTTACCGGCTGTCAACCCCTTGACGGCCTAACGTGGTAGCTGGTATACACCCGCCAACGCCTCACGCCTCCGCCTTATGGTTTAAGTATACCTTATTTTCGGCAAAAGTCAAGTACTTTTTTATGTTTTTTTTACAACTTTTTAACTCCGGCTCCGCCGGAAGTGTACCGGTTATGCAAAATTGGGGTGTGGATTTTAAAATCGGTATTGAGTTATACAGTGAATATTTTAAAATTGCTAAAAGCCGACTCAAAAAACACTTGGCAGAAAACGGCACAGTTTTAATATAATTTAAACGGTGTTCGAAAACTTAAAAAAAACAGCTTCTTTTTGTCGCTTTTTTTTGTTATTTTTGGGGTATTTTTAGCTGAAAAAAGAAAGGGTAACGGAAGAGGTAACAGAAAGGGGTAAAAAACGGGCTTTTTAGGCCTTTTTTCGCTTATTTTCCGTATTTTTAATACTTTTTATGGATCACGGTTTTTTCTTGAATAACTTCTGTAAATATAGGCTGGATATAGACTTATAGGATTTTTGGTGAAATTCATAAATTCTCATTTTATGTGAGCATGGACAATTTAGCTCCGTTATCTGATTTGCCGATGTATTTTTTACATTACCGAAACAGAATGATATTGATCTCAAGGAAAAATTTATAATTTAAAAGTATTGTGAGGGTAAAACTATTATGGTATACTTTTCCGAGAAAAATAAGATTTTTTACAAAGATAAAAAAAGACCTGCTTTACGCAGGTCTTACGGTGCACTACAATGTGCGGTTCCCTGTATGGGAACGACTTTGATAATCTCTTATTTGAACTCGTGTGTAATTTAAGATAGGTTCTCGTAAAGAGAATAATTTATATTATCAGATTTAAGGAGATTTGTCAAGGTATGAAAAAAGAAATTCCTGAATATTTTATTGGTTTGGATGCGGGAACGGGTTCCGTCGGTTGGGCGGTAACCAATGAACAGTACGGCTTGGTAAAATGCAAGGGAAAAGACTTGTGGGGAATGCGCTGTTTTGAGACAGCCGAAACGGCAGCGGATCGGCGATTGCACAGAACTTCAAGACGCAGGCTGGAGCGGCGGCGCAAACGGCTCATGCTTTTACAGGAATTATTTGCCGAAGAAATTGCAAAAATAGATACGGGATTTTTTATGCGTCTTAAAGAAAGCGCTCTTTACAAAAAAGACAAAACCGATAAGCAGAAAAATGCACTTTTTAATGATAAAGATTTTGATGATCAAGCATATTATAAATTGTATCCGACGATACACCATCTTATAAAGGCATTGATAGAAGATTCGGCGGAAACGGATGTACGGCTTTTATATTTAGCATGCCACAGTATCATTAAGCGGCGGGGTCATTTTTTATTTGAAGGCCGGGATTTTAACAGCGAAAATCAATTCGATATTTCCATTTCCGAATTGTTCGAATATTTGCGGGAAGATATGGAAATTGAATTTGAAGCGGATATTGAATCGGTTAAAAATATTTTAAAAGACAAATCACGTAAGATTTCCGATAAACAGCGGGAATTAAGCCGTCTTTTTGCTTTCGAGAAAAGCGATAAACAAAAAAAAGCCGTTACGTATCTTCTTTCGGGTGGGACTGCCCAATTTGCGGATTTGTTTAACGATGAATCGTTAAAAGATGCGGAAACGAAAAATATTTCGTTTTCGAAAGTTAATTTTGATGAAAAAGCGGACGAACTTGCTTCGTTATTGGGCGAACGGTTTACGCTTCTTTTAAAAGCAAAGGCTGTGTACGATTGTTCGGTGCTTTCCGAAATAATCGGCGATGAACAGTATCTTTCATTTGCAAAAGTAAATACTTACAAAAAACATAAAACCGATTTGACGCTTCTAAAAAAAATAATGAAAAAATTTCATAAGGACGAGTATAAAAATTGTTTTACCCGTTCTGATATCAAGGGAAATTATTGCTCATACGCCGGAGTATGTAAAACGGAAAACAAAAAGCTCATAATAGAAGAAGCTGCATCACAGGACGTGTTTTATGATTATCTGAAAAAGTTGTTAAATGATAAAGAGGCGGCGGAATCGGATCTTGAATATAAAACCGTTTTAAACGAAATAGATTTAGGAACTTTTTTGCCGAAACAAACGGATAAAAAGAATTCCAATATTCCGTATCAGCTGCGGACGGCAGAATTGGAAAAACTGTTGGAGACGGCCTGTAAGCATTTTCCGTTTTTGACCAAAAAAGATAATAAGGGACTAACTGTAAAAGAAAAAATAGTAATGCTGCTTACCTTTAAAATTCCATATTATATCGGCCCTATAAATGATACGCATAAAAAATGCTTCCCCGATCGATGCTGGGTTGTAAAAAAAGAAAATACAAAAAAAGAAAAAATAACGCCGTGGAATTTTTATGATTATATCGATAAGGAAAAAACGGCGGAAGCCTTTATTACCGTACGTACCAATAAATGTACCTATCTTATCGGTGAGGATGTGCTGCCCCGTTATTCTCTTTTATATTCGGAATATACGGTTTTAAACGAATTGAATAATTTAAAAATCAACATAAACGGAAGCGAAATTTGTACTGTAGAATTAAAACGGTGTATTTATGACGGTTTATTCAAAAAGAAGAAAAAGGTATCACAGGCAACAATCAGAAATTTTTTAATTACCGAAGGCCTTTGTAAAAAGGATGACAGGGTCGTGCTGAGCGGGATAGATGAGGTGTGCACATCCTCGCTTACTTCTTATCTTGATTTAAAAAAAATTATCGGCGATAAGATTGACGAGTACTCGGTACAAAAAATACTCGAAGGCGTTATAAGATTGCTGACCGTTTATGATGATGGCGACGGAAGAAAGATAGCCGAAGCGAAAATAAAAAAAGAGTACCCGAAAGCTTTTACCGATGAACAGTTAAAGCAAATTATGCGGCTGCGTTTTTCAGGCTGGGGGCGCTTATCGCGCAAGCTTCTTGAATCCGTTACGGCAGAGCTTCCGGGCTTTCCGGAGAAGATAAATATAATTACCGCTTTGCGGGAAACAAACCTTAATTTAATGGAGCTTTTAAGTAAGCAATACGGTTTTACTCCCGCAATCGAAAAGATAAACACCGGTTTTGATAACGGAAATAAAAATTGTTTCTCGTATAAAAATATTGTAGACGATTTATTTTTGTCGCCTTCGGTAAAGAGGATGCTGTGGCAAACCATGCGTATCGTACATGAGGTAGTCAAAGTTGTCGGCCGCGAACCTAAAAAAATATTTATTGAAATGGCCCGCGGAGCCGAAGCCGAGCAAGGTAGAACTCAATCGCGTCAAACGATATTGCAAAAGCTATATGAAAACTGCAAAGAAGATGCGGGCAATTGGATTACAAAGGATGAGTTTGACAAAACTTCAAAACACATTCAGGAAGAAGATAATTTGAAGCTGCGCAGTGATAAGTTGTATCTGTATTATACGCAGCTTGGAAGGTGTATGTATTGCGGTAAAAGAATAGAAATTAATGAAGTGTTTAATACAAAACTGTATGATATAGACCATATTTACCCGCAATCAAAGATAAAAGATGACAGCTTAACGAATCGTGTTTTAGTATGTGGTCCATGTAATAAAGCGAAAGAAGATAAATATCCCGTTCCAGAGAGTGCCCGGCAAAAGCAGACTCCGTTTTGGCAGTACCTACAGTCAAAAGGCTTTATTAGTCTTGAAAAACTGACGCGGCTTACCCGTACTGCAGAGCTTTCCGAAAAAGAACTTAGTTCTTTTATTGCGCGTCAGCTCGTCGAAACACGGCAGGCAACAAAGGTTGCCGGACAGGTGCTAAAAAAGCTTTTTCCCGATACCGAAATTGTGTATGTAAAAGCACGAAACGTTTCCGACTTCAGAGATAAATTCGGGCTGATTAAATGCCGCGAAATAAACGATATGCATCATGCCCATGACGCGTATTTGAATATCGTGGCAGGAAATGTGTATCATACACAATTTACGAATAATCCATGGAATTTTATAAAAGAAAACAAAGAAGGATATAATTTTAAACATTTATTCGAGCGTGAAGTAAAACGGAATAATAAGGTTGCATGGATACCCGATGTAACCATAAGCTGCGTAAGATCGGTATTGAAAAAGAATACGCCGATTTATACTCGTCATTCGTATTGTAAAAAGGGCGGTTTGTTTGATCAAACAATTATGAAAAAAGGGAAGGGGCAGTTTCCGTTAAAGGCTAAAGGAGCCTTACACCAGATAGAGGATTACGGCGGATATAACAAGGTTGCAGCCGCTTATTATGTATTGGTTGAATATGCCGAAAAAGGGAAGACCGTGCGTTCATTGGAAACAATACCCCTGTATTTGTTAAGCCGCAGCAAAAAAGATAAAAAAGTCATAGCTGATTATTTGAGTGAACAACTGCAGTGTCCGTATAAGATTATTGTTCCGAGAATAAAGGTTAATGCTTTGTTAAAGGTTAACGGGTTTCCGTGCCATCTAACGGCTAAAAACGGTAATACGCTCTCATTGCGAAGCGCCGTACAGTTTTGCTGCAAGAACGAAGATGCTTTATTTTTTAACCGGATATTGAAGTATAATACGGTGATGACCTTGTATGAAAAACAGAAAGATTTCAAAGCTTATGATGATTATACTTTACGGATGTATGTAAAGGATGAGTTGAGGAACGAAAAGAAAAAAACGGATATTAGTGAGAATGATTTTGAAACTTCGCTTCGGAATAAGACCGTCGAAATGTATGACGGACTGCTTCGCCGCTATGAAACTAGTATTTACCGCTTGCGGC
Organism: uncultured Treponema sp.; assembly: GCA_963547785.1. Lineage (GTDB taxonomy): Bacteria > Spirochaetota > Spirochaetia > Treponematales > Treponemataceae > Treponema_B. The sequence goes on along the minus strand of CAUUSH010000009.1, from coordinate 33,771 downwards.
CTAATTCGGCGGCGTTTGACAGTTTGAAAAAAGGTAGAGATAAATTTAAGGCACTTTCCGTTGAAGGACAGCTGAAAATGCTTGAAGAAGTGTTGAAATTGTTTAGAACCGTAAATGAAAATTGCGATTTTAGCTTGATAGAGGGAGTAAAAAATGCCGGTAAAATGACAATGGGTAAGAAGGTTTCAAACCGAAACAGCTGTATTCTCATTTATCAGTCGGTAACGGGGATTTTCGAAAAAAGGATAGACTTGTTAAAATTATGAGCTGGCGGACCGTCGTTATTTCAAAAAGGGCAAAACTCGATTTACACTTAAACCACATGGTTGTGCGCGGAGAGGAAACGACAAAAATATTTTTGGGCGACATATCGGTTCTTATCATTGAAACGACGGCGGTTTCCATTACGGCTTGTTTGTTGAATGAGCTTATAAAACAAAAGATCAAAGTAATTTTTTGCGATGAAAAACGTAATCCCGCTTCCGAACTGGTGCCGTATTACGGCAGTCATGATACAAGCGATAAGATTCGTATCCAGATAAAATGGACGGAAGAATTAAAACAGCTTGTCTGGACCGAAATAGTAACCGAAAAAATACGGCAGCAAGCGTGCGTATTAAAAGCATTGGACCTGCCGCAGCATATATTGTTGGAACAGTATATTTCGCAGATAAAACCGAATGATGCATCTAATCGGGAAGGACATGCGGCAAAGGTTTATTTTAATGCGCTGTTCGGCTTGGATTTTTCAAGGAGCATGGATATGCCGATAAATGCCGCATTAAATTACGGCTATACGATATTGCTTTCGGCCTTTAACAGAGAAATAACTGCAAACGGTTATATTACGCAACTCGGTGTTTTTCATGATAATATATTCAACCCTTTTAACTTTGCATCCGATTTAATGGAACCGTTTCGTCCGCTTATTGATGCGGCCGTTTATGCAATGCAGCCGGAAAAATTCGAAAGAGAAGAGAAACTGAAAATAGTAAATATCTTAAATAAAAAAATTTATATTAACGAGCAAGAGCATTATGTAAACAATGCGGTTAAGATATATACAAGAAGTGTTTTTGATGCTTTAAACGAAAAAGATATTTCCAAAATCAGGTTTTATAAAAATGAGCTATAGGTTTATGCGGATAATTGTTTTTTTCGACTTGCCGGTTTTAACCCGTGAAGACAGACGCCGTTACAGCGTGTTCAGAAAATTTCTTATAAAAAACGGCTTTATTATGCTGCAAGAATCGGTGTATTCGAAACTGGTTTTAAACCTTTCAAGCCGCGATGCCGTCATTTTTAATGTGAAGAAAAACAGGCCTCCTGAAGGCTTGGTTGAAGTATTGACGGTTACGGAAAAACAATTTTCAAAAATGGAAATTATAACCGGTACCGTAAAGAGCGAATATCTTGATTCCGATGAGCGGTTGGTAGTGCTATGAAACTTGTTCATCCCGATTTAGGATATACAATTGTTTTTGCGGAAAATCAGGTTAATGTCGTTACCGTTGAAAATAAACCCTTTTTTACAAAACTACTGCAAGGCCTTTTGTTGCAGTGTGCCGGCGAAGACGGTTGTTTTGTCTTATCTGAAGATAATCGGGAGCTTGAAATTGCCGAAGCCTGCGATTTGATAATCGATCCGTTTAGCCTCAATATAAACAATAAAAAGATATTGAATAAGGTTTTTTCGATTTTGAAATCGACTGCGGTCGGGGAAAATCATTATCTTGAAACGAATGCATTCAAAAGTGCTCTGTATTCGTATTTTGACTCGCTTCTTTTCAGCTGCGATATTCCATTAAAGTATCAAGAGAACTTTGATATACAACACATATTTAGAGCTTTGGATATACGGATTGAAAATTTTTATTCGAATTTGCTTGAGAAACTGACGGATTATATTGCCGCGGAAGCTGAACTTTTAGGTACTAAATGCTTTATTTTTGTAAATTTAAAGCAGTTTTTATCATATGAAGAATTGGCAGAATTATATAAATTTGCCTACTATGCAAAGGTGTATTTACTATTACTTGAAGGATCATTTACTGAAAGCCGTCATGAATCCGAAAAACACTATATAATCGACAATGATTTATGCGAAATATATTGAAAACTATTGCTTTTTGGTATAGATTAGAGATACCTATCCCGATTACCTGTACTGTGTGGGTACGGATACTCTTTCTTCGAATATTTTGAGGTTTGAGAGTTGTGTAATTTAAGATGGGTACGAAACACCGCGGCAATACGGGTGAAATACGCCGGTGTTTGAGAGTTGTGTAATTTAAGATGGGTACGAAACGATTAGGCAGAATAGGTATGTAATATGCTTGTTTGAGAGTTGTGTAATTTAAGATGGGTACGAAACATATCTATAGCCATCATATCCTCCAAAATAGTTTGAGAGTTGTGTAATTTAAGATGGGTACGAAACGGCCTGAAGGCTCCAAATAAAATCCGAAAAGTTTGAGAGTTGTGTAATTTAAGATGGGTACGAAACCGGCCGAAGGATCAACATCTTCCAAAATCGGTTTGAGAGTTGTGTAATTTAAGATGGGTACGAAACTACCTTACTTGAGTAAACAGGTAATAAGCCGTTTGAGAGTTGTGTAATTTAAGATGGGTACGAAACAAAAATAAATAGCATTATATGCCGTCTTTGGTTTGAGAGTTGTGTAATTTAAGATGGGTACGAAACGGTTCTTTTACTCAAAGTGGACTTGTAGGTGTTTGAGAGTTGTGTAATTTAAGATGGGTACGAAACATAACGATAGTATTTACGGCGTCTTTATGCGTTTGAGAGTTGTGTAATTTAAGATGGGTACGAAACCTTGATATGGTAAATGAGCAAACGCTGGAAGTTTGAGAGTTGTGTAATTTAAGATGGGTACGAAACTACCGGCGGTAAGATAGTCATAAGCAATGTGTTTGAGAGTTGTGTAATTTAAGATGGGTACGAAACCGTGCCGGTAAATTGCAACCGTCGTCCCTGGTTTGAGAGTTGTGTAATTTAAGATGGGTACGAAACCCGTGCCGGCCTTTTAAACAAAGAAAATTGGTTTGAGAGTTGTGTAATTTAAGATGGGTACGAAACAGAAGTACACATATATTTCCTCCTATGTTAGTTTGAGAGTTGTGTAATTTAAGATGGGTACGAAACGCTAGAATAATTCTTTCCTGAGTTTCAGCAGTTTGAGAGTTGTGTAATTTAAGATGGGTACGAAACATCACCGGAAGAAACACCAAAATTCTTACGGTTTGAGAGTTGTGTAATTTAAGATGGGTACGAAACATTTCTTGTTCCAGTTCTTTCCAGCGAACCGTTTGAGAGTTGTGTAATTTAAGATGGGTACGAAACAGTTGGTTTCATATTACTATGTGATTAGTTGTTTGAGAGTTGTGTAATTTAAGATGGGTACGAAACTTTACTATATTTGCGTCCTACAAATAACCAGTTTGAGAGTTGTGTAATTTAAGATGGGTACGAAACAATACCAAGTTGCGCTTCTAGAAGATGGCCGTTTGAGAGTTGTGTAATTTAAGATGGGTACGAAACCGGTTCGCCACTGGAAAGTGGCGTTAATTTGTTTGAGAGTTGTGTAATTTAAGATGGGTACGAAACACTTGGTGTTAAGCTTGATAACCGGATGAAGTTTGAGAGTTGTGTAATTTAAGATGGGTACGAAACTACCTTTAACAAGACCAGCACCATCAGTACGTTTGAGAGTTGTGTAATTTAAGATGGGTACGAAACACCGTGTTCGGTTATCAAGGACGTTTCGACGTTTGAGAGTTGTGTAATTTAAGATGGGTACGAAACACGCCAAAGTTTTTACGGATGAAGTCGACAGTTTGAGAGTTGTGTAATTTAAGATGGGTACGAAACTCAGAGGAGAAGGACAAGACCACCACGACGGTTTGAGAGTTGTGTAATTTAAGATGGGTACGAAACTTATTAAATCCTTATAACTTTTATCAACACGTTTGAGAGTTGTGTAATTTAAGATGGGTACGAAACTCTTACCGTGCTCGGTCAGCGGGGTACCCCGTTTGAGAGTTGTGTAATTTAAGATGGGTACGAAACTCGTGATACTAAGGCAGATTATTTTCATCCGTTTGAGAGTTGTGTAATTTAAGATGGGTACGAAACTGGACACCTATGCCACCGTACTCCTCAATGGTTTGAGAGTTGTGTAATTTAAGATGGGTACGAAACCGGAAGGCAAGGCCGGAAGCGCAATAGGTAGTTTGAGAGTTGCGTAATTTTAAGATGTATTACAAGAAAAATAAATACAACATATCGAGTAAAGAACGCCGGACGATAGACGGCATAACATTTGACAGTCTGGCCGAAATGAAGCGATACCTTGAATTAAAACAGCTTGAGAAGATAGGCGACATAGCCTGTCTTGAATTGCAACCCAGATTTTTACTTGTACCAAAAACAGAAAAAGGCGGTCGAGCAGTTTATTATTATGCTGATTTTAAGTATATCAAAAACGGAAAAATCATATATGAAGATGTAAAAGGCGTTAAAACAGAGGTTTACAAACTCAAGAAAAAGATACTATTCTATAAATATCCTGATATTTGTTTTCTTGAGAATAAAATATAAAAAGTATTAAGATGTATGAAAAATAATACAATCAAAAAAAAGATAGAAAAGCTATTGACAAAAATCATATAAAGCCTTATAATACTTATATGAAAATCGAATGGAGAAATAAAGCACTAAAGCAGTTACAAAAATTACCGGTAGATGATAAAAAACAGATAACTCTTGCGGTAAGAACTCTTAATAAATTTCCTAGTGTTCAAAATGTGAAAGCACTTAAAACTCATACATACGGATATAGATTGAGAGTCGGTAGATACCGTGTTCTATTCGATTATGAAAATTCAGTAAAAATAATATCTATTGAGGAGGTAAAGAAAAGAGATGACAACACTTATTGATGTACAATTTATAGCAGGAAAAGACGGACGGCCTGAATATGCGGTTGTTCCTTTTAAAGTTTTTCAAACACTTTGTAATCATAAAACAAAACAACGAGAAAATGATATAACAATACCGCATGAAGTGGTTGAAAAAATTATATTAAATGAAACAAGTCCTATTCAAGCGTGGCGTGAATATTTGAGCCTTACACAAACTGAACTTGCCGAAAAAATGGGTATTACTCAAGCAGCTTACAGTCAGATTGAAAAGGCAAAGAAAAACCGCAAAGCAACGCTACAAAAAATTGCCGAAGCTATGAATATCGACTATTTACAATTAAAAATATGATTGTAATTTTTTTAAGAATATGATAGACTTTATTTTAGGAGAGTGAAAAAAATGCAGGTAAAAGTTTTAAGCATTAAAAATCCGTATGCGTATTTGATAATACAAGGCGGTAAAGATGTAGAAAATAGAACTTGGACTATCGACTATCGAGGAAGATTATATATTCATGTAAGCGGAGATACTCTGCCTTTTCCGACGCTTGACGATTTGCCTTTTGATGATAAAAATAATTTTGATAAAAATTATATAAATGTATATGATGACTATGTAGAAGATTTATTGGATAAATATACTGATGTTGGAATGCCTAAAAATGATAAGCCGATGACAGAAATAGAGTACGCAAACAAAATCATTGATTATCCGAATTTTTGGCTTTTAAAAAGTCAATCAATAATCGGTTATGTTGACTTAGTTGATATTATACAAAACAGCTCCAGTCCGTGGTCTATAGATGGACAATATCACTGGATATTAAAAAATCCTACACTTCTTGAAAATCCTATCCGGCAAGTTAAAGGTAGATTGGGATTATGGAATTACAACCTGCCTGAATAAAAATCTTTTAAAAAAACTTTTTTTTCTTCTTTTCTCTTGCGTTACTAACTATCATTCAGTTAAAATAAAGATACTTACTTATTTAGGAGGTGTCTTTATGTTTATACTTTTTAGACAAGACCCGTTTAGCGATGGACCTATGGGGCTAAGAGTTTACTTTGAGCCGCGTGGTGTCGGGAATGGAACGGCAGGAAGTGCAAAACAAAAATCGTTAAGACGTAATGCAGGAACTGGTCTTATTTTTTCTACAACCAGAAACGGTAAGAAAACATTCTTCTAACCTATGAAAAACCTGTATGCGTCAATACAGTACATGGCGGAGAATATTCAATCCGCCATTGTGCTTTATTCACTTGGAAAAGACTCAACGGTAATGTTGGACTTATTCAATAAGTTTATGAAAGGACGGTATACACCCGTTTTTTTATATTACTGTGAAAACCTCGAAAGCAAAAATAAAGTTATTCGCTATTACGAAAAGCGATATAATATTAAGATTGACCAATATCCTCACTTTGAAACAACGTACCTGATTTCACGAGAGGGTAAAAATATAAAGCGGCTAACAATGGCCGATACCTTCGCTGCATTGCGAGCAAAATATAACATTGAATACATAGCGTTAGGTTGGGAGGCTTGCGAGAGCTTAGCAAGAGCCTGTATGCTTAAAACCTTTGATAACGGTATTGATTGGAAGTACAAAAAGCTTTGTCCTTGCAAACAGAGCCCCAAAGTGCCCCGTTTCTTTCATCAGATCTTCTATCTCACAAATATGAAGTAAACAAGCGTGATACTCTTTCGCATAGTTTATAGCCGGTTCTAGGGGCTTCCAAGCTAGACCGCTCCACTTATAGCACACCCCGACCTTCCAGCCGCCTATAGTCTTACCCGAAAGCACCCAATCGCCGGGGTTAGCATCAACGGCGCCAAGCCGCTCGCCTTTCGTAATAATTGCCGTCCGGGTAGCAGGCACCGTCTCAGTTACACCTAAATACTTCGGCGTTGTTCCCTCGATCAGCTTTTCCATCTGTTTTAAACCAATATAAATTGGAAAATTGCAACAGTAAATTGCTTAGGGCTGGATTTTTTTTATATAAATTGCTATAATCGGCGTATAACATTATTAAGGAGCTTAAAGCTATGCTTAAAGAGATTCGCGGAAAAAGTTCAAAAAATTTGCGCGGTAGGAGTTTTTTAAAACTATTGGATTTCACGACCGATGAAATTCGCTACTTACTCGATCTTTCTAAAAATTTCAAAGATATGAAACGGGCGGGTGTTCCGCACCGGTATCTTGAAGGCAAAAACATCGTTCTTTTGTTTGAAAAAACATCGACTAGGACGAGGTGTGCCTTTGAGGTTGCAGGATACGATTTGGGAATGGGCGTTACGTATCTTGACCCCAATTCTTCACAGATGGGACACAAGGAGTCCATCGAAGATACGGCCCGCGTTTTAGGCAGAATGTTTGACGGCATCGAATACCGCGGTTTTAGCCAAGAGCTGGTAGAAACCTTGGCGGAGTATTCGGGCGTGCCCGTTTGGAACGGTTTGACCGATTTGTTTCACCCGACCCAAATGCTCGCCGACCTTCTTACCATCGAAGAAAACTTCGGTCATTTAAAAGGCTTGAAGTTTACCTATATGGGTGACGCTAGAAACAACGTGGCCAATTCTTTAATGATTGCCTGTGTAAAGATGGGCATGCACTTTACGGCCTGTTCGCCCAAACATCTGTTCCCGACGGAAGACCTCGTAAAGGCTGCAAAAGAAATTGCGGCAGAAACGGGCGGAAGCGTAACACTGACGGAAGACGTTAAGACCGGTACTTCGGGAGCCCACGTGCTTTATACCGATATTTGGGTTTCGATGGGCGAACCGGATAACGTATGGGAAGAGCGCATTAAGCTGTTAAAGCCCTATCAGGTAAATAAGGCGGCAATGCAAAACGCCGATAAGGACGCAATTTTCTTGCATTGTCTTCCCTCGTTCCATGACCTTAAAACCACGAAGGGTATGGAAATTCATAAAAAATTCGGACTGACTGAAATGGAAGTTTCAAATGAGGTTTTTGAATCGTCAAAATCGGTCGTTTTCGATGAGGCGGAGAACAGAATGCATACAATCAAGGCCGTAATGTATGCGACAATGAGCTGATTTTCAATTCGGTTTCCGATACCGGCGGTAAAATCCAAGGGGTATTTTTCGGACTTTTTAAACCGGGCGGCGGAAAATCTTAAACGGTTTACAGGCTGCCCGTTTTTCAAAACCGGGAAGGCGCCGGATTTTCTTTGAGAGCCGGCATTTTTGAAGGTTTTCGTTACACCACCGTCCGCTTCTGCGGGCGGCGTAAGGAATTAAACCGCAATCAATAATAAATTTCTATACGATTCGGCCTGTTCCAATGGGGGCTCCCCATCACGTAAAAACGGTACAGAGCCGGATCGGCGGGCATACCAATTTAGGCCCGCAGTAAGCTCCTAAAAATCGAGGCTTTTATCCGTATCGAAGCATTTGGCGGATAAGAGGCTCTTTTTCCGAAATGAGGCGCTTACATTTTTCAAAAAGCAATGCTCGTTCCGGCTCTTTTTGAGGCGTTTTTCTTTTGCCGTTTTAGCGGAGCGATGCGGAGGATCATTTTGACAAACACCGGGAGAAATATTTTGTCGAGAACAGCCCTGCTGATCGTAGCGATAGTATGGGGTAGTTCTCTTGTAGTCGTAAGCGGGACAAGCGGCTTTTTTAAACCGAATTTCCTTTTGGGCCTGCGTTTCGGTCTTGCCTTTCTTTTATTGTGCATTATCTTTTTTAAGCAATTAAAATCGATCAATAAAGATTATCTTGTAAACGGCGGGATAGTGGGCTTTTTTTTATTCATAGCCTATTCCGGGCAAACGTTCGGGGTAACCGCTGCGGGGGGACTTCCCGGCAGGAGTGCTTTTTTATCGGCTTCATATTGTGTTATCGTTCCTTTTTTGGCATGGATCGTAAACAAAACGCGTCCCGATAAGTTCAACGTTTCGGCAGCGGTTTTGTGCATTGCGGGAATCGGGCTCGTATCGTTCGCGGATCTGATTGCCTCAACGGGAATGGGTATAACGCAGGGGGACTTTTATGCGCTTTTAAGCGGCCTTTTGTTTGCAAGCCACATCGTTTCGGTAACACGGTGCAGCAAAAACAAGGATCCCATATTGATGACCATAATTCAATTCGGCTTTGCGGCCCTTTTTTCGTGGATCGTAACCGTTCTTTTTGAAGACAACAGCGCCATCGTGTGGAGTACGCCGTCGATTATTTCCGCGCTTTATTTAGCCGTTGTATGCACCGCCTTGGCTCTTTTGCTGCAAAATATCGGGCAAAAATACACCGACCCGTCTGCCGCAGCGATTATTTTAGGTTTGGAATCCATCTTCGGCATTATATTTTCGGTTATTTTTAAAGGTGAAAAACTGGATGTTTATTCATTGGCAGGCTTTGTTCTCATCTTTGCAGCCATCATAATATCCGAAACAAAGCTATCGTTTTTAAAGAAAAAATCCTAATAAAGGCCTTATGTAAAAAAGCCGGCTATTCCGTTTTGCAGGATAACCGGCTTTCTTTTTCATCAATTTAAAAAACAAAGATAGAAAATAAAAAGATTTTATATTTTGGGCGAAGTTTTTACAGCGTCCAATCCGAAATCGAACAGAGCTTCAAAACCTTTCACGTCGAGCCTGCCCGTGTGAAAAGAGCCCTTTATTATCCTGCCTTCTTTGTCTACTAAAAAAGAGGTCGGAAGACCTGGCAAAACCGCATATATCGCATTGAATTGGTCGATGCTTTGCAGGGCCGGAAAGGTAACGCCCGCATCTTTCATTATGTCTTTTGCAAGGTCGAGGTTATCTTTTTCGTCCAGATACACGTCGGATGTTAAGGCAACGACATTACAGTTTTTAGCCGAATATTTTTTGTAAACCGACTCAAGATCGGGTAGTTCGGCCTTGCACGGCGGGCACCACGTCGCCCACACATTGACCAAGGTAATATCATAATTTTTGAATATTTCATCGGTTACGGTCTTGCCGTCCAAATCTTTTGAAGAAAATTTCAATACCGGAGTCTCGCCGTCCGCTTTAGCCTGCATTTCGCCGTTCGCATTATTGGAGGCGGCCGTTTCCGTCATTTCTTTTTTTTCGCACGACGCAAAGAACAGCATCGCTGCCGACAAGACTGCAATAAGTTTTAGTATTTTGTTCATATAAACTCCTATAAGAAAATAAAAACTTGAGTAAAAAAAAGGTAACAGAAATGACGGTAAAATTATGCAGAAAAAAGCGAGTGCGGAAGACGGGCCGGGCGAAATCTGCAATCAACAATCCCGACTCGAGCGTAGCCGAGAAACGGCGGGTATTAAACCCTCCGCACGAATAAACCGGTTGTATCGGTTAAAAATGCAGCCGACAGCGGCGGAAAGAGCGCTTTTTATCCTCGTTAAAAAAACGCCCCGTGTCCCGGTGCCGCTTAAAAGCCTTTACAGTGCAGCGATATAGCCCCACAAAAGGGCAACCGTGTTTTCTATGCCCTGCTTGTGTATGCGCTCGTACCCGTGCGAGGCAGCGACTCCCGTGCCGATCAAGGCATGCCGGTAATCGTACCCTGCGCTTAGGGCCGCCGACGCATCGGAGCCGTAGAAGGGGTATACATCGACGGCAAAATTAAGCTCCATTTCTTTTGCACGGTCTATAAGCTCTGAGGTAAATTCGTAGTTATATGGACCCGATGAATCCTTAGCACATATCGACACCTTGTATTCGTCGGTATCGAGGTCGTCTCCGACAACGCCCATATCCACAGCCAGCATATCGGTAATGCCTTCGGGGTGTCCCGCCGAGGCGCCATGCCCTATTTCTTCATAAGTCGTAAACATCAAATAGGTCTTTCGATCGAGCGTTAGGCGTTTTGCCGCAACCTCTTCTGCAAGATATAAAAAAATAGCACAGCTTGCCTTATCGTCCAAATGGCGGCTTTTTAAAAATCCGTCTCCCGACTTCCGTGCGCAGCTTTCAAGTACGACGACATCTCCCGCCATAATTCCGAGTTTTTCGACGTCTTCACGCGAGTGTACAACTTCGTCAAGTACCAGCTCCATCGTCGCATCGTCCCGCTTTAACTCGTTTATTTCGCGGGAGGCGTGAACGGCGGGGTTTAAAAGCCGCATGGTGCCCTCGTACCGCTTTCCCTGCCGTGTAATGACGGTAACGTTGGACTGCTCGACGTAATTGTATGGAAAGCCTCCGTTCAATATGGTTCTGAGCCTGCCGTTAGGTTTTATATGGCGAACAAAAAGACCGAGCGTGTCGATGTGGGCGGAAAGCAGCAGGGCATTATCTCCCTTTTTGCCGTCCTCGGCAGACGGCGGTACGGCAAGTTCGCAGACTACGGCCCCCTTGTTCGTAAGGTAGGGTTCAAAGCCCATATTTTTAAGCCGCTTGACAAGATAGGCCGCCGCCTTTGCGGTATAACCGGTCGGGCTTGGAATATTACACAGGGTAATAATTTCGCTCATTATTTTATCCGCGTCTTCGGCGATACGGGCTTTTATTTCGAGTACTTTGCTTTTTTCCATGATAACACTCCTTTACAAGCCAAGTTTTAATTGAGGTCTACAGGATATTATAGACAGGCCGGAATGTCAAGAAGAGGAGAAATAATTTAAACCTTGACAAAAAAGTATGTAAATTGTATAATCAAGTATACGATTTACATACTTTCTACAGAATAAATTGAAAAAAGGCTTAAAATAGGTGTTTTATGAAAAAAAAGCTTGTTACAAGGCATATTATAAAAAAATTAGAGCAATTAGTCTCTTCTTTTCCGATAGTTGCATTAACGGGCTGCCGGCAATGCGGAAAATCGACTCTTTTAAAATACCTCTTTCCCGACTGGAAATATGTTTCTCTTGAGGATTTGGATATGAGGCAGGCAGCCCAAACCGACCCTCGATATTTTTTAAGCCTCTACCCCGAAAAAGCTATTTTTGATGAGGTGCAGCGTGTTCCCGATTTATTTTCATATATTCAAACCCATACGGATTCTATCGGCAAAACAGGTATTTATATCCTCTCAGGTTCGCAAAATTTTTTACTGATGCAGTCAATATCCCAAACGCTGGCAGGAAGGTGCGCCGTTTTAAACCTTTCAACCTTTTCGATACGGGAGTTACAAGAGAGTAATCTTTTAATCGAAAATATCGACGAATGTTTATTTACCGGTTTTTATCCGCGTATTTATGACCAAAAACCTCTGCCCCAAGATTTTTACCGCTCTTATATCAAAACCTACATTGAGCGGGATGTACGGGATTTAAAAAACATAAACGATTTATCTTCTTTTCATAAATTTATCCGCTTATGTGCAGGGAGAACCGGACAAATACTGAATCTTACGGAGCTTTCAAATGAGGCAGGGCTCTCGGTCATCACGGCTCGATCTTGGCTTTCCGTGCTTGAAACAAGCGGGCTTATCTTTTTCTTAAAGCCCTACTCAAAAAATTACGGAAAAAGGCTTATTAAATCTCCTAAGCTTTATTTTTATGATACGGGCTTGGTTTGTTCCTTGTTGGGAATAGAGAATCCTGAACAAGTAGGCACACATTATTTAAGGGGAGGAATTTTTGAAAACCTCATAATAAGCACTTATTATAAAAACGAATTTTTTAGGGGAAGGGATGCAGAAGCTTTTTATTGGCGTAATTCCAACGGCCTTGAAATCGACTTGATAATAGAAAAACTCTCAAAAGGAAAGCCGCTTCTTAAAATATACGAAATAAAGTCCTCTGCCACAATGAACGAAAAATTCTTTTCTTCCATAAAAAAATTTTGCTCCATCAGCGGTACTGAAATAAAAAACTCAAATGTAGTGTATGCAGGAAACCTTTCCCTTCCGGCAACCGATGGGCACGGCGGTTATATCTCATGGAAAGATTGGTAGATCGCGAATTCGGAGACACAAACAGATTTAGATACTCAAGCTCTCAATAAAAGACCGGCCGGCTCTTTTTAAGAGCCGGCCGGTCTTGTCAAAGATCTCTCTAAAAATCGTAAGCGGTTTTTAGAAATGCCCGTTTATTTTCTGCCCTTTTTTATTTGTTCGACGGCATATTCCAAGGCTTTTTGGTACAATTCCTGCGGCGGTTCTTTTATAAAGTCTTTTTCCATTAGGAATTTGGTAAGTTCGCGGCTTTGTTTTATGTCTTCTTTTGCCTTTTTGTATGCTTCGTCCCAGCTCATTGTAACACGCGCCAAGCCCTCTTCGATAGCCTGCATTGCAACGTCGGCAGCTTCTACGGCGAATACGTCGTCGTCTTCCATTTTGACTACGATGTTGTCGGGGTTAATACCCTTTTTCTCGGAGTAGTCGGCGATGGAATGAGAACAGCGGATAGCCATGCCGTCGGATATTTTTTTAGCGCGGACCAGTAAGGCGCCTTTTAAGATACCGGGGAAACAGACCGAGTTATTAATCTGATTGGGGAAGTCGCCGCGTCCCGTTCCGACGATAAAAGCTCCTGCGGCCTTGGCTTCGTGCGGCCAGATTTCAGGAATGGGATTGGCGCAGGTGAAAACAACAGCCCGCTCGTTCATCGAAGCGATTTGTTCTTTTGTAACGGTATTGGGGCCGGGTTTCGATAAGGCGATTAACACATCAGCGCCCTTCATTGCCTCATCGAAGGTTTTGATTTTGGCGGGGTTTGTCTGCATACACAGTTCCCATTTGCGGTAATAGCGTGTGTCTTCTTCTATGTCTTTTCTGTCGGAATGAAGTGCGCCCGAAGAATCGCAGATAATCATATTTTCAGGTCTTCCGCCGTCGGCCAAGATAAGCCGCGCGATGGTCGTATTAGAAGCACCAGCTCCCAGTAAAACGATTTTACAGTCGGCGATGTTCTTTTTTGCCAGTTTTAAGGCGTTGATAAGACCGGCCAGCGTAATACAGGCCGTACCCTGTGCGTCGTCGTGCCAGACGGGAATATCGCATACCTCACGCAGGGTATCCAAGACCTTAAAACAGTCGGGCTGCTGAATATCTTCAAGATTAACTGCACCGACCGACGGTTCGAGCATACGCACAAAGTCTATAATTTTGTCGGGATCGTGTTTTCCCGCCTTTACGCTTCGGCGATCTTCTTCATCGACCCGTACAATCGAATTGATACACAAAGGATAAGCATCTACACCGCCCAAGTACTTCATCAGCATACACTTTCCTTCCATTACGCCGAGGCCTCCGGGCGGGGTGCAGTCGCCGTCGCCGAGTACTCGGGTCGAGTCGCTTACAACTGCAACCAGATTACCCTTATTGGACAGGGCGAACGAAACCTCGTTATCGTCGCGGATCGAAGTGGATACGGCCGAAACTCCCGGGGTATACCACACATTAAACCAGTTAAACCCGTATAAACCGCATTTGGGGATTGTTTGCAGCTTTCCGCCGTAAAAACTATGGGTTAAAACCGACAGTTTCTTTAAAAAATGAGTTTTTGCGAGCGCCTTTTCATCGTCCGTAAAGTCGGACGGAAACAATTCTGTAATGGAGTTTAATTCCTTATCGATGCTTTTCATACTTGTATGATACCACATTGGCCGAGATTGTGCAATTGCCTTGTACGCGTTTTTAAAAACAAGCTGCCGTGCAATACCGTTTAGCCGTTTCCTAGGTCAATTTCTTTTTCATTTTTATATCGAATCCCATTTTGCCCTTCTTTAGGGCTTCTATTTTTGGTTAGATTTTTACATGATGAACAGCTTTTTTCAGTTAGATTTAACGTGAGGTAATGCGCATTCTTGCAGAGGTTTTCGAAATGTATTATAATTAAGAAAAATCAACAAGTCCGGTGCAGTGCCTGCCTTGGACAGCGGCGGGATATTAAACCGTCCGCACCGCTCATCAAATAATGTACATACTTTGGGGCGGTGCTGAACTGCGAGTCTACTTTGCAAACTTGTGGATTGTATAGAAGGTTTTTATGAAATTGACATCGAAACAAAAGGGGATTTTATTTTTAATACTGTCGGCCTTCTTTTTTGCAAGTATGAGCTTTCTTGCCAAATTGTCGGGGCATTTGCCGTCCATACAAAAGGCGTTTTTCAGAAACCTTATTGCCGCAATCGTTTCTACCGGTATTTTGATAAAATCGGGCGGCTTTCACGTAAAGAAAAAGAACTTGCCCTTTCTTTTTATGCGGTGCATTTTCGGCACCTTCGGAGTAGTCGGTAATTTTTATGCCGTCGAACATATGTTTTTGGCAGAAGCCTCTATTCTCGCAAAGCTGGCGCCCTTTTTCGTCATTCTTTTTTCCTTTATCTTTTTAAAAGAAAAAATTAAACCGTACCAGATAATCGCCGTTGTAATTGCATTTTCGGCAAGCCTTTTAATTATAAAACCGGCTTTTGCCGAAATAAACCACATAAAGGCTGCCTTGATGGGGGCCTTCGGCGGTATGATGGCCGGCGCTGCTTATACTTGCGTGCGCTACCTTTCGGTAAGAAAAGAAAGGGGGGCGGTCATCGTTTTTTTCTTTTCATTCTTTTCAAGCTTGCTGCTCTTGCCCTTGTTTATCATATTTTATCAACCGATGAATCGGCTTCAATTATTAACGCTTATTCTTACAGGTATTGCCGGTACGGGCGGGCAGTTTTGCGTAACGGCCGCCTATGCCCATGCGCCGGCACGCTCTATTTCCGTCTACGATTACACGCAAATTGTGTTTTCTGCCCTGATGGGGCTTATTGCCTTCGGCGAAATTCCCGACTGCTGGAGCCTTATCGGGGTTGCCTGTATATTTGCCGTTGCACTTTTTATGTTTTTAAGAAAGGAATCTTGATAAAACTGCAAGAAAAAAATGTGAGGAAAAAAGTAAATGATTGAAATTAGGCATGTTTCAAAATCTTACGGAAGATCGGCAGTAAAGGCGGTAAACGATATTTCCGTTACTGCCGCATGCGGGGAAATATTCGGTTTTTTAGGACCGAACGGTGCGGGAAAGACAACCAGCATTAAAATGATAACCGGCGTTTTAAGACCTGATTCCGGTACGATTATTGTAGACGGTGTAAACGCGGCCGAAGAGCCCTTGGAAGCAAAGCGGCGGATAGGCTATGTAACGGATAATCCTGAATTGTTTTCACAGCTTAAGGCAGCCGAATACCTTAATTTTATAGGCGATGTGTATGGCATCGATACTCAAACCAGACGGGAGCGGGTTGAACGGTATACGGCCTTATTCGGCATTCAAGATGTACTGAACGGCAGTATAGGCAGTTTTTCGCACGGAATGAAGCAAAAGCTCGCCGTAACCGCAAGCCTCTTATCCGACCCTGCCGTTTGGATTCTCGATGAGCCGATGACCGGCCTTGATCCGATGTCCGCCTTTTCGTTAAAGGAATTGATGCGGGAAAGGGCAGATTCGGGAAAGACGGTTCTTTTTTCCACCCACGTTATGGAAGTGGCGGAAAAGCTGTGCGACCGGCTTGCCATTATCAATGCGGGCATTATTATGTTTGAAGGCACGCTGAGCGAGCTGCGCTTAAAACGGGGAGAAAACGGTTCATTGGAAAAACTTTTTTTAGAGCTTGTCGATACCGGCAACGGTGCCGGCTTGTTTGCAGAAGAGGCGGAAGACAGAAGCGGAGTAAGCCACTCCGAAAGTGAATAGGAGCGGCAGTTATGAAGGTATTTTTTTCACTGGTTAAAATTTATTTTGCATCTGCCTTTAACGTAAAGAATTTTATAGCCGGTCTGCAGCGCTGCAAAAAGAAAAAAGACGGTACCGCCGTAACCCGTGTTTCTGCGGTAAAGACGGCGGGTGTTATTGTCTTATTCGTCCTGCTTGCTGCCGAATTCCTTTTTGTCTTCGGTTTTTTTTCCCTTACGCTATACCGTGCAGCAAAGGACATGCACAATATACGGTTCTTATTCGAATTTTCTGCGGCAATACTTTCCGTTTTTTCGGCCTTGTTCGGCTTTATGCTTACCGCTTCGACCTATTATATAGGCGAAATCGAGGAGCGGCTTTTATCGATGCCGATAAAGCCTAAGACCCTTTTCGGGGCAAAGTTTGCGGCAAGCTGCCTAAACGAAATTATTACATCCATTTCGTTTTTTGCAGTTTTGGCGGTTATATACGGTATACACGAACAGCCGCCAGCCGTTTTTTATGTGTGGGCGGCGCTTTCCGCACTTCTTATCCCCCTTCCTATTATAGCCTGCTGTTATGCCGTAAACGTTTTTATAATGCACTTTTTTACATTTTTTAAAAACAAGAACGTAATTCTTACGATAAACGCTCTTTTGGGAATGGCCATTGCACTTGGCGCAAACTATGCCTTGCAGTCTATGTCGGCAGAACAGGAATTTTCAAACTTCGCTGAAAAGCTTGTGCGGCAGGCAGCCTTATTTGAGCGGTACGGCGCATACTATCCTCCGGTAAAGCTTATAGGTGCCGCGCTGAGTAATCCCGCTTCGGTTTACGGCTTTTTAAGCATGGCGGCTCTTATGCTTTTTTGCCTTTTACTGCCGGCGGCCGCTCTCGTTTTTCTGGCTCGGCCCTATGCAAGAAGCCTTGTCGGGTTCGGTGAAAAAAAGGTAAAAAAGCTGGAAGCAAAGAGGGTTTCGGGGTTTATCGTAAAGGAAATAAAGGCGCGGCCGCAGCTTTTGTCTTTTGTAAAGCGCGAATTTGATACGATGAACCGAACGCCCGTATATCTTTTAAACGGGCCTTTTATCGCTGTTTTTCTTCCCGTTTTGATGATTGTTATTTTTGCGGCACGGGGAAAACTTGCAGGCATTCTTCTTGTTGCTCCCTTTGTAAAAGCCGATTTCGGGTTTGCAATTTTAGGGCTGGCCGCCGGCGTTTTAGGCGCCATGACAAACATTGCCGATACGTCCCTTTCAAGGGATGCTCAGGTTTTGCCGCTTATTAAAAGCCTGCCCGTAAACATACCGGTTTATATGTATGCAAAGCTCATTCATGCTGCCGTTTTTTCGATGCCCGCGTGGGTACCGCTCATTTTTCTTCCGGCCTTTTTATTCGGCCTTTCGTCCTTAACCGTTTTTTTCGCCTGTATTACGGCGCTTGCTGTTTCTTCTTTACTTAACCTCATCGGCCTTTTTATGGATACGGCGAACCCTAAGCTCCGTTGGGATAACCCCCTTGCGGCTATGAAGCAAAATATGAATGTGCTGTTTGTAACATTTTTAAATTTTATCGTAACGGCGGCGCTGGCTTTGGCCTTGTTTATTGTAAGAAATGCACCGGTTTGGCTTTTGCTTATTTATTTTGTGTTTATTCCGGGTGCACTTACGGCCGTTTTAATAAAACCCTACGGTATTTTTGCGCAAAAAAAGATAGAAAACCTTGAACTGTAGGGCTCTGTCCTATAGATGTTTTTAAATGCGTCTTCTTATTCTTCCCATCCTTTGTTCGGGCTTATCTCTTGCGCGGGGATCAATGCCCTTGCCGAAGCTGACATATTGACCGTGCCGGCCGCTTTAAAAAGAACGGAACCTTCCGGCAAAAGATTTTCAGTTTTCGGCGATTCGCAAATTTGAGAAAGAAGAGCTCAATACCGCTTCTATTGTTTTGAATGTATTTTATTATTTTGCCGTTATTTTTATGTTTGTACTGTTTTTGAATTGAATTTTGTATATTTTTGATGCGGAAAAAGCGATAAAAAAGCGCATCGCTTTATGCGAACCTATCGCATAGGCAAACTTGCAGATTGCAGGTACTTTTTTTAGAAAAGCCTACCGCGGTTTTTAAAAAAGCGTACTATAACTGTAGGAGAGCCTCATGCTGCAAAAGATACTGTTAAAATCGAAGTCCCTTGCAAGGCGGGCTTATGCACAAATGCTTTGCCCGCAAGAATGTCTTTTATGCGGGGAAAAAACGGGGAGCGGTCTTCCCGTCTGCGCTGTATGCAAAACCGAAGAGCTGTTTTTGCCTTTGGAATACCGCCTGCATAATCCCGATAAATTTTGTAAGGCCTGCGGCAGGTTTTTAATTTCCGAAGCAGAATACTGCACCGCATGCAGGGCAAAAGTGCAAGAAGCGGAGAGTGGGGGCGCTATAACCTATTATGACAAGGTTTTTACCCTGTATCCCTATCAGGGGCTTTCCGGAAAAATAGTGCGCGAATGGAAAAATAAAAATGTTAGAGGGCTTTCCGAGCTTTTTGCTAAAGCCGTTTTTCAGTTTATAAACGCGCGGCATAAATTAGCCGGCATACCAATCGTTCCGGTACCGCCGCGCCCGAGAAAATTGAAAGTCAAAAGCTGGGACCAAATAGAGGATATGGCGGAAATACTGGAAGGTCTTTACGGTTTGAATGTTTTGCGCTGTTTAAAAAGACGGGACGGCCTTTCGCAAAAGAGCCTTTCTAAAAAAGAGCGCAAAACGAATTTGAAAGGAAAAATCGGCTTAAAGAATAACGGCTCCCATCTGCCCGATACCCTGATTGTTTTAGATGATGTAATGACGACCGGCGCAACATTGGATTTTTGTGCAAAGGCGCTTAAAGAAGCCGGCTGTAAAAAAGTGTTCGGGCTCTGCCTCTTTTTCGATTAGCGCAACAGTTCCGCTATTTTGTCGGGATAATCGGTGATGAGTATATCGGGAGCCGTTTTAAGAATCCTTGCATAATCCGTTTGAACGGCGCCGAACCATGCGTTTACCTTAAAGCCTGCGCGGTGCAGGTTTTCGACGAACTCTTTTGTAAGCCGATAGGCAGGCGGGTGATAGCATTCGATTCCGTACCTTTTTAAATACGGCGCAGGGTCTAGTTCCCACGAATCGACTAAAAACCCGCATTCGATGTGAGGGGCAAGGTTTTTTATTCTGACAACGCTTTCGTGATTAAAAGAAGAAACAATGCACTTTTCGATAAGACCGTATTTTTTTAAAAGGGCAAGCATCTTCTCTTCGATGCCGGGGTATTCGAAAATGCCGGTTTTTAATTCTATATTCGATATAATGTCTTTGTGCCGTATAAAGTCGCAGTACTCTTCAAAAGAGGGAATTTTTTCGTGTAAGGGTGCGGCTGCAGAAGACGCACGGACGAAGCCTGCGGCGGCGTTTAAGCGCCGGAGTTCTTCAAGCGGTTTATCTTTTACAAAGCCGAAAACGCCGCAGGTGCGCTCCAAGGTTTCGTCGTGAATAATGACGGGGATTCCGTCGGAAGAAAGATGGACGTCAAATTCTATACCGTGTGCACCAGCCTCGACGGCCTTGGAAAAGGCGAGAATGGTGTTTTCGGGGTACTTGCTGCGAAATCCCCGATGCGCAAAATTAAGGGTTTGGAACATTTTACCAGCCGCCGGATGCGCCGCCGCCGCCGAAACTTCCGCCGCCGCCTGAAAAGCATCCTCCGCTTGAGCCGGAAAATCCGCTGAAAAAGTCAGAACTGCTCGAATAACCGAAGCCTCTTACACGGGAGCTGCCCTTTCCGCGCCGCGTGTTTTTATGCGGAAACACGGATGAAAGCAAAAGAATCGGCAGCCACAGCAAACCCATACCCGATATTCTGGAGACGATAACATAAATCAAAATTAATAAGTACCGTATGCCGGATGGGAAACCGCTTTCGGAATCTTCATTTTCGGTTTTTCTTTTTACCTCTTCTAAAAGGCTTTCATCCTTTAAGGCATAGGCCGCCATCGCTTGCACGCCGTCAAAAACGCCTTTTTCGTAATTGTTCCGCCGGAATTCGGGGGCGATGATGTTGCGTATAATTTGCGAGGAGCGTGCATCGGTTAGGTTTTCTTCTATGCCGTAGCCTGTTTCAATTCTTAATTTTTTATCGTTGAAGACGACTAGCAGCAGAGCCCCTGAATCCCTTTCTTTTGAACCGAGCTTCCACTCTCTTGCAACCCGGTAAGAATAATCTTCTAAGCTTTCTCCTTCCAAAGAATCTATTATAAGAACCGCAATTTGCAGCTGCGTTTTATCGTCAATGTTTAAAAGAAAGTTTTCGATTTCGGTTTTGCCGTCTTCGGAAAGAATGCCCGCCAAATCGGTTACCGTGCCTTGCAGGTGCGGAACGTCAAGGGCAAAGGAAAGAAGCGAAAGAAGCCAAAAAACGGACACGGCAAGGCTTAATTTTAAGTGACTTTTCTTTTGTAAAACCGTCATCTTATTCCTCCAAAATTACCAGCCCATTAGGATATTCGTTTGGATTTTCGGCTCTGTTCGGAAAATACTGCGAAAGAATGGCACCGCATTGGGCCGCCGCTTTGCAAAAAGCCTGTGCTGCCTTTCCCGATTTTAACCCGTCCGTTATAATCTTGCAGATTTCTTTCCATTCGTCCTGCCCAACCTTTTCGGCAATGCCTGAATCCGCAATGACAAAAACTCTGCGTTCCAAAACAGACACAAAAATAAGAATGCCCGTCCGTTCGGCAGTGTTATAAATACCGCATTCTACAAAATGGCGGATTGCGCGGGCATAGACTCTTTTTTCTTTTATGCGGTTCGGGATAATTATCCTGTCAAAAATCGGAATGTTTATTAAAAGGAAAAAGAGAACCGTTATGCTAAGTACAATAAGACCGATATAGGCGGCTAGATGACGGGGCGAAGGATACCAAAGTGCTTTTTCCAAAAAGCCCCAAATCTTATCCGCAAAAAGGAGCATAACGAAAAACGACAAAAAGGCGAGACACATTGCGGCAAAAAATTCCACGAAAGAATAACTATCGCTTTGCGGCACGGCGGCAAGGGCGATTTCTCCGGTTGTAGTTTTTTCCGCTTCTGCAACGGCGGTTTTTATGGAACTAAGGTTTTCGGAAGTTAATTTAAGCTTTTTTAAAAGCTTTTCGGCCTGCATTTAAAATTTTACCTCCGGGGCATTTGACGCATTTTCATCCGCCGCAAAATATGCTTTTTGCCCGAATCCGTATTTACCTGCTATCAGATTATTCGGAAAGGCTCTTATAAGAATGTTGTAAGATTTAACCGTTTCGTTAAACTTTTTGCGCTCTACTGCAATTCTGTTTTCCGTACCCTCAAGCTGGCTTTGCAAGTCTAAAAAGCTTTGGTCGGCCTTTAGCTCAGGATAATTTTCGGTGATAACAAGGAGCCGCTGCAGAGCGGAACCTAATTCCGACTGTGCTTTTTGAAATTTCGCAAAGGATTCAGGATTGTTTAAAACTTCATCCGAAACCTGCAAGGTTCCGCCCGCTTTAGAGCGTGCTTCAGCAATGTCCGTAAATACCTGCGACTCGTGCGAGGCATAACCTTTTACGGTTTGTACTAAATTCGGAATTAGATCAAAGCGTCTTTGATACACGTTTTGAACTTGTCCCCATGCCGAGTTTACGGTTTCTTCGGCCATAACCATTTTGTTGTAAGTTCCCGCAAAAAAACGATATAAGCCGAAACATAAAACCACAATTACCGCACCTGCAATAAGGGCTGTTTTTAATCCTTTGCTCATTATTTTCTCCTCGAAATAAAAATCGATATTCTTAAAAAAGACTTCTCTTTAAGTAAGACAAAAGGCACTATATCATTTTTGTGCTAAAAGAACAAGGTAAAAAACGGAGCAGGTACGGAAATCAACTTTCAAGCAATTCAAAATATTAGGTAACCTCTAAAAATTTCAGTTTTTTATAGGCTCCCATTATCCTTCTATTTTAAAGCGTTTAAAGCCTTGAGCTTCTATTTCTTCAACGCTAAGCTGTTCAACTCTGGCATAGGGCGGTCCGTGTTTTAAACGGAGGAGAAATTCATTTAGTACGGCAGCATCCGTTTCTGCGGCAATTTCAACGGAAGAATCGGGAAGATTTTTAACAAAGCCTTTTACGCCGAGCCGGTTTGCAATGGCCGCCGTCCAATAGCGAAACCCTACGCCTTGTACCCGCCCGTAAACATAAACATGAACAGCCCTTATTCTATTTTTTAAATCGATATTTTTTTCCATTTGTGTAACGGTTTACGTATTTTTAGATTTAAGCTCCAGAGCTTCCGCCGAATCTTCAACCTTTATGCCCAGATATTCCGCAAATTCAACGGCTTTTTTACAGCCCAAAAGAACATGCTCCGGCTTATGGGCATCCGAATTACAAATAATCCGAGCGCCCATATCCCGCGCAAGCTCCCAAAAGGCGGTTACGGGATAAATTGTTTCGGTTATTCCGGCACGTGTAATTTTTTCTTTAAAAAGACCGTACCCGTTTATTTCTATCGGCATATTTAAGTTTATAGCCGCCTCAATTAAAGCCTTGGAACAGGCGGTATAATCGGCGTCTATGTCTTCGATTTCCGCTAAAAACAAATCAGGATGCGCCAAAAAATTGTAAAGGCCGGAAGCCATTCCCTGTATGGTAAAATCGATATAACCGAAAACGTCTTTTTTATCCGTTAAGTACGGCACATATTCCAAATTTCCGTTTATATCGTACCAGTGCGAGCCTAAAACCAAAAAATCGGCTTGCATTTCTGCCCTTAACCGGTCTTTGTACCAGCTTTTAAAGCGCGGAAGCCATTCACATTCAAAACCGAAATAAACCGGAAAAGACGCTTCGGCGGCAGCCTCTTCCACAAGGCTTTTATACAACTCCATTTCGCCGAAGTGCATCCTGCAATAGTCCCATGTTAAATCAGGGTAGGGACAATGGTCGGAAAAACCTAGTGCCGAACAGCCCATCTTTTCCGCTTCTTTTACGTAATCTGTAGGCCGGCCTGAGGCATGTTTGCACAAATAAGTGTGCGTATGAAAACTGCTTAACATATTTCGATATTTTAAAACGAATAAAACCTTTTACAAAACAGGCTTTATTTTTCGTTGAAAAGCTGAATTAACATAATAAAATCGTATATTTTTTTATAAGCCTCTACAAGCCATTCCCGTATCGGCCTGTCCGAATGCTGTTCAATTTCTTTCCAGTTTTGAATCAGCTCACGGCGCGGCTTATCGTAATCGGCAATAATCGTTTTAAAATTGCTTCCTATGACAATTATATATTTTAAGGAAAATTTAATCAGTTTTAAAGCCGTTTCGTTTACTTCGCCCAGCAATTTTGCAGCTTGGCGGCCGGCTTCTTTTTCTCTGTCCATCCTTGAAAGCAGTGTTCTGAATTTTACACCCATTTCGGAAACTTCCGATAGTTTTTCGTCGAATTCCACAACTTTTGAAGAAAGCTGCATAATTGCATGAAAGCTGTCGGAGTACTCGGCTGTAGTACCGGCAAAACCGCCCCAATTTCCGCGCACTAAAAAAAGGTCGCAAAGCGTTCTTATATCGGTTTTAACATATTCTATCAAAAAAGATTTAAGGCAGTTCATCTGTTCGGCATAGATATAGCCGGGAAGTCCTTTTTTTATAAAATTCGCATGATTTTCGAGGGTATAGTTTTTCATACCCGAATTAATTTTATCACCGAAGATACGGCTTATCAAAACGGCAGCCTTCGAAGATTTTTGGGCTTCCACAATCTTGTTTATTGTGCTGTTAGTCGCATTTCTTACGTTTTCGATATAGGTGTCGGTAATTTTCGCTTCGCTTGGAGTGATTTCGATGGCATAAAAAATATTGCCGCTTATATGCTGTATAAGGTATTCGATAGCGCGGGAGCGTTTTAAATCGTTTAAGGCCGACAAAAGCTTGCGCCACTGACCTTCGTGAACGGGGTTGATATTTTTATAATCTTTAATGATTGCGAATATGGTTTTCCAATCGGTTTCGATGTTAAGCTGATACAAGACGGTTGCAAAATCCTTTAAGCTTTCCAGCAGATATTCGCCCCTAACAGCCTGAAAGACCGGATTAGCGGTATAATTGTTTTCAGGCAGTGCAGAATTGAATTTTTTTAACAGAAAATGATAATCGAATAAAACAAAATGAATAAAATTTTCGATATCTTCGTAAATTGTGTCAATTGTTTTCGTTTGTTTTGAATCGAATTCCCCTACAAACAGCTTTAGCTCTTTTTTTACTGCTGTCGATAGGTCGGATACCTTCATTTTGGAAGATTTTTGCTTTATTGCTTCTTCCGATAAACCTTCCAGCATTTTTTTCTGTTTACCCGTTAAAAAATGCTCTACAGTTACATTTTTGAGCACTTTTGAAGAAACTGCCCCTGCTAAAAGCGGACGGCCGGGCCCGACAATTTTATAAATATTGTAAAAAAACTGCGCCGCCTGCGGTAAAAGTTCCTGCGAGCCTGCCTTGTACCATTTGCTGTACTTGGTTTTCGCTATGTTTTTAGCAATGAGTTTAAGCTTTTTCTTTTTTATATTTTCGGCGCTGTCTACGCGGACAAAAAAATTTAAAAGTTTTGAAAAAAAGGATTCTTTATCAGCCATGCTGGTAGTATACACTAAATTTTATAATTTGCCAATACTTGTTAATTGCGGCTTATAAATCCGGTAATGTAAAGTAAAGGCTTAAAATATCAGGGCTATGCGGCAGATAAAAAACATCCGCCGCACGGCCTTCCGCAACGATGCATTATTCTTCACTTTCCGTTAAAAGCTTTATAACGGCTTCCGCATTTGCCGCATGCAATAATTCTTCCCGTTTTTCGGCGCTCTTAAACAATAAGCTAATTTGCGCAAGAAATTGTAAATGCGGGCCGGTTTTATCCAGCGGCGAAAGGGTCATAATGAAGATACGGGACGGCTCCTGATCAAGCGAATCAAAGTCTACGGCATTATCCGCAATTCCTATTCCCGCGACTAAATCTTTTACGGAATCGGTTTTACCGTGTGGAATGGCTATACCGTGCTTCATACCAGTAGACATTTTGCGCTCCCTATCCAAAATACAGGCTTTGGCTGCGGCTTTATCCTTTACTTTTCCAGCCTTTACCAGCGTTTCAAGTAATTCGTCAATGATGGCTTCTTTTGTTAAGCCCTTTAAGTGCAGATTAATGGTTGCAGGCGTAATAACGTCCTTTAAATCTACGGAGTCGGGCCTTAATGCGTCTTTAAATTCCATGCCCCCATTTTAAGCCTCTTTTGCTTAAAAGTCAAGTTCTTTTCGGTTTTTATATACTTTTATTCGTGCTGAGGGTTTAATACCAGCCGTCCTCGGCAAGGTTTTGCGTCGGGGTTGTTGATTATTTGGGTTATAAATAATCCATTTCCGGGAAAACCGGCCGCAAACTGCAGTGCTCTGTCAAAACAGGTATATTCTGTTTTTAAGTTTTGTATTTATTTTACCGATATTGAATTATGAGTTTTGAAGACTTAATGTACATTTTAAAAAGGGTTTTAGCTTCCCCGCAGGTAATAGGCATCGGTATAATAATCGTGTTGTATTTAAGCTTGGTCTTTTTTGTCGCGCGGCCGGCTAAACACAATGATGAAGTGCAAATACGTGTAAGGCGTGTAAAAAAGCCGGCAGCCGAACCGGAATCTTCAAAAGCCGCTCCGGAACCCGAAGAAGATGAATAATTTTTAACCGTAGTCACATATTAATTTTCCGCACGGACAAAATATTTTGCATAAAAATCATAAATATCGCGGAAAAGTCTTGCCGTATCATCTTCACTTTCCGCATTGTAGCGTTTTACACACGGTATCTTTTTAAAAAATGTTTCCTGTCGTTTGGCATAATGTTTTGTATTCCGTTTAATACATTCCGTAATTTCAGGCAGGCGGGTAAGCTCCTTAATACAGCCGTTTTCATCAAAAAATTCCTTATAACCGATAGCCTTCAGTGCCGGATCGCGCACTGTAAAGCCCTTAGCTAAAAGAGAAGAAACCTCTGCAGGCAGCCCGTCATCCATCATTTTATCGACCCGCTTTTCTATCCTGTCATATAAAACGGTCCGCTTTCTTTCTATGCTTACAATAAAAAAATCGTACCCGCGCCGAAAGGTTTCGGGGATGGTAAAGGCGCTTAAAGGTTTTCCTGAACAGATGAAGACCTCACATGCTCTGATAATTCTGTATTCATCGTTTATATGCAGCTTTTGTGCCGTAACCGGATCGTTTTTTTTTAGCTCTTCAAAAAGAACGGCAATGCCTGCTTGTTTTGCTCTATTTTGAAGCATGGCTCTTACCTTTAGGTCGGCTTTTGGAGTTACAGGCAGTCCGTACATAAAATTTTTCATAAAAAAAGCCGTTCCGCCCAATAAAACGGGCAATTTGCTGCGCAGATATATTTCGCGGCAAAGCCGGTCGGCTTCGGTTACAAAATCGGCGGCAGAAAACTCTTGCGAAGGGTCCTTTACGGCTATAAGATGATGGGGCAGTTTTGCACGCAGCTTATCTGAGGGCGCTGCGGAGCCTATGGTTAAGTGTTTATATACCTGTATCGAATCGGCGCTGATAATTTCCGCACAACCGGAGAGACTTAGCCCGTTACCGTCAGCAGTTTTTTTTGAATCGGAAGAAAATAAATCGGATGCTATCTCCGTTTTGCCCGAAGCCGTTGCACCGAAAAAGATGAGCACGGGAACGGTTTGATTTTTTTGCAACTAATTGTGTTCCGGATAATACTCTATTTGGTAGTCGACTTCGCTCTTAAAAATCTGCCGTGCGCCTGAAGATACCACCTTGTCGCCGGTATCTTCTGCTCCGGGTACTTGAATTTTAGCAAGCTGATAAGCCCGCCTTGTAGAAGCGCAGGTAATTTCGTATATATTATCATCAAATTCGATAAGCTCTTTTAACGGAAAAATCATGGGCGCAAGTGTATCATCTTTGCAAAAAAATGTCAATAATATGAAAAACTAAAAACAAAACACCCCCTCAGAACGTCCACGTATGTACGGGGCTATAATCAAAAGCAAGGTTGGGAACAAAACTTGTCTTCTATCAATGTACAAGGATATACATCGGTAGAGAAGCGCGGCAATCGGCAGGATCCTTAAAGCTGAAATCCCTAAGCACGCAATACGCGGTATTTCAATGACACAGTCGGCAAAAAATCTTAATAAGCTCATTCCAATCCGCATCTTTTTTAATTGGGACGAGTGTAAACCGGGCTTTTTTTCAGAGTGCCTACTCTTATAGGTGTGAACGGTTCACCCTTATAGGTGTGAGATGTCTACACACATAGGTGTGAGGTGCCTACCCTTATGGGGCAAGACAATGCGGTATGGAAGCTGCTCACTGCGGTATAAGTGCCCAAGTGTACTACATGTGTACGCTCGCGTTTACCGATGTGTATTCAGGCTGGACAGAAAACTCAAGCCCTTTTAAACAAAGCTCACCGTTGGGTAAAAGAAGCGGCAGAAGATGTGAAAGTTATAACAAGCTCGTTAACTTCTTTTTTCCTTCAATAAGATTATTTGTGCGGGAGGGCTTTATTGGGGATTATCTTTTGCGGTATACAAAACGCGGGGTACTCGGTTTTACCTTAATTGACTTGATTGGCCTTTACTGATATAATAAGGCTTAAGAGTTAATCAACCTATTGACTACATTATGGAAGGAGGTCAAAAGTGAAACTTGAATTAGGTATTATCCCCATTAACGATATTCAGTTCGGAAGCAAAACCGCCGTTAATGGAACATGCCTTGAAGTAAACAAAGCCGAACTTGAAGCTCTTATCAAAGAAGATCCGCTTGTAACCGGTGTCGAACTGCATATTGCAAAGCCCGGCGACAATATCCGAATTATTCCGGTAAAGGATGTTCTTGAACCGAGGTGCAAGGTAGAAGGCACAGGCGTTTGCTTCCCCGGATTTTTTACCGGTGAAGAGGCTACTGTGGGAGAAGGAAAGACCCACGTATTACGGGGTGCTGCCGTCGTTACGACGGGAACCGTTGTCGGATTTCAGGAAGGTATAATAGATATGAGCGGCCCGGGCGCCGAATATACGCCTTTTTCGAAGACCGTCAACCTTGTCGTAAAATGCACGATCAAAGATGATGTAACCCGCGCCGTAAAAGAAGCGTCTTTACGGCTTATGGGCTTAAAAACGGCCCGCTATTTAGGCGAAGCGGGAAAAACCGTAAAACCCGCCTCTGTAGAAACGTATGAAACCTTAAATCCTATAGAACAGGCTGCAAAATATCCCAACCTGCCTAAGGTCGGGTATGTCTATATGCTCCAAAGCCAGGGCTTATTGCACGATACGTACTATTACGGAATTGACGTAAAACAGATTTTGCCGACGATGATGTATCCGACGGAAGTTATGGACGGTGCTATCGTAAGCGGAAACTGCGTATCAGCCTGCGACAAAAACCCGACATACGTTCACCAGAATAGCCCCATCATTCACGAGCTTTTTAAAAGGCACGGAAAAGACATCAACTTTATGGGCGTTATCGTTACAAACGAAAACGTAACCCTCGCCGATAAAGAGCGATCATCTTTCCTTTCCGCAAAACTTGCAAAACAGCTCGGCTGCGATGCGGTCATCATTTCAGAAGAAGGATTTGGAAACCCCGACGCCGACTTGATTATGAACTGCCGCAAAATCGAAGAACTTGGCATCAAAACCGTTCTCGTAACCGATGAATATGCCGGTCAGGACGGAGCAAGCCAGTCCCTTGCGGACTCTCACCCGCTTGGTAATGCGGTCGTTTCAAACGGAAATGCGAACCAAGTTGTAAAACTGCCCCCGATGAAAACCGTTATCGGTGATGCAAAACAGGCTAACGTAATCGCCGGTGCATGGGACGGCAGCTTACATGCAGACGGAACAATCGAAGCCGAAATTCAGGTTATAACGGGCGCAACGAACGAGCTCGGCTTTAATTATCTTTCGGCCAGAGGAATATAGGAGTTAAGCTATGAGTAAAACAATTGTTCATTATATCAATCAATTCTTTGCCGGCAAGGGCGGAGAAGACATGGCTGACTATAAACCCGAAGTTATCGACGGAACGGCCGGTCCCGGTACGGGAATTCAGGCGGCCTTAGGCGATGCGGGTAAAATCGTAAAAACGATTATCTGCGGCGATAACTATTTTAACGAGCACGAAGAAGAGGCTCTTAAATTCGTTAAAAAGGTGCTAGCCGATGCAAAGGCTGATTTGCTTATTGCCGGACCCGGTTTTAATGCCGGCCGTTACGGTATGGCCTGCGGAAGCGCTTCCAAAGCAGCCTTCGAAATGGGCATCCCCGCCATTACGGGCTTGTACGAAGAAAACCCCGGCTACGATGTGTTTAAGGCCTTTATGTACACCGTTAAAACGGGAAATTCGGCCGTCAGTATGCGCGAAGCGGTTCCCGCAATCGGAAAACTGGCAAAAAAACTGTTGACCGGCGAAACAATCGGCTCTCCCGAACAGGAAGGCTTATTGCCCCGCGGTGTGCGCCAAAACTATTTTGCGAAAGAACGCGGTGCAAAACGGGCTGTCGATATGCTTATCAAAAAGATTAAGGGCGAAGAATTCATAACCGAATATCCCATGCCCGTATTCGACAGGGTACCGCCCTTTGCTCCCGTCAAGGACATTTCCAAGGCCGTTATCGCTCTGGTAACCTCAGGCGGCGTTGTCCCCAAGGGAAACCCCGACCACATCGAAGCGTCCAACGCCTCGCACTACGGCGAATATTCCATTAAAGGAATGGCGGCTCTTTCTTCGGCAGACAGCGAAACTGCACACGGCGGATACGATCCGACCTATTGTAACGAAAATCCCAACAGAGTTCTGCCTGTTGACGTTTTACGCGATATGGAAAAAGAAGGAAAAATCGGGAAACTGCACGATAAATATTATACGACCGTCGGTAACGGCACTGCCGTAAAAAGCGCAAAGAAATTTGCGGCCGAAATAGCCGAAAAACTCGTAAAAGACGGGGTTCAGGCCGTCGTTTTGACATCTACGTGAGGTACCTGTACTCGTTGCGGTGCAACGATGGTTAAAGAAATTGAAAAAGTCCTTCCGGTAGTCCACATTGCAACTGTTGTTCCTATTTCCAAAACGGTAGGTGCAAACAGAATTGTTCCTGCGGTTGCCATTCCGCATCCGCTCGGAAACCCGAAAATGAATGCGGCCGACGAGAAAAAACTCAGGCGCGCTTTGGTTGAAAAATCCTTAAAAGCTCTTGAAACGCCCGTTTCCGAACAAACGGTGTTCTAACGGAATCGGGCAAAACGCAAGGCGCCTCAAGCACTTTTGAGGCGCCTTTTTTATCTATAAAAAACGGTAAAACCGTCCGTGTACAGCCGTTTTTAGTTTAAACGCTTGCCGGAAAACCTACGTTCAGCCTTAATGAAAGGTGTATGCGCCCTTCCTGCCCCGGTTGACTACTTTTTCGCTTGTTGTTAATACATCGACATATTTTCTTGACAAAGTATAAAAATAAATTGTATTATGCATCCGCCAAATTTAATAGGGGGAGAGAAGCAGTATGAGTAAACCGGTTATAGGAATAACAGGCAGCTGTTTATTCGAGGGTTCCGCGGGCCTGTTCGCGGGGTATGAGCGTATGTATACCAATGCCGACTATGTAAATGCGGTTCTTGCCGCAGGCGGTGTTCCCGTCATGCTTCCCATCATCGAAGACGAAAAGGCCGTAAAGGTGCAGGCTGAAAGCGTTGCGGGCATTATCGTGATGGGCGGCTATGATGTTGATCCGCACTTTTTCGGCGAGGAACCGCTGTCTTGTTTGGGCGAGGTTCTTCCGAAGCGGGACGTGTATGAAACTGCCCTGATAAAAAGTGCACGCAAACTGAAAAAGCCGATCTTCGGAATTTGCCGCGGTATGCAGATTATGAATGTGGTTTTCGGCGGTTCGCTGTATCAAGATATATCTTTGATACAGCGGGATATTCAAATTCAGCATACACAAAAGGCGCGGCCTACTACCCGCACCCACGGCATCGTAACCGAGGAAGGCTCGGTCATGCGAAAACTGTTCGGAAAAAAGGATACGGTGAACTCTTTTCATCACATGGCATTAAAGGATATCGCAAAGGATTTTGCAGTAACGGCCAGGGCTCCGGACGGTATTGTCGAGGCGATAGAATATACGGGCGAAGAATATCTGATGGGCGTTCAGTTTCACCCCGAAATGACGGCACGCTGCCACAAGCCTTCGCAGGATTTGTTTACGGAATTCGTAAAGCACTGCTAGGCGTGTGATCGGTTTTACGGTTATGATTTTAGGCAATACGATAAACAGGGGGGCTCTATTCCGTTCTTCGTTTGTCTGAATAATAAAAAGCACTGCCTGAAAGTTCTTTTTTAGGATTTTCAGGCGGTGGATAATTAGAACCTGTTCGATAACTTCGTTGTTGAACAGGTCTATTCAAGGAAACCTGCTTTGAAACGGAAGTTTTTGAACAGGTTTATTCGTGCGGAGGCTTTAATACCCCGACGTTTTACGTCTACGCTCTGCGTCGTACCATAAGGGTATTAAAGCCGACTGCAACCACCTTATGAGAACAACATATTCCAACGCTCTGCGTCGAGGTATGTTGATTTTAAAAATCCCTTATTTAGAGGAGAAAAATATGGCTGATAAAAGCAAATTGGGACTTTTGAGCATCTGTCTGCTCGGGGTCAATGCGATTGTAGGAACCGGAATCTTTTTACTTCCGGGCAGGGCCGCGAAGCTGGTCGGCGTACCCAGTATCGGTGTTATACTGTTTGATGCCGTACTGGTTATTTTGATAGCTCTTTGTTTTGCCGAAGCGGGCGGGCTTTTTAAAAAGAACGGTGGCCCATACGTTTACGCAAAAGAGGCCTTCGGTGAATTTGTCGGTTTCGAAGTCGGTTTTATGAAATGGGCGATTATGATTATTGCATGGGCGGCCATGGCCGTCGGTTTTCCCACTGCACTGGCAAGCGTATGGCCCGCCGCCGGAGAACCGTTTATGCGCAATATCATTGCAATTTCTCTTCTTCTTTTTTTGATGATTATGAATATTGCAGGTGTTAAAATTTCGAAGATAATCAATAACGTTATTACGCTTGGAAAACTGGTCCCGCTTGTTTTCTTTATTCTCTTGGGTATCTTTTTTATAAAAGGCGATAATTTTCAGCCCATGCAGTCCGTCGAACCGCTCAGCGTAACCTCTTTCGGAGCAGCCGCTCTTTTGATCTTCTATGCCTTTACCGGCTTTGAATCCATTGCTGTTGCTGCCGAGGATATGGATAACCCGGAAAAGAATATTCCGCTTGCCATTGTTTTGGTTATTACGGGTGTTTCCGTCTTTTATATTCTGATTCAGGTAGTCGCCATCGGCATTTTGGGCGATGGTTTAACGGCAAGTGCGGCTCCCGTTGCCGACGCTTCGGCACGGTTTTTCGGCCCTGTAGCAAAGGCAGTCGTTACGACCGGTACCCTTATTTCCATAGGCGGTATCAACGTCGCTTCTTCTTTCCTTGCACCCAGAAGCGCCGCAGCCCTTGCCGATGACGGCTTTTTGCCGAAATTCGTTACCAAAAGAAACGAAAAAGATGTTCCGGTTGTAGCCGTTATTTTGACCACGGTTTTGACTGCGCTGGTATGTCTTACGGGTACCTTTACCAAACTGGCCGCTATTTCCGTCGTTTCCCGTTTTGCCCAGTACATTCCGACCTGCCTTGCAATACTCGTTTTCCGAAAGCGCGGTATGAAAGGTTCTTTTAGGATACCGGGCGTATATGTTGTATCCCTTTTGGCCGTGGGCATAAGCCTTTGGCTGCTTTATAATTCTGATTGGCAAAAAATAGTTTTCGGCTTGGGCGGTCTTGTAGTCGGTGCCGTTTTCTATCTTGTTATGAAGGTTTTGAAAAAATAAGCCGCTTATTCGTATGGAGGCTTTAATACCCCGACGCGAGCGTCGGGGTTGTTGGATTCTTAAAGCAGCTTATTCTGTGTCGGGGTAAGGAGGAGAGGCGCTTTTAAACCCTTGAAAACTCCGAGACCCGCCGTTTAAAGCCGTACAGATTGTACGGCTTTTTTCTACACGGGACTTATGTTCCGTTTATGCCGTTCCGGTTTTGTCCGTGCCTGAAATTCCGAAAGACGTTTCGGTTGCCGGCATGG
>CAUUSH010000008.1:0-81291 GCA_963547785.1 uncultured Treponema sp. | reverse complement strand
AACAGTTAAATCAAAAAAATACACATCTGATTATAATAATGATAAGACCATTCATGTTTTTTCATTGGCTGAGTTTATCAAATGGACTAATATTAGATTTAGATGATTCATACAACACCGTTTTCGAAGCCGACAACGCAGACAAGCTGCGTTACGGGTTAAAACAATGTTGAACGGAAGCTTTGCGCCCGTTAATGACTGTCAGCCATTACAGTAATGGTTGCGAAAAAATTATTCAAAAAGAGTTTTTACTACAAGATCCAGATGGATATCTTTTACGATTTACAGATTGATGAATTAAATAAGATGTAAAATCATTCTGAATATGTTCGCCTCTCAACATTAGATAAGATAGCTAGTATTTTTGGAAAGTAGTTACAAATTTCAATGTTATAAAGAGATTACCTAACACCCGCTTCAACGCTGACAAACGGGACTATGCCCGTTTGCGGTTTAAAACAATGTTAGACGGATGCCTTTCGTGGTAATTAACTCTAACTTTGAAAAATAGGGTGTATTTTGTAAATTAAAGCTTAAAATCCAGATTAATCGCTTATTTTTACTAAAGATGTTGTATTTTATTATAATAACTGCTTGATAAGTATACGCATAATGCGTATAATACGATTAGATATAAAATGACAGTAAAAGAAATAGAAAAAATACTAAAGGCGGATGGTTGGTATTTTGTGGCATCGAAAGGTTCTCATAATCAATATAAACATATCATACGTGATGGAAGCCCCCGTCTGGAAAGCGGGCTACCGTTTAAACGCAGAAAAATTACGGTACCAAATCATAAAGGAGATATACCAATCGGAACCGTGAAAGCAATTCTAAAGCAGGCAGGATTGAAATAAGAATATATGGAGGAATATAAAATGAAATTAGCATATCCGGCAATTATAACATATTGTGAAGAAGATAATAGTTATAGTATAGAATTTCCCGATTTGCAAGGCTGTGTTTCCGGAGGTTTTTCTCTTATAGAAGCGATAGAGATGGGAATAGATGCAGCATCAGGATGGATATTGACAGAAATCGAGGAAGGAAATGCTGTTCCAAAAGCAAGTGAACCCACAAAAATAAAAGTGCCTGATGATAAAAGTTTTATAAATATGCTTATTTTAGATATGGATTTGTATAGTAAAAAATATTCAAGTAAGTGTGTAAGAAAGAATATAACACTTCCAAAATGGGTGAATACACTTGCAGAAAAAAATAATGTAAATTTTTCACAATTATTACAAAATACGATAGTAGAAAAATATGTAGGGGCTATGTAAAAGCATCTAACACCCGTTTCAACCTGACATTGCGGATGAGACGCAAGTGCAGGTTAAGCAGAAGTTATGTGGATGCCCTCACAGGGGCGCAGAAAATAAATGTGGAGTAAAAAAATATGAAAAAAGCTATCCTTTTTTTGTTTTTGATTTTGAGTTTCAACGGATTTGCCCAAAGTAGACAAGGATTGGTAATTGATAATGGAGTGCAATTAAGAAGATGTCCCGGTCTTGATACTGAAATAGTGGGGAAAAAAGATAAAAATTCAATTATAAACATTTATTCATATTCGGGGTCTGGTAAATTTGTTGATGGTATTTTAGATTATTGGGCATGTATTTCAGAAAATGAAAATGTTTGGATAAATGCATATTGGATCACAGAATTAGATTTTAAAGTAAAATACCAGCATCCGTTAGACGGAGAAGTGTATCTGACATTATTCTCATATAACCAGTCAGATGATAGTTTTAAATGCGTGTATCAGAAAGAATTTGGTAATAGAAAAGAAATAACAATCAAACGGATAGATAGTTATTCGTATACTTTGGAGTATGCAAGAATCAATATGCTTATAAAAAGATTTGATTCTATAATAACAGAATACGAACAGTATAATGGTCAGATATATTTTAATCACAGAGAATTTGAGATTGATACAAGGTACTTTGAACTTCTATATGGTATAAAAGTCGGAATGAAGAAAGAAGCTCTTTTTAAAATTTTAGGGAATGACCTTTATGTTGATTCTGACGGACGTTACCGCTGTTCTGTTGACTATCACGATAATGGAATAGATATGTTCTTTATTTTTGATAAGAACGATTGTATTAGTAAAATTGTTTACAAAAATCCTTATGGCGGATATATAAGATATGAGGATTTGCTGTAATGTTATATTCCATTGATCTATGTTATCTGACGAAAACGGTATGTCCATTTTGAAACATCACATAACAAAACTTCAAAGCGGATTTTGCGGTCAAGCCTTTTTGCAGGTTAAGCGGTAGTTAGACGAATTGCCTGAAGGACAAAAAAAGGAAAAAATGAATAGATTTTATAAAGTTTTCAATTTAATTTTATTTTATTTATACATAATCTTTTTATAATAGTTGGAATATTGCTAGCGGTAATTGCATTAAGAGTTGATTTTATGCTGTATTATTTGGCTCTTAACGGAGATACGGTATTTTTTCAATGGATTATTATATTTATTTTATTTTTAATTGAATTTTTATTTTACCTTAAAAATATTATTAATAGAAAAAATTTAATATTTTCAATAGTCGTGATAATTGTTCACTATTATCTTACTTATCTTTGTATGTTACACATACACCTGACTTTTTCACGCTGTCTGAGTTAATATTTTCAACAAAAAGATTTTTCTTACACATACTTTTAATGGATTACTGGTTTATTTTGCAAGGATTATCATATATAACTGTAGCGATAATAAAGCACAAAAAACAATTACACGGATTTAGAATAAACGCTTCATTAAGTATTTATCGAGTGATTTTTTTGTGGTTAAGTTTACTACCTTTTTTATTATTTGATAAAACTAATGAGATAAATTTAAAAGAATTTATTATTGGATTTATATTAGTTTCTTTAATTTATTTTATTATTAGTGTTATAATAGAGTTATTGATAGATTTTATTTTACAGAGGGACTTAGCTAAAAGCGTCTAACACCCGCTTCAACCTGATGTTTCGGACGAGCTGCAAGTGCAGGTTAAGCAATACTATAAAAACACGGGCGAGTTTGCTAATCGCAAACATCGCTTATTATATGCACTTTTTCATTTCATTGCAAAAGTGCGGAACTTCAATAGTTTAAAAAAGGTTTATTTTCGATTAAATTATAGCGCCTTTAAATTATGATTGCAACGGTCTCGAATAAACGGTATAATAAACGAAGAATGATAAAATGTCATAGGCTTTCGGAACTTATATGTTATACGGATAAGTTTAGGCACAACATAATACACGATAAAAATTTTTATGGGGCATATTTATGATAAGATTTAAAGGCTTTGGACTCATACTTATTACGGCTGTTTATTTCGGCGGGCTTCGGGCCGGCAGTTTGATCGTTTCGTCTCTTGCACTAGGCGATAAGGTACAATATTTACTCCTTGTATTCGCCCATATATTTTTGACAGCTTTTAATTATCTAACAGCCCGTTTTTTAAACAGAAACGGAATAAAGCACAGCGTGTTCGATATAAAATTGGAAACCATAGTACTTGCTGTCGGAGGCATATTGACCCTTCCCATTCTTATGATGGCAAAGGGGGTCTTATTTTAAACGCCGTTACCAGAATCGATAAAAGACGCCGATATCATTGAGCCGTTGTTAACCATATTGCTGGTTTTCCCTTCGTCTTATTTGAAAAACAGTGCGATAAAATCGCTTTTGTCCAAAGACCCGAAATAAGGCATTAAATCCGTTTGTGCTAGCCGTTCGGTTACGGCAGTCTCGGAATATTCGCAGCCGTTCAAAAGCGTTTCAAGCTCGCTCTTATCCGCAGTACCGAAAAAGTCCCCATGGATTTTAAGGCCGTTTATTTTCATTTTTTCCACATTAAAAAACAGCTCGATACCGCCTATCGGAAAACGTTCATAGCAGGAGTACTCTGCTTTCGGCGATGCCCCGTAGTTCCATTCCTTTCTGGAAAACCGTTCATCATAAATCTTTTTAACGCCGGCCAATTCCGTTTCCGAAAGTTTGTATTCTATCGGCTTTTCACCTGCAAGTTCGAAAATCGCCTTTAACAGTTCCGCCTTAAAATCCATAACCGAAATATCCCGGTTTAAATACGGTTTTATATTCGTTACTCTGCTGCGGATACTTTTGACACCCTTAGATTCAAGTTTTTCTTTTCTTACATTTAAGGCCTTTGAAAGAGCGTCCATTTGAACGTCAAAAAGAATAGAACCGTCGCTTAACACTCTGCCCTGCCATACGGACTGCGATGCACCGATACACTTTTGCCCGTCGATGGTAACATCGTTTCGGCCCGAAAGCTCCGCATTCACCCCTATTTTTTTTAACGCATTTATGATGGGAATATAATATTTTTTAAAATCTATTTTTTCGTTTCCCTTAATTTTTGTAACGAATGAAAAATTAAGATTTTCAAGGTCCTGATAAATGGCGCCGCCGCCGGTAATTCTGCGCACAACCTTTATGCCGTGTTCGTTTACATACTTTTCGTTGATTTCCTGATAGGTGTTTTGATTTTTCCCTATCAAAACAGTCGGATAATTGTTCCATAAAAAAACATATTCGTCTTTTTCCAAGGGCAGATACCGAAAGCAATATTCTTCAAATGAAAGATTATATTCCGGATCATGGGAATAGGTTTCCAGGTATTTCATACCGGCTATTATAATAAAAAATCCTTTTTTTACAACCGTGCCGGATACCGGTATTTTAAAGCGGCTTTTGGAACACTGCAGCGGTTTTATCCGTAACGGTTTAAAATAAAAATTTTGTGCTGGACTTTTTTGTGCCCTCTTTGTATAATCGAGTGCGGATAATTATTTACAAAGGAGCTTGACGGTATGACGGTTCAAAAAAAGCCCGAATGGCTTAAAATAAAACTGCCTTCGGGAAAACTTTCCTTATATGTTTCCGACACTGTGCGCGCCCATAAACTGAATACCATTTGTACCAGCGGCAAGTGCCCGAATCAGGGGGAGTGCTGGAAATGCGGAACCGCTACCTTTATGATTTGCGGAAACGTTTGCACACGCTCTTGTAAATTTTGCAATGTAACTAGCGGCCGTCCTGCGCCTATTAATCCCGCCGAGCCTGAAGAAGTAGCCGAATCCGTAAAGGCCCTAAAACTAAAACATGTTGTCCTTACCTCCGTGGACCGGGACGACTTACCTGATTTCGGCGCATCCCATTGGGTAAGCGTTATCAAAACCATAAAAACAAAATGTCCGCAAGTTACAATGGAAGTGCTTATCCCCGATTTTCAAGGACAGACGGCTTTAGTCGATGCCGTCATAGAAGCCCATCCGGAAGTTATTTCGCACAACCTCGAAACCGTGCGGCGCTTATCGGACAGTGTAAGAAGTATGGCAACATACGATACCTCGCTTAAGGTTTTAAGCAGGATAGGAAGCTCCGGCCTTGTGTGTAAATCGGGAATTATGCTCGGCTTGGGGGAAACGAAAGACGAGGTTTTGGAAACGATGGACGACCTGCGCCGGTCGGGCTGTAAGGTAATGACTATCGGGCAGTATTTGCGCCCTTCGGTAAAAAACATTGAAGTAAAAGAATATATTCCGCCTGCCGTTTTTGAAGAATATAAAACAATCGGTTTGAAAAAAGGCTTTTCTTTTGTAGAAAGCGGCCCCCTTGTCCGCTCAAGCTATCACGCCGAAAGACACATTCGATGCTGAAGGCCGGTACTTTGTTTTTTTAAAATTCCCTTCTATTGACAAAAATGCTTTATAAGTGCTATTCTGTTTTCTCTATTCGTGCGGAAGGTTTAACACCCTGCTGCTGTACCACGGCGCTTTGCACCGAGGCATGTTGATTGTTTAATATCATTTAATGAGGTTTATATGGCTAATCCGAAAAAAATAGGCGTATCGATAGGGGGAGTTATAATTTTAGCATTGGCTGTTATCGCCTTTGCCGTTGCTCCCATGATGGAAACAAATTCAGGCGCAGGCCTTATTGTGCTTGGAAAATGGGGAAGCAGAACAATAGACAACGGTCCCGATTCTCCGTTTATGGAGCAATACAATCTTTTAGACCGATAC
Source organism: uncultured Treponema sp. (assembly GCA_963547785.1). Taxonomy (GTDB): domain Bacteria; phylum Spirochaetota; class Spirochaetia; order Treponematales; family Treponemataceae; genus Treponema_B. Next base: position 75,219 of record CAUUSH010000008.1, on the reverse strand, counting down.
ATTGATAAAAGCAATATAAGAGCAGAAAACGAACAACAGCGGGAGATTATTGCAAATCAGATTGCATACATCGCATTTCGAGCTGCCGTTATTCAGACGGCTGTGGAAGAAGAGGTAAAAAATGCCGGCTATACCGTTCCTTCTTTTCGTGTAAACAAAGAACTTATCAATTATTATTTGGATGATGACGGAGCTTATTCCGACCAGCGGTATGCACAGACAAGCGAAAGCCAAAAACTTGAATACGTTAAGCAAATAGAAAGAACTCTTTTAAACGCCCGCTATGTTGAAGACCTTTTTGGAAACGGGGCAAACTACGGGCTTAAAACATCCGGTAAGGAATCGTCCTTTATTGCCGAAATGACAAAAAAAGAAAGAAGCTTTAAGTTTGTTTCTTTTAATTCGGGAATGTATCCTTCTTCCGAAATAGTAAAATACGGTAAAGAACACAGCGACCTTTTTACAGAATATAATTTTTCTCTTTTAAATTACAAAACCGAAGAAGAAGCGGCGAAAATGCTTTCTTCCATTAAATCGGGAGAGGTAACCTTTGATGCGGCTGTTATTTTAAATACGGAAAAACCGCTTACAGACGATAACGGTAAACTTAATGCATCGTTTAGAACCGACATAAATAAATACATTCCCGATAACGACCAGCTGAAGGCAGTACTGGAGTTAAAGCCTTCCGAAATAAGCCCGGTGGTAAAATTGGATAACGAAATGTTTGCCGTTATAAGATGTGACGGAGAGCCTGTTCCGCCCGATTTTGAAAGCGAGCTTATGGTTTCGCATATTTCAAATTATATAAATGCGAACGAAAAAGGGCTGGTCGATGCGTATCTTTTGCAGCTTGCCGAAAAATTTTCGGAAAAGGCAAAGGCCGAAGGCTTTGAACCGGCCGTAGAAAATTTTAAGGAAGTAAGCCTTTCTTTGGAGACGTCAAATTCTTTCGGTATAAACTACGGAAATGCAGGTCTGTTGCAGCCGCTTCCGAATCAGGGAATTTTTAGGAGCATAAGCAGAAACGAAGAGTTCTTTAAAAAAGCCTTCAGCTTGAAAGCGGGCGAAGTGTCTGAGCCTCTTTTGGCCGGGTATGAAACCGTTGTTTTGACCTTAAGCGAAGAAAAAGAAGCGGAACAATCTGCGCTGGATGCGGTAAAAAAGTCTTATGAAGAGCAGGTTGGGGCGTGGGTACCCTATAATTTTGCAATGGCGGTAGGGCTTCAAGGTTTAAATTATCCTATTCCGGTAGGGCAAAAAACGTTTATAGACGATTATGTTTTTTCAAGTCCTCAATTTACCGATACTTTTGACCGTATAATTAGGTAATGAACGGTTTTGCAGAAAAACCTAAGCTCGTCGAAACGGATTTAGGTTTTTCGGTTCTTTATAAAGACAAACTTTTATATTCAAAAAGAGACCCGCGAAAATCAATTCTTAATGTAATCGGACATATCGAAATACCTAAAGAAACCTTGGTTTTGTGTATTTCTCCCGTTTTGGGGTATGGTTTGAGTGAGCTTGTTCAAAGGCTTCCGGAAGGCTGTTTTGCCGTTGCACTGGAAGCCGATAAAAATCTTGCTGAGTTGACGAAGGCACGGGTTTGCGGAAATACGTTTGATTTGGATAAGCTGATTTTTGTTCAATCCGATTCGGTGCCGCAGGTGTTAAAAGGAATTGAGGCTGCTGTTGAAGAGAAAAAACTAAGGCGCGTCTTAAAAATCGATTTTTCGGCCGGCGCCGCCTTTTACCCCGAATTTTATGCGCAAATTGAGGCCTTTACCGAAGATTATATTTCGCGGTATTGGATAAACCGTTTAACGCTTATCCGCTTCGGCAGAAACTATGCCCGTAATTTTTTTAAAAATTATTCCCTCATAGAAAAAAATAGAGAAAAATATGGATTTTTAAAAACAGGATATGTCCGTAAGCCGGTTCTTGTTTTAGGTGCCGGCCCCTCGCTTGATTGCGTCGCCGACTTTATTTTAAAAAACCGTAAAAATCTTTTTGTGCTTGCCGTGGATGCGGCCTGTAAGGGCTTATACCAGCTTGCCGAACCGGATGTTGCCGTACTGTTGGAATGCCAATATTGGATTCAAGGGGCATTTATCGGGCTTAAAAATGCAAACATTCCCGTTTTTGCAGACCTTACGGCAAACTCTGCCGCGCTTTCCTCTACCGGCGGCAGGGCGGAATTCTTTTTTACCGAATATACTGTAAACGGCTTTTTTTCCGGCTTGCACGAAAAAGGACTTTTGCCCGCCCGCCTTGAACCGATGGGCTCGGTCGGCTTGACGGCACTAAAACTGGCCGAAAAAATTACCGCAAAAAATGTGCCGATTTTTCATACCGGTCTTGACTTTTCATGGAAAAAAGGCTTTACCCATTCCAAATTCGCTTTTCAAATTTCCGATGCCTTTTGGGGCTGCACCAGATTATCGTCCCTTTATAATGGTGAAGCACTGTTCCAAGAAAAACTTCGGACCGTAAAAGGAAAAAATGGAGGCCTTTATACTACCTCGCCCGTTTTACAAAACTATGCCGAAATTTATAAACACGGCTTTTCGCATAAAAGCAATTTATTTGATATTTCTCAAAGCGGTCTTGCGATGAATTCAAATATAAAGACCTTTGATGAAGCTGAGCAGATTATCGCAGCGTATTTAAAAACCGAAAAGCCGGAAACAAGGGCGGAAAGCAGCGAGGCGCCGCCTAAAACCATTGCCCCTTTTTTATCCGCCGAAAAGAAAAAGTTAAAAGAATTAAAGGATATTTTTACGGGAAACAAACCTGCCGATGATGATCTTGTAAAAAGCCTTTTACGAGCCGCCCCTTACCTATATCTTCACTTTCCCGATTATTCCGAAAAGAATATTATGAATAAAGACTTTCTAAACAGAATACGGATAGAGCTTGAATATTTTTTAAAAATTCTTAATTGACGAGTTTGAATTTTCTTTTGCAGGATATCCTGCCGTATGAACCCCCTGCCTTTTTTATTCTTCTTCGAATTTATTGTTGAACAGGGTTTCTATGGCAGCGGCGGCATCTTCTTCATCGGAGCCGTCACATACAAGGGTCAGTTCAGTACCGTAGGCAGCAGCCATAGTGATAACGCCTATAACGGATTTTGCGTTTATTTTAGCGTTGTTGTATACCAAAAAAATTTCGGAGGAAAATTTATTGGATTTTTCAGCAATAAGCGCTGCCGGCCTTGCGTGGACGCCTGCTCTGTTTTGAACCTTGATGGTTTTTGAAAGCATAAATAACTCCTATTAAAAACTTTATAAACTAATACGAGTCGTCATCGGTATAATACAGTGCATGCGACGAATCCGTTTCTATCCATTTTAAAACATTTTTGCTGAATTCTCTGGCCGAAAAATAACCCATAAGCTTAAGCCGCTCGTTTTTTGCCGCTGTTTCTAAAATAATCGGGACATTGCGGCCCGGTTTTACAGGAATTTCCAGCATGGGGATTTTTACATCCAGTATTTCAGTTGTAAGTTCGTTTGTGCCGAGCCTATCGTACACTTTTTCAGCGTCCCATTCTTCCAGCTTTGCCACAAGCTGAATCTGTTTTACTTCCCGAATAGCCCCGATGCCGTAAAGCTGGCGTATATTTATGATGCCTAAGCCCCTTATTTCCATATGGTGGCCTATTATTTTGTTGGCCCCGCGCCCGATAAGGGTGTTTCCGTTTAAACATGAAATTTCTACAACATCATCGGCGACCAGCCTGTGCCCTCTTTCGACCAGTTCCAAAGCCGTTTCGCTTTTTCCAACACCCGAATGTCCTGTAATTAAAATACCGAGCCCGAATACCTCAATTAAAACACCGTGCAAGGAAACCTTAGGCGCGAAAATGTTCGAAAGAACCCGCAGAAGCCTTAGGGTAAGTTCGCTTGAAGAAAGACCTGATTTTAAAATAGGGCAATTATATTTTTCTATCAAGTCTAAAAATTCCTGCGGCGGCATTAAATTATTCGAAAAAATACAGCAAGGAATTTTATAGGAAAACATCTTATCGATATTTATAAGCTCTTTTTTTTCTGCAACATTGCAGATATAGGCATGCTCTCCCCTACCGAAAAGCTGCACCCGCTGGCTTGCAAAAGAATCGAAAAAACCAAGCAGGGTAAGACCCGGTCTGTTGATGTCGGGTACGGTAATCTTATTTGAAAGCCCCTGCTGTCCTGAAATACAGCTTAATTCCAGAGAATCGTTTTTTTTCAGATCCAAGTCCAGAAGTTCAAGCACCGAAAAATTGATGTTTGCCATTTACAGTACTATACACTTTTCCGGCTGTTTTGTAAACACGGGCGTGCCTTGCGTAAATTGTGATGCAGCATCTTCCGTGTTTTTCCGTTTATTTTTAATGTAATGGTTTGGCCGTCATTATGCTGACGCACACTCCGCCATTATGCTTACGGCCGCACCGTTATTACGCTTACGCACACTCCGATATTACCGTGCAAAACAGCCCCGCATTGTATCATTCTGTAGTTTTATATGAGACCTGTTCGATAACTGTGTTTTCGAACAGGTTTATGGTTTTAAAATAAAAAAATTACGGCAGCGGTACACCAGGCATTCACACTTTTGTTTCCGGGTAAAAGATATGCAATGCCGATACACAACGAGATGAAAAAACTGTGTAAGCCGTCTTGTATGTTGTTTTTTGTAACCGCATGCCCGATACCCCATGTAAGCGCTAAAAAGATTCCGCCCCACGGGACTTTTTGGGTCAGGCCGCATTTTTCACTTGTCTTTTGAGCACAATCGGTTAAGACGGTAATTAGGGTGAATTCGAAACCATAGTAAATATATTGCAGAATAAAACCTGCCGCGCCTATGGTTTTCGGTGAAAAGCCGATAAAATACGCGTGTATATCCCGTATAATCATCGGCGAAAAGATTTGACCGTATATAATAAGTTCTGCGGTTTTAGAGCCGGCAATACCGATAAGCATGGGAATACATATCCGCCTTACCGTGTCCGGTGCGTATGCAAAAACGGCCGGCTCCCCGATGCTTTTGCGCCATTTTATGTGAACAGTGCATACAAAGCCGTAAACCGAATAGCACAACAAAAAATAAACACCGTAAAACCAATAAGCGGAAGGTTCTTTAAAGTTTCGTATTATTAAACTGTACAGCTGTTCCAAGAAAAAGGGACCGTAAAGCAAAAAACAGTGCCATATCCATATCCGTTTTCCGATTTTTTTCTGCATTTTACCTGTAAAACCGGCTCCGTTTAACCTGTGTACTTATCGAAATAGCCTTGAATAAAGATAAAAGGTGTTCCCTTATCGCCGCTGCCCGATGTCAGGTCGGACAAGGAGCCGATTAAGTCTATCAGGCGGCGCGGTGTGGTGCCCTGCGCTTCGGGCGAATTCATTTCGTGCACTGCTTCTTTTTGGTGCTTTTCGATATAGGCGGCTATTTGCTTTCGGCGCTCTTCGGCGGGCAGGTTTTTAAAATCGTTATCCGCAAGGTACTTCAGCTTTATCTCGTTCGGCCGTCCCTCAAGCCCCGCCGTATATGCAGGCGAAACGACAGGATCGGCTAATTCCCATATCTTACCGATCGGGTCCTTAAACGCCCCGTCCCCATACACCATTACCTCGATGGTTTTTCCCGTTTTTTCTTTTATGATAGCTTGAATGCGGTCCACAACGGTTTGCGGATTATTCGGAAACAGCTTTATCCTATCCTCGCCCGCCTTGTTCGACCCCAAAAGACCATATTCCGTATTAAAGCCGCTATCGTCAACGGGAGAACTTAAAATATCGTCCAGCCCGAAAACGGTTTTTGCGCCTGCGGCAATCAGGGTCTTTTTCGTTTTTTTTCTTGTATGAATATCGCAGGCTAACACGGCAAGTGTGTAGTCCAAAATTTTTTTTGGGTCATTCGATAAGATGATAAAAGATTCAGGGTTGTATTTTTTTATAATGGAATTGTAATATTCGATGTAGTCTATTCCGGTAAATTTATGTTTGTGGCTGCCGAACTTTTTTCTAAATTCTTCTTGCGTAAAACTGTTTGTCCATGGGTTTACGCCGGAATCTTCAAAAACGTCGGGATCAATCAAATGGTTTCCGACCTCGTCGCTCGGATAGTTTAACATAATAACCAGCTTATTTCCGCTTCGGGCAATGCCTTCCAAACAAACGGAAAAGCGGTTACGGCTTAAAATCGGAAAAATCAAACCGATACAGTTGTCCCTAAACTTCGATTTTACGTCTTTTGCGATGTGATCGGCAGACGCATAATTGCCTTGCGCCCGCGCAACAACGGATTCGGTTACCGAAAGAATGTCCCTATCGTGTATTTTAAAGCCTTCGGCCTCGGCCGCGTTTAAAAGGGTTTGCGCTGCCGTTTCCGCTATATCGTCCCCCGCGCTTATGATGGGCGCAACAAGTCCCCGTACAACGGTACCGATAAATTTATTCATAAAGAACTCCTGACGGTAGGGTATTATATGCCGATTTCGGGTTATGGTCAATGGAGTTGTTTATTCGTGCGGAAGGTTTAATACCAGCCGTTCATCAACCGCCATGGATGGCGGTTGTTCCACGCAGTAGCAATGTTGTGGCAGAGCCACAACTTGCAGTCAAAACTATACACGGATGTATAGTTTTGACGAATGCTCTGCATCCGGGTATGTTGCCATTTATTCTATAATCTGATATAAAATAGAATAAACGAATTAACGCATTTAAGCTATAATGCTGTAACTAAAAAAGTATGAAATTTTATGAGGAGTAAAATATGAAACAAATTACTAAAATCTTAACCGTACTTGTAATAAGTATGATTGCTTTTGCAGCCTGCAGTACTCCGCCTAAGGCTCCGGAAAAAACACCGGAACCGGCTGTTAAAGAAGAGCCTAAAAAAGAAGAGCCCGTACAAGCAGAAGAGCCGGAGCCTGAAAAGCCTACACCGGTAAAAGCCGACGAGCCTGCAGAAGTGCCCGTACAAAAATATACCGTAGTTGCCGGAGATACATTATCGCAAATTGCTCTTAAATTTTACGGTACGCGGGAAAAAGCTTATTACTTTCCTATAATAATGGTAGTAAACCCAGGTGTAATAAAACATCCCGATAAACTTACCCCAAAAATGGTGTTGCTCGTTCCCGATTTCGATGCCTTTATGCGCCATACTCCTTCGAAAGCAAAGGCAAAAGAGGAATTCGAAACCTGTATTAAAATATATAAAACTGAAAACAGATACGGTATGGTAAAATCGCTTAACCAAAAACTCGGCGAATTCTAACAAAAAAAAGCTCTGTTTTTAAACAGAGCTTTTTACTTGGATTTTAAAATTTGAAATACTTTCTAAGCAACGCCGGAGATTGCTTCGGCAGCTTCGTTGATATATCCCGTCCGGACGCATAAGTCGAAAAGTTCTTTTTCTATAAAATCTTCGCTTACCTTTTGGTACCCTTCTTTGTCTATGCAAATACGCAGGATATAGCCGGCATCGGTTTCCTGCAAAATAGAACAATACGAGGTTTCGCCTTGAACGCTTTTTATAGTATACAACTTCATTATTTCCTCCGCTCTTATATTTTCGGTACAGGAAAAAATTGCTTTAGAAGATACCTTCGCGGATTTGGAGTTTTTTAACAAACGCTGATCAGTGCTATAAAGCGAATGAGGCTTACGGAGCGAATACTGCATAATATTTTTAATAAGCCTCTTGACATTTTTCGTAATTTTTAATATCATCTGCAACATTGGGCGCTTAGCTCAGCTGGTACGAGCGTCTGGTTTACACCCAGAATGTCGGCGGTTCGATCCCGTCAGCGCCCATCTCTAATTCCTTGCTGTATATAGACTTATCGAATTTCATTTATTACTTGACTTTTAAAAAGTCAAGTAATAGTCAAGTCGGAGGTTTATATGGAATATCATGTCTTTAAAAAGCCGAGAATTAAAAACGGCAAAAAAATCTACAAATGGTATTATTATTACACTTTAAACGGAAAGCAGATTCAAAAAGTTTGTAAAAACTGTTTGAGCCGTTCGGATGCAGAATCCTACATACGTTCTTTGCCCCCTTTAACCGAATTTAAGCGTGAAATAACGGTTGCTGATGTTGCTGAAAATATGTTCTTGCCAAAAAGCGACCATTTAGAGCGTAGAATTCAATTAGGAAAATCTATTGATTTAAAAACTATAATCGGCTATCGATCTTACATTGAAGCTATTATAAAAAAATGGGGAGATTATTCTATTGAAAAAATTACGGCTAAAGAAATTTTAGAATATCTTTTTAAAGTTGAACGTTCCGGAAGTTGGAAAAATTCATATATTTACACTTTCAATGAAATTTTTAACGAGGCACTATGGCATGATTGTGTTTTTGTAAAGCCAATTCTCCCTAATTTTGTTAGAAATTCAAAAAAAGCCGATATTTTTTCAACAGATGAACTTCAAAAACTATTCAAAAAAGAAAATTTTCCCAATGAAATGATGTATTTATTTTTTTTGCTTTGCCTTTCGGCGGGCATGAGATTAGGTGAAATACGAGCTGTCAGAACTAAGCAATTCATTTTTGATAAAGAAATCATCGTAATTGACGGTTTTTGTAAGCAAAATGGTGTTAGAACCGTTTATAATAAGACAGGATCGGTTGATAAACCCAAATTTAGGCTTGCTTTTCTGCCTGAAACAACTTTATCGGCAATGAAAGATTGGATTGAAGCTAACGGCTTGGCCGAAGACGATTTTTGTTTTACTCAAAACGGAAAACCTGTAAGATCAGAGTATGCCGAAGCCGTTTTTTATAGATTATTGCAAAAAACAGGCTTAGTTCCTTACGGTAAAGGAACTAAGCGTCTTCCTGCGGCGGATGGAAGGCGGTTGATACCTCACTCGCTTCGCTATACTTATGTGTCACGTATGCGGCGTATGATGACAGCGGAAGATTTGAAAAACTATACAGGGCATACTTCCACTGCTATGGTCGATTATTATAGCCGCCGTTCTTTGGAGCTGTTGTTGAAAAGTTTACCTGAAAGCGGAAAACAAGCTGTAAATACTATTTTTATTTAGTTTTTTCATTAAAAAAACATAAATTTAATTTTTTTCAATTTTTTTTTATTTTTGTGAATTTTCGGATTTACCTATGTATTTAAAAGGTATAAGTCTATATTAAATATAAACTTACACCTTTTTTTTATTTCTTTACCAGTAAAGTAAATTACTTTACTTTTATGAAAATAAACATAACAAAAAAAATCAAGTAAAAATAATATTTTATTACAGAGAAAAAAAGCTGAAAAGTAAAGTGATTTACAATACTTAATTTGTAAGGTAAAGCATTTTTTTCTATGAAATATTAAAAGGTACTGTCAGGGGGTATACCCCTATGCAATTATTCGGCGACGAGTGCAGCTTGTAAAATGCCTGTCAGGTTTTTAAAAAGGTTTACAAATATTTGACAGCAACAATAACCTGCTCGTTCATAAGGGATATTTTTCGGGTGATAAAGGTAATACCGACGAAAAGATAAAAGCAGGAGTCGACGAAATTCTAAGGGATAAAAAGAAGTTACTTTCTTTTGAGAGTCCTACTCGGTTTATTTTTTCGATTTGGGCATTACAGGAAGGTTGGGATAATCCCAATGTGTTTACCATTTGTAAACTCTCAAATCAAGGAAGCGACATTTCGAAACTTCAACAGATAGGGCGTGGGTTACGCATTTGTGTCAATCAAGACCTACAACGATATACGCTTAAAAAACTGAATGACAACCAAGAGGCTTTTTGGAAAATCAATAACCTTGATGTGGTTGTTTCGAGTAAAGAACAGGGCTTTGTTGAGGCTCAAAAAAATATGCAAAAAAAGGAGAAGGAAAATGAAAAAGAATGAAATTGTACCATTTGGATATAATGATCAGTTGGTGCGTACGGTTTTGATTGACAATTCACCTTGGTTTGTCGCAAAAGATGTATGTGCAGCATTGGATTTGTCTGATGTGAGTATGTCTGTTTCAAAATTAGATGATGACGAAAAGCTGGTACAAAAAATTTTTGTATCAGGTCAAAACAGAGATGTGGTTATCATCAATGAATCGGGCTTGTATACGCTTATTTTACGGTCTAATAAACCGCAAGCTAAAAGGTTTAGAAAATGGGTTACTTCCGAGGTTTTGCCGAATATCCGCAAAAACGGGGTATATGATGCTACAGGGGCTATTAACGAGAGGCTTGATCGGATAGAAAAGGCTCTTGGGGACTTAGCAGAATTTAAAAGTGCCATATTAAAAATAACTTCCGAGCCGAAAGTTATAGAATATAGAACTATAAACTCGCAATTAGATGAGGATATATATACTTTTTACAAAAAACATGTAGACGATTCCGTTCCTACGGCTATTTATACAAAAGCAATCAATGTTTGGGACTTATTCAAATATGATAATAATACTAAGTATTCAAAAACCGAGTTTTTGGAGCGCTTTAGAGCTATATATCCGCAATTTACATTTGAAAAGTATAAAAATGTTGATGTATTTTGGGGATTTCGTCTAGTTGATACATGCGGTGTTTGCTGATGGTTGTGTGATAAAATAATAACGGATTGTTTTATTTTAAAAAAAATGATAAAATCATAGTGGAGGTCTTTATGAAAAGTTTAAATTTAATCATTATTATTTTAATTACATCTTTATTTTTCATTTTTTCCTGCTCAAAAACACCTGCAGAGTCAGAGGAGCGAGGGCAAAGTGAACAGCTCAAGATGGAAAAAGAAGAATTTAAAGCAGAAATTATTCGGGGTAATGTTGCTAGCAAAAATCCGTTAATCAGGGCTGATTTTGTAGAAGGGCTAGTGAAAAATGGACAAAAAACTAAGGTTTTAGGAATTTATGCTATAGTAAGTATTTCTAATGAAGAATTTAACAGATTAACGCTTGATAATTATGCCGAATTTTGCAAAATTTTTGCCGGAAACGGGAAATATAAATGGGTTTCCATAATTACCCCTAGTAAGGAAGGTGTTATTTTTGCGAACGGCGGTAATTTAGGCTCTCATGCTATGTTAAACGATGACGGTTCAACTGGAAAAGTATTTGATGATTGGATTTTAATTTATGATACTAAAATGGAAAAGGCTGTTAAGCAATAACAAGTTTTTTTTAACTGAAAGAGCCCCGATATTCGGGGTTCTTTTTTTTTGTTATTTTAAAAGTCAATAAAAAAGTCAAGTATTGCAGTTTTTAGTAGCAACGCTTGACTTTTTTCTTTCCATAATGTAATATCTTTAGAAAGCGATAGCTATTTATAGCAAAGAGCGTTATTTTAGTTTACACCCAGAATGTCGGCGGTTCGATCCCGTCAGCGCCCATTCTTTTCCTTACTATATAGAATTATTACCTTTAGCTGATTTTTAAAAACTTAACTAAAACTCAATGCACAAACCTCAACATTGCCTATTGCCCTATATACATCAAACGGATATAATGCCTTCATGAAACTTTTTGTCACCCGCCACGGAGAAACCAGCTGGAATGTAAAAATGCTGGCCTGCGGGATTTCAGAGGCCGAGCTGACCGAAAAGGGCAGAGCGCAAGCCCAAGCGTTGGCAACCCGGCTAAAAATCGAAAAAGAAAAAAATAACATAAAAACAATATACGTTTCACCGCTTAAAAGAGCGCGGGAAACGGCAGCATACATCGAAAGGGCTCTTAACATTAAAGCCATACCCGATGCTCGTTTAACGGAAATGAACTTTGGGTGCTTTGAAGGCGAAAAATGGAATAAACCCGAATTTGCGGCCATGTATAAAAACCCGTTTTTCAAATTCCCCGAAGGAGAATCCGTCGCGCAAACGGCGCATCGGGCATACTGCATTGTCGAAGATACAATAAAAAAGCACAAAACCGGCGGAAATGTCCTTTTTGTCTGCCATGGTATGTTAAGTGCTGCCCTCTGCACCTATTTTAAATCCTATTCTTCAGAAGAATTTTCCAAACTGGAAATTGAAAATTGCCAACTGCTCGAATTCGAGTTTTAAACGAATTATAATATTTATAAACTCCGCCGCGTCTTGAACAAGCCGCTCAAAATTATTGTGATTTTGACATCTTTCCATAAAAATTTGAAAAAAACTGCCGATATTCAATAATATGGGAACTAGAAACGAGTTTATTGCCCAATTAAAAAAGGCGATCGAAAATAAAAAAGAAGAATTTGACAAAAAAATTCTTCCGGATACACTGAAAAATTATAACATTCAAATAAGTGCGGTACAGGCAATTCGTAGTATCTTATTAAAAAAAAGCCTTATCCACAATGATCCGTATAAATATGACAATAAAATGACAGAAATAGAAATTCCTAGCAAGGAGTCTTTTACTGATTCCGAAAAAGCAAGCGTTTTAGGCTCTCGTCTTGCCCATTACGAAACAATGCTGGAATTTTTAAACAACTACTATCAGTTTAATACCGCATTTTTAAACCCCAAGCGTATTTCAAAGCTTATGGAGCTAAATACAACATTTTTATGGTCAAAGTTTACAAATACTTCAAATCATTTAAACACAAAAAGACTCGCGGACATTTTTCAAGCAGTGTTTACCGGCCCTGATAAACTTTCCGGCTCTTTGCTAAAAGACTCCCTTTCTCATTTGTCAAAAACCGGAACAATTATCAACGCTCAACTAAGGGCCCTTAGTATTTTTCATCGCGAAGAGTACAAGCTTCTGGTTCGGGAAAACGTAATGCCCGAAGTTCAAGTTTCAAATGAAGACTATTTAAACCCGTCCAGAATTTTAAAAGCAATAAAAAAAGTCTTCGCCGCTAAACTAGGCGGAAAGCATCCTTTTTATACCGATTTAATTATCGAAGTGATAAAAGAAGATTACAGCCCCGAATCGGCAGCCTTGCAGCAAAATTCACTCAAAAATTTATTATCTGAAAAAGAAGATAACAGGAATAAAAAAAATTCTGAAAGCAAAAGTTATAGACATAGTTTAATTATCGGACTTAAATTTCTTGGGAATTCAGCTTCTCATTTTCAATCGGCGTTGGAAAAAATTGCTTCAAATCAAGAGCTTTTGTATAAAGTCAGTAATAAACTGTTAAGCAAATTAATTAGATACATAAGGCAGGCTTTTAATCTTAAAGACCCCGAAAAAGAAATAACCGTTATGACTGTAGACCCGGTTACACAAGCAAAAAAAAAGCTTGTAATCAATTACGGTCAATTCGAAAAAAATATGAATTCAAAAATCAAGATATTTCACAATATTGCAACGTCGGGATCGGTCATTCAAAATAAATTAAAAAACATGAATGATGAAGCGCTTCTTAATCTATTAACAAAAAACATTAGTGAATGCAATGAGCTTTTAAAACAGATGAGCGGTCTGGACGATTTTTTTAAAAATGCCAAATCGGAATTCCGCAGTAAAATACGCGGAATAAAAATAGAAATAACAACAATAACAAATATGGTTTTAAAAGCGAATCAATGCAGGGCTCAGTACTCGGCGTTAATTGAAGAAGCCGAACAGATGCGTAAATTAGGCATACATAATACAGATTGAAATAAATAAACAAAACCGTTATAATTCTCCGAAAGACATAGGTTAAAGGAGTTATAATGAAAAAAATTTGCTTATTTATATGCACAGCCTTGCTTTGTTTATCCGTTTTTTCTCAAGAAGAATTTAATTCCCGCCGCGAATTTAACGCGGGAATTTCAAACAGCATTCCTATGATGCATCCCCATATTTCATTCAATGCCGATGAGTCCCAAATATTGACAGCCTTATACGAGGGGCTTTTTGTGTATGACCCGTATACGCTTCAGCCTATTCCCGCCCTTGCTGAAAGCTGGACTAAGACTGGCGGAAGAACGTGGCGCTTTACCATAAAAAGAAACGCAAAATTCGAAAACGGCGATCCGATTACCGCGCAGACTTTTGTAGAATCATGGCTGAACCTTTTAACACCGGAGGCGGAATTCGAATATGCTTCGCTTTTGGATTTTATTGATGGGGCTGCCGATTACAGAAGCGGAAAATTAAAAAACAAAGCTCAAGTGGGAATAAAAGCGGAATCTGAAAGGGTTTTTGTAGTGTACACAAATATGCAGGCCGAACACCTGCCGGCCGTTTTGTGTCATCACGCTTTTTCGGCGGTTCATCCTTCTCAACTTAAAAACACCCAAAAGCTTTCAAAAAGCGGCTCTTTTAAAAACGCCAAAACTGCATTTAAGCCTATTTCAAGCGGCCCGTATAAAATAGAAAAATTTACCGAAAAAGAATTAATCTTAACAAAAAACGAAAATTACTGGGATAAAAATTCCGTAGAAATATCCAAAATAAATTTGCTCCTTAATCTGACAAAAGAACAGGCTGCCGAAAAATTCAATAAGGGAGAAATAGATTGGCTTTCCCGCAGCGACGTCATTAACCAAATAGGCGATCAAAGAAATATCCACATTGACCCGATGTTTGCAACGGAATTTTTTTTCTTTAAAACCTCAGCCGGTATATCCCGCATAAAAGAGATTCGGGAAGCTCTTCTTTTAGCCGTACCTTACGAAGAACTTCGCGAGGGGTATTTGATAAAGGCTTCAACTCTTGTTTTTCCGCTTGCAGGCTACCCCGAGATAAAAGGAATAAACGAATATAATATTCAAAAAGCCGAAGAAATTATAAACAAACTTAATTTAACAAAAGAAGAAAAAAAAATAGTTATAAAGCTTCCCGATCTTCAATATTATAAGGATTTGATTTCGATATTGAATAAGGCATGGAAAAAAATCGGCATATCATGCGAGGTGATTTTTTTTCCGTTTTCTTCATACTATAACGAATTAAAATCATCGGATTATAATCTCGGTATTATTTCGTGGATCGGTGATTTTGCAGACCCGCTTGCCTTTCTTGAAATCTTCCGTCCCAACTCAACATTAAACGATTCAAACTGGAAAAACGTGGAATTTGAACAAACCTTAAAACGGGCGGCATCGGATTCGCAAATAAAAAGCCGGTTTGAAAAACTGGGGGCGGCCGAAGAACTTTTGTTAAAGGACTTTGTAATTATACCCTTGTCGCATCAGGTAAGCGTAAATATAATCGACTTATTTTCTATTGAGGGCTGGTACTCCAACGCAATAAATATTCATCCGTTTAAATTTATAAAGTTCGTGCGTCCGCAGCCGTTACCGGGAGTTGCAAAGATGTAAAAGGAAGATAAAATGAAAAAAGCTGCAATCATCGCAAGTTTCGGAACAAGCTATACGGAAACCAGAAAAAAAACGCTGGACACAATAGAAGCCGAAGCAAAAACTCTTTTTACGGACATCGAAATTTTCAGAGCATACACCTCCGGTATGGTAAGAAAGATATTGAAAACGCGGGATAAAATTGCGGTACCCTCGCCTTCCGAAATTATCGAAGACCTGCGGCGCAGGGGTTTTAAGAAAATATATATACAGCCGACGCATATAATTCCGGGAGCGGAATACGATAAGCTGAAAATATCGGGCTGCGTTTTAGGGCAGCCGCTTTTGCATGAAGCAGCCGATTTCGGAAAAATAATCGAGGCCATCGAATTGCCCCCCGATGAAAAAGGCCGTGCAGTTGTTTTTATGGGACACGGTTCGTATCATAATGCCGATAAATTTTATAAAACGCTTGAAGCGGAATTGTTTAACCGTAAGCATTGTAATGTTTTTATCGGAACGGTCGAGGGAGCAAAAACCTTAAGCGATATTTTACCCGAGCTAAAAGAAAAAAACATTGAACGGATTTTACTAATGCCGTTTATGACGGTTGCAGGCGATCATGCCGAAAACGATATGGCCGGCGATGACGATGCAAGCTGGAAAACCGTTTTGGAAAAAGAAGGCTATCAGGTAACGCCCGTTTTAAAAGGCTTGGGAGAATACCCGGGAATACGCAGCCTTATGTATCAATCTTTAAAAAACATAATACGGGAGAACCCCTGATGAAAAATATTTTCGGTGTAGGCCCGGTCGGAAGCGAATATCTTTCTTTGATAATTGCGAATAAGCGGTAAAATATGAAAGGCCTTATGATATCCGCTCCGAACAGCAATTCGGGAAAAACCGTTATTTCCGCAAGCCTTATTTCTGTTTTAAAAGACAGCGGGTTGGATATTGGCGGTTTTAAAACAGGCCCCGATCAAATAGACCGTAAAATCTTAGAATATGCTTCGGGTAAAAGCGCCGGCAATCTTGACCGGTTTATGATGGGCTCGGCCGGCTTAAAATATGCGTTGGGAATCTTAGAATCGGACTATTGCATAATCGAAGGCGTGATGGGCTGCTTTGACGGAATAGCTTCGACTGCCCAAAATTCTTCTTTCGAAATTGCTCAAGACTTGAATATCAATATATTACTCGCCTATACTCCGTCGGGGGAAATGTTTACGATGATTCCTAAATTAAAAGGAATGCTTGATTTTTCCGCAGACAGAATAAAAGGAATAATACTAAATAAAATAAAACCGGCACTGTATCCTGCATACAAAAAAATGATAGAAGAAAACCTCGACTTACCCGTCTTGGGTTTTTTGCCGCCGCTTTCGGAATTAAAGATAAAAGAAGCCGGTTTAGGATTGGCAATCGATACCCGGTTCAGCGAAAAAAAAATCCGCAATTTTATAAACAGAACGGTTTTGAAAAATTTCGATATAAAAAAAATAATGCGGCTTTTTAAAAAAGTAAAAACGGCACAACCGTCAACCGTAAAAAAGGCGGATATAAAAACAGGCATTGCAATGGACAAGGCCTTCAGTCTGTACTATTCGGAAAACCTTTTTTTGTTCAAAACCTATACCGACGCACACTATTTTTCACCGTTAAAAGACAAGACTCTTTCTGCCTGCGATATTTTGTATTTCGGCAGCGGAAACATAAAAGAACACGCGGAAAAACTTTCATCCAATAAAAGACTGAAAACGGAAATAAAAAAATTTGCCGAAAACGGCGGAATAATTTTTGCCGAAGGAGAAAGCGTAAATTATCTGTTTGAATACTTTGATGATCTTCCCATGTGCGGACTATTTAAAGGAAACACACACAGTTCGCCCGCCCTGCAAAATTTCGGTTATAAAATAATGGAGCTAAAAGAAGATTCCGTTATCGGAAAAAAAGGAGATACCTTTTATGCAGCCGAATATCATAAATCAAAGGCGGAACCGGCCTCTTCCGGCATATTTAAAATTACAAAACCGCTTTCCGATTATACTTTTGAAGACGGCTTTGCGTTTAAAAATACGCTCGCTGTTTTTCAAAATATCAATTTTATATCGTGTTTAAAAAATTTTTCTTTTTTGCTGAATTATGCAGTAAAAAAGAAAAGAGGAAAACTTTAAAAATAACTTTTAAAAGAGTTTTCCGAAAACTTAACATAAGGAGCATCAAAATGATTAACAATGTATTGTTTTCCGATTTTTACGAATTAACGATGGCACAAGGATTTTGGAAAAACAAGCGGAATACGAGAACCGTATTCGAAATGTTTTTTAGAAGCAATCCGTTTAAGGGCGGGTATTCCGTATTTGCAGGGCTTGAACCGCTTTTAAAAGCAATCGAAAATTTCAAATTGACGGCGGAAGATATCGACTGGCTTTCTTCTTTGAATATTTTTGAAAAAGAATTCCTGGACTATATTTCGAATTTCAAATTTTCAGGCGACGTATGGGCGGTAAAGGAAGGCAGCCTAATATTTCCGAATGAACCCATCTTACGGATAGAAGCCGATGCCGTGGAAGCGCTTTTGTTGGAGGGCATTATTTTAAACACGATTAATTTTCAAAGTTTGATCGCAACCAAAACGGCCCGTATTTATCTTGCATCTCAAAAAGGCTCGATAATGGAATTCGGATTAAGACGGGCGCAGGGACAAGACGGCGCGATGAGCGCAACCCGTGCCGCATACATCGGCGGGGCTTTCGGCACAAGCAATGCGCTGGCTGCAAAAATGCTGGGTATTCCCGCACTGGGTACCATGTCCCACGCATGGATAATGTCGTTTAAAAGCGAAGAAGAAGCTTTTCAAACCTATGCGGACATTTACCCCGATAATTCCATATTTTTAATCGACACCTATGACACGCTCCGATCCGGCATAATAAACGCAATAACAGCCGGAAAACGTTTACAATCGAAGGGCAAGAATTTCGGTGTGCGCCTTGATTCAGGCGACGTTTATTATCTAAGCACCGCTGTCCGTAAAATACTCGATGAGGCAGGCTGTGAAAAAGCTGCAATATCCGTATCGAACGAATTAACCGAAGAAATAATCGAATCGCTTGTTCAAAACAAGGCCCCTGTAAATTCGTGGGGCGTCGGCACTCATCTGGTAACGGGCGGAAACGAATCTTCTTTTACCGGGGTTTACAAATTGGCGGCGTATAAAAACGAAGATGAAAACACATGGACGCCTGTAATGAAATTTTCCGACAATCCAGCCAAGATGACGAACCCCGGCGCAAAACAAGTGTGGCGGCTTTATAACGGCGACGGCTCTTTTAAAGCCGATATTATGACGATGACTGACGAGATTATAAAAGACGGAACCGAACAAACCTTTTATCATCCGTCGAACGATTACCAAAACTTTACGTTTACACCCGCCAAGGCCGAAGCACTGTTGGAAAAATATATCGAAAACGGTAAGGCGATAAAACCGCACCCTGCCCTTGCCGAAATAAAAAAACATGCCGAAGCGCAGCTCGATAAATTGGACGGCACTTCCAAACGTCTTTTAAATCCGCACATTTATAAGGTTTCGCTTAGCAAAAAAATGCGCGATTTAAAACAGAGCATAATCAAAAATAAACCGGTCTTTAAAAATTAAGGCGTCCGGGCGGCGGGCTTCGGGCTCCGCCAAAAGCTTCGGCTTTTTTGCGTGCGCAAATTCCGCACGCAAAAAATCGGCGGATAATTTTTGAAAAAATTATCCGCCCCCTGCGCATGCCTGACGCAGGGGCTTTAACACCTTGTCTTTTGTTTGTGCAGAGGTTTTAATACCTGCCTTTTTTTATCGGCCTTGTTTTTGTGCCGCAGCAATATCCGTTCCGCATAAAACCATAACCGCCTATTGACATACACCGCAGATATGCTATACTTAACAAATCTAATTATTAGATATATCCTTACATCTCATAAAAATTAATCAACCGCGGCCGGCAAAGCTTTTTCTGCCGGCCGAAAGAGGACGGTAATGAAAAAATATTTAATTACAGCCTGCTTATTTGTTATGGGCTTTATTGTATTCGCCTCAGAAATAATAGAAATTCCCTTTTATTACGATAAAGCAGATGGTCATATATACGTTTATGCAGAAATAGGGAATAAGAAAGGATTTTTATCTTTGATACCGGATCTCCTTTTTCTGTTATTTTTGACAAAAAGAAGAACTATAAAAGTTCTAAGTTGGTGAATCAGAATACTAAGATTTCACTTTTTAATCTGATAATACCGGTTTCAACGCACTTTATCGATTCTGTAATTCTTTCAGGCAATAAAATAAAAATAGCCTATAAATCCTATATAACCGATGCACCAGATCTTATTGAGTATTTTCAAGGAATTGCAGGAATAATAGGTTTGGATATGTTTAAAAGTAAGATATTCGAAATATCTATGAGCGATTCGGTAATAAGAATTTATGATGAAAAGCCTGAAAACTATCATAATCTGATAGTCGGTACCGGTAAAAACACAGCGCGTTTTTTGGAAATAATTATACCTGTGATCGCAAACGGTAAAACTTATCAAGCTCTTATAGATACCGGCGCCCCTGAAACTAAATTTTCTTCAAAGCTTTGCGATGATGAAAATGGAGAATGCCTTACCGTAAAAGTTTTTAGTAAAACAAAGCATCCGTTTGAAAAAGATTATTTTATTGTCAAAAAAAATATAGAATTGATGGGTGTTAAATTAGAAAATAAAATTTTTAAAACGCATGTACATAGAAACGTAGATGAAAGTTTAATCGGAATGAATTTTTTATCGGGGTTTGATATGCTTTTCGATTTGCGTAATAGCGAAAAGCCTCTTTTTTATTATAAGCAGCGGATACCGGTAGAATATATTAATCTTTTTATTGATAATACCGATAACGGCTCCTTTGCCTTCTCTTTGGATGAAAAAGGCAGCGAGGTTGTTATCAGCGACATAGTGAAAAATTCTCCTGCATGGAAAGCAGGCCTTAGGCCGGGGACCGTAATAACAAAGTTTAATTCCCAGCCGGTTTTTCAATACAGCATTAACGAGCTTAAAAAGTTGGCTAATACCATTTTACGGGTAACCTTTATCGATAAAGACAGCAAAGAAAAGACGGTAAAAATCAAACCGAAAAAAATGTTGTAAGATAGAATATATATGAAAAAGATACTAATTGCCGTATGTCTTCTTATTTTATTTTCATGGCAGAGCAATGCGCTTGATCTTATGCCGTATTGGTCGCTTGGAGATGTAAAAGTAGGCGGTGTTTTTAAAAGAACCTATCCCAAAGCCGATTATAATTTCAGTATATCCGCATTTAAATTCTATTTTTACAATGCCGATACGGGACTTAATTTTTCGCTCAACCCTTTTTACATCGATATAAAAGGTATCGGAAACAAAGAAAATAAGCGGGATAAGTGGAATTTGACCGGTGGGTCCTATATACTGTCATTATTGAATACCGAACTTGCATTTAATACCTTATATTCCGTTTCGGATAAATTTGCAGTAAAGAGAATTGTTGATATGCGTTTGATAAAACAATTTGACGGAACCGATTGCGGGGCGGCATGTCTTGCGATGATTACCTTTGCTAGCCTTGCTCCGTGTCCATAATGACGGTAACGGGGCCGTCGTTGTGTATGGACACGAGCATATCGGCACCGAATTCGCCTGTGATGACGGGCTTTTTTATTTCGGCTGTCATCAGGCCGATGAATTTTTCGTAAAGGGGCACTGCGTGATCGGACGGTGCGGCTCGGTTAAAGGATGGGCGGTTGCCCTTTTTTGTGTCCGCAAAGAGGGTGAATTGACTTACCACAAGAACGTCACCGTCTATATCGCACACCGAACAGTTCATTTTTTCTTTTGTATCCTTAAAAATGCGCATGGCGGCAATCTTTTTTGCAAGAAATTCCGCATCTTTTTCCGTATCGGCAGGTGCTATGCCTATCAAAATGACGAGTCCGCGGCCTATCGTCCGTTTTTCGTCTTGAACGGTTACCGCAGCGCTTGAAACGCGTTGAATGACAGCTTTCATTTTTACTCCTCCGCACCGATTATACCGCCGTACGGCATATTGTCAAGAAAGAAAAAAAAATGTATAGTCTGCCGACGAATAATGTTACACGGCAGGATATAATGTATACAAAAGAATTCGGCTTTGACTTGCCCGAAAACCTGATAGCGCAGGTACCCTCCGAAACGCGCGGCGGCGATCGGCTTTTGGTTTTGAATAAGGCAGACGGAACGGTAACGGATAAGATGTTTTCCGATCTGCCGTCCCTTCTTCCAAAAAACGCGCTGACGGTTTTTAACAATTCGAAGGTACGGCGCGCAAGAGTTTATGCGAAATCGGCCTTCGGTACCGAAAACGAATTTCTTCTTATTAATTCGGCTGCCGGCGGTGATCTTTCCGTATGGCAGGTGATGGTAAAACACGCAAAACGTCAAAAAACGGGCAAAACCTTTACCTTTGCAGACGGAACCTGTGCGGAAATAATCGAGCCGCCCGTAAAAGCGGAAAACGAATTCCGGTTTTTGAAATTCGACAAACCCATAACCGATGAATGGCTCGACAAACACGGGCATATTCCGCTGCCGCCGTATATCCGCAGAGATGACGGCCCGAAAGACGCCGACCGTTATCAAACCGTGTATGCAAGGGCCTACGGTTCCATCGCGGCGCCGACGGCAGGGCTTCATTTTACCGAAGAAATACTGAACGGGCTTAAAAACAGGGGCATTTTGATAGAATACGTAACCTTGCACGTGGGCTTGGGCACCTTTTTGCCCGTGCGGAGCGAGCGGGTTGAAGAACACAAGATGCACCGGGAGCATTTTTTTATTTCGGAAAAGACTGCCGAAGCGGTTACCGAGGCCAAAAGAAACGGACGGCCCGTCGTTGCGGTGGGCACGACGACAATCCGCACCCTCGAAGCCGCTTGGAACAATGCCGAAAAGCGGCTTGAAAGCGGAGAATACGAGACGGACATCTTTATTTACCCGCCTTACGAATTCCGCGTTGCCGATAAACTTATCACCAATTTTCACACACCTGAGTCGAGTCTTGTTATGCTGGTTTCCGCCTTTGCAGGCAAGGAACATATCTTCAATGCGTATCGGCATGCGGTAAAAAACGCCTACCGCTTTTTTTCGTACGGCGATGCTATGCTGATTACCTAGTCAGCGGGCTTTTATCTTTTTTGCGAGTATCGATTATGCTTGCAGTAATCAACAAGAGCCAATTTACAACGGCTTTACATAAAGCGTTTTTTTCTATAGAATGAGACTTCCCGTATAAGAGGTTATAATGCATAAAATATCATTTTATCGGTTTTTCTTTTTATCCCCCATCTTCTTTTTTGTTTTTTGCTTTTTATCGTGTTATAAAAGCGGCGGGCCTGTTGTCTCCGGCCGGTATGAAGGAACGGGCGAAGGGCTTATAGGCCCTATAAAGGTAAGCGTTCAAATAGAAAGAAGCAAAATTAAGGCCATCGATGTGCTTGAGTATTCCGATACACCGGGCTACAGCGACACCGTATTCGAGTTTCTTCCAAATAAAATAATTAAGGAAGGGGCCGTCGATATAGACGCGGTAAGCGGAGCCACCATTACAAGCCGGGGGTTTGTACAAGCGGTTTCCGATGCGTTAAAAAAGGCCGGTTTAACGCCGGAAACACTCAGAAAACGCTGATAATTAATTACAATACGTCCAGTATCAAAAGGACCTTTGTGCCGGCCGCAGTAGTAAGATTGAGTTGACATTCTTGGATTTGCGAATTGGGGTTAGCTTTTAATTTCTTTACCAATTTAAAGTCTTTTATGGCCAAAAGCCGGCCTTCAGGGCGTTTGTAATCCGTAAAGTCATATACTATTTTTACGATCTGCACATATGGGTTCGGTTTTATGGCGGCCTTACCTTCAATATCAGTCATCGAGCGTAATACCGTTCCGTCCGAAAGAAAAACCGTATATTTTAAATTGCCAAAAGCCATTTGAATTTTATCCGCAACTTGAATAAAAACTACTTCGGACTCTACCGGCCTTGACATCCGCATTTCCTTCGTTTTGCAGGCAGTAAAAACACACGGCAGAATAACCGCAAATAATAGAAGATTGATAACGCCTGCACCTGTTGGATTTATTAAAAGTTTTCTTTTCATTTTTGTCTCCCGATATATTAAAATTTTGCCGACGTTTTTTTCATAAATAAAAAATTATTTATCGTCGGTTAACAGCCCCTTTTTTTTCATTATCTCGAATACATTATTTTCACCCACAAAATGAGCCGCGCCTGCAAAAACAAATGTCTTGCCGCCGCTTTTAAGATATGTATTAAAATGTTCCGCCCATTTTATGTTTCGGTTTTTAAAAATATTGTCTTTATACGCTTTCTTTTTTTCTTCAGATAACGGATTTGGCATATCCATTGTTTCAGCAACAAATTTTGAAAGGCCTTGTTTATCGTTATTTAAATACAATCTTTTTAGTTCTTTATATTGCGCAGTTGTTTTTTGCGAATTTTTTAATTCCGCTATTGCCTCTTTAAGAATTTCCATTTGTTCTTCAAAATTAAAGATTTTGCTATCTACTATGTCCAACTGAGTCTCTATAGGGTCAAGGGCTTCAATTTTTTTGCCGCCTGCCCGTGTAATAAGATATAAATCTATCCCGGCCTGTACTTCAAGTTTTGACTCTTCTATTGCAGCTTTATTTATAACCTGCGTAAGCACCCACGGATTAAATACAAAAAGTTTTTTTATGTTCTCTTCACCGAATTTTTTATTTAAAAATTCGGTATCTTCTTTTGATAAAAAGTTTGCTAAATTTTTTCGAGGATCAAGGTTTATATTTTCCATCACCCTCTTTTGCACAGCTATAGTGGCTTTTACTATTTCTGCCTGCCCGCCCAATTCGCTTACAAGCCGATCTGCTGTATCGAAATTTTTTAATATATTTTCTTCAAGCGGATAAAAGGTGTTATCGGAAGCGTGAATAGTTCCGAGCACGAAAACGGAAGTGGTGCCGGTTTTTATTTCCCAAAAAAAACGCTCAGGATGTTCAACTAAAACGGCCAGCGGTTTGGCCGGTATTGTTTTACAGCTTGCAAAAATGAAAAAAATGCTTATTGCAAATAGAGCTTTTTTTAAAAATTTTATTTTATTCATTTATCCTTCCTTATAATTATTCTTCAGAATTTTTATAAAAAAAGTATATCAAAAAAGAATAAAAAATGCTATATTCAACGCCATGAATGATTTTATTGCGCTTTGCGCTGTCGGCGCAGAACCCGTTTTGACGCGGGAATTAAAACTTCTGGGTTTTAAGCCCTATAATAGGTTTCCCGGCAGGGTGTTTTTTACTTCTGACGGAGTTGACGATTTTTTTGCAATGTTTAGGGCAAACTTTTTTTTGCGCACAGCCGACAGGGTGTTTACCCTTATAAACACAGGCAAGGCCGATAATTTCGACGATTTATTTGAGCTTATTTTTTCGCCTGACTGGCAAAATTATTTTCCTAAAGACGCCCGCATCGTAATAGATAAGGTACGCACCTATAAATCAAAACTTTCATCCGAACATGCAATTCAATCCGTTGTGCATAAGGCGGTGTGCGAAAAACTTTGTAAAAAATGGAAAATGAATTCTCTTCCCGAAACAGGACATCGTTTTATTATTCGCATTTATATAGAGCATAATAATGTGTACGTATGTCTTGACCTTTCAGGGGAACCGCTTTACCGAAGGGGGTACCGTTTAAGCGGAGGAGCTGCGCCGATGCGCGAAACATTGGCGGCGGTTTTAATTCAGCTTATGCAATGGAAACGAAAAATTCCGCTGCACGACGCTTTTTGCGGATCGGGTACCATCCCTATCGAAGCAGCCTGGTATGCGTATAATATACCGCCAGGAATTGCACGGCATTTTGCATTTGAAAATTTCGTGTGTTTTTCTAAAGAGAAATCGGAACTTATTTTAAAAGAAGAAAAAACTAAGGCTGCCGCCGCCGTACGTACTGACTGTCTTGCGCGGATTACCGGCTCCGATATTTCGGAAGAAGCTGTTTCGCTTTCAAAGGCGAATGCGGAACGGGCATGCATTATTGCAGGGCGCGAACTGCAAAAGGCCGGGATTACACACCATATAGAGCGGCCAGATTTTATCCGTGCCGATTTTACGGAATTGGAAGCCCCTTTCGATTACGGCATTATTTTATCGAACCCGCCCTACGGCGAGCGGCTTGGAAGTGAAGAGGATGCTGTTAATTTATATGCCGAACTCGGTTCCCTTCCCGAAAGTTTTCCCTATTGGAAGATGGGCTTTATTACAAACAAACCGGTTTTTGAAAAAGCTTTTTGCAAAAAGAATAAAGGCGCCGCTTTAAAAAAACATATTTTAAAAGGCGGGAATATGGAAACCTGCCTTTACATTCTAAACCAGCCGCAGCAATAAAACCCTTTTAAATTACGGGCTGACCTTCATCCCATCCCTATTATAAAAACCGTAAACCGTACGCGCGGCCGTTTATACGCTAAGCCGTCTTCCGTCTTATCTGCATCCCAAATACGTCCGGCAGCCGAACCGCATTACAGTTTTTAATTTAGCCATTTCGCAAAAAAGTTATTTTACAATTCCGATTGTAATTCCTATAATCATAACATTAAAAAAATCGATAAAAAGAGATCCGACAAGCGGTACTACAAAAAAAGCTATTTTGGAATAACCGTATTTTTCGCAAACGGAACCCATGTTTGCCATTGCATTCGGTGTTGCTGCAAACCCGAAACCTATGTGCCCCGCCGTTATTACGGCAGCGTCATAATTGCGGCCCATTATATTAAATGTAACAAAACGCGCATATAGATACATCAGCAAAACTTGTCCGCTTAATATGATTAAAAGAGGAACGGCAAGGCTTACAAGCTGCCACAGTTTTAACGAAACAATGGCCATCGCCAAAAACATATTCAGCGAAATATTTCCAAGCGAATCTATTTCTTCCATACCGATTTTAAATTTTTTTGAAGTATCGGCAATATTTCTTATTATCGACGCACATATCATCGCGCCGATATAAATGGGAAATTTAAATTTAGACGAAAACGTATTTAAATAGTTTGTTACAAATATTCCGAAACCTGCGGCAAGCACCAACAGCATAAAAGAAATTAAAAGTTTTTCACTGCTTAATTGCTTTTCCAAGCTGGTGGTTGAATTATCTACGGCTCCGGCGGAACTGCCTTCATTTAAAATCTCTTCATGCAAAGTAACAACTTCCCGCTCTTCATCTTTTCCTTTTGTAGGATTAAAAAACATTCTTTTTAAAAAATTAGGTCTTACTGTTTTTATCTTTTTTACAACTGCGGTTGTTTTTATAATGTTTCCAGCCTTATCCAGTCTTACACTTATGTTGGAAGAATCAGGCTGCAGGCGGTATTTTAAAACCATTCGGTTTCCTACAGGGCCGCCCATTATTGAACTTATGATGGAACCGAAGGTGGGAACCGCTACCGCCAGTGATAAGGCGCCGAGTGTGCTATCGGGATCGACTATGGGTGCAAAGGATGCCGCCGTACCGAAGCCGCCTGTAAACGAGGTCGACCCGAGCATTACCGCCAAAGACGGACTGAAATGTATTATGCGGGCTATCGTTTGCGCAGTAACATTTTGCAAAATTGCTAAAACGACCGCCGCGGCCAAAAATACAAAAACCTTTTTTCCGCCGTCCTTTAAAGTGGAAAACCCTGCATTGTATCCTACTGAGGTAAAAAACATAACCATCCAGTAGGTTTGCAGGGTTGTATCGAATTCGAAGTTCAGTATTTTTGCCGTGTGACAAATCAAAGATATCAGCGCAAACAAAAACCCGCCTACAATAGGGGCCGGTATACAATACTTTTGAAAAAACTCAACCTTCGACTTAATGAATCGTCCGGCAAGCAGCCAAGCGACTGCAAAACCGAGCGACTGGTACATATTCATACGAATAACCATAACTCTTCTCCTTTTGCGTGCCTCTAACGCAATTCGGGATGCAGTCAAAGTATAAGTCTTTTCAATACGGCGTGTCAACAGTTGCGGGAATAAAAAGCCTGCCGAATCAGGGTGATTATATTGTTTAAAAACGGTCTTTTCAAAATAAAAAATATGTAGTATTATCGCCAAATGAAAGTGATAATTGTCGGCTGCGGCATTACAGGAATGGAACTTGCGCGCCGGTTAATCAGAAAAAAGAATGATGTCGTCATTATCGAAAAAGACGAATATGTTTCAAGACATATCTCGAACCGTTTTGACGGTATGGTCATAAATGGGAACGGAAACGATATTCAGGTACTGCTGGAAGCGGGTATAAAAAAAGCATCTGCGCTTGTTGCCGTAACAGATTCTGATGAGCTTAATATGATTATTTGCGGCATCGGGGAAAGTCTTAATCCGGATATCTTAAAAATTGCCAGAGTACGAAACGAAGATTACGTAAAGGCGCTCAATTTTACGGATGACAGAACGTTTGGTATAAACGCCTTGGTTTACCCCGACGAAGAGGCTGCACAGGCAATAATTCAGGCGATAGAACACGGGGCTGTAAGTGATATCCTTTCTTTTGAAAATGCCAGTTTTGAACTTATCCGTTTTAGCGTCGGAGAAAAAAGTACGCTGGACGGTTTAAGCGTATGGGATGTGCATAATTATATTGAAGACCCCTTCGTTATCGTGTGCGTGGAACAAAATGGTAAAAACAAAATTCCTTCAGGAAATACGGTGCTCACGGCAGGAACGCGTGTTTCAATTTTAACGCGGCCAGAACACATCAAAAAGTTTTACGAGCTTTCCGGTTTTGAAACACAGGAATTTAGAAAGATTGCTATTGTCGGTATGAACCGGGTCAGCGGAAACGTCGCGGAATATCTTTTAAAAAATAACGAAAGCAAATTCCCCTTTTCAAAACTGCTTCCTTCAAACTTAAATAAAAAATGGAAAATCTCGATTATCGAAGCCGATTATATAAAAACAAAGGCCGCCGTTAACGAATTTCCGCAGGCGTCCGTTTACCGCGCCGATGTTACCGATGAAGCTTTTATAGACGAAATCGGCCTTGACAGTTTTGATCTTGTTATCTGTGCTACACAAAATTATGAATTTAATATGATTGTAAGCGCCTACTTAAAAAACTTAGGCGTATACAAAACAATTGCTTTGGTAGAAAGCGCCGTCCTTGAAAACGTCGCATATAAAATAGGTATTGATGTTGCCGTATCTTTTAAAACCGTTGTAGTCGATTCCATTATGAGCCGTTTAGCAAGCGAAAACGTTATGGGTATTCATACAATGGGCGACGGCAAGCTTGAAATAATTGAGCTGCAAGTTTCGGATACGGCAAGCGCCTTAGGAAAAAAACTGAAAGACATTTCGCAGCATGGCATCTTTTTGATTCTTCTCGTTACAAACGAACATGGCTGCATAATTCCAACCGGCGAAACCGCATTACACGAAGGAGATAAAATAGTGCTTATCGTAAAATCTGCTTCAAGCGACGCAATTATCAAAATATTCGGAGGAAGGTAATTTTATCGTATGAAAATATTCCTGTATTTTAGAATTATTTTTATGATTCTTGCGATAATTGCCGTAAGTTTTTTAGTTCCGGCTGCTACCGCGCTGTATGCGGGCGAAGCCTTTGTTATTCCTTCGTTTGTAATACCGATGATTGCGGTTTGTACTGCCGCAGGTATTTTGTTTTTTATAAAAAGACGGCAAAAGCTAAGGCTTTCCGTTTCCGGCGGTATTATCCTCGTTGCGGCCGCGTGGATTGGTGCCGGCATTTTAGGCGCCCTGCCGCTGTATCTTTCAAATACGATACCATGTTTTGCGGATGCCCTCTTTGAATCGGTTTCCGGTTTTACGACGACCGGCGCCACCATTCTTACCGATATTGAAACCTGCCCGCTTTCCATGCACGTGTGGCGGACGCAAATGCACTGGCTAGGCGGAATGGGAATTGTGGCCTTAACCGTCGCTTTGTTTCCGCTTTTGGGCGTAGGTGGTTTTCAGCTTATTAAAAGCGAAACGACCGGCCCCGATAAGGGTAAGGTTACGGCAAAAATTACGCATACGGCCAAGGCGCTTTGGTTTATCTATTTGGGAATGACAGTTGTGCAGATTATTCTCCTTATGCTTTCAGGCCTTTCTTTTATCGAGGCTATGTGCCACACCTTCGCTTCACTCGGAACAGGCGGCTTTTCGACAAGAAACGCAAGCGTTGGAGGCTTTAATTCCATTGCCGTCGATACGATATGCACCGTTTTTATGCTTTTGGCTGGAGTCAATTTCAGTCTTTATTTTAGACTTTTTACGGGACATATAAAAGAAATAACGGATAATTCCGAATTAAAGGCCTATTTAAAAATAGTTTTTATATCTTCCGTTTTGGTTTTTATTTCGATTTATCCTTTATACGGATTTAAAAACGGCCTGCGGCACAGCTTTTTTCAAGTCGCTTCTATAATAACGACTACCGGGTTTTCGTCGGTAAATTATGATGCATGGCCGGAATTTGCAAAGACCGTTTTGTTCTTTTTAATGTTTATAGGCGGCTGCTCCGGTTCGACGGCCGGAAGTATAAAAGTTATCCGCTGGCTCATTTTAAAAAAACAGTCGGATATTGAAACGGACGTTCTTTTGCATCCGCACGGCGTGTTCGGTATCAGACTGAATAAACGGCCCGGACGGAAGGACATCGTTTACAGCGTTGCCGGTTTTATCTTTTCTTATTTTCTTCTTACGATAATTACCGCTTTAGTTGCCGTCGGGGACGGGGCGGATTTTCTAAGCGGTTTTACGGCCTCGCTTGCACTGATAGGCAATATCGGCCCTGGTTTCGGGCTTGTCGGTCCTGCGGGAAACTTCGCCTTTTTTTCCCCGCTCGTAAAAGTTTTCTTTTCGTTTATTATGCTTGCAGGAAGACTTGAGCTTTATACGATGATAATTTATTTTACGCCGAGTTTTTGGAGGCGGTAACTTGGCCGGAGTGCACAAAATATGTATATAAAAAAACCGATGGAAATAGAAACGAAGAGTATGGACATTATCGAAAAAAAAATGAAAGATGTTTCTTTTTCCGAAAAAGAAAAAATTATAGTGAAACGGATGATCCATACGACAGGGGACACCTCTTACCGTAAAATCGTTTTTTTTAAAAATGGTTTTATAGACGCGGCGGAGCGGGCACTGCAAAGCGGTATAACCGTTTTTACCGACACGAAAATGGCGCTAAGCGGCATAAATAAGACCGCTTTAGCTAAAACGAAAAACAGCTTTTTGTGTTTAATCGACGATGAAGCGGTTTTTAAGACGGCCAAAAAAAATGGAATAACCCGCTCCTCTGCAGCCGTGGATATGGCCGCGCAAAAGGGAGCAGAGGCTTTTGTTATTGGGAATGCGCCGACGGCTCTTTTTAGGCTGTTAGAACTTTACGAAGAAGGAAAAATAAAACCGCTTTTTGTAGTCGGCGTACCTGTAGGATTTGTCGGCGCAGCGGAATCAAAAAAGTCTCTACGCTTAACGGACATTCCGCAAATTTCCACCCAGGGTACCAAGGGCGGAAGCACCGTTGCGGCATCCGTCATTAATGCTCTGCTTTATATGTACACAGGCAGCTGACAGTACCGCCGCGAAAAAAACACGGCAATTCGGCGGCCTCGAAATTTGATAATTTTTGCGGTTGCCGAATTTTAAGCGCTGATTACAAGAGGCTTTCTGTAATCGGTGCTTTTTTATTTTACGGGAAATTTGAGCCATGCAGGCTTCGAACCTGCGACCCACAGATTAAGAGTCTGTTGCTCTACCAGCTGAGCTAATGGCCCATTTTGTGAATGAGTATGTATTATATAAAAACGGGGAAAAAAAGTCAATCCTTTTTTTCTTAAAACCGGCAAACATAAGGCGGCTAATGCAGGCGGAGCTTTCAGTCTGCATTTTTTTTAATGATTGCATAATACCCCAAAAAGCCTTATAATAAAAGCAAGAATGATTTATGCCGCAAAACGAAAAGAACGGAAAAACGGCGGAGGCAATGAATGGGTAAATTTGCAATTATAGGGTTAGGAACATTCGGCATAAGAATGATGGACGAACTTTTAAAAATAGGTGCGGAAATAATTATCATTGATCAGCATAAAAGCCTCATCGAAAAATACAAGAACAAAGTCCGCGCTGCACATTTAATGGAAGAAATAAACGAGGTTTCGCTGCGTAAATTTTTATCTTCGAAAACTGATACGGTTATAGTCGATTTTAGCCGCAAAATGGAGCTTTCAACGCTGTGTACAACAATTTTAAAAAATATCGGCATTAAAAACATCATCGCAAAAGCCGTTTCTGACGAACACGGTAAACTCCTTACAGCCGTAGGTGCAACTCAAATTATTTATCCCGATATGGAGGCGGCAAAACGGACAACGCCAATTTTGGCGGCGGATCTGCTTCTTAAATTTATGCCCATATCGGAAAACTTGGCCTTAGCGGAGGTAAACATAGATACAAAATATGTAGGCAAAACGCTGATCGAAGCGAACCTCCGTAAGGACTTAAGTATTAATATTATTGCCCGCCGCAAAACCGTAAACGAAGAATTCATTTTTATGGATGATCCCGATTATACGCTTGAAAAGGACGATGTGCTTTTAATAGTTGGCTCCGAAAAACATATTTTCGAATTTTCGGGTAAAAAGGTAATCGAAAAAAATGAAAAAACAAAACCTTCACTTTTTAAAAATTTGTTTTCTTCAAAGAAAACCGGCGAATAAAAAACGCAATCGGTAAAATGGTTTATTTTGTAGGAGCGGGGCCGGGGAATCCCGATTTAATTACAGTAAGAGGAAGGGTGCTCATCGAAAAAGCCGATATTATCATTTATGCAGGCTCCCTTGTTTCCGAAGCTCATCTGGAATTTTCAAAAGCGGAATGCCGGCAATACAATTCTGCAAAGATGACGCTGGAAGAGGTTACCGGTATAATGGCCGAAAACCCAAGCCGCCTTATTGTAAGACTGCACACGGGGGATCCGAGCCTTTACGGAGCAATTCGGGAACAAATGGATGAATTGGATCGCTTAAAAATTGAATATGAGGTTGTTCCAGGCGTAAGCTCTTTTACCGCCGCCGCAGCTTCTATAAAAAAAGAATTCACCCTGCCTGAGGTAACCCAAACCGTCATCTTAACAAGAATCGAAGGAAACACGCCTGTGCCTCAAACCGAAACACTTTTATCGCTTGCAAAGCACAGGGCTTCTATGGCAATTTTTTTATCCGTTGGGCAAATCGAAAAGGTTATGCATATTCTTGCAAAAGGGTACGGTGATAAAGAGGTTCCTGCGGCCGTTATCTATAAGGCGTCGTGGGATGACGAAACGATAATTACCGGAACCGTGTCGGACATTGCGCAGAAGGTAAAGGCGGCCGGTATACGCAAAACCGCACAGATTCTGGTGGGGTATTTTATAAGCGGAGAATACACACGTTCAAAATTATATGATCCCGCATTTTCACATGAATTTAGAAAATCTAAAAAATGAAACACGTCGTCTGTTATTCTTTTACCGAAAAAGGAAAAGAACTAGGGGAAAAAATCTCTTTGTGCAAAAAATATAAGAGTGTACATTTTTACAACGCCGGCATAAAAGGCGGTATACACGCCCGCATTTTTGAAGATTTTAAAACGCAAGATGCTCTTATTTTTATTTCTTCTACGGGTATAGCCGTCCGTATGATAAAGGACTACATCAAGGATAAAACCTGCGACCCGGCCGTAATCGTAATAGATGATATGGGCAAATTCGTTATTCCTCTTTTATCGGGACATATCGGCGGGGCAAACGGTTTGGCCGAGGACATTGCAGCATTTATCGGCGGGCAGTGCGTTATTACCACGGCTTCCGATAACCGGAAGATACAAGCCGTAGATCTTTTTGCGCAAAAAAACGGATATACTATTAGCTCGATTGACGATGCAAAAAAAATTACAAGCCTTATGGTGAATGGGAAAACGGTGGGCTTTTATTCGGATTACAGCTGTAAAAACAAGCTGCCGCTGGTTATACATTACCCCGCCTTAATCCGCTTAGATCGAAAACTGCCTAAACCGCATATACCCGAAACCGTTGAAGGGGTTATAATCGTTTCTCAAAAAAAGATTGAAGAGCTTCCGCCTTTTTTGACGGCCAAGCCTTTTGTCCGTTTGGTGCCCAGGACGCTTAATGTGGGAATAGGCTTAAAAAAGGGTGCCGATAAGGCTTTGGTGCGGGAGGCAGTTAAAAAGGCGCTTAGCTCCATTGGAAAGGACATTGCGGAAATACGGGCAGTAGCTTCCATCGATATAAAAAAAGAGGAAAAGGGTTTAATTGAATTTGCAAAGGAAATAAATGCGCCGCTGTCGTTTTTTCCGGGTAGTAAAATAAGGCAGATTGAAAACCGTTTTTCAAAGTCTCAGTTTGTAAAAGATATAACCGGCGTGTATAATGTATCGGCTTCGTGCGCCTCTTTACTGGGCGGCACGGTAATTTTGGATAAATTCTGTTGTTCGGGAGTAACCGTATCCGCGGCCTCATACGAAGGTTTAACTTCGGCAGCCAAATAAGACTGCCGAAGTTAACAGGCGAGTTTCGATTTAGATATTTGGTTGCCGAAACATCGCTTTATTGAATATGTGCGCTATCACGCACGAATGCAACAGTTTCCAGAGTTCAAACTTTGTTCAACATAGACACAACAAAATTGAAAGGGGAAGAAGTAAAAAAAATCGTCTGGATGTAAAAGTTTTTACTTTCTGCGGCATAAATATCGGTAATAACCAATTACAAGCGTTTCCGATTTATGTTAGAATGGCCGCAGATCGAGGAGGCGGAAATGTTCAAACTGAACGATAAAATACTATTAGGCGTTGCCACGGCTTCGGCTCAAATTGAAGGCGGGAATATCGGTTCCAACTGGAACGATTTTTGCAGCAAAAATAAAATCAATGACGGCTCCGATGTTGCGCGGGCAAACAAACATTATGAAAAAATGGAAGAGGATATTGCTCTTTTAAAAACGCTTAATATTCAAGCGTACCGAATGTCATTGGAATGGGCTAGAATAGAGCCGGTACAAGGCAGCTTTGACGGCGAAGTGGTGAACCATTATCGAAGAGAGCTTAAGCTTTTAAACGAAGCGGGAATAAAACCGCTTTTAACCTTGTATCACTTTTCTCATCCTTTATGGTTTGAAAAATTAGGCGGTTTTGAAAAACGAGAAAACATTCTTATCTTTTTGCGTTTTGCCGAATTCTGTATAACGGAATTGGGAGACTTATGCAGTGATTATATCACGATAAATGAACCGAATGTATTTGCAGTGCAAGGCTATCTGCTTGGTTTATGGCCGCCTGAAAAAAAGTCTATTTTTAAAACATTTAAGGTCATAAATAATTTTATTGCATGCCATTGTGCGGTCTACGAGTTAATTCATAAAATCCGAAAAGAAAAAGGGCTTACGGCTGCACGTGTCAGCTTTGCACACCACATGCAGGTTTTTAGTCCTGTAAACCCTAAAAGCATGGTCGACAAAATATGTACAAAACTTTTTACGCATCTTTTTCAAGGCGGAATTATGCGTGCCTGTTTTAAAGGTGAATTTATGTTTCCTTTTAAAAATATTTTGTGTATTAAAAAGAAACAATACATCGATTTTATAGCAATTAATTATTATTCAAGGCAAGCTGTTAAAGGGTTTGGGTATAAGCCTTTTGCCGACAAGCCTAAAAACGATTTAGGCTGGGAAATATATCCGCAGGGGTTGATAGAATGTGCTAAAACCTGTTATGCTTGTCTGCCGCTTCCCATCGTTATAAGCGAAAATGGAACCTGTGATAACACCGACGCTTTTAGAAGCCGATACATCTACGAACATATAAAAAAAATTGCGGAGTCGAAGCTGCCGTTTGAAGGGTATTACCACTGGTGCTTTATAGATAACTTTGAATGGCGGGAAGGGGAGTCTGCCCGTTTCGGGTTGGTGCACTGCAACTACGAAACTCAGGAGCGTACTGTAAAAAACAGCGGTAGATTTTATGCGGAACTTATTGAAAAACGCGGGGCCGATAAATCGATGATGGAAAAATACGTAGAGCCGTGTATCTACAATATAAAATAAAGATAATAAAATGTTACGAAGAACGGCAGGGAGGATAAAAAGCTTTACGTAATAGGTACTATCGGCATTTACGAAAAAAAATATATTATCGGCAAAGAAAAATATAGCGAAATTTTAGCCGCCCTCTTTAACAATAATTTGTAAAATATGCCGGAACAGCAGCCGGCGGTTTTGTTTTCACACGGCTAGCAATTTATAAGAAAAGATAGTACAATACGCCTATGTTTGAAATGAAACCCGTAATTGTAAAACAAATTTTCAAAGGAGTGCCGCATTACATTTTGACATGGTCGCCGCTTACGAAAGCCGATAAGTATAGGATAAACGGTGCGGTGCCGGCCGTTTCCGGCGTATATGAATTATATAAAATGGACGAAAGAAAACGCTTAAATATTTTATCGGTAACTCATGCATGGTACGGAGGTTTAAGGAGCAATATCCGTGAGGCGATTGACCCTTATACAAAAACAGATCCCGAAATTAGAAAACTTCTTGAAGGTGAGGATATAAAACTTTATTACCGTTATTCTTGCTCGGATTCTTTCGGCGATTTATTGGACGTTGTTTGGTTTTTGCATTCGGCTTATTTTCCGGAAGATATAAGAGTAGAATCTTCCAAGCGCTATGAAAATTTTTTTTTAACGGAAAGAGCTCCTGATAAGGTTTATTGGCTCGACTAAATTTTCAAACCCTGTATGAAAAAACGTTTTCTTCTTTTATCCGCCGCTTTTATTTTTATCATTGCTGTGCTATATGCAGATTCTTCCCCCCAGCAAAAGCTTCCCCATTTTTACGATTCAGTACCTGATAAAGAATTGGCTTTAAGTATAATCAAAAATATGACCGATGAAGAATTGCTTGCGCAGGCTTTTATGTTCGGGTGGACAGGTCAAATACCCGGAGACCTTATTATAAAATGGGTAGAGGAGTCGGGACTTGGCAGCATAAAAATATTCGGATGGAATACGAAGGATTCGCGTAAATTGGCGGAAGCCGTTTTAACACTGCAAAAAAAAGCGGCGAAGGGGCGTTTCGGTATTCCGTTGTTTGTTGCAACCGATCAAGAAGGCGGATGGGTAAGACACGTAAAAGGACTTACTTCCGAAACGCCGGGGAACCTTGCCATCGGCGCTTCAGGGCTGCCGCAGGATGCCTATTATTCCGGTTACTACATTTCAAAGGAACTTGGCGCCTTGGGGATAAATTTAAATTTTGCTCCCGCCTTAGACCTGTACACGGATCACCGTTCAACAATAATCGGGCCGCGTTCCTTCGGCGATTCTCCTGAAGCGGCGGGAATATTAGGAGCTGCTTTTTTTAAAGGCAGCCGCGATGCAGGCGTTCTTACTACTGCAAAACACTTTCCCGGACACGGCGATACTGCCGTAGACAGTCACGGAAGTCTTCCTAAAATAAACATTTCAGAAAAGATGCTCCGCTCGAGGGAGCTTGTCCCGTTTAAGCACCTTATCAAAGAAGGTGTTCCTTTTATTATGAGTGGGCATTTAAACTTTCCGCAAATCCTAACTAAAGGAGAACCTGCAACATTTTCAAAATATATTTTAAACGACGTTCTGAGAAAAGAGTTCGGTTTTGATGGCATTGTTATAACGGACGATATTATGATGTATGGAGCGATAACGTATGCGGGCGGAATTGCCGAGTCTGTGCGTATGGCGTTTGAAGCGGGGAACGACATAATAGAAGCTTCCATAACGCCGCGTTATACTCAACCTTTTTGGAAAGATAATCTTCAGCTTCTGCGCGAAGACCCTCAATTTAAAGAAAGAATAAAAGAGGCCGTTTTTAGAATTTTATCTGTAAAACTTAAATACTTTAAAGGCAAAAATCATGTTCCTGTTTTTCCTAGCCCCGATGAGGTGAATGATAAACTCTCCGATAACGAAAGCCGACAGTTTTTCTTAAATCTTGCTGCCAGATCCGTAACGGTTTTGCGGGGAAAAGATATTCCGTTTGCCCCGCAGCCGAAAGAAAAAATACTGCTCGCTTCAAATTATAAAACCTTTTTTAAAGCCGGGTTAAAACGCTTCCCTGAAGCAAAAATAATAGAACTAAAATCGGCAGCAGCGCAGGTAAAGCGTTTTGATACTATTATTTTTTGTATGGCGGATAATTACTCTTTAAGCGTCCTTAAAAATATAATCTTAAGATACCCGAAAAAAAAATACATCGTTATTTCTGCCCTATCGCCCGTGCTTTTAACAAAGGTTCCTGAAGTAAAAACGGCAATAGCGGTTTACAGTTATTCTCCTTATTCATTTACGGCGGCCTTTTCCGTTCTTTGCGGAGATTTTAAAGCAGTCGGCAAAATGCCGATAAGCGGAATAGAATAATGACCGGCTTTTTTGTTTATCCCCTTACAAAAGAAAACATAGACACAGCTGTAAAGGCTATTTTGCCTTATGAGCAAACCTGCGTAAATTTAGCGGACTGCCTTAGAAGGCAAAAAGATTTTTTTGATAAAGGGACGGATTATTTTACTTTTTCAAAATGCTTTATCTTTTTGTCTTCTTCTCAAAATACCGAATCCATAAATGAAGAAAATTCTTTTTTGGGCGTATTACTTATTTCTGCCCGCCTTGTTCTACTGCACTGTTTTCCAAAAGGCATCTCCCAAAATATTGCAAATTACATATCGGAGTTTATTTTAACCGGCATAAACATTGCCTGCATTATGGGAGAAAAAAATAATACGGCTGTTTTAGAAGAGGCCGTAGATAAAATGCTTTTTAAAAAAAACGTCAGAGCTGAAAATTATAATTTAATGGAGCTGTACAGTTTAAAGCCTAATACCTTTTATGAAGCAGCTTGTAATCATTTAAATTTCCAAATCGAAATAGTAAAACCGCAAGCGAGTGAAGCAGAAAAAATTTGTCCTATGGAAATAAACTATATGAGGGATGAGGTTTTAGCGAAGGGAGAACAGCCTTCGTACAATACCTGTTTAAGTCTTATAAAAAGAAGAATTCAAAAAGGGGTTTTGGCTGCCGTTAAAAAAGAGGGTGCTTTTATTGCAAAGGCCGTTATCAATGCGTCCGGTTTTTTTTGGAAACAAATAGGCGGTGTTTACACTCTGCCACAATACAGGAATTGCAGTGTCGCGGCGGCGTTGGTTTGTAAGCTCATAGAAATATGCGATGAAGAAAAACAAAAGACGGCTCTTTTTGTAAAGATGCACAACTATGCGGCTCAGCGGCTTTACGAAAAAATAGGATTTGTGAAAACCTGCGAATTCAGAATTGTCTATTTTTAAAATTTCCTGCAATGCTGCGCGGACCCGAGCCGCCGGGCTGTCAAGGCTGCGTCAGCCGGATAAAATCGCTTTCCGTACAGAAGAGCCATTTATTGTGCACCCTATTCGGCGGCAGGCCGGGGCAGAAAACGGGAAGGACCATCGGTTTGGGGCGGGCGTTTAGGGCCGAATTCGCTTATTCCATACACATCGAATTTCTCTTCAGGATCCTTTAAGGGCGCGATAAAATTCAAGGCGACGGTCGAAAACGCGGAATTGACGGCTATAAACTTTTTCGGTTTGGGCGGAGAAACGGAAAGCAGCCTTTTTCCGAGCGCTTCGCCCTTAAAGGTAATGCCAGTCTCCGAATCGCCTGAAACAAAAAGATTGCAGACGGCTTCTTCCTCAGCTATGTCTATAACCGCTGCGGTCTTGCTTACGGCAAAATCCGCAACCGAAACAATGCCGCTTTTAAAGGTTAAACCCTCTCCGTCTGCAACGGCGGCAAGCACGTTTTTAAACCGCGTACCGTCAACTTTTACGGAACTTTTGATTGCCGAAACTGCAAAATACACGGATTTGATACCTGTAACTTCGATTTTAGCGTTTACGGCCTGAATACGGCAGCTTTCCAGCAAAAGCGATTTTGGAACATAGATATAAAGACTGCCGCGTGCCGGCAAAAGCTCCGTAAACTTAAGATATTTACCGTTCCGCGTAACCGAAAGCGCGGTGTTTTCCAAAAGCTCGAGCTTATAACTGATAACCGTATCCGCCGAAGGTGAGGGCGAAATAAAAATATCCACATCGGAAACGCTTATTTCTATGCTTTTTATATCAGGGTTGACCTTCAATACCGTACCGTTTTCCTGTGCCGCAGCCGAAAACGCCGTAAAAAAGACAAAAACCGTACAGAAAAAAACGGAATACCGCTGTATTTTTTTCAAAACCTTAACTCCCTCTCATCGATATTCGGGCTTTTTTTTAAACACGCCGCCCTCGTTTTTAAAAAAACTGTTAGATGGCACCCTGCGGCGCCCGATACGGCTTTGCGGACACAAAAAGCGCTTTATGCGGACGGGCTATTCTCGTTCCAATAATAGGAATCGGGATAATTCCGCTTGCCGAATATTGCAGTTCCGACCCGCACAAGGGTCGAGCCTTCTTCTATTGCAACTTCCAAATCGCCTGTCATTCCCATCGACATCACGTCCATAGAAACGCACGGCAGATTTTTCGCCTTAATTTCCTGCCGTATTTTTTGTAAAAGTTTAAAACACAGGCGTACCTTATCCATATCATCGGAAAAAATACCGATTGTCATAAGGCCTTTTATGCTAAGCGCGGGCAGGCGGGCGATTTTTTCGGTTAATGCCGCAGCCTCTTCGGGTTTACAGCCGAACTTACTTTCTTCTGCAGATGTGTTTACCTGAATTAAAATGTCGATTGTTTTATTTTCGGTTTGCAGCCGCCTGCTCAGTTTTTCGGCAAGATCGAGCCTATCCACCGATTCGATACAGTCCGCATACTTTACAACTTCTTTGATTTTATTTGTTTGAAGATGGCCGATAAAATGGGTTTCGTGTTTGACACCGGCCAAGGCCTCGTATTTGGCTGTAAGTTCCTGCACCTTGTTTTCCCCGATTAAAAGCTCGCCGCAGTGCATTGCCTGCAAGATACGGTCAGGTTCCACCGTTTTTGTCGCCATCAAAAGTCTGACCTCTTCGGGTTTGCGGCCGCAGGCCTTACACGCCTTCTCCATTCTGGAACGGACAAGCTCCAAATTCGCCTTTATATCGTTTTCCATAATCGGCACTCCTTCACAGCGTCAAGTTTACCCCAATTCGCGGCTTGCTGCAAGTCCACATGAGTTTTACTGCAAGGTAAAAGTTAAACTTCTGTATAGGCCAGAAATTTAACGGGGAGTACCCCTTTTAACAGCTCGGCATAAAACTGCTAGATATGGTGTAAGTACAGGGATAGCCTCTTGTATAAAGCTAAAAAAAAGACTATAATTTTGAAAATTAATTGCGAAGAGGGTATTCCCATGGAAGATCATACAATTTCAATGGAAAAAATAGTGAGCCTTTGTAAAAGGCGCGGGTTCGTTTTTCAGTCGTCCGAAATTTACGGCGGACAAAACGGCGCATGGGATTACGGCCCCTTGGGTATAGAGCTTAAAAACAACGTTTCCCGTGCATGGTGGAAGGAAATGACCCAGCTGCACGATAATATCGTCGGACTTGACGCCGCAATTTTGATGCACCCAAGAACATGGGAGGCCTCAGGCCATGTCGAAAACTTTACCGATCCGCTTGTTGACTGCAAAAAATGTAAATCACGGTTTAGGGCCGACCATTTGGAACCGGAAAACCTCGAAAAAAAAGTTTGCCCCGACTGCGGCGGCGAGCTTACCGACACACGCAAATTCAATCTTATGTTTAAAACCCATATCGGCCCCACCGATGACAATTCGAGCTTAATCTATCTTCGCCCCGAAACGGCCCAAGGAATTTATGTCAATTATAAAAACATCATTCAATCCAATAGAATGAAAATCCCCTTCGGTATTGCGCAAATCGGAAAGGCGTTCAGAAACGAGATTGTAACCAAAAACTTTATTTTCAGAACCTGCGAATTCGAGCAGATGGAAATGCAGTTTTTCGTAAAACCCGGAAGCGACGACGAATGGTTCGATTATTGGAAAAAACAGCGTTGGGCTTTTTACGAAAAATACGGCGTCCGCACAAATAAGCTGCAATGGCACCAACATGGAAAGGATGAACTTGCTCACTATGCAAAGGACGCCTACGATATCGAATATGAATTCCCTATGGGCTTTAAAGAACTTGAAGGAATCCATAACCGCACGAATTTCGACCTTTCGCGCCATACCGAATATTCGGGCAAGGATATGCAGTACATCGATCAGGACAACGGAAACGAAAAATATATCCCGTACATCATAGAAACGTCGGCAGGATTAACGCGCAACGTGCTTATGTTTATCTGCGATGCCTACGACGAAGAAAAGGTTGCGGATAAGGGTAATGATGACGATTGGCGAACGGTTTTGCGCTTCCATCCGAATATTGCGCCGGTTACCGTTGCAGTTCTTCCCTTAATGAAAAAAGATGGGCTTGCCGAACTGGCAGTGGAAATCCGAAACGAACTCAGGGAAGAATTTAAAACCGACTATGACCAGGCCGGAGCTATCGGAAAGCGCTACCGCCGCCAAGACGAAGCGGGAACGCCTTTTTGCGTTACCGTCGACTACGATTCCAAAGAAGATAACACCGTAACCTTACGTTTTAGAGATTCTATGGAACAAGTACGCATTCCCCGTACCGAACTGATTACAAAGATCAAAACGGAAATAAAAAACTACAAAAGGCCGCAATAAAATTTTTTAGTTATGGAAAAATACTCCTATAGTGCGGAAGACAACTCTCTGCTTACGCCGCCGATATATAAATTTTTTGTATATCCGCTGATTAACGTTTTACCCAAAAGTATTCCGGCAAATATTATAACGATATGTTCAAACAGCCTTGTTCTGATTTCGTTTTTGATAGCATATATAAACTATGTACACGATACGAGAATTTGCCTGTGGCTTATTCCGCTTTTGTGCTTTGCGTATATTGTAGGAGATTGTTCCGACGGTATACAGGCACGGCGTACTGGTACGGGCTCTGCCTTGGGCGAATATCTCGACCATTTTTTAGACAGCTTTGTTACCGGTCTTTTAACGGGAATATTAATGCTGACTTTTAGAACTACAAATACGGTTTTGCTCTTTTGTGCATATCAGTTTTTGTATATCGGACAAATCGGCACCTTTTGGGAAAGACTGAAAAACGGAGTTATGCGTTTTTCAAAAATCAGCACGAGCGAGGGCACTATGGCTATCGCAATAATGGCCGCCCTGTATTCCTTTCCTACTGTAAGAGCAGCAGATGCCCGCCCGCTGGTATTTGGTTTTAGTATTACCCAACTTATTATATTTACCGCTTTCGGAGCAGCCTTTGTTACGGGCATTGCTTCAATTATAAGAGCGGGAAGATACAGCCTCCGCCTTATTT
This sequence comes from uncultured Treponema sp., assembly GCA_963547785.1. Lineage (GTDB taxonomy): Bacteria > Spirochaetota > Spirochaetia > Treponematales > Treponemataceae > Treponema_B. The sequence goes on along the minus strand of CAUUSH010000008.1, from coordinate 32,459 downwards.
TGCATATTGTTTTTTCCTCAGGAATAGGGGCGGTTTTGGTATGGCATATTCATACTTCAATATTTTTGCATACCGTAATCGTAACCTTTTATAACGTCCTTTTTCTAGAATCGTTATTGGCGGCCACCAATGAAGGAAAAAAAGAAGGTCTGCCCGATTTTATCGTTCCGGCGGCCTGCGTCTTGTTTTTTATCCTGCCTGCATACACTTTTATAATTCAGCTTTGTCAAAGCGCCTATCTTTTAATACGAATTACGCTCAACGCCGCCGCATTTTTTAACAAGCACAAACGGTTCTGGTATTGGAAAAATCCTGAAAACGGAACAGAACGGAAATAAAAGCCGATTGAGCGCGGGCAGTGAAAGTGTCTTTCATAATACGCAGCCCATTATAAATTCTCGGCTGGTTGATTAATGCAGCTTTTTCTTTTTAGAATACCGTAAATAAATTCCGAGTACCGCTCCGCATAAAACGATAATTATTTTTGCTATGCTCATCTTATCAAAATTGCCTTTATATTTTATAACGGCCATCATCTTTTCTTTCCCGATAACCGGCAGTAGTTTTTTATTTCTAATAAAACCTCTTATTTTGTCTTCTATATTTATTTGATATAATTTTGAAGAAGCCGATAAATAATCAAGTGTTTCTTTATCTGAGATTTTATATATAGGATAATTTATCAATTGAGACATTCCTTCATTATCAAAATAATAATAGGTGTTTTCTTTTTGCCAAACAGCACCCGCTCTTCCGTCTCTAATATCCGTTACTTTTTCCCAGCCTTCTTTTTTATCAAAATAATAAACGCCAGTGTTTAACGATAGGAGCTCCGGCGCTCCTCTGCGAATTTTGCGGGTTCTTACTTCATACGCATGTAAATAATAGATGCTCTCCTCATCGGAAAAAACGGCAGGTGTCATTGCTTCAATTCTTCCTTTAAAAATAGCATCTCCTATTTTTTCTTGCTCTCTTTTTTTTGAATTATAAAAATAAACACCGTCTTCGCTTATAAGCAATACGGTGTAGTTATGTTCTCCTCCCGCACCGATAATCTTATAAGGCGCGTGAGCTGTATCTAAAAAATAATCTCCTGCAAAAACACTGCCGTTTTTTTCATCATAAAGATACGATATATTTTGATATTTATCGTCAATTGTTTTTAAACTGTCGTTGTGGGTAATCGGCAAAAGAGTTGATTTATAATACACATTATTACCGTCGGTAAAATAGACCGGGCATGTCTCTCCTTCAATCGCTTTAAATGTACCAAGCTTCGCACCAGTTACATGTTCGCCTCTATAAAAGATTTTTTCTCCGTCCGTTGCGAAATGAGGTAAATCCTTCATTGCGTTTAACGTCTTGTTTGTGTCCAGCTTTTTATAAGGATAACTGTATTTCTTGCCGTTTAATTCCGAAAATGCCGAGCAAAAATAATTATTTACCCCGTCGCTGAAATAGCCGTTTCCGACTGCATATAATGTATCTGGTTTTAAATCCGAAATTACGGTGTTTCCGAAGTAAACATAATTTTTATCCAAGCCGATATTTTCACCGGCATAAAAATCATTCGGATCTAAAGCTTTAAAAGTCGGGACATCAGCATTTTTCACGTTTACCATTCCTTCACCGTAAATTAAAACATAGATTTTTCCTTTGTATTGATAAAATGCGCTTTTCCCGTACCGTAATCCGTTTTGTTCAATCTTGGAAGTGTTATTTTTACAGAAGAAAAATGATGAAAAGAAATATAAAATGAAACATGCTGCGGTTATAAGTGCTGCGATGATAATAATTTTTCTTATAAAGGCTGTTTTTTTTTCGTTTTTACCGTTAGCGTTTTTCATTTTGGTTTTGCTCATTAACTTCGGCATAGTCTTTATTCAAACTATACACAAGGCTCGTATCACTAAAATATCCTTTTATGCGCAAATTATATCATAGTTGCGGTGGGTTAGCAAGGGTGCGGTATAAAGAACAATCGGCAAAATAATTGACGTGAGAAGATGCGGCTGACAGCCGGTAAGCTTGGTAACGTATACGAAACAGAAAAGAAATTCACCCGCTTAAAACATTTTTCAAATATGATTATAATAAGCGGGTAATCGGTCTTTCATTGCAGGATATGTAACCGGCATTTCCCCGGCAGCATATTCAAAGCATTCTAAACGACGGCACCGAATAAAAGGATTTTATATGAAAAACATAATTCTGACTGCGGATAGGCCTACGGGAAAATTGCATATCGGGCACTATGCAGGCTCGCTTAAAAACAGAGTTTCCCTGCAAAACTCAAGGAAATACGATGAACTTTACATAATGATTGCGGACGCTCAGGCTATGACCGACAACGCGGACGACCTTGAAAAAATAAGACAAAACCTAATTGAAGTCGCACTCGATTACCTTGCCTGCGGCATCGATCCTGCAAAATCGACCATACTTGTGCAAACCCATATTCCGGAACTTTGCGAGCTCACCTTTTATTATATGAATTTGGTAACGCTAGCACGGCTGGAGCGCAATCCGACGGTCAAAAGTGAAATACAAATGCGCGGTTTTCAAACGAGCCTGCCTGTCGGGTTTTTAACCTACCCCATAAGTCAGGCAGCCGACATTACGGCCTTTAAAGCAACCCTTATTCCTGTAGGCGAAGACCAGCTTCCGATGATAGAGCAGACCCGTGAAATTGTGCGCAGTTTTAATTCACTTTACGGCGAAACCCTAATTGAGCCGAAAGCGCTTTTACCCGACAACAAAATCTGCGGCAGACTTCCCGGCACGGACGGCAAAGCGAAAATGAGTAAATCGCTGGGCAACTGCATTTATCTCTCCGACAGCCCTGACGAAATAAAAAAGAAGATAATGGGAATGTTTACCGACCCCGATCATCTGCGTGTAGAAGACCCCGGCAAGGTTGAAGGAAACCCCGTCTTTACCTATCTTGACGCCTTTGCTCGCGATGAACACTTTGCCGCATTTTGGAATGAATATGCGAACCTTGATGAGGTTAAAGCCCATTATAAAAAAGGCGGCTTAGGCGATGTTAAAGTGAAGAAGTTTTTAAATGCCGTTTTACAGGAAGAACTGGCGCCCATCCGTGCCCGCCGGGAAGCGCTTGAAAAAAACTTGCCTGCCGTATATGACATTTTAATTGAAGGGACAAAAAAAGCCCGCGAAAAAGCCCGGGAAACCCTTTACGCAGTCCGTGCGGCAATGCGTATAAATTATTTTGAAAGCTTATTTTAAGCCGCTAAAATAGCTCAACTTAAAAACACGGGCAAGTTTGCAAAACAGACAAGTTAATGAATTTCCTTATAGAACAAGCCGATGGGCTTGCAGGTTTTAGAGGTTCCCATTACGCATAAAATAGGCTATACTTGCCGCACCTGTGTGCAAAAGCGCATGGCTTTAAGGAGGGTATAACTTCGGCAACCAAATAAGGTTGCCTCGTTAACCGATGAGTTTGCCATTCGGTAAACATCACTGATTATATACCGTTTCTCGTTTCACTGCGAAACGGCGAATTGAACAGCTTTCAAAATTGATATTTTGTTCAGTTGTTCAATTTTAAGGAGTGTTTTTCGTATGTATAATTTTTGTTTTGAAGTGCCGACAAAGATTTTATTCGGTAAAAATGCCGTTGCGGGCTTGGCGGAAGAAATCGTCAAATATGGAACACGGGTTCTTTTGTGCTATGGCGGCGGCAGCATAAAAAAGAGCGGCCTTTACGATACTGTTATAAGGCAGCTTAATGCGAAGGGGCTTTTTTACCGGGAGCTTTCCGGTATTTCGCCTAATCCGCGAATTGAAGAAGTGGAAGAAGGCATACGGCTGGTACGGGAACATAAGCTCGATTTTATTTTGCCCGTAGGCGGCGGAAGTTCGATAGATTGTTCTAAGGCGGTTTCGGCCGGTGCCGGTTATAACGGCAATGCCTGGGATCTTATTACCGGAAAAGTGCCCATCAAAACCTCACTTCCCATCGGAACGGTGCTAACGCTTTCGGCTACCGGTTCGGAAATGAACTGCGGCGCCGTTATTTCCAATTTAAAGACAAAGGAAAAGCTGGGCTTCGGTCACCCGATTCTTCTTCCTAAGTTTTCGGTTTTGGATCCTTCTTATACCTTTTCGGTGCCTAAAAACCAAACGGCGGCTGGTACAGCCGATATTATGAGCCATACATTTGAAAGTTATTTTACCTTGAATGACGAGGCTTTTTTGCAGGATCGGTTTGCGGAAGGTATTTTGAAAACATGCATTAAGTACGGCCCCATTGCTATGGAGCAGCCAGATGATTATCAAGCCCGCGCAAACCTTATGTGGGCGGGAAGCTGGGCTATTAACGGGCTTCTTTCTTGCGGCAAAAAAACGGCGTGGTCGGTACACCCGATGGAGCATGAACTAAGCGCTTTTTACGATATTACTCACGGTGTTGGGCTTGCAATTTTAACCCCTCATTGGCTTAAATACGTTTTGGATGATACGACCGTACACAAGATTGCCGAATACGGCGTTAATGTGTGGAATCTGCCTGAAGATACGGATAAGTATAAAACGGCACAAGCGGCGATTAAAAAGACGTCGGAATTTTTTAAGTCGCTTGGGATACCGCTTACCTTAAAAGAGGCCGGTATAGGTACCGAGCACCTTGAGCAGATGGCAAAGGCTGCCTGTGCTCACAAGGGCGGTAAAATTGCGGGCTTTAAGGAATTATATCCTAAGGACGTGCTTGCAATTTATAAGGCGGCGCTGTAGAGGTTTTGCATTAAACCGAACGATGGGCACAAAAACTTAGAAATTAAATAAGGCCGCTATCTTGTGCGGCTTCGGTTATTTCCCCGAAACAATAGCGATACCGCCGCTTGTTCCTATGCGCGTACAGCCTAAGCCGATATACGTATCGGCGTCGGCGCGGGTTCTAATTCCGCCTGAAGCTTTTATCTTCGTATCTTTTTTTAGGTATTTTTTAAACAGCTTTATATCTTCAACAGAGGCTCCGCGGGTGCCGTATCCTGTAGAGGTTTTTATAAAATCCGCGCCGGCCTTTTCGATAATGCTGCAAATATCCGCGATGTTTTTTTCTTCCAGATAGCAGGTTTCCACAATCACCTTGATAAGCGCCCCCCTTGCATGACACGCCTTTGTAATGCGCGTAATTTCATCTTCCGTAAATTGTAAATCGCCGTCTAAAAGTTTTCCGACATTTATCACCATGTCGATTTCCTGTGCGCCGTCTGCAATAGCTTGTTCCGCTTCCTTTACCTTAATTTCCGTCGCTTGAGTTCCGAAAGGAAAGGCGATAACGCTGCATACTTTTACATCACTTTTGGCCAATTCTTTTTTTACCGTTTTTACATTGCACGGGTTAACGCACACGGACGCAAAATGATGTTCTTTGGCTTCGCCGCAAAGCTTAATAATATCCTTTTCCAAAGCTGCAGGTTTAAGCAGAGTGTGATCAATATATTTATTTAATTCCATAAGTTCCGCTCCTCTTTTTAAAGAATAATCGATATTGCGGTTTTTGTCTATGGAAAGAGACGGCTAAAGCCTAAGTGAAAGCACAAAGGGGGATATCGTTACAGGCACGGTAAAGTTCACATTTTTAAAAGAAAAGTGTTGCAGTTTTTAAATTTCCATTGTATAATAAAAACACAAGGAGGTTTTTATGGTAAAACGAATTAGCCTATCTTTTGTTTTTATATTCGCCGTCTTCTTGTCTGCCAAGGCGCAGTCAGCCGGTAGAATTGAAGAAATTACGGCTTCAAAAACCCTTTTAAAGGGACAGGCCTGCTATTTGTTGGGCACAGCCGCAGGTTCCGTTGCGGATACCGGCAGTATAAACGAAGCCTTTGCGGTTTTTTCCAATCTTAAAATGTTTAAAAAGGCGACCCCTGAAGAAGAAATCCGTCTTGACGAATTTGCAAATCTTGCACTTCAAGGCTTAAAAATAAAGGGCGGCTTATGGTATCGGGCTGCAAAAAATCCGCATTATGCTTTTAGGCAGTTTAAAATAATGGGCATAATTTCCAGAAAAGCGGCGCCGTCCTCTTCTATATCGCCTCAAGAAGCTTTAAAAATTATAAATATTTTAATTGAACGGTTCCAAAATAACGGACAAGATATGATTGAACGGGCCGCCGATGAAAAATCAGCACAGGAGTAAATTTCAAATGAAAAAGACACTATCGTCAATATGGTTTATTATTGCGGCATTCCTTTGTTTTGCGTTTGAAGGCGGCGGACTTATTCAAACGGATATAGGCTTTGATTTTTCTTCTTCGGCTGTGAACAAGCCTCAAGACACGGTTTTTACCTCATTTAAAAATAGGGAGAGGGTTTCGCTTTGGGCAAAACAAAATATGGACAAAGACGGTAATTATAATTTCAGTATTCAAAGCTCTTATTTCTTTACCTTTTCGCAGGTTTTGGCACCGCAAAAAAAACGGTTTGCGGCGGTAAATGCGTTGGATTTGGATTTGTTGAAATTTTCGTTTTCCTTTTTGCCTACAAAGAATTCAAGCCTTTTATTTGACTTTGGACGATACGGCTTTACCGATTCTACCAGAATTATCTTTGACCAAAATATTGACGGCCTTTATTTTGCGTATAAGCATGTAAATGTTTCGCTGTTTTTAAATGCCGGCTATACGGGGCTGCTAAATGCATATACAACACCGGTAACGGTGAAAGACTCGCTGCAAGGCAATAAAAACACAAAGCTGTATTATCTTTCTCCGTCTTATGTTCAGTCTTCGCTTTTACTTCACCTTCCTATCGGAAAATACCGTTATTCGCTGGATACGGAAGTACTTAACTTTACCGAAACAAAGGCGAAAGGCCGCACAAAAACGTATCTGACGGTTTCCGCAAACGGAGCTATTATCCCGAACTTGTTTTTTATTCTTCAGGCGACGGGCCTGCTTTCTTCCGGTGCAGGAAATAATACATTAGGGTTGTTTGTAAATGCGGATTTAGGCTATTATTTTTTGAAATACGGCGCAAAGGCCGGCATAAACACGCAGTGGTTTTCCGGCGGAAAATATCCGTTTGAAACATTTAGCGAAACAAGCGCATCGCGGCTTTTGCTTATAGAACATACCAACCTTTGGAAAATGGGTGCTTACGCTTCCATAAAACCGATTGAAGACATATCGATAGGCGGGGAATTAAATCTGCTTTTTAAAGGTACAAAAGTTAAAGACAGATCGCTTTATAACGGGGTAGAAATAAATACTTCATTGAACTATGTCCTGTTGGACGATGTCCTTTTTGGTTTAGATATCGGTCTTCTTCATCAAGAAGAACAAAATACAAAGTTTGCAGTGGGGTTAAAAGGAATAATTTCATTTTAATGTTATTTAAAGAATATATTAAAAAAACTTACTTGGAGGTAATGATGAAACGGATTATTTTTACAATACTGATGTTTATTTGTGGTGCCGTTTTTCTTTCAGCTGCAGATGCCGTTATTACGGCAGTAAAAGGCAAAGCGGAAATAGGTACAAACGGCAGCTGGACGAAAGCAGTGCCGGGCGCTGTTATCCCGCGGGGCAGTACCGTAATGACAGGGTTTAAATCGGAGCTTACCATTAAAATCGGCGGTTCCGCAATTGCCGTTCAGCCGTTAACTCGCCTTAAAATTGAAGAAATAATTGAAAACGGCGAAACCCTTTCTTCAAACGTGTCTCTTGACCTTGGTGCGGTTAAGGCTGATGTAAAGCCGCCTGCCCCGTCAAAAAAGGTTGAGTTTAAGGTAAAAACGCCTGTAGCAACAGCCTCCGTGCGGGGAACATCCGGTACGATAACCGCCGACGGCATACTGATAGGCGCAAGCGGGGTATGGTCGTATGCCAATACTGACGAAAAAACTACGTTAGTAAACCCGAATGATGTTGTTATTATAACCGGCTTGGGAATAATAATTCCCAGCCAAAATGTTGTAATTCCGGCTTCAAAAGAAAAAGATATTACGACCCTTGCCGAAATTGAAAAAAATATTCAAACGCTTAATCCTGCAAAAATTAAAGCGCAGGGTGCGCATCATGAAAAGCGCCTTAAACTGAATGTTTCGTGGGATTAAGGCTTTTACATAAGGGACAGTTTTACCGCAGGAGGTAACTTTACACAGGCTTTATGAGTCCTTCACATACTGGCAGAAAACTGTTAGAATGAAGCCGGCTCATTTTTATAGGAGGCTTCTTTTAGACAGTGCAGTTGGCATTGTCTAAAAACGCTGCGAGTTTCGGTTTGGATATTTGGTTGCCGAAACATTGCATGATTATATACCGTTTCTCGTTTCACTGCGAAACGGCGAATTGAACAGCTTCCAAAATTGATATTTTGTTCAGCTGTTCAATTTTAAGGGAGAATTTGTATGAGTAAAAAACGCATAGGCTTATTGCCTAAACTGGGTATCGGAATTGTTGCAGGTATTCTGCTGGGGCTGTTTGTACCGGAGCAGGTTATGGCGGTGCTGCACACGATCAAAGCCATTTTGGGTTCGATTATTTTTTTCACCGTCCCCCTCGTTATTTTTGGGTTTATTGCCCCTGCAATCTGCGGGCTTAAAAACAATGCGGGCAAAATGCTCGGCTCGTTTTTAGGACTCTCGTATCTTTCTGCAGTAGGCGCGTCCATTTTTTCCGCCTTGGCAGGGTACGCCCTTATTCCCTTTTTGCATGTTCCGAACATCGTATCCGAGTTAACCGAAATTCCGTCCACGGCTTTCCGTTTGGATATTCAGCCGCTTATGCCGGTTATGACCGCCTTGATTATGGCGATTTTTACGGGTATTTCGGTTTTATGGACCAAGGCCGAAACCGTCGAAAAGGTTTTGATAGAATTCCAAAAGATGGTTTTGGAAATAGTGAACAGGATTGTTGTTCCGCTCTTGCCGTTGTTTATCGCGGCAACTTTTTCCGAATTAGCCTACAGCGGCAGCTTGACTAAACAGTTGCCCGTTTTTTTAAAGGTCATCGTCATAGTCTTGGTCGGGCATTTTATCTGGCTTACGGTTTTGTATCTAATCGGCGGGGCAGTATCGAAGAAGAACCCGCTGAGCGTCATAAAGCATTACGGAGCTGCATATACAACGGCGGTCGGAACGATGTCGAGCGCAGCGACGCTGCCGGTCGCCTTAAACTGTGCGCATAAATCCGACGCCCTGCCTTCGGAAATAGTCGATTTTGCAATTCCGCTCGGCGCGACGACCCATTTGTGCGGCTCGGTTTTAACCGAAACCTTTTTCTGTATGATTATTTCGCAGATGCTGTACGGCACGATCCCCTCGATTGGAACAATGCTTTTGTTTTCATTCTTGTTCGGAATATTCGCTGTCGGCGCGCCGGGGGTTCCGGGCGGAACGGTTTTGGCGTCTTTGGGCCTTGTTTTAAGTGTTCTTAATTTCGATTCGACGGGTACCGGCCTTTTGATCGCCATCTTTGCCTTGCAGGATAGTTTCGGCACCGCCTGCAATGTAACGGGCGACGGCGCTCTTGCCCTAATTTTAAGAGGTCTTTTTTATAAACCGGACGGTACACCTAAAAGAGCTCCTTCCAATTAAAACGCTTTGTACAAATAAACATAAAATTGTTTTTGGTATCGGTTAATCGTTCTTTGGCGGTTAACCGATATTTTTGTAAGGCTCAGCATACGCTCTTCTTTTTATCAGGATTCATTCTTGCGCAATGAGCCGCAATCGTGCAGGCGCATCTTGCCGTAATGACGTAGTGTTCCCGCCGCGGGCACGGATTTCTGTTGCGGTCTTCTTCTAACAGCCTCATCGCTTATTCTTTACTCAAGCAGTATTCCCATATCCTATAAAACGCAGTAAAAAAAGTTTCAACGCACAAATAATGTTTGCAAAACCGCTGCGGTTATAAAATTCCGAACAGAGGGCTAAGTTTTATTTTGCATTTGCATTGTTTAATATCAATGCTGCAATTGCGCCGGGTACCCAGCCTGCACAGGTTAACAGCGTAACCAATAGGATAGAACCGCAACCCTTATCCAGCACCGCTAAAGGTGGAAAGATAATACATAAAATCACTCTTCCGCAACCCATTGTGTTCCCCCTTCGATGTCGCTTTATACCATATCCGTTTATGTATAATGTATTTTTGTTAAAGCCTATAAAAAAGCCGATTTACCTGAGTCTGAAAAATTCTGCAAAGAAGCGCCTAGCCCGCCTCACCGCTTTCGGTTTTTTCGAGTTTAAGCTCCTTGCCCGCTGCCAAAAGTTTTTTTCCGTCGATTTGCGGAAAATAATTTTTGATCGCAATCGGGGCGGAAAAAAAGGTGTCGGCATCGATGGACGCGGGTTTTTGCGCATAAAACGTTTGTGCGGCTTCGGGCGTGTAGGGGCTTACATCCCCTTCAAGCAAAACCGGCGTTCCCGGCGGTGCCCACGGCGCTTCCAAGACCTCGACGTATTCCTTTCCGTCGGCGTCGAAGCGGCTTGCCGCCAAAAGCATTCCGCGCGATTCTATGCCGCGCATTTTGCGGGGTTTTAAATTATCGGCGATGATGACGGTTTTTCCTAAAAGTTCTTCTTCTTTTAAAAAGGGTACGAGCCCCGATAAAATCGTCCGCTCGATGCCGGAACCGTCATCAAGTTTTTCTATATACAGTTTGTCGGCGTCGGGGTGCTTTTCGATACTGATGATCTTGGCTGTTTTTAAGGCTATCTTTTCGGAAAAAATTTCGGATGGTGTCTTTTTTTCCTTAACGGCGCAGTCTTCGCTACCGCCTTTTTTTTCGGCTGTTTTTTTTGACGAGTCCCCGCCTTTTCTTTCTTTTTGGTTTCCCGAATACCGCTCCCTGTAAGCGCCGATCGTTTTATCATCGAGCGTTTTAAAAATGATTACGGGATTGGTTACGGTTTTAAGGCCCGTTCTTTCGCCCAAGTTCTTCCACGACAAAAACTCTCCGGCCGGCTTTTTAAAATCGGGATTGTTTTCGTCAAAGACGGTTCCCGACCAAATTTTTATGCCGAAAAATTCTGCAGCCCGGCTCGAATACTGCGGCATAAACGGGTGAATCAAAATCAAAATATCTTTTATAAGATAACACAGTTCCGAAAGCAGTGCCCCTGCCAGCTCAGGATCGCTTTCCCGCGTCTTCCACGGTTCGCCGTCTTGAAAGGCCTTGTTTGCAACGGACGAAAGGGCAAATACTTCGTGAAACGAATCGCGCAAATCGGCCCAATCGGAAAGCTCGCCGATCTTGTTGAATGTTTTTTGTGCCGCGCTGCGCAGGTTTTCGATTATGCGTTTTATGTCTTCCCTGTTTGAAGCAGGGGCGGGGATTTTTCCGTCATAATACCGTGCAATGAAGGTCGCGGTCCTGTTTACGAGATTGCACAAATTTCCGATAAGCTCGCTGTTTACCCGTTCCTGAAAGTCCTTCCATGTAAACTGAGTATCGTTTTTTTCGGGGCGGTTGTAAAAAATATAAAAGCGCCACATATCGGCGGGCAGTCCCGATTCTTTTGCGTCATTGCCGAAAACACCGATTCCCTTCGATTTGGAAAATTTGCCGCCTTCGTAATTCAAATATTCCGTACCCGACATGTGGAACAGCTTTGTCCAGTTTTTTCCCGAACCGATAAGCGAGCAGGGAAAAATAACCGTATGAAACGGAATATTGTCTTTTCCTATAAATTGAAAAAGTTCCACATCCGTTTGATCCAGCCACCAGCGTTTCCAATCGAAACCGGCTGCTTCGGACAGCGTTTTTGTGATGGAAATATAACCGATAGGGGCGTCGAACCAGACATAAAAAACCTTTTTTTCAAAGCCTTTTTTTGGAACAGGGATTCCCCATTTTAAATCGCGCGTTATTGCTCGTTCCTGTAAACCCTCTTTCAGCCACCCCCGCGTCATCTGTAAAGCGTTGTTGGACCAGCGGCCTTCTTCTGCCGCCTTGACCATCCATTTTTCGTATTCGGGGACAATCTTGGGCAGGTTAATGTACAAGTGAGAGGTAGAGCGTAATTCGGGTGCCGTGCCGCAGACCGAACAGCGCGGTGACTGTAAATCCGTCGGGTCCAAAAGCTTGCCGCAGTGTTCGCACTGATCGCCCCGCGCATCCTCATAATTACAGGACGGGCAGGAGCCCAGCACATAGCGGTCGGCCAAAAACCGTTCGCACGACGGGCAATACAGCTGTTCGATGGTGTGCTCGGTTATGCAGCCGTTTTTTTCCAGATCTTCAAAAATGGATTGGGTAATCTCCGTTTGCTGAGGTGCAGAGGTTCTGCCGAAATAATCGAAGGCGATATTAAACCAGTTATAAATGTCGGCATGAATATTGTGATAAAAATCGCACAGTTCTTTCGGCGTTTTGTGTTCTTCAAAAGCCTTGGTTTCGGTTGCGGTTCCGTACTCATCGGTACCGCAGATATAAAGAGTTTCATAGCCCTTTAAGCGGCAAAAGCGCGCAAAGACATCGGCGGAGAGCACCTGAATAAGGTTTCCCAAATGTGGAAAATTATTTACATACGGCAGGGCCGAGGTTACCAGCTTTCGTTTCATAGCCGCATATTATGAAGCATTATAAAAAAAAAATCAACTGCCGATACGGAATATAATTGGAATTATAAATTGGAAAATATAGACGGATTTACTGTATAGGGTAAGTCTGCCATAGTGCATAGCCTGATACAAGACTTTAAACCAAACGCCATATTGATTTTTAGGCGGTTATGGTGTATGCTTGTATCATGGCTATTGCAATTTATTCGCTTGGAGCGGCGGAAGAAGTAACGGGTTCAAAACATATTTTGGAAGTCGACGGGCATAAGTACCTAATAGACTGCGGTGCCTTTCAAGGCAGGCGGGCGGAAGCTGACCGGAAAAACAGGGATTTTAATGTTCCTGCAAGAGAGCTGGGAGCGGCTATTTTAACCCACGGACATTACGACCACTGCGGTCTGCTTCCTCTTTTAAACATACACGGGTTTACCGGCAACATCTATTCGACCCCTGCAACACGGGACATTGCAAACCTAGTAATGATGGATTCGGCGCGGATTCAATACAGGGACAGGGAATATCTTTCCAAGCAGGCTGCGAAAAAAGGTGAGGCTTTTACGTGGAAGCCTCTTTTCGGCGAAGCAGACGTCATAAAAACCGTTGATCAGTTTGTAACGGTTTCATATCACAGGCCGGTATGGATCGGAAATAACGTACAGCTTGAGTTTTTTGATGCAGGCCACATCTTAGGTTCTGCAATGGCGGTTTTTACCGTTACGGATTCTATAGGGAAAGAGGTAAAAATAGCCTTTACAGGAGATCTCGGACGGAAGGGCAAGGCCATTATCCGCGACCCAGATATTATTCCGAATGTCGATTATATTGTGATGGAAAGTACCTACGGAAACAGAAGGCACGAGGCAACGGAAGACGCCTTAAAAATGCTTGCGGCAAAAACGAATGAATTGATAAAGCAAAAAGGAAAGATGATTATACCGGCCTTTGCAGTGGAGCGTACACAGGAAATCGTCTATTATTTTCATCTTTTAATTTCTCAAAAAGTTATACCGCATATTCCTATCTATGTGGATTCTCCTATGGCCGTAAACGCAACTAGTATATTTCAGGTGCACCCCGAATGTTACGACCAAGAGACCTATGACGCTTTTTTGGCGCATCACAAAAACCCGTTCGGTTTTGATTCGCTTAAGTTTATTACAAGCGTCGAGGAATCTAAGCGCTTAAACGATATTGATGAGCCGATGATTATCATCAGTGCGGACGGTATGTGCGAATTCGGGCGGGTAACTCATCACCTTGCAAATAATATCGAAAAGCCGTCTACAAAGATTATGCTGGTAGGTTTTATGGCGGAAAATACGCTCGGCAGGCGGCTTCAAAACAGGGAGCAGGAAGTAAAGATTTTCGGCGAATGGAAGCAGGTGCGGGCAGAGGTTTTGCAGATTAATGCGTTTAGTGCACACGCCGATTATTTCGAATCCGTCGAATGGCTTAATTCGCTGAAAAACCCTGCGTTAAAAAGTATTTTTTTGGTGCACGGCGAACCTAAGGCTCAGCGTTTTTTTGTCAATTATTTAAAAGATAATAATTATAAAGATGTAAAAATCGTAAAATACGGCGAAACCTACAGGCTGTAAAAAAACGATGAAAAAAGTTATTACGGGCTTTCATGCCATCGAAGAGATTTTAAAAGCGGAAAAGAATAGACGGGAAAAAGACAGCGGGACGGCAAAAAAGCATTGTGCGCAACCGCTTGAAATAAGCTATTCAAAACAGGGGCCACGGGTAAAAAGGATTTTGGAGCTTGCGGTCAGGCTAGGTATAAATGTGCGGCAAGAAGAAGACGGCGCTTTGGACGGATATGTAGGGCATCTTCCCGACCCGCTTAAGGATCACCGCGGCGTCATTCTTTTTTTGGAGACGGACGGAGCTGGCGGACAGCCTTCAGCCGATGAGTTTTTCGCAGCGCTTTCACAAAAAGAAACCGCCGCCGTCGCCATATTGGATTCAATAACCGACCCGCACAACATCGGCTCCATCGTAAGAAGCGCAGACCAATTCGGCATAGACGGAATTATTATCCCCGAAAACCGCAGCGCAGGCGGCGGCAGCGCAGGTTTTCAAATCATCGCAAAAACAAGCAGCGGGGCAGCCGCATGGGTTCCGATTATTTCTGTACCCAACATCGTAAGAGCGGCGGAAAGACTGAAAAAAGACGGGTTTTGGATATACGGCGCGGACGCAGGCGGTGTGCCTGTCGGCGATAGTACGTTTTCGGCTAAAACGGTTATCGTTATGGGAAGCGAGGGCAGCGGTTTGGGAAGGCTTATGGAAAAAACCTGCGATGAGCTTATTTCCATTCCGGTACAAGGAAGGCTTGACAGCTTAAACGTTTCGGTTGCCGCAGGTATTTTATTTTATGAAATAAGCCGCCGCATAAGCTGCACTCTTGCAAAAAAGGCGGATTCTGCCCCGCATTAAGGGAGAGGCATCCTTGAATATATCAGCTTAAAATAATCCGGAGAGAATATATGAAGCATTTAACCGAAGTCCTTCATTCGATAAAACCGGTTTCCGAAGAACACGGCGAAAAGGCCAAACGTTCTTGGGACAACCTTGCCCACCCGCCCGGCTCCTTAGGCGAACTTGAAAATATGACAATCAAACTGGCGAAAATCCAAAAAACGCTTTATCCGCACATCGATAAAAAAATTACGGCGGTTTTTTGCGCTGATAACGGTATCTACGAAGAAGGCATTACATCTCAGCCGCAAATTACGACCTTTATGCTTTCCGAAATTATACATTCGGGAAAAACGGGACTGGGAACCGTTTCAGCGTGGGCGGGCAGCGATATTAGGGTTTACGATGTCGGTATGATGAAAACAAGTGTAAGGCCGGATATTATAAACAAAAAACTTCGATGCACAAGCGGAAACATTGCAAAAGGGCCTGCGATGAGCAGGGAAGAATGCCTTACAGTAATTGAAGCCGGAATTGAAGCCGGAAAAAAAATTGCTTCAGACGGGTACGATATAGCCGGCGTAGGAGAACTCGGTATTTGCAACACGGCCACAGCCGCTGCCGTGCTTTCAGGGCTTTGCGGTGCAGCGGCAGAAAAAACCGTAGGACGCGGCGCTTCTACGACGGAACAAATGTACACGCTGAAAATAGCGGCCGTAAAAAAAGCCCTTGCCGTAAATAAGCCGCATGCGGACGACCCCATAGACTGTCTTGCAAAGGTCGGCGGTTTTGATCTTGCAGCCATGTGCGGCTGCTACATCGGCCTTGCATCTTCAAACCGGCCGGCCGTCATAGACGGTTTTATTTCCGGCACAGCGGCTCTGTGCGCCGTAAAACTGAACCCTCTTATAAAGGACTATCTTTTTGCTTCCCATTTTTCAGACGAGCAAGGTGCCGGCCTCTGTATAGAAAAACTCGGACTTACCCCAGTCTTAAATATGAAAATGCGGCTGGGCGAAGGAAGCGGCTGTCCGCTTTTTTTTAAAATGCTGGAAGGTGCGGTTTTTATAATGCGGAATATGGGTAAGTTCTCAGATACAATGATAAATCAGGATGACCTTGTTGACATAAGAGAAAACCGATAAAGGTCTTTACCGGTTTTGAGCATACCGCCGTTTTTACACCGCTTAAGAACACTGCCGAGTTTGCTAATCGCAAACATCCCTTATTGATTGCACTTTTTCATTTCATTGTAAAAGTGCGGAAAACAAGCATCTTCAGGATTTGAAAATCCTTTCAGTTGCTTATTTTTAAGGAAGGTTTAACTTCGGCAGCCGCAATAAGGCTGCCTCGTTAACCGGCGAGTTTGCTTATCGTAAACGTCGCTTATTATATGCCGTTTCTCATTTTATTGCGAAACGGCATAATTCAACAGCATCCAAAATTCATATTTTGTTTGGCTGTTGAATTTATAAGAAGGTTTATTTTAGCTTTACGGTTAAGAGCATAATATCCGCTGGACGTATGCCGGGAATACGGCCTGCCTGCCCGATGGTTTCGGGGGATACTTTTTTTAACCGTGCTCTAGATTCGGTAGAAAGGCCTGAAACTTCATCATAATTAAAATTCTGCGGAATGGGAATGTGCTCCATTCGCTTTACTTTTTCGATTCTTTTATCTTGAACGCTGATGTAGTGCTCATACCGAATTTCAAGTTCGGCCGCATCCCGTATTTCGGCAGGCGCTGTTGCCGAGATAAGGTCGATAGCATTAATTGTGCTGATAGGTACCTGCGGGTCGTGCAGGGCTTCGGCTAAGGATTTTCCTGCATGGGCTTTCAGCTCAGGATGTTTTGCGTACAGGTTTTCCGTTATCTTTATTAACTTCCACCTGTCTATAATTTCTTGTTTCAATTTTAATTTTTTATTCAGTTTAAGAACGGCATTCCTTTTTTGCAATCCAAGCTTGAAGGCCTTAAGCGTAAGCCGCTCGTCGGCCGTATCGTGCCTGAGCTTTAAGCGGTATTCGGCACGCGCCGTGAACATGCGGTACGGTTCATCAACGCCCTGCGTAATAAGGTCGTCAATCATTACGCCGATATATGCTTCATCTCTTTTTAAAACAAAGGGGCGGTATGTTTCGTCTTTGAATTTACGGGAGCGGGAAAATAAGGCCGCATTGATTCCTGCAATAATTCCTTGTCCGCCCGCCTCTTCGTAGCCGGAAGTTCCGTTTATCTGCCCTGCCGTAAAAAGGCCTTTAATCCGCCGCGTCTGCAAGTCCGAAGAAAGCTGGACGGGTGAAATGAAGGCGTAGTCCACCGCATAGGCAGGACGTGTTATAACCGCTTCTTTAAAACACGGGATTGTTCTGAGCATAGCGTCCTGCACATGTTCGGGCAAGGAGGAGGAAAGACCGTTTATGTAAAGCTCTTCGGTGTTAAGCCCTTCCGGTTCTATGTAGATGTGATGCCGTGTTCTTTCGGGAAACTTTTTTACCTTATCTTCGATAGAAGGGCAGTAGCGGGCGCCGGTACCTTTTATCTTTCCGGAAAAAAGGGGTGCCGATGCAAAGTTGTTTTTGATAATTTCGTGTGCGGCTTCGTTTGTGTATGTGATGTAGCATTTGGCATAGGGGCGGTGAATTTCGGCATTGGCAAAAGAAAAGGGGCGCATTACCTCATCGGCTTCCTGTTCTTCCGTTAGAGAAAAATCGACTGAGCTTTGCAAAAGGCGCATTGGTGTGCCCGTTTTAAGCCGCCCCATAGTAAATCCTTTTTGTGCAAGTGCAGCTCCCAAACCGACAGCTGCCCTCTCTCCAAGTCTTCCGTCGGCAGCCTCGTATTCGCCTATGTAGATTTTGCCTTCCAAAAAGGTGCCCGTTGTAAGCACGACGGCTTTTGCAGAAAAGGTGCGCCCGCGCTCCGTTTTAACGCATTGGACTTCTCCACATTCTACGTATCCCGCTTCGTTTGTATTTGAAGAAACAATGTTGCAGACCGTGTCTTGGAAGATGTGCAGTTTTTCTTCAAGCTCCACCGCGTGTTTTGCCAGTTGGGAATATAAAAACTTGTCGGCCTGCACACGCGGAGCCTGTACTGCAGGCCCGCGGCTTTTGTTTAAAAGCCGATATTGAATCATCGAAGCGTCAGCCAGTTTTCCCATTTCGCCGCCGAGGGCATCTATTTCCCGTACAATGTTCCCTTTGGAAATACCGCCGATAGACGGGTTGCACGAAAGCCGGCCTATGCTGTCGAGTGTTTGAGTGATCAAAAGCGTGTTTTCTCCCATTCGGGCTGCAGCTAAGGCCGCTTCAATTCCCGCATGCCCGCCGCCTACAACGATTACGTCATAATCGGAAAATCTGTACATCATTAGAAGCGTTATTGTACCAGATTTAAAGGCCTAAAACAAGAGAGGCTTCAATCGTTCTTACATAAGTTGAAGGTACAGAATTAAAGCCGGGGTTTTGCTAAACGCAGGCGGCGGGAATAATAAAAAACCGCTAAGAAAGTTTATGCATATCAGTGTGCTTTTTTCATATTCTTTTTCCAAAATGCAACCGCTTGATCCATCCACCCTTCAGCCGGCGTGTTTACACCGAGCGCGAACCCGTGAAGGAGGTTTTTTAAAATACGGCACTCTACCGGTATGCCCGCCGCTTTCATTGTTTCGGCACGCGCTTTTACTGCTTGCCATGGAATAATTCTATCTTCGGTACCTGTAATAAAATATGCGGCAGGATCGTTAGGCGTAAAATCGGGCTCCCCCTCGTAGTAGGTATATGCAATAACGGAAGCGGCCGGATGCAGCAATTCATCAGGGCGTTTAATACCGCCTTCTCCGTAAGATACATTACTGCATATACGCGCTCCGGCCGAACCGCCCCAAAGGGAATAATCGTCAGGTGCAACGTTTAATTCTTTTACATAATTTTCGATAAACCGTACTGCAGCAATTAAATCCCTGCTTGCAACGGTTTCTCCCTGCCCGACGCGGTACTTTAAAACAAAGGCATTATAACCGCTTTTGTTTATTTCCATTGCCAAGGGAAAGCCTTCGTGAAGGGAGCCGACATAGCGAAAGCCGCCTCCCGGACATAGTACCGCAAAGGGTGCGCCGGGTTTCCCGCGAAAGAAAAAAAGCCCTGTTGTTTTTTTTGACGGATCGGCGGCCTTTTCCTCTTCCGAATAAATAGAATAAAACACGCGAGCCCCTGTATTAAGGTCGTCAATCATTCTGTTAATGCCGCTTACCATTGTCGGCACGGACATACCGGTGTGCCAAAAGTGAAGCGCAGGTGCATCGTACATCGTCATCTCAGGCGAGTAGCGGCTTTTTTCATCCCATGGAAAAATTAACGGTCCCCACCCGTCAAATGCAACATGATTCATAACCTCGGATATAAGAGTGTCTTGCGTAATGCGTGCATATTGCATATCTTCGTTTTTCATTTTTCTCTCCTTTCGCATTTTTATGTTGTGCGGATACGCCGCCTACAGCTTTTGATAATAGTACGCAACAAATTATATCCGTTTTTAGAAAAATGTTAAGCGTATAAAATAAAACAGAAAAGTCATAGCGCTATTTACACCGGTGTGCAAGCCGTATTTACTCACAGAGGAAACTCGCGGGTTATAAGCGGTACGTTATTTAAGTGCCGCTTATAACTTATAGATTGTTACGTGATGCAATGTGCCCGCTTTTCAAAACCAAGTCATTATGATAGACTGAGCTTATGCGTTATGTTGTATTTACGGGGGGAGGAACCGGCGGGCATATAGTGCCTGGCTTGGCCGTTGCAGAGGTTTTCAATTCGGATGCGGAGTATAAGATTTTGTGGATTGGAGCGGCAAAGGGGGTAGATAGGGATATAGTTTCTCCTTCGGGCTTGGAATTTATCGGAATTCCTGCGGGAAAATTACGGCGGTATTTTAGTTTCCGCAACTTCACGGATCTTTTTAAAATTGCAGGCGGTTTTATCAAATCGTTTTTTATTTTGCACAAACTGAAGCCGGAGCTCGTCTTTTCTAAAGGCGGGTTCGTTTCCGTGCCGCCGTGCGCCGCAGCGCGGTTACTTAAAATCCCCGTCATCACACATGAATGCGATTTTTCTCCCGGCCTTGCAACGCGGCTGAATGCCGAATTTGCAGAAAAAATTCTGGTTTCGTATCCGAAAACCGCCGATTTTTTTAAGCCCGCCCTGCGTTCAAAAATACTGTGTACGGGAAACCCGATCAGGCTCGGGTTTTATGATGCAAGTGCGGAAAAGGGCAGGCAATTTTTAAACGCAGGTACCGAAAAACCCGTGCTGCTCGTTTTAGGCGGAAGCCTCGGCGCGGAACAGATAAACGGATTGGTTTTCAGCCTGATCGAATTTTTAACCGCGCATTTTTGCGTCGTTCACCAAACCGGAGCACAGCATGCGGAAAAAGCGAAAAAAATAAAAAACGGTCTTTTAAAAAGCGATTCCCGCCGTGCGGAAAATTACAAACCCTACGGCTTTATAAAAAGCGAAATGCCGGAAGTTTTGGCAGCAGCCGCGCTCGTGCTTTCCCGTGCGGGGGCTAACACGGTGTGGGAAGCGGCGGCGGCCGGTAAACCGATGATTTTGATTCCGCTTGAAAAGGCAAGCTCCCGCGGCGATCAAATCGAAAATGCGGAGTTTTTTAAAGAACGGGGAGCGGCCGAAGTCTTATGCGGGGAAAACGCGGCTGCGGAAAAGGTGCAAGCCGTTTTAACGGAATTTTTAGAAAATCCTGAAAAATTAAAAAAAACGGCACAGGCGGCGGAGGCTCTTGCATCCGATAAGCCAGCTGTTACCATAGCCCGCTTCTTAAAAGAATTTTTAAATTCGAGGAAAAGCTGAATGCAGATAGGATTTGCCGATTTGATTTTTTTTGCGCTGCTTTTGTTTTTTGTAATCAAGGTAACGGTGCGCGGCTTTATTGCGGAATTTTTTTCAAAAGCGGCTGTTATAGTCGGTGCGCTGATTGCTGTTGTTTTTTATAAATTGCTCACTCCGATAATAGCCCGAATGCTCGGCCCTAAGGCCTTATCGCCGATCATCGCTTTTTTAATCTTGTTTTTATCCTCATACTTAGTTATAAAATTGATTGAAGTTTTGCTCGGCTCCCTTTTTTCAAGCGATTCACTGAAAAGCCTCGACAGGGCGCTCGGGTTTTTTCTCGGCCTAATAGAAGGACTACTGATTATTGCTATCTTATTGATGATAATAACCATTCAGCCTTTTGTGCAGCCTGCCGCCGTTTTAGATGACAGCATTTTTGCTAAACTCCTTTCGCCCTTTCTCTTCGATATAAGAACCGTATTTTAGGAGCGCTCATGTTTGAAAATATAATCGGTCAACAAGCTGCAAAACGGCTTACGGACGACATCCGGTCACATACGCTTCCGCCCTCGCTGCTGTTTTCAGGCCCCGCCTGTTCGGGAAAACTGACGGCGGCCTTAGAGCTTTCCCGGTCGGTATGCTGCCTTACGGACGGCGGCTGGCAATGCACCTGCCCCTCGTGTCTTCGGCATAAGGAGATGATGTCGCCTGATCTTTTGATCATCGGTGCAAAGGATCACATTCCCGAAATAAAGGCGGCAGCGGAAACGCTGGCAACTGCTAAAACGCTGGCCTCCCGCTACCTGTTTTTGCGTGCCGTTCGCAAACTTACTTCCCGTTTTGATGCACGGCTCTGGGATACGGCCGAACAAGCCTTCTTAAAGGCCGCTCCCGCCATCGCGGAAATTGAAGAGCTGCTTTCCGACTTAAATTCGCAAGCACCCGAAACCGCCGATACGGAAAAGCTGCAAAAAAAAATCGAGGCCATTGTTTCAAAAAGCGTTAAATTACAGGAAGAGTGTATGTATGACGCAATTCCGGTTAATCAGGTACGGAAAGCCGCCTCGTGGATACGGCTGATGCCGTCGGGCAAAAAAAAGATTTTGATAATAGAAAATGCCGATAAAATGCAGGAAGGAGCGCGTAACGCCTTTTTAAAAATTCTGGAAGAACCGCCAGCCTATGCCGTCTTTGTTTTAACCACGGTACGGCGCGGTGCCATAATGCCCACTATCCTCTCGCGGGTCAGAACCTACACCTTTGCCGAACGGAGCGAGGAGTCCCAAAAAGAAGTAATCGCGCGGGTTTTTAGAAAAAACACCGACAGCCTTAACACTGACGGCCGGTTTAACGCGCTTAATGCTTTTTTTTACGGTTTTTTGCCCGTCGATTTTCAAACCATTCGGTATGCGGCCGCCCTCTTTTACGAAACGGTGTTCGATATGATTGGCCGGGATGGAAGTCCTCTCCCCGAAGCCTTGTACGCCGCAGTAAACGGATACAAAACCGGCACGGAACCGGCCGGTGCGGGCAGCGGCATTGCTGCCATAGTTACCCTCTTGAACAAGTGCAAGCCCCGCACGGTCTATACCCTTTTTTTAAACGGGCTTTTATCCTTTTTACAGGCGGGTCTAAGAGCCGGAAATTGTCTTCAAAAAGAAACGGAAGCCTATTTTAAAATCACGGCCCTAATACGGGAAGCCGAAACCGCCGTGGGCGTTTTTAACATATCGCCGCAGGCTGCCATGGAAAACCTATCCGAAAAAATGAAGGAAGCGTTTCTATGAGAGAGTTTATGCGCAAGGCGATAAAAAAGTCCGAAACGATGAACGAGTCCCAGCTCAAAAACTTTGTAAAACTGATCGCCGACGAATATGCCCTGCTCGATTCCACAATGGATTCCCTGCAAGGCGGCGTCATCGTCGTAAACAAAAACAACAAAATAATCCGCTCCAACAGAACGGCGGCGCGAATTTTGGAAAGTCATTTAAGCGACTCGCAGGAAAAAAACGTGTGGGAGTACGTAAACGAAATCCCCGTACGGAATTTTATTGCGGCGGCCATTCAAAACGAAAGCGGAAGAATTTCCAAAGAATTCAATTTATGTACGGACGACAAAACCAAATACATCGAAGTGGTAGTCCTGCCGCTCGTAAAAGAAAAAAAGATAAAGGGCACCGTCATTACGATTTACGACATAACGGAAAAGCGCAAGGAAGAAATTAAAACGCGCCGGCTCGAAAGTCTTGCAAGCCTTACGAATGTCGCCGCAGCCGTGGCGCACGAAATAAAAAATCCGCTAGCGGCAATCAGCATTCACCTTCAGCTTTTAAAAAAAATGCCTGCAGAAAAAACCTCCTGCGAAAAAGCGAAAAAACACATCTTTGTCATCGAAGAAGAAATAGAGCGGCTCAATAAAATTGTCGTGGACTTTTTGTTTGCCGTGCGGCCGCTCAAATTCGAATTTGCTCCGGTCGATGTAAATGCAATTTTAAAAAACTTGTGCGAAACCTTTTTTGATGAATTTGACGGCAAGGGGATTACGATGTCGCTGAACCTCGCCGAAAACCTGCCTAAAATTCAAGGCGACGAGCGGTTTTTGCGGCAGGTTTTTATGAACATACTGACCAATGCGGGGGCGGCAATGCCTTCAGGCGGTTTTTTGGACATAGCGACAAACGCAAAAACCGATTTTATTACCGTTACGGTTTCTGATTCGGGACAGGGCATTCTTCCCGAAAACCTAAATAAGATTTTTGAGCCGTATTTTACGACAAAACACGACGGCACGGGGCTCGGTCTTACGATTGCGTATAAAATCATAAAGGAACACGGCGGCGATATTTCCGTTTATTCGGATTTCGGAATGGGTACCTCGTTTCGGTTTATGCTGCCGATTGTACGGCGGGGCTTTAATCTTTTGCTTTCCGATAAAACGAATCGTGCAGAAGGTGCAGGCGCAAAAACGGATACGGGCGAGCCGGAAAACTCAAATAGTATAAGGAAAAAAGATGAAATTTACGATCTTGGTTATTGACGACGAAAAAAACATACGGGAAGGGCTTGCAATAGCCCTGGAGGACGAAGGATACGAGGTCTTGACGGCCGGCGACGGCAAAACGGGCTTGGAAAAGGCAATGAACGATAGTGTTGACCTTGTTATCACCGATTTAAAAATGCCCGAATTAAGCGGCGAAGAAGTTTTAAAACAGGTCATTTCGCAAACGCCCGGCGTTCCCGTCATTGTACTGACCGGACACGGAACGGTCGAAACCGCCGTCGAAGCGATGCGTATGGGTGCCTACGATTTTTTGACAAAACCGCTTAATCTGGACCGCCTCTTTTTACTCGTAAAAAGGGCGCTGCAAAACAGACAGCTGATCTTGCAGCACCGGGCCCTTTTGCGCGAAATGGAACACCGGCAGCGGTTCGAAAACATCATCGGTAAAAGCTCGGCGATGGAAAAAGTGTTCGAAGACATAAAAAAGGTCGCCCCCACAAAGGCGAGCGTTCTCATTACCGGTGAAACGGGCGTCGGAAAAGAACTGGTTGCACGGGCTATTCACAATCTTTCAGCCAGAAAAGACAAGCCGTTCGTGCAGGTTCACTGTGCCTCGTTTTCGGAAAGCCTTTTGGAATCAGAGCTTTTCGGGCATGAAAAGGGTGCCTTTACCGGGGCAGTACAAAGAACGGCGGGGCGCTTCGAACTTGCAAACGAGGGCACCCTCCTTTTGGACGAAATCGGCGAAATCAATCAGGTAGTACAGGTCAAGCTGCTGCGCGTGTTGCAGGAAAAACAATTCGAGCGCGTCGGCGGCACCGAAACGATAAACATCGACACGAGAATCATCGCGGCTACTAACCGCAATTTGGAAGAAGAAATAAAGGCGGGCCGCTTTCGGGAAGACCTGTACTTCCGCCTTAACGTCGTGCATATCCGCGTGCCGCCCCTTCGGGAACGCAAGGACGATATTCCGCTTTTGGCAGCCTCTTTTATAAAAGAATTTGCAGAAGAAAACGGAAAAAAAATCGATTCGATAGAAGCGCGGGCGCGTACAGCTATTTACAACTACGATTGGCCGGGCAATATCCGCCAGCTTCAAAACTGCATTCAAAGCGCCGTTGTTATGAGCTCCGATTCTACGATTCACCTATGCGACCTGCCTTCCCCCTTGCGGGAAACCGTCGAAGCCGCCCCGATCAATATCCCGATGGGCGCCACTATGGAAGAGGCGGAAAAGCAGGTCATTTTGCAAACGCTTGCAAACCAAAAAAACAACATAACCAAAACGGCCGACATTTTAAAAATCGGGCGTCGCACCCTGCACCGCAAACTTGAAGAATACAATAAGGCCGAGAAAGAGCAGGCCAAAAGTTTAGCGGAAGATTTATTGGAACAAAGCCGCTAGGACGGCAGGGCTTTTGCACCGCTTTTCGTCCAGGCAAGAACAAATCGGGTACCCCGGTTCAAGAAGCGTATGTTGTACGGCAACAAGGTATTAAATTCTCCGCACGAATAAAGACGGGCAAAAACGGAAAAACAAAGGAAAGTAAAATGGCAAACAAATACAGCGAACCGGACTACTGGTCAAAAAAAGCGTTTTCGGAAGGGTATCCTGCCCGATCGGTCTACAAGCTGGAAGAAATAAACAAAAAATTCAGCCTTTTTTCCAAATCGGACACCGTTTTGGACCTAGGCGCCGCCCCCGGCAGCTGGACGGTATACGTATTGCGCTTTTTAAATCCGGCGGGAAAGATCACCTCGGTCGATTTAAAGCCCCTCGATTCTTCCGTGTACGATCAAAGGCTCTCTTTTTTTCAAGGGGATATGTTCGACAAAAAAATCATGAACGCGATAAAAGAAGCCGGCCCTTACGATGCGGTAATCTGCGATGCGGCGCCCGCCACTACGGGGAACAAAACCGTCGACACGGCCCGCTCTTCGGGGCTTGCGGAGTTAGCCGTGTACTATGCCCAAACGCAGCTGAAAAAGGGCGGAAACTTTACGGTAAAAATTTTTCAAGGCGGAGACGAACAGCAGCACTTAAAAACACTGCGGGGGATGTTTAAAACGGTCAAGGCTTTTAAGCCGGAAGCCTGCCGGAATTCCAGCATTGAAACGTATCTTATAGGGTTGGATTTTAAGGGATAAGACATCACAATATGCAGGGCGCAGTTAAAACGCCCTTTTTGTGAGAATATTGATAGTAACGATATAGTAAAAAGTATTAAAATCCGAAAGAAACAAGTATCTTTTCCGCCGTATTATCCAAAACACTGTCAATATACGCAGGGTCTTGCAATTTTTTACTAACTTCTTCTATTTTTTCGCGGCGGACATCGGGCGCTGCTTTTACGGCTTCCATAGCAAGATGAACTTCCATAGATTTTTGTGCCACAGGCGATAAATTTATGGAGTCGGAAGTTCTTGCTCTTATGGTTCGCTGGGTTTGCTGGGTATTTTGTACATTTTTGAAGGGCTCAATTCCGCCCAATTTTTCAATCGTCATGCTTTCCTGCCTTCTTAACCTATTATCGGTTAATTATATTTAAAAGTTAAGGTTGCCCTGTAACAAAAACCGAAAATTCGCCTTTTATCGAAGCCCTGTTTTCAAAGTCTTGCCTAACTTCTTCTGCCGGGCCTTTTACAAGCTCCTCGTGTAGTTTTGTAAGCTCCCTGCCTACAATAACTTCACGGCTGCAATCGATGTCGGCAATATCGGTTAACAGTTTTACGATCCGGTACGGAGATTCGTATAAAACGAAGGCGGCGCCGAAATCGAAGAGCTCTTTCAGTCGCTTTTTCCGTTTTCCGGCCTTAGGTGATAAAAAACCTTCAAAAACCACCGTCTTATCGTAAGAACCTGCAATGCTCATCATCGTTCCGAAAGCCGAGGCTCCGGGCACGGGAATGATTTGATGACCTGCATCTCGCGCGGCTTTTACCAATACGGCGCCGGGATCGCTTATTGCGGGAGTCCCTGCATCGCTTGCATAAGCAACCTTGCAGCCTTGGTCCAAAAGTTTTACGATTTTTTCCGAAGAACCGGCTTCGTTAACTGCCCTGCAGGATAACAGCGGCTTACTTATTCGATAATGAGTAAGAAGACCGCGTGTGTGCCGTGTATCTTCGCAGGCTATATAGTCCGCTTCTTTAAAAACCTCTAAGGCCCTAAGGGTAATGTCGCCTAAATTGCCTATAGGGGTTGCAACTATAAATAAAACTCCCACTTTTTTATTATATCATACTTTCGGTATTGAATCAATAGAGAAAATAATGTATTATGGAGATATGTCAGATTTACAGCCATTCTCATGGATGATTTTGGTTTTTGTCGGTATTTTTTTGATTGCATTGGTGTATGGGCTTTTTAACGCAAGTTCAAAAAAACCGGGCATGAGAAAAATTCATGAAACGGGAGAAAAAGGCGCTCCCGGTGTTTGCCCCGTATGCGGTTCGGTTTTAAAAAAGGGCGAGAGCATAAAATCCGCCGTGTATCCCGGCAAAGAAGATAAATTGTGTTACATATACGGGTGTCCTCATTGTTATCCCGCTTGTATCGATAAAGTACAGCGCGCCTGCCCCGTCTGCAAAAGCAAAATAGGGCAGGAAGCCCATTTAATTGCACGTTATTTTAACAGAAAAAAAGGAACTGACCGCGTTCACATATTAGGGTGTTCCAATTGCAGATTCAGAAGCTAAGCGGGTATGCACTTTGAAAAACAAAGTAAACCCGGTGTTTTACGCACGATAAAAAACACGGGAAACGATGCGCGGGCAGGGAAAAAGCCGCCTGCTTTAGCAACGGTTTCGGGCGTCCTTTCCACAAAGATACAGTTAATAAAGTATGCTTCCGAGTATTTGGGCTTTGCCCTCGTTACCACAAAAAGTTTTCAGGTACTGCCCAATAAGGGGAACAGAGAACCCGTTGTGTGCGAACCGGAAACAGGCTGTTTCGGTAATTCCGTCGGCTTAAAAAACGACGGTATGGAAACGGCTTTTCGGGAACTGGCGGAGCTGAGAAAAAGGACCGATTTAAAGGCGCTTTTGAACGTTTCGCTTTCCGCCTCTTCTCCCGAAGACTTTATCACGCTTATAAAAAAATTCGAGCCGGTTGCGGACTGTGTCGAGCTTAATTTTTCGTGTCCGCATGCGGCGGCAGGCTTCGGTGCTTCTATCGGCTGCGATAAGTCGATAGCAGCTGACTATGTTTTAAAAATAAAAGAAGCTCTGCCAGCCTGTACGGTTCCGATCTTCGTTAAACTCACCCCCAATGTGGAAAACATCGGCGAAATCGCCGCCGCCGTCATAAAAGCGGGTGCCGACGGCATAAGCGCCGTCAACACCGTAGGACCGAAGGTTTACATCGAACCCCTGTCGGGAAAACCTATCTTGCAAAACAAGCTCGACGGAAAAGGCGGCATGAGCGGTGCGTGGATTTTTGAGCGGGCGCTTGAATGTATTCGGGAAATACGGCACTCCGTCGGCCCCGATGTTCCCATAATCGGGATGGGCGGCATCACAAGCGGGACACAGGCAGCTTCTATGCTAAGGGCCGGGGCGGACATTATAGGAATTGGTTCTGCCTGCGGTATGCTCGAACAGGACGATTTAAAGCCGTTTTTTGAGGCTCTGGCCTCGGATACGCTCGAATGCATAAACGGCGCCGCCTGCGATACGGCTTCCGGTTTTTTGCGCAAAAAAAGAGCTCTCGTTTACGTGCCTAAAAAGATTACGGCGCGGGAAAAAGCCGGCGAAGACGTCATCATTTTAACCTTGGACGGAGAATGCGAATTTGAAGCGGGGCGCTTTGTGTTTTTATGGATTCCCGGAGTAGGCGAAAAACCCTTTTCGCTTGCGGAAGGAAGCCCCGTGCGTTTAATCGTTAAAAGGCGCGGCGAATTTACACAGGCTCTTTTTGATCTGCGGGAAGGCGATACCGTGTATATGCGCGGGCCGTACGGGCGCGCCGTTCAAATTCCCAAAACCGAAAATGCACTGCTGGCGGCGGGGGGGACGGGGATCGCCGTCCTTCCGGCTCTTGCGAAAAAACTGACGGCTCAAAATACGGCCGTTTCCGTTTATACAGGTTCCTCGGAAAAAGAGGGCAGGGAGCCGAATACGGTCGAAAAAATGCTGATGGCGCTGGGCCCGTACAAAAAAGTATGCGATAACGGCGTTCAGGCTCGGGTTTTACAGGTTTTAAAAGAAGATTTAAAAAACGGAAACATCGGCTTATCCGTAAAAAACAAAGGATCAGCGGACAGCCTTGTTTGTTATCTTGTCGGCCCGACACTGTTTATGCGTGCCGCCTCCGATATTTTAAAAGCGGGCGGCGTGCAAAAGGAGCAGATATTCTTTTCTCTTGAAAAGAATACCATGTGCGGCATCGGAATGTGCGGCGAATGTGCCTGCGGTGATATTCTTACTTGCAAGCAAGGCACCTTTGTACGGCTGGATATACTCGATAAGATAGAAGAATGATGTAATTCAAGTAAAACAAGCCGCTTTAAAAGCATGAGTCGGTTTTACAATCAACTTATCTTGATGCTGGCGGGGACAGCCTGACGGAAGCGCCTTCGGAAGATTATCGCACTTTACTGCAATTACACCCGTAAGCTTTGCAAGATACCGTTAATTTCCTTGGCCCTCTTACTCCTTAAAAATTTTTTAAGCGTTTTTGATGTCCTTGCCTGTCTTTTAATAGTGCCCATAATGGCCTTTAAGTCTTTATAAAAACCCTCATTATCGAAATCGCTCGATTCCTGCAACAGAATATACCGGCCTTCGATAAGTTCTATCAGCATATTATCCAAAACGTTATTATTATAATTTTGCAGAGCCGCATAAATAAAGGTTGTAAAAGCACCGTACCCTTTTGCAAGATAGTAATCGCCTTCAAACCCATGCCTTTTTTTCGTGTGTAAAACAGGAGTGTGCTTTGCGCTGGTAAGCAGAATAACAATCAGGTTTTCTTTAAAATCGATTAGGGTCAGCGTTCCCGTCCAGCCGGAGTGTCCTATGGAAGAGGAATCCGAAAGCGGTGAAAAAGCCCACGAATAGCGTTTTTCGGCGCCCTGCCGCCGCCAGCCTAAGCCTGCCTGATAAACCGTTTCCGCCTGCCCTGCAAACAGCGGCACTATTTGAGAGTCGAAGAGCTTAACGGTACCGTAACCGCCGCCGTTCAGCATAACCTGCGCCAAAACAGCAAGACTTTTAGCATTGGCAAAAAGCCCGGCGTGCCCGCTTACCCCGTCCATTGCAAAAAAAGCCTCTGCGTCGTGTACTGTCCCTTGAATCGGAAGATACTTTTCGTCCTTGTACGCTTCATCCTCGGTGCGCTTAACCCCGCGTATCTCCGTAGCCGCAATCATATCTTTTAAAAACCCGTGTTTTAAAGGCTCGTAGCAAATCGATTTTAAATTTAAGGGTTTATAGATATTTTCTTCGACATATTTATCGAGCGGCATATCGGTAACTTTTTCCACAATAAAACCCAAAAGCATATAGCTTATGTCGGAATAAACGGAAGCCGTTCCCGGCGTATATGCAAGATTTGTTTCCAAGATAAGCTCAAGCGTTATTTCTTTATTGGTGCGGGTGTCCTTCTTCGATTTATTACGAATTTTTTTGTTTGCATAAAAATTTCCTCCCGCCGGAAAACCCGCCTGATGGGTCAATAAGTCGAAAATGGTAATTGTTTCCTTCCCCCTGCGCTTCGCCTTTTTTGCGTCCTTAAAATCGGGAAAAAAAGAGCTTACCTTATCGTTCAGCGAAAGTTTTCTTTCGGAAACCAGCCGCTGGACTGCAAAATTGACGGCATACATTTTGGTATTGCTTGCAAGGTCGAAAAGGGTAGCGGGTGTAACGGGCTTTTTTTGTTTTAAAGGATAGCCGGAATCGTCTACAGTACTTACCGAACCTGCAGCATAATTTTTTATAATTTTTCCGTTTTTTATAGCGACAAGTTGCGCAGAGGGAAAACCGTTACGTATCTGTTCATCCATTAAATCGTCGCATATTTGGAGTGCCCGATAGCTTATGTTCTCTAACTTCTTTTCATCTGTAACAATCGACGGATATGGAATTTTAATATTTAAAAAGTAGTTTTTTTTTGTTTCGGGCATTTGCATTTTAGGCTGTATATCAGATATATAAAGAAAATTCTCTCCGTCCTTTGCAAGATTTTTTAAATTAATCTTTCCGAAATTTTCTCTGCAAAGAATCGTTGTATCTACTTTTTTCCCGTTTAAATAAAGAGAAAAACTTTTTATGTTTGAACAGTGCATATAAATGATGCCTTGCCCCTTGTAGCCCTTAAACGGGATAAAATTATTTGTTAAAATGGAACTATCATATTTATTTTTAGATTTAGGTAGAATTATATCTGTTTGGAAAAAATATTTTTCGGCCAGAGGCATATCGGAAGTATCAAAAAAATCAAAATCTTCCAAGTTTAGTTTTGAAATTTGCGGTGCCGCAGAGCAGGCTAATACACTAAATACCATGAAAATCAAACATACTATATTTTTCATACGCGCATTATAGCATAAACTTGAAAAAAATCAAGATTTAACCGGATAGTGAGGACGGTGGTTTTTTGAGTCTCTTTTTATTGATATTGCTCGTTATGCCGAAAGATTTATAGTTTTTAGAGGTTTTTTACAAATAAAAGCTTGCATTTTTAACAGAGTTATGGTAAACTCTTTAAAGATATAGATAAAAATGAAGTTAAACGACGAGTTCGCAAAGCAAACTTGCAGATTATATGCGCTTTTTCACTAACGTTGCAAAAGCACGGCAATACAACAGTTTCCAAAATTGATATTTTGTTCAACTGTTGTATTTTAAGGAAGGTTTAACTTCGGCAGCCAAATAAGGCAGCCTCGTTAACCGGCGAGTTTGCTAATCGCAAACATCGCTTATTATACTGCCGTTTCTCATTTTATTGCGAAACGGCGTAATTCAACAATCTTCAAAATTTGATAATTTTTCAGATTGTTGAATTTAAAGGAATATTTTTTTGTTGATTTATCGAAAGGGAGACTTGACATGACTAACAAAAATGCATATATTATCCCCCCCCCCCCCCCGAAAAAAGAGAGTGTAGTATGGGGTGCCCTGTTAACAGTTTATATGTATCGAAATACAAAGGCTGTATCTTCAATATATGCAGAACTTTAATCGGTTGTCTAAAATATTGTGCGGAATGCTGTTTTTGTTATTCGGGTATGCTTTGTTTAAAGACCTATCTTCCGCATATAAAAAAAGCCCTGCACCCGATTATTCTATCAAAAAATCAATTCAAGGTTTATACCGCAATATCGGCTGCCGGTGCCGTTATCAGTAACCCGGATAAAATCTTTTTTTATACCCCGATATTTAAAACAAAATTTAGAATTATTTAAAAAAGTTATCTCAAAAAAGTAGTGTTACTGCTTAAACGAATTTAAAAAAGTTTCACTAAAGCTCCGATATGATATTTTTATTTTATCGGAGCTTTTCTTATGCACGGACGTTTGGGGTTTGCACCTCACTTGAAACATAGGCATATTTGTTATAAAATGCGGCCATATTAAAAGCAACGATTATTTTTTGGAGGCATTATGGCAAAAGTCGCTATAAAAGGAGCAAGCTACATCTTA
>CAUUSH010000007.1:0-86083 GCA_963547785.1 uncultured Treponema sp. | reverse complement strand
TACCCGTTCCCATCCCGAACACGGAAGTCAAGCTCTCTTACGCCGATGATACTGCAGATCATGCGGGAAAGTAGGTTGCTGCATGGCTTTTTTTTGTTTTTTGAATATTATATTTTTAAAGTTCATCAAACACTTGCAGTATTAAAAAAAATAGTGTATAGTTTACATTAAGGAAAACGCACAGTTTAAACCGTCAGAAAGATATTACATAATTGTGATGGTGCGGATTACTTGGACGTTTTCTTAAAATTTGCTGCAAGACAAAGAAGGAGAGTAGTATGCCGACTGTAAGAGCTATGGATCTTTTTGAAGCTTATGCCCAAAATAAGCTTCCTATGGATGAAGGCTACATTGTTTCGTCGTTTTTTAAAGAGGAATCTTCTTATAGCGTATATGAAGTTATTTCGTATTCTGCTGTAAAGGATCTTTATATGACTAGCGACGGTTTAACCTTTCAGACAAACGGAAAGAAATTGTTTTTGATGGTAGAACCTGCTAATTTTATTCATAAATCGACGGAGCCGGTTTTTCGGGAAAAAAGTTTTCAGGTTCCGCTCAGGTTTAAAGAAGCTAATATTGTAACTGCAAAAAATCAGTCCAAAGTAATTTACAGCAAGGAAGTGCAGGAGGCGATTTCAGCTTTTACAGTTGTAAAACCGGTAGGAATAAACTTTGCTTTTTTGTTTTATAAGCTGCCCGATACGTTTAAATCGATGGAGCTGTTTTTTGAAAAGACTTTGAATCAAGAAGCGGTTGTTCCGGTTGCGGACGCGAAAAAGGTTGCAAAAGATTTTGCCGCTCTGTGCTCCGAAAAGCTTGTTTGGCCTAAAGATAAAAAATAGGCCGATAAATAAGCGAAAGAGCGCCTCATCGAAAACACAAGTCCGGTATTGAGCAGCTGCGGCAGGCGGTTCAGTCGATATCGGCTTTTAAATTTTTCTCGTTTATTACCGTTTTTGTGCGGACGGGAAGAGGGTGCTGTTTAACCATATCTGTTATGCGGTTTTTTAATAGATTACAGCATAAAGTAAAAATGCTTTTTGTTTTTTTTGGTTACCGTTCTCCTAAAAGCTGTTTTAGCTCCATTATGTCTGAAGAAATTTTTGAAGCCTGCATATTCTTGTATTTTTTAGGAATCATTTCTTTGCCGGTACATTCGAGTACCGCAACCAAATTCTGCAATTCTATTTCGTGAGGATAGGACGGCGGAATAAAGTCGGCTATCGTGTCTTCCAAGTCCTTTTGGTTTATAAGAATGCGCCCCTCGGTTGCCGCATTCATCTTTGCTCGTACTAAAATCGCTTCTATATCCGCGCCTGAAATTTCAAATTTAATTTTTTTGATTATCGAATCGAAGTGCACGTCGGGGGCTTTTATTTTTAACTTACGCTGCAATGTCAGAAAAAGGTCTGTCTTTTCAGCGTCGGTTTCAGGATAAAAAAGAGCCAGATGCTCTTCCGCCCGCCCCTGCCGTTTAAGATCGATGGGGATAAGGTCTGGCCGGCAGGTAATTAAAAACCAAATAACCCGCCCCCTGTTTGCGGTATTTCCCATAAAGCCGGCTATTTGGGCAAAAACACGTCCTGAAGTTCCGGAAATATCGTTTGCAGTGCGGTTTCCCAAAACAACGTCTGCCTCATCAATTATAACGGCGACGGGCGCCATTGCATTTAGTATATGGAGGACCTTTTCCAAATTGGCTTCTGTAGCCCCCTGCCACTGCGACCTGAAATTTCCTAGCCGCACCATTGGAATACCTATTTCGCCTGCAAAGGCAGAAACGACAAAGGTTTTCCCAGTGCCTATCGGGCCTGAAATTAAATATCCCATCGGTAAAACGTCCATTCGGCCGCGGTGCATGGCCTTTGCTGCAATTTTAAACCGTTTTTTTACAAAATCGTGCCCGGAAACCAGTGATAAGTCGTAATCTGTATCCAAAAATTCCAAGAACCCTGAAGACTCGTTTTCGATAATGTCGCGTTTTTTTTGAGCCAAAGATTCGTGGGTTATGGGTTTGTCTTCTTGGAAGGACTCGCTTACAAGATGATAAATATTCAAAAGATTAAGGCCGGATGTTAAAGCGCCCATTCGTTCGGGCGTTAAAGAGCGTTCCGTTAAAAGAATGTTTTCTTCCCGCTGAAGATATTTTAAAAACTGGCCGCGCTCTTCGGCATCAGGAAATGGCACTTCTACCTTTATGGTTGCAGAAGAAGCGGAAAGCCGTGTATTTATGTCGCTCAATTTTTCCGTAAGCATTATTATGGAAATATCTTCGCGCAAAAATGCCGGCTCGTGCGCCCAGCGGTTTAGGGTTACAAAACAATACCGATCCGTTTCATCGAGGTCGGCCATTTCTCCTTCGGGAATGATGGTTTCCGCATAATCCATTATAAGTACAATTCTTAAATTTTTGCCGAAATTAAGGGCAAAATACTGCTCTAAAAAGGTAAATGCCTCGGCGGGATTCCGTGACAAAAAGCTTTCCGGCGGAAACTGCGGATAATGCGCATGCATCGTTTTAAGGTAGTTTTTTTCCATTTCTTCCGTGCAAAAAGAAATGCCGCCCGATTTATCGTAATAGACGATGATGTTTTGGTTGCCGAAAAGCACCTCCGAAATGTAGTCGCGTATTTTTACAAACAGAAAATTGCGGTTTCCGGCCGTGTCGGGCAGATGATGGGGCATATAATCCCGTATGTTGCCGTATAAAAAATAAAGGTTAGCCGTTTTGGAACAATATTTTGTCGACAGCTGTTGTGCCCACGGCGTTAAGGTCCCGATAAAAGGCTGGTTATCCTTTATAAGCTGTTTTTCGTTTAAAGAGTGTGCGTCATTCATAAAAGCCTCTCAAGGAGTGTTGATTCTTGCCGCCGGCAGCCCGCTGATCGGGGCTAATCGGTATCTTATCAAAATACACCAAAGATAAGAAAATTGCAACACAATAAGGCAGAAAACTTATGAAAATCAAAATGCGTTCTATAAATAAGCGGTGCCATTTAAGCCGTAATTTCAAGACGGGCACGGCAGTGTTAATTTTTTCTTCATAAGTTTACGTTTCGCGTTTTCGGATTGTAATTTAATGTGTATTATGTTATTATTTCTGAAAATTAAGTATTCTATTGTTTGTAAAGCACATTAAAGAAGGGAGTTTAAGGCTGTGAACACAAAAATCAAAATAACGGTAATTATTGCAGTTATTTCGGCTCTTGTCGTTATGAGTTTTGCAATAGTGCTTCTGGTGTTTTTGCTATTTACTAATTCGGAACCATACAAACACTCCATTGAAGTGATAGAGAATAATGCTGAAGTAAAAGAGTATCTCGGAGCCGGTTATAAACAAAAAGGGATGATAAGCGGCGCTATCAATTTGACCGGCGGCGGTTTTGGAACTGCAAACCTATCGTATAAGTTAAAAGGGAAGAACGGCGTATCCCGCGTATACGTAGAGGCGGTAAAAGAAAACGGCGTTTGGTTATATAAAAAATTGGTATTTTATAAAAAGTTGGGACATTCAGATGCAGTTGATTTGCTTGAAAGGAAATAAGTGACGGGAACCTTTTTTAAAAAAAATTTAGTTTTTTAAAGGTGCCCTGATATAAAAAGAGGGTGTTTATGGAAGATAAAAGTGTAAAAGAAGAAGAGGCTAAAAGCTTTGGCGGAGTTTTTCCGGTAGCCGATGAACAGCTTGACCGGTATGCCGATGAACTGCATGAGCTTCGGAAGGACGGAGCCGATAAGATTATGTCGTTAAAAAGTCAGATTTTTTCCATTAAGAAAAACAGACTGCTTGATAAGGACATAAAAGCAATGCTTATTCAGGAGCACCGCCAGATGCTCGAAGAAGCGGAAAAGGTTGCGGAAAAAAACCGCAGCACAGAAAAAGCGCTTACGGTAAAGGCGGAAGCGTATTCCAATGCAATTTTCAGCGAGCATATAAAAGACTTTATTCGGGAAGAAAACCTAAAGCTTAAAATTTTAAAAAAGGAATACCGCGAAAAGATAAAGCGCATAAAAGAAGAAGGCGAAGCAAAAAAGAAAGAAATATACGCCGCTTATGCTGCAAGAAAAACAAAAGAGGATATCCGCTCCTTAACGGAAGACTTAACCTCGCATAAATACGAGATTTCTACGGCGCTTTTTGACGCAAAGAACAAATACATTTCCGCAGCGGAGAATTCCAAGGATGCGAAAAATCAAGCCTATACCGATCACGTTCAAAAAAATATCAATTTACGCAACGGCAAAACAAACTTGCGCGAAAACGTCGGTTTAAATTTTAGAAGTTATATTTATAAATTTAAGCTTTCAAAGTTTTTACTTGATAACGGTCTGTACCTTGCAATTTTGGTTTTCTTTATCGTTTGTATCATTATAGCGCCGATTTCCGGCAATGGGAATCTTCTGTCGCTTTCAAACATTTTTACGATATTGGAGCAGTCCTCCACGCGAATGTTTTATGCGCTAGGTGTTGCAGGGCTTATTCTTTTGGCGGGTACGGATTTAAGTGTTGGAAGGATGGTTGCGCTGGGGGCGGTTATAACGGGATTAGTTTTGCACCCGGGTCAAAATATTGTAACGTTTTTTGGAGCAGGGCCGTGGGATTTTACGTCTATTTCAATGACCGTACGCGTTATTTTGTCTTTAGGGCTTTCTGTTTTTGTCTGCGTTTTATTCAGCGCCTTCGCAGGTTATTTTTCTGCAAGTTTAAAAATACATCCGTTTATTTCGACTCTGGCGACACAGCTTATTATTTACGGTCTTCTTTTTTTTGGAACAAGCGGAACCCCTGTCGGCTCAATAGATAACGGAATTAAAGACCTGCTCGGCGGACGATGGGTTTTAGGCATTGTAGGCAGCGAATATATTACCTTTCCTAAACTGATTATTCCCGCTGTTATTGCGGTTATCGTTGCATGGTTCATTTGGAACAAAACCACCTTCGGAAAAAATATGTATGCAGTGGGCGGTAATGCCGAAGCCGCCGCCGTAAGCGGAATAAGCGTTTTTAAGGTTACGATAAGTGTGTTTATTATGGCGGGCGTATTTTACGGAATAGGCGCCTTCCTTGAAGCTTTTCGGGCAAATGCAAGTGCGGGCACCGGACAGGGGTATGAGCTTGACGCCATTGCAGCCTGTGTTGTAGGCGGTATTTCGTTTAACGGCGGTATAGGAAAAATAGGCGGCGCTGTTATGGGCGTTATTATCTTTACAAGCCTTACGTACTGCTTAACTTTTTTGGGTATAGATACGAATTTGCAGTTTGTGTTTAAGGGGCTTATCATAATAGCGGCTGTTGCCCTTGACAGTGTAAAGTATTTAAAGAAAAAATAAAGCCGGTTCGGTAACAGTAAATAGCAGGGGAACATAAATGAAAAGAAACAAAGATGATAAGGAGGATACGCAGCTTTTAAAACGGCTTACTTCGCTTAAAAAAGAATTTATTGTGCGTTACGGTGTTTCGGATAAGGAAATTATATATGCCGAGGCTCCTGCGCGTGTCAATATAATAGGGGAACACATCGATTATAACGGAGGTTTGGTGTTCCCTGCGGCGATTAATTTATTTTTAACGATAGCCTTGCGCAAGCGGAGCGACGGTAAAATTGTTTATGAAAGCATACAGCCGGATCTTAAACGCTATGAGTTTTCTGTAAACGGCAAATTCGAATTTAATTCTAAAAACGAATATGCGAACTACTTGAACGGTATGTTAAAATATTTTACGGAACAGGGGCTTACCGTTGATTCCGGTTTTGAAATTTTAATAGCGAGTGAAATTCCTTCAGGCAGCAGCATATCCTCTTCTGCTGCTTTGGAAATGTGCTTTGGAAAAATTATCGCTTCTGCCTTTCATTTTGACATTGACGGCATTACGCTTGCAAAAATCGGTAAACGCACCGAAAACGAATTTATCGGCTTACAGTCGGGGATAATGGATCAATTTATTATTGCGATGGGAAAAAAAGACAGCGCTATTTTATTGGATACCGCTTCGCTTTCTTACGAGTATGTTCCTTTAAATATAGAACCGTATAGAATTATTGTAATGAATTCCAATAAGCCGCGTAAGCTTTCTGAATCCAAATATAACGAAAGAAAAAACGAATGCGATGTTGCACTTGCCTTTTTAAAGCAAAAAACGGATATACGGTTTTTATGCAGTCTAACGCCTAGCTCATATAAACCGTTTGAAAAAGATGTAAGTTGTTATCTAGGCGAAACCGTTGCAAGGCGGGTCAGGCACTGCGTTAGCGAAATGGAGCGGGTTCGTGCAAGTGCTGCAGCTTTGCAGAAAAACGATATTGCCGCGCTGGGACGCCTTTTAAAGGAATCGCATTTATCGTTAAAAAACGATTATGAAGTAACAGGGCGGGAACTGGATTCGCTTTTTTTTGCCGCGATAGAACAGGAAGGCTGTTTAGGTGCGAGAATGACAGGGGCTGGGTTTTCAGGCTGCGCT
Source organism: uncultured Treponema sp. (assembly GCA_963547785.1). Classification (GTDB taxonomy): domain Bacteria; phylum Spirochaetota; class Spirochaetia; order Treponematales; family Treponemataceae; genus Treponema_B. Next base: position 79,623 of record CAUUSH010000007.1, on the reverse strand, counting down.
ATTGCGCTTGTGCATAAGGACGGGTTTGAACGCTTTGCAGAAAATGTCGGAAAAAAGTACAAGGAAGAAACGGGCCTTACCGCAGGCTTTTTTGCCTGCACGGCATCTTCCGGCGCCCGCGTTTTGTAAAAAAAAGGGGGGGGGTAGGCTTATTATATGCACTCGCCGTTAGAGTTAACCCTATACGAGTAAGTTTGAGTTACCCTATGCAGTAAGTTTGAGTTACCCTATAAGGTAAGCCTGCCGTACCTTATAAGGTATTGCGTCCATACCCTATTAAAAACACGGCAAGTTTGCAAAGCAAACTTGCAGATTGCATGTGCGCTTTTTAGGCTGACTCCTTACAAAAGCACAGGAATTCGACAGTTTCAAAATATGATGATTTTTTCAACTGTCGCATTTATAAGGAAGGTTATGTATGAATAATCAAAACGGTTTTGAAGAAAAAGGACTGTCGGTAAAGGATTTGGTAACGACGGGAATTTTTTCGGCTTTGATGATGGTATTTACGATGGCCGGAGGAATGATATTTGCACCTAATCCGGTGTTGACGTTTTATATGCCGATGGGGTGCGCACTCTTATGCGGGCCGGTGTATTTGCTTATGACGGCAAAGATTCGGAAACGCTGGAGTATTACCATACTCGGCATTATTATGGGGCTGATCTTTTTTGTTACCGGAATGCACTGGTCGATGGCGCTTGGGAATATTGTAATGGGTATTATTGCCGATATCATTGCAGGACTCGGCGGATATACCAATAAAAAAGTGAACGCGCTTTCGTATATGGCGTTGATGCTTGCGAATACATATACCTATCTTATTTTCTTTATTGATCCTGCAGGATGGACAAAGGCGATGCTCAAAAAAGGAACGGACGCTTCCTATATCGAAACGATGAACGCATCGGCGGCAGGGTGGATGCCTGCGGTAATTGTTGGAGGGACGCTGCTTACGGCAGCATTTAGTGCATGGGTTGGCGGAAAAATGCTGAAAAAACAATTTGAAAAAGCAGGGGTAGTTTAATTGGTAATGCGATACTTGGTAAAAGGTGAATCTCAAATTAATATCGAGGGCGGTTTTTTGTGGAAAAACGAATAAGTCTTATTTTTGACCCGCGGACAAAACTTTTTATATTGCTTCTATGTGTTATCGCTGCTTCAATTGCTCCGTCCCTTGAGTATAGCCTTGGCTTAGTTCTGCTTGTCGGGATAACGGGTATGCTGTGTGGAAAACGGCGGAGTGCACTAATCGGAATAGCGGGGTATGCGCTGCTTTATGCGCTTACAGTATGGGCGGCAGGTATGACGGGAACACTGAAAACAACTCTGCTTGCGGCTTTCGGACTGTTTCATAAGGTGTACCCCTGCGGCATGGCCGGCGGATTGCTTATTTCATCGACAAAGGTGAATGAATTTATGTCGGCGCTGCACCGGCTTCGTGTTCCTAAAAAGGTGATCATTCCCCTTGCGGTAATGCTGCGCTATATTCCGGCCATCAGGGAAGATTGGCGGTACATCAAGGACGCCATGCGGATGCGGGATGTCTCGCCTACGCTTATAGGATTTATTAGGCAGCCGGTTATGACGGTTGAATGTATCTATGTACCGCTTTTGACCGCAGCCTCAAAAACCGCCGACGAGCTTTCCATTGCAGCCGTTACCCGCGGTATCGAAAATCCCGAGCCGCGCACCTGCCTGGTGCGGATACAATTCCGCCCGGCAGATTTTATTATCGCCTCCGTATTCTTGCTGTATGCCGTTGCCGAGTTTATGCTAGGAAATTACAGATGATAACTATACAAGATGTTTCTTTTACCTATTCAAGCGGCGGCGCAGGAGGATTGGAGCATATCGATGCGGAAATAAAAAAAGGCGAGTGCGTACTGCTCTGCGGACGATCAGGCTGCGGAAAAACAACCGTTACCCGCCTTATCAACGGCTTAATTCCTGCATTTTATGGCGGTAACCTGACCGGTTCAGTGTATATTGAAAACGAAGCAGTGCCGGATATGCCCTTGTATAAAATCGCGCGGCGGGTCGGGTCGGTGTTTCAGAATCCGCGTACACAGTTTTTCAATGTCGATACCGACAGCGAAATTGCATTCGGAATCGAAAACGAAGGCTACCCTCAGGAACAGTTAGTTAGACGTGTTCGGGAAACTGCCGAAGCATTACATATCACGCATTTGTGCGGAAAAAATATTTTTGAATTATCAGGCGGGGAAAAACAAAAGATTGCTTTTGCTTCCGTGTATGCGATGAATCCCGACATTTATATTTTGGATGAACCGTCGTCGAATTTGGATGCCGAATCGATTCGCTCTTTGCAAGCCTATATACGGAATATCAAGGCGCAGGGAAAAACGGTTATTGTCGCGGAACATCGGTTGTATTACTTGGCGGAGATTGCGGATAAAATCATCTATATGGAACAAGGCCGCATTGCCGAAACATTTACCCCTGCCGGTTTTATCGCGCTTAATTCTGAGCGGCGTAAAAAGATGGGCTTGAGGACACAAAATCTGCAAAGCGAACATCCAGACTTTAATATGCATACGGATAGTGCAGCAAAGACCACGGCTGCACCGCCTGCGGGTACATTGGAGTTGCAGCAAGTTTCTTTGTACCGAAAAAAACGGATCATCTTAAAGGATATTGATGTATCGATAGCTGCAGGAGAGGTGGTTGCCGTCGCAGGGCAAAACGGCGCCGGTAAAACGACCTTTGTGCGGGCGCTCTGCGGCTTACACAAGGAAAGCAGCGGGCGCTTTATCCGGAACGGGAAAACGCTTAAGCCAAAGGAGCGATTAAAGCAGGCTTACATGGTCATGCAGGATGTGAACTATCAGTTGTTTGCCGACAGTGTTGAAGCGGAATGCTCTTTCGGTCTTAAGGCGGTGAAACTGACGGCGGTGGAAGAGGTTTTGCGTGATCTTAATTTATCGGAGTACCGCACGCTGCATCCTGCATCGCTTTCAGGCGGACAAAAACAGCGTCTTGCTATCGCCGCAGGGAAAATCAGCAGCCGGCCGCTTCTCATTTTTGACGAGCCTACAAGCGGTCTTGACTATGACAGCATGGATCGGGTTTCGCGTATTATCCGCTCTATTGCCGCGGGGCGCATTATCGTTATTGTAACCCACGACTACGAATTTGTCTGTAAAACCTGTACTCGTGTTTTACACTTTGCCGATCAGTCTCTGCATGTCGATCTACCGATTACTCCCGAAACGGAGAACGCCGTAAGACAGGTGTTTGAGGTATAATGGATATGTGCCTATTATAAAAAGAATGCAGGCTGTACTGTGTTTTAGCATGCTAAAAAAAATACTTTAAAAACAATGTTCAGTTTCAAGGCTGCCTGTAATACGAAGAAGGCAGGCACAGTTCTTTACGGTATTTGTTTACCGTGCGGGGGGCTATTGTAATACCCCGTTCTTTTAGAACTTGGGAGATTTTTATGTCTGGAATTTTTTGTGTCTCGGATTCTATTATATCGTTAATTACGCTCAGCACATAATCTTTGGAAAAATCGCCGCTTACCCGCCCTGAAAAAAGATCCTTAATTTCAAAAAGCCCCCATTCGCATCTGATATATTTTTCATTGCATATACGCGAAACGGTTGAAGGGTGTAACCCTGCCGCTGCTGCGACATCGGCTTGTTTTAAAGGCTTTAAATATCCGTGCACCTTTTTTACCGTATCGTTTTTTACTGCGCGCCCTATAAAAAAATCTTTTTGCACCTTTAGTATTACGGTAATTATTTTTAAAATCGTTCTATTTCTATAAGCTAACACTTCCATAAACAGTTCGGCCTTATGCAGTAATTCGGCAATTTCTTTTGCTTCCTTTTTGTTCGCCGTATTTTTTTTACGTTCGTATTCCGGAGAAATTTCAAGTGAAGGAATTTCTTCATCATTTATCACAATTTTAAATTCGTTTCCATCCCGTTTAATTTCTGCGACGGGTACAATAAATTTATTACCGCCTTGCGCTTCTGAATACTTTTGACCGGGATACGGGTTTAACGATTTTATAAGTTCAATTACTTCTTCCGCCTCTTCCTGCGTTGCGCTAATTTTTTTTCGTGCAAGCTTTTGCATAAAAAGGTTGATATCAGAAATAGCTGATAAAATTTCATAATGATTTTTAATGATATCGACGGTCAGCTTATATGTGTTTTTATATATGTCTAAAATCTTTCCGGTCTTAGGCGATTCGCAAAAAATACGCGCCTGCACAATAAGGGTTTGTTTAAACCCGCTGCATGCACATCCTATCGGTTCAAGGCGGCGTACCGCATTCAGTGCTTTTTTTATTTCAAGGTTTGTTATTTTTTTTTCTTTTGTGTCCGCCGATACCGTGCTGTCGATACCGCATCCGTTAAAAAGCTCTTCAACGGGAACCCAGTTAAATCCGTTTTTATCAAGATTTTGGATAATGCGCACGGCCGCTTCTAAAACATATTCGTTTTGAATGGTTTCCCGAGCCTGCTCCAACAAATCGGTTTGTAAAGTTTTGTAGGATTCATCTTGGATATTTTCCAAAAACTCTTGGTGTTTGTTACCGGCTTCGGCTGCGGCAGCGCCTACAAAAGCGGATGTTTTAAAAATAAGGGCAGGATTTTTTTTTACTTCTTTTACAATTTCTTCTTGAAGCTCTTCTGACGAAAGGTTTAAAAGTTTTACGGCGTTTATCATCTGCCGGTTCATTATCATCTTTTGAGATAAAATCTGACTTTGCTTTTGACCTAAAACCATTTTTCCTGCCTTAAAAAAATAAAGAAATTAAAGCGTGCAGTTAAAATCTTTTATTAAAATGCCGGGAAGCAAACAGCCGCCGGCAGTCCGCGCGTCATAAGAATCCGTGGAAGAAAAAAGATGGCGCTCCTTAGTAACGGCTAAAAGATTAGAGCCGAACATATTATAAAGCGATTCGTCCCAGCGCATATCGGAAATAGGCGCGGCAACTTTTCCGTCTTCGATCCACAGGCAGGCAAAGCGCGTCATGCCGGTAATCCGTGCAGAAGCAAGGTCGCTCCAATTAAGGTAATTAAAGTTTGAAACATAAATGCCCGTACCCAATTCTTTTAATACCTCTGATTCAGGCAAGGTACCCGCTCCTACCACAACGGAACGCATAGTCTCGCTTGCAGGCGCTCCGTTCGACTTTACGCCATACCGCATTTGGCTGCGCAGGCTGACAAGGGTATTTTTTAATTTTCCGTTTTCGATTATACAAAGCTTTCCAGGTGCAAGCTCTCCGTTAGAATTAAAAGCAGGCTCTACTGCCAAAGAAAAGTCCTGCGTCAAATTAAACTTTTCGGAAAAACATTCCCGACCTTCCTTTAAAGCAAGATAGGCGCTGCTTCCTTGCTGCATGTCTCTTTCACTAAAACCGTTCCACGAAAAAAAGGCGGTTACATCGGTAAGCGCATCGGCGGAAATAAAAGCACGGTATTTTCCCGGCTCAAGTTTTTTTTTCGGAACAGTTAATACTGTTAGCCCTTCCTTTGCCTGCATAAGCTTTTTTCGGTATTCTTCATCGTTCCATTCGGTACCGGAATAAAGCGATTTTATACCGCGCCCGTTTTCAAGCCATACCGAGTAATCGGCGCCGAATGTTTCAGTTTGAAACCAGTGTTTGGCTCCGCAAGAAGTTATCACCCCCTTACATATCATTCCCTGTGCATAAAGACCGGTAAAATCCAAACCTAAGGCAGGTTTTAAAATGCTTTCTGGGATACAGGCCTCGTCCAGTAGTTTTCCATGATAAACGGCTTCAGAAGTTTCAGCTGTTTCAAAGATTGATTGATAAGGGTCTTCTGGGAAAAGCATAATATCTTCCCGCGCATTTTGCAAAACCTGCGCTGCTTCTTTTTTATCTTCTTCTATATTCATCTTTGTTCCAAAACCGAAATGATAGGTTCTATTGTTTTTCCAAAATGTGATGTGAAAAAAGCCTTGCTCCACTGTTCCGTTCTGCCTTACCTTCGCCTTGTTAAACCGCATAAAATACGTTTGTTCACCCGAAAAGGCAATGGATATTTTTTCGTTGCCCAATAGCTCTGATAAAATAAAATCCGCAATCGATTCAAAATGCTCTTTAAAATTCATCTTCATTTTCCGCCTCCGAAAACTTCTACATTAGAAAATGCGCATACAGGGCTTGCATGTCCTACGGTTATGCTTTGATTCGGTTCGCCCTTTCCGCAGTTAGGCGTACCATACACTTCAAAGGTTGACTTATCGCCTACGGCACATAGGTTCCGCCAGAAGGTGCTTGAAATGCCGCGGTAATTCGGGTCGCGGACGGTTTTTGTAATTTTTCCGTTTTCAATCAGCTTTGCGTATTCGCAGCCGAACTGAAATTTATTGCGGTAATCGTCTATTGACCATGAACGGTTTGATGTCATTAGTATCCCTTTTTCTATGGATGCAATAATTTGTTCAAAGCTGCTAGCTCCCGGCTCCAAATTCAAATTCGCCATACGGTCTATCGGAGGGCGGTTCCAAGATGTTGCCCGCTGATTTGCGGTAATTTTTTTCTTGATTTCTGAAGGCGTTTTGTACAAACGGGTAGAGCTTTCTATGCCGCCTAAGCCCCGCAGTAAAATGCCTTCTTTTACGATAAATACTTTTTTTGCAGGCGTACCGGTTTGGTCGGCGGCATATGAAGCAAGCTGATACGGTATGGACGGGTCAAAGCATATATTCATCAGTTTTGAGCCGTACTGAAAAGTACCGAGATCTTCGGGTTTGATAAAGCTGCCGCCTGCATAATTCCTTTCATCTCCTAGAATCCTGTCTATTTCCAAGGGATGACCGACGCTTTCGTGAATTTGAAGAATCATCTGGTCCGGCATAAGAACCAATGTCCGCCTGTCGGAAGGACAGGTTTGGCACGATAAAAGCTCCACCGCTTCATTGCCGATCCGTTCCGCCTCCCGCGCCGTCTGTGTATAATTTAAAAATTCAAAACCGCCTTGAAATGCCCTGCTTCCGCTTCCGTTATAGGTCCGTTGCTGAATAACCTCATCTTTCCGTGCCGCGGCGCCTAGTCCCGACGTAACGATATAAAAAGTCTGATCAATATCAGCCCCCTCTGACGTTAAAAGCTCTATTGTCTCTTCATCGAAATTCGCATACGCAAAGGTGGTTATAATTTCCTTAGCTACTTTTAAATTTTTGCAGGTTTCAAAAAGATAGTCGAAAATTTCCGTTTTTGAAGGATAGGTCTTTTTGCCGCGCAGCGTTTCATAGTTAAGAAGATTATTGGGTCTTATGGATGCATCGAAATTGGTAAGCTTAAAATCGTTTGCAGTTTTAACCGCCTTAAAAGCCCTTACGGCCGCTTCGCGGGCGCCTTGTGCCGTCATATTTTGAGAAGCACTGTAAGAAATATGGCCGTTATACAAAATCTCTATCATAAAGCCTGCATCATAATACATTCCGGCACTTTCAAACTCAGAATCCTGTGCGGAAAAAGATTTACTTTTTTTACGGTGAATCCGTAAACTTATCAAATCGGCCTGAGGCACTGCATCTTTAGCTGCCTCAAGCAGCTGTTTCGATGTACAAACCATAATTCCTCCACAAAACAGGGTGTCTATCCTTTAAGCGGGTACGGTACGTTTTAAAGGTACTGTATCCTAAAAATACCGCACTTTTAAGACTCTTTATTATAATATATTTTTGGCGGCTCTACAAGGAGCAGGTGTAAAGTTCAAGACATCTTTAAGTGGTTTTAACGGAAAGGCAACGGCAACCGCCACCGAAACGCGTGCAGGTATTTTGTGGACAGGAGACACGCTTTTGCAGGGTATCGCACAACAAAAGGCGGACGGTAACTTTGTCATTGTCAATGTACACGGCGGGGAAGAATACCGTTTTTTCCCACAAAAGAACAGTGTGCCTTATACGAATCGTTTTGCGATGCGGGAGCCGATGTCGTTTTCGGCAGTCATCCTGATGTGCTGCATCCGGTTGAAGGGTACAACGGCAGTTTGATTGTTTATTCGCTCGGTAATTTTTTGTTTAACGGAATGAGCGAAATGCCCGGCGCGACCGATAGTGAAATTATCCGGCTTGGTATTTACGGCTGAAAAATTCTTTATACCTAAATATATCCTGCAAAACTCGGCACAAACGGTGTTGCCTTAAAACCGCATTAGATTCGGCGGCGAGCGCTTAAAAATCTTCACCACAACGAAGGTGTGCATGTAAGCGCTTCGCCTCGTTTACAGTATACCGCGATGATGGTCAAAAATAAAAGAACCGGCAAGGACTACTGCAAGAAATAAATAGCTGAAAAGGTTTGCAAAGAAAACACTGCGTTTAAAATATTTTTTGTCCGAAATTTCTTTTTTTAAAATAATCATTTCAAGCCAAGTTTCCATAAGCCATGAAGCAAAGAAAAACGGTATAAGCAAAAACAGTGCAGCTGCCGGAATCTGCCAATGCAAATCATTAGACGGCATAAGCCATGGTGCCTGCCATGTAACTGACAAAATATTTCTCAGTAGAATTCCGATATTGTATATCCCTCTATCGCCGCCTGTAATCACTTGAATAACAACAAGAATTATCCATGTCAAGGAAATACCGAATAATGTAGAATACAAGTTGCCTGCAACAACAGCTAATACTGTTTTCTGTTTATTTATCTTCAACCTCTTTATAAGTACGGCAATTTCTATTAAAATTACCGGAACAAGCGATAAAATCATTTCCGGAAAAACAATAGCTATCATCGGTACACCCGCATTTGCATGCAAATTAAGGTATATAAAAAAAATAGAAAACAAAACGATGCAGTTTTTTTTATTCATCTAAAGTCATTATCCCTTAATCGCCAAATGGAGTTCATCCAGCTGCTTTTGGTCTACTTCGCTGGGGCTGTCGTCCATGGGGCTTACTGCAAAAGAGTTTTTCGGGAAGGCGATTACTTCTTTTATCGAGGTTTCACCTGCCATAATCATCACTATGCGGTCAAGCCCCGGAGCAATGCCGCCGTGGGGCGGGGCACCGTATTTAAAGGCTTCCGTTAAAAAGCCGAACTTCTTTTCAGCTTCGCTTTCATCAAAGCCGACAATCTTAAAGATACGCTTTTGCAGTTCAGGATTGTGGATTCTTATGGAGCCGGAGGCTACCTCATATCCGTTTAAGACCAGGTCGTAAAGATCGCCTTTTACGGGTTCGGGATTTTCTTCCATTGTTGCAAGATATTTTTCTTGTGGAGCCGAGAACATGTGATGAGCCGGATCCCATTTGTTTTCTTCCTCATTCCATTCAAAGAGGGGGAAGTCCACAATCCAAGCAAATTTAAATTCGGCAGGGTTTAAAAGGCCTAAATCCTTTCCGAGCTTGCTTCTGACGGCTCCCAAGGCCGTGCAGGCAATCTTGTACTTATCGGCTACAAAGAGAATTAAGTCGCCTTTTTCGGCTCCGAGTTTTGAGCAAATTTCCGCTTCCTTTCCTTCAAAGAATTTGGAAATACCGCCTTCAAACTTTGCACCGCCTTCCGTTACCTTAATCCAAGCCAAGCCCTTAGCCTTGTATATTTTGGCTGCGGCTTCAAGCTCTTCAATTTTTTTGCGGCTATAGGCTTCAGCCTGTCCTTTTACAACCAAGGCCTTGACGGCTCCGCCTGAAGAAATAGCATCTTTAAATACTGCAAAGTTTCCGATTTCGGCCATAAAGGCTGCATCCTGCATCTTCATTTCAAAACGGAGATCGGGCTTATCGGTGCCGTAAACATCGATAGCTTCGTCGTAGCTTATGCGTTCAAATGTTTTCGGAAGGTCTACATTTATGCTCTTTTTAAAAGCATACTGCATCATTCCCTCGGTTAAACTTAAAACATCTTCGCGGGAAGCAAAGCTCATTTCAAGGTCGATTTGAGTAAACTCGGGCTGTCTGTCGCCTCGGGCATCCTCATCGCGGTAGCAGCGCGCAATCTGAAAATATTTATCAAAGCCGGAGACCATTAAAATCTGCTTATAAATCTGCGGAGATTGGGGTAGGGCATAGAATTTTCCCGGATAAAGTCGGGATGGAACCAGATAGTCGCGGGCTCCTTCCGGCGTGGACTTAATAAAGGTCGGGGTTTCAATTTCCAAAAATCCTTTTGAAGTTAAAAATTCGCGGACAGCAAATGTGAATTTGGAGCGCAACATAATATGGTCCTGCATTGCCTTTGAGCGCAAATCCAAATACCTGTATTTAAGCCGCAAATCTTCGTTTGCATTTGTTTTTTCGTCAATCTGAAAAGGAAGCACCTCGCTTTTTGAAAGCACTTCAATTTTTAAGGCCTTAACTTCGATTTCTCCGGTTGCCATTTCTTTGTTTATCATAGAATCGGGGCGCGGCCTTACAAGCCCCTCAACGGCAATACAGAATTCCTGCTTGAGGCTTATAGCAAGAGCTTTTAATTCTTCGCTTGCATCATCGTCCACAACCACCTGAGTCAAACCGTAACGGTCGCGTAAATTTAAAAAAGTAATACCGCCGTGATCCCTTTTTCGGTGAATCCAGCCGTTTAAAACAACAGTTTTTCCTGCAAAATCCTTATTTAAGCCGCCGCAGGTTACGGTTCTTTGCATTTTTTCCATAATTGAATATTATAGTTAAAAGCTGTTTATCGTGCAATAGGGGGGGAATTTGATGGGCAACGGTTTGGAAAAGTCAATATGGAAGCAATATCTTTTTAACAATCCCATGGTAAGAGAAAAAACAATGCGGTTTGCTCCTTCTTTTTTAAGATACATATTGACAAAAGTTGAAATTTGAGTATACTCTACCGAACATGATTAAAGAAGCAATTAGTCTTTCGGCTTATGCGAAAATTAATCTGCATTTGGAAGTTCTTAACCGCAGAAAGGACGGTTTTCATGAAATTGTCAGCATTTTTCAGCGTATATCGCTTGCGGATGAGCTTTTAATAGAAAAAATACCTAAAAAAAATATCTGCGAGGTTTATTCACCCTTAGACGCTTTACCTGCGGATAATACCATAGTCAAGGCATATAAGGAATTTCAAGCCTTGACCGGCATTGAAGATGGAATAAGGGTGCATATAGTAAAGCGTATTCCTGCAGGTGCCGGTTTGGGCGGCGGTTCTTCTGATGCTGCCGCAGTGCTTTTAGGACTTACCGGTATTTTTAATGCGGATTTATCGGTTGAAAAGCTGGCGACGGTTGCTTTAAATGTAGGAAGCGATGTTCCTTTTTTTTTAAAAAACTCTACGGCGCTTGTGCGGGGGAGGGGTGAGTTTTTAAAACCTCTTCGTATCCGAAGCGTTTTTTTCGGAGTTTTGGTTTTTCCGGAAATTATGAGTTCTACCGAAGCGGCCTATAGGCTTTTGAACAGAACCGAAAAAACCTTGTTTCCTTCTTTTAATCCTGAAGACTTTTGCAGCCGCGGCTGTAAAGAATGGCCTTTTTTTAACAGCTTTGAGGAGCCGCTTTTTGGAGCGTTTCCTGAAATAAAAGAGGTAAAAGCCAGTTTATTAAATTGCGGGGCGGATTTTGCTCTTATGAGCGGTACAGGATCCTCCATCTACGGACTTTTTACGGACGAGAAAATGGCAAGGATGGCTTTTTTTGAATTTTCGCGCCGATATAAGCGCTGTTTTTTGTTTTTACCGCTTGCGTCATAGCCGAAAAACATAGTACAATGTTATATACATAATATTGTAAATTATGGGGAGATGCAAATGGAAATAACAGAGGTTCGTATCCGCCGTGTTAATTTAAAAAACAACCTAAAGGCTTATGCAAACATTACCTTTGATAATTGCTTTGTGCTTCATAATGCAAGGATTATCGAAGGGGCGGGCGGTTTGTATATCGGTATGCCCAGCCGAAAGCTCAGTAACGGTGAGTTTAAAAACATAGCTCACCCTATTTGTTCCGAATTTAGGGATAAGATGACGGCTGCGGTTATAGAAGCGTATCAAAAAGCCGAAATGGAGCACGATTCTTCTTTTGAGGAAGCATAATTTTAAAAAAACGGTTGTTTGTGTTATATCTCATTGATTTGTTTACAAACGGCGTCTTACGCCTTTGTATACATTGGGACGTCGGCAAGTGGTAAGCCAACGGCTTTTGGTGCCGTCATTCCGTAGGTTCGAATCCTACCGTCCCAGTTTTTTAAGCAGCCTTTAAGACTGCTTTTCTTGTTCGAGTTTATATGAAGGAGTTCTGAATTATGGAACAAAGAATGATAAATGCAAAAGAACGAACCGGCTTGGGTAAGTCCGCCGCGGTAAAGTTAAGAAAGACCGGCCGGATTCCTGCGGTGATGTATGACAGACACGGAAAATCGGTCTTGCTTGATGTAGAAGAAAGAGAATTTATGAAGCTTTTTAAGACTGTTACAGAAAGTACTATTTTGAAAGTTCATGTTGGGGATAAGGATCACGAAGTTTTTATTAAGGATTTTCAGCATAATATCGTTGATGATAAGATTAAGCATGTCGATTTTTATGAGGTCGAACGCGGTAAGACGCTGCGTACAAAGGTTAAGATTAAGCTGCAAGGTTCTGCCGAAGGCGTAAGGCACGGCGGTGTTCTTGAAGCCGGGATCCCTGAGCTTGAAGTTGAATGTTTGCCGAAGGATTTACCTCCGAGGATTATTGTCGATGTTTCGGCTCTCGATGTAAACCAGTCGCTCCACGTTAGGGATATTAAGCTGCCGGAAGCTGTTACGGTTCTTACCGATACTGAAATGACGATTGCGGCTATTAAGTTTGTAAGCGCCGAAACACCCGCGCAAAGTGCCGCAGCTGATGCTGACGCTTCCGCTGCACCGGCAGAAGAGGCGAAGGATGCCGCTACCGAAGCCAAATAAAAGAGCAGTTCTTGCGATTAAAAAGCCTTGGTTTGTACAAGGCTTTTTTCTTTGATATTTTGTTTTTCGGGCTCCGGTCTTTGCAAAAAGACCGGAGCCCGAAAAACGCTTTTTAAAAATGCCTTGAATTTTTTTATAAGGAGTTTTGTTCAATGAAAAAAACTGTGATGAGCTTTTTGGCCCTGCTCTTGGCCGGCCTAGCCGTATTAAGCGGCTGTCAAAAAGAAAGTGCAGCCGGAAACGGCAAACCTGAAAAAACCGTAGTGCTGTATTCTTCGATGACCGAAAACGATTTGAATGCGCTTTTGGAGGGCTTCGGTCAAAAGTACCCCGACGTGGAAGTCGAGGTCGTAAACGGTTCGCACGGCGAGCTTTGTGCACGCATTGAGTCCGAGTCGGGCAATCCGCAAGGCGATCTGATGTGGGGCGCCTTATCGGCGGCAGACGGGGAACGGTATGCGGCTGTTTTCGAAAAGTATTTATCGCCGTATGAGGCCGAAATAGAAGAGGCCTACAAAAGCCCGAACGGCATGTATAATCTGGATCACCTGTCCACGGCCGTTTTCTGTGTAAACACCGATCTGGAAAAAGAACTCGGTTTGGATATCCGAAGCTATGAGGATTTGCTAGACCCCAAACTGAAAGGCCGAATCGTCTTTTCCGATCCCAATTCTTCTTCCGCCGCATGGAACAATGTTTCGAACATTATGGCCGTTTACGGTAACGGCAGCGATGAGGCTTATAATTTTATTGACGGCCTTTTTAAAAACGGAATCGTTATTTCGACCTCCTCCGCTGTGTGCTTTAAGGGCGTGCAGGCAGGCGAATATGCCGTAGGGCTTACGTATGAAGACGGCGCCTCGACCCTGCTTAAAAGCGGTTCAACCAATATAAGGCTTCAGTACCCGGCTAACGGAACGTCGGCCTCCGCCTTCGGCTGTGCGATGATTAAGGGCGCCAAGCACCCCGAAGCAGCAAAAGCGATGATCGATTATCTGTGCAGTTCGGAGGGGCAATCCTTCCTCGGTGAAAAACTGGGAACTCTGCGGTTTACCAATACAAAGGCTGTTTACGATTCGCCTTATCTGTGGAAAACGAGCGATATAAAATGGGTAACCCGCGACAATGCTTGGCTTTCAGAGCATAAGCAGGAAGTTTTAAGCCGATATAACGAGTTATTCAATAAGTATCATTAAAACGGATATTGTACGGGTATCGCGCCGTTTCCAAAACCCGTGAAAGAGCCGATGCCTATGACAGTTTGCCAAAAATAGCTCCCTGCGCCATTGCAGGGAGTTTTTTTAACAATGCGCGGTATTGACTTTTTTTCCCCATTTTTATATAATGCGGCTTCCGTATCAAAAGCATGGTGGGTATAGTTCAGGGGTAGAGCGCCAGATTGTGGTTCTGGTTGTCGTGGGTTCAAATCCCACTACCCACCCTCAATTAAGGCCCCGTAAAAGCGTGCCGTTTAAAACCGGCAGCCTTTTAAAGGACTTTTAGTCTGCCGTGAGGTTTTGCGGCGGACCGGTTTTTGCGCTTGTAGCTCAGCTGGATAGAGCATCGGACTTCGAATCCGCAGGTCGCACGTTCGAATCGTGTCGGGCGCATAAGTTACAAAATCTTTTATCCGCTTTATTCTTAAAAGTGATAAGGCTAAAAAATTCCCGAATAGTGCGGCAAAAGGTTGTATACTTGACAAAGTAACTGCATTGAAGTACAGTTTTAAATCTATTTTTTTATAAGAGGTGAAAAATGGCGATTAGACAGCCTAAAGGAAAAACGGTCAGACGGCTGGGTTTGAATATTTACGGTAATCCTAAATATGACAAACTGTTGAGCCGCAAACCTAATGCCCCCGGAAAAGAACGCGGCGCCAAGAAGCGGGGCAAGATGTCCGTTTACGGTGAACAATTACAGGAAAAGCAGAAATTCAGATTTGCTTACGGTATTTCCGAACGTCAATTTAGAAATTTATTCAAAAAAGCGGCAAGAATGCACGGTGTTACCGGTGATAATATGATTTCTTTGATGGAGCAGCGTCTGGATAATACGATTTACCGAATGGGTTTTGCCATAAGCAGGGCTCAGGCAAGGCAGATGGTTTCGCACGCTTATTTTTATATTAACGGTAAGCCCGTAAACATTCCCTCAATGTGTATAAGCGTGAACGATGTCATCACGACGAAAAATAAAAAGGGTATTCAAAACCTTATCAGACATAATTTGAGTACTGCCCAATCGTTACGGGGGTCATGGCTTACCGTTGACGAAGAAAAACTTTCCGCAACGATTAATATTCTGCCGGCAGCTACGGATATTCAGCATATCGGCAATATTCAAAACGTTGTAGAATACTATTCGCGCAGCAAATAACGTACTTGCACATTTTCGAAAAAAAAGCCCGGTTCCTTCAAAAATGTCCGGGTTTTTTTATACGGTTTCGGTTTTGTCCATTTACGGGCTTGCGTTTTCTCGATTATAAGAAACGCTTATTTTATGATCAGAAATAAAAAGTGTTTAACAACAAACGCTTTTAAGGTTATGACCCGCAGGGTATCTTCTAAAAAAGCTTATATGATCTTGGCGCAGCCGGTAGGTTTCGCCTTGTATGAAAGTGGTTTAAACCCGAAAATACGCTCGTAGTCATCCAGCTTTTCGATATAGGCGTTGGAATCTTCTTCTTTGATAATCGTGAAGGTGCAGCCGCCGAAACCCTTTCCCGTCATTCGTGCACACACCAGATTAGCACCTAGAGGTTCAACAAATTCAAGCGAGCGTTTTACAAGCCAGTCCAGTTCTGGACAGGAAATTTCAAAGCGGTCCCGTAAGCCTTCATGCGAGCGGGTTAAAATTCTTGAAAGTACCACATTATCCTTCCGTCTTAACGCATCCACGGCATCGTCTACGCTAAGTGATTCTCTTATTATATACGTTACACGGCGGCGCACGGATTCAGGAATATCTATTTCTTCAAGCATTTTTTCCGTAAGCTGGGACATATCCTTAGGGATGTCCGGCTGCTTTTTTACCAGCTCATACGCGTCAATACATTCTTCAAGCCGTGTACCGAGCTCTTCGCGGGCGATGACCCGCGGTACACGCGAATCGGTTAAAATAATCGTGTGTCCTTCGATGGGGAAGGGATACAGTTCCGCCGTTTTCTTCCGGTGATCTGTTCTGACGCAGTTATTAGCCTTTGCAAAAAGAGCGCACAGGATATCCGCCCGATGGGGGTAGGTATTAAGATGCTGAACATTTGCATGTTCTAAAATATCGACAAGGTCGCTTTTTGTCAGTTTGGGTGCAAACAGTTTTCTTAAAACAAGGGCGGTTGCCGTTTTTAGAGCGTTAGGGGTGCCTAAACCGGCATCTGCCGGAATATTTGAAAGGATGGTGAAATTTAAACCTGAGATGGTGTGACCGAAATCGTTAAAAGAGGAGATAACGGCTTTTACCGAATTGGCCCACCGGTCTTCTTTTTTGTATCGTAAACCCGATGAAGAAATTTTTTTACGTTCATTAAGCGCAACCGAAAAAAGTCTGAAGTTGTTATCCTGCCGCTTTGAAGCGCAGATGTACAGGTAATGGTTTATAGCCATTGAAAGGGTGTTTCCTTGTGCAAACCAAGTATGTTCACCTAATAAATGAAAACGCCCCGGTGCGGAAGCGCAGGCTTCCGGTTCGTCTCCATATTCATCAATATGATAAGTTATTATCTTTTGCATGTTTATATAATACCCGTTATATTGAATTTTTTCAATAAAAATATTAAAATTGATTGAAAATTATGCGTTTTTTTTCGTTTTTTTTGACAGTCCTCTGTTCTTCCGCCCTTTTTTCACTCGGAATTCCCAACGAATGGTTTTATTTTGGACACCCGGCCGGCTTTCTTGCCTTGGTACCGATTTATTATGTGCTTTTAAACTGCGGCTCTTATAAAAAGGCTGCCGTTCTTTTTGGGTTGCATGTCCTTTGTATTCACGTGTTTTCCAGTTTTTGGCTCGCTTTTTTCGGTGATTTTGCAATTTTTACGCTGGGAGCTTCCAGTATTGCCTATTTTGTGTTGGCAATGCCCTTCGGAATGTTTTTTTATTATGTTTTAAAAAAAGAGATAAAGGTGCGGGTGTTTGCTTTTGCGGCGGTTTGGCTTATGTGGGAATATTTTAAGTCAAACGGTTTTGTGGCATATCCGTGGGGTACGGCGGTGATGACCTGCTTTTATTTAAAGCGCTTCATTCAATGTGCCGATGTTGCTGGGGTCTGGGGTCTTTCCTTTGCGCTTTTGCTGTTTGCCTCTTGTTTAGGCGAGCTTTTGCACGGTTTTGTACAGGCGGCCGATAGGACGGATTTTTTGAGAAATATAAAAAACGGCGCCATTCCTTATTCCGCAGCCGCAGTTCTTTTAATAATGATAAACGTATACGGAACGGCCGTTTTATATAATAAGGCCGAACCGAGAACTTATTTAAACACCGTTATTGTTCAGCAAAACGGCGACCCTTGGGATATGAGCCGCTTTGAATCGTATTTGAAAAATTCGCAAGTGTTAAGCAGGGAAGCCGTTTTTTTAGCAAAAGAAAAACCCGATTTGGTTGTATGGAGCGAAAGTGCCCTTGCGGCAGCCTATACCGAAAACAGTTCCTTTTATTCGGATTTTCCTGCATGCGATTCTTTTTTGCAGTTTTTATCGCTGATACAGGTTCCCCTTTTAAGCGGCTCCGCTTATTATGACGATGCGGATAAAAGTTATAATGCCGCTTTTTTAATCTTGCCGACGGGAAAAATAGCCGGCATCTATGCTAAAATGCAGCTTATCGCCTTTGCGGAGTATATGCCGTTTGCGGATAATCCCTTTGTCAAAAAATTCTTTGACACTCTGGTCGGCTTTTCTTCAGGCTGGACGCCAGGAAGCGAATACAAGCTTTTTTCTGTTGAAAATTCCAAAGGTGAAGAGGTTAAATTTACGGCGCCTATCTGCTTTGAAGACGCCTTTCCTTCTCTTTGTGCAAATTTGCATAACCGGGGCGGGGAGGCGCTGATAAATATTACAAATGATTCTTGGTCTCATACTGCAAGTGCGGAATACCAGCATTTTGTCGTTTCGTATTTTAGGGCTATAGAATTACGGACGAGTTTTGTGCGTTCTACCAATTCGGGGTTTTCCTGTGTTGTGGACGCCTACGGTACCGTTTTGGCTTCTCTGCCTCTGTTTGCGGCCAAAGCGATGACAGTAAAAGTTCCAATTTACCGCAATGTAAAAACAGCCTACGCCTTATTCGGGGATTGGCTGCCTGCACTTATTTTTATTGTTTTGCTTAAAATTTTGTTTGCAGATTGGCTTTCGGAAGTTAAGCGCACCGCTCAGGCAGCCGTGCCAAACTGCCATTGGAAAAGAACAAGAGTTGAATTTAAAAAGCGCATAAGAAGATACAAGCCGCTTTTTGCAGTCAGAAGAAAACGCGGTTAAAAAGTCTTGTTTTCAAGGTAGCTTTTGCCGAAAAGAGCCTTATCTTGTGCCCGCTTTTTTGATTAAGGCATGGCCATCTTCCAAGGCTGTTTTAAGCCCCTTGCTTTTCGGGCTTTTAAGTTTTCAGGTTGGGGCTTTAAGACTCTTCGGCATGTTCCTCTGCATATTTTTTGAATTCCTCTTCACTCATTTTATCGGAGTATATGGGGTAAAGCGCTTCTATCAATTCTTCGAGTGTGGAGAATTTTGCTCCGTCTAGTTTGTATGCCATAAAAATTCACCTCTCCATATAAGCTAACATATCTTGTACTTCTTTTTTCGCCGCTGACAGTTTTTTTATGTTTTTTATAGGCTTATCCAATTCTTCCATATACGGAGGATTTACCGGCCGTTCCCCGCAGGCTTCGTATATGGTATCCGCTTCGTATGCCGGATGGTCTTTTTCGATTAAAATAAGCGTTTCGCTGCCGCGGTTTTGCATAAACCTGCTTTTTACGGCCGCTCCATAGGCTGCCGCCGTCGACGTGTCGAACATAATTCCATACCGCTGATAAGCACTGCGGATAAGATTTTTGTATTCTTCCTTTTTTACGTCTCCGGGAAATATCAGAGCCTTCATTATTGCAGGGCTTAATTCAAAAATTTGCTCTAACCTTTCAATATTGGACGGGCTTACAGGATCGGCTGCATTTCTTTGGGAAAGCGGAATTTCCATTGTCTTGCAAAAACATTCGCCGTCTTCGTTTCCGCAAAGCTCCTGTGTGGAGTCGGTGATAAAACCGTTAAGAGACAAACAGTTTTTCCACGCATATAGACCGGCAGCCAAATTTCCGTAATTCCCCGAATGAAGGGCGTAGTATATTTCCCCGTGGGAATGTTTTCTGAATCTGGTAAATGCAAAAATATAAAAGAACATTTGCGGCAAAAGTCTTCCGATGTTTACGGTATTTGCCAGCGTAAGACCATACTCCTTTACCAGTTTTTTGTCAAGATAGACCGAGCGTATCAGGTTTTCTACATCCTGCAGGCTGCCTTCACATTCGACCGAATAAATGGAGCCGCCGTTTTCGGCCAAATACTGTTCTTGAATTCCTTTTGCAAAACCTTTCGGGTGAATTAAAAGTGTTTTTAACCGCTTTTTGTTTCCGAAGGCGGCTGCCATACTGTGTCCGTTTTTTCGTGTGCCGGTTGCAAGGACTATTGCATTCCGGTTTTTGATGGCAAGAATATGTTCCAATACGGAGGCAAGCCATAAGAATCCGAAATCTCTGTGGCAGCCTGTAGGCCCGTGAAACAGATCGAGCAAAAAAAGCCTTTCATCCAGCTGTTTAAGCCGCGGGCTGTAATTTTCAAAGGCCGCCGTCGCAATGCGCTCCGATACGGCAGGACTGAATTCTTCCCTTAGCATTGCAGACGTTAAGCTTCCCGCTATAGAAGCAAAACTTGAATTTTCGGTAAGGCAGGAAATCCACTGCGTTAAATCCATGTTTTCGTCGGGAACGTAAAGTCCGCCGTCTTCAGGAATACAATTTGTAATTGCTTCATAAAAGGAAACTTTTTTTGAGCTGTTTCTGGTGCTTCCTAACTTCATTTTATTCAAGGCCCTTAAGCGTCTAATGAGATTCTATACTTTTTTATGAATTTTATGGGTCTATACGTCATCTTAGACTGTCTGAGGCCTGCGTTGCCAAGGTCTTGTTCTCTATTGATAAATTCGATATATTCGGGCAGGTATCCTGCAAAGGCATAGTTTATATATTGAAAGCTGCCCTTGTACGAAGCATCCGCCTTTTCAAATAGACAAACCGCCGTTTTGTTATCCGCTTCTATTTCTGCCAAGGTCCATGCTACGGGAACCTTTTTTACGTATAGAACAATTCCCACCATGGAGGTGCGCGGCAAAATTTCAAGCGCTTCTGCGGCGGCATGATAATCGGAATCTTTAAGACTTTCCGTGTCTCTAGACCTTGCCCAAAGCTCCAATATTTCCTTTGCGTCACTGATATTTTCTACGGTAAGAGGCTCAATACTGATATCGCTGTATTCTTTTTCGAATTTGTTTATGTGCGTTTTTTTCTTATGGAAGTCCTTGCCTGGAAGCTCGGCCAGATTTTTTCTTAAATACACATAATCGAAGTTATCTCTGTCTTCTTCAACCCCCAAATTTTGAAAATACGGCAGGTCAAAAACCTCTTTATTATCTTTTAAAAATGATTCAGATAAAATTATCCATTTTTTATATTCTTGCAAAAGTTCTTTGGCCGTTTCGGCATCTATACGGCAGCATGGAGTCATAAAAAAACGCTCATCCTTATATTCTCCAGTAATTATCAGCAGTTTATCCGTTTTTGAAACCTTGTAATTGTATTTTGTTTTGAATAAGTACAAATTTATGAAGGATAATTCCGACACACCGTCCGGCAAATTTTTTAAGTAGAACTCCATCTCTTCTTTCATATCAAGCGAGAGAGGCTTAAATTCAGGATATTTTGGAATACTCATACCTATATCCTACTATTTTTAAAGAAAAACGGCAAGAGTTTTTAAAAAAAATTTATGCGTATATTGCATTTAAGGTTTTATTTGGGTATACTTAATACCGGTTCAGGCTGCAGCAGCTATGCCGAAGGGCAGGGTTACAAAACGGCAGAATTTTGCCGATATAAGAACGGCGGCATGTTTCTGCGCGTTTCGGCGATGGATGCCATGAAGCCTAAAATGCAGGATTGAAGGCTTCTCTGCCGATTGCAGGGATTGTTTTAATCTTTCTTACTGTTGTAAATTTGGAAGATATGGAGGTTTATGATATGAAGAAAATATTTTTTGTTTTAACGGCTGTTTTTTGCACAGGCCTTTTGGCGGCAGGTGACATTTTGGATATTTCAGGCGATATCGGCTTAGGATATATGAATTATTCTATGTTTACAACCTTTAGATCAAGCGCTTTAAAGTCGCAGTTGAAAGAAGGTTTATCGAGCGCGCTAGGCGAGGGCAATTTAAAGTATGACGAGCCGAAATCAAGCGATTATTATAATGCTTTGGGCTTGGGTTTGTCCGTTAAGGTAAGCTATTTTTTTACCAACTTAACGGTCGGTTTTCCTTTTAGGCAAATCCCTACAGGGTACGACCCTTTGTCTGCCAAATTAAATACTGCCGGCATTTCAAACAAGCTTACCAATTCGGTTATTTTGGACTGGCAATTAGGCGGCGGTTTTACTCTCTTTAAAAACAGACCGCTCAATATTTTCTTAGGAGCGGCCTTAGGTATCGGCTATGTACGGACAAGCAGGCATCTTCCCCAATCCTTTGTTAAAACCGTAACCGATAGCCACGGTAATGCCGTTGCAAGCCGTTTGAACGAAATCAGAAGTATTACGATGCTTGGAATTGGCGTTGATGTCGGTATAAAGTACTTTTTTACGCAGCATATCGGTATTGTTATGGATATAAAAGATACCGTTTATTTTCTCCCGCTGCTAAACAAAAGATTTTACCGCGGTACAGACGTGCACGGAAGAGATTTTACTTACACGATTACAAAGGGAAATACTGAAGACGTAAAATCGCTTATCAAACATTCTTGGGCCAACAACTTTAATATCAGGCTTGGGGTTGCTTTTAGGCTTTATTAAGCCGATTTTTCAGTGTAATTTCCGGCACCGGTGTGTTTCTTAGCACCGGTAAAATAGGAATATAGGTTTTTTTATCGATAACTATATTTTTTTTACGGCTTGCAACTTCCTTTGACTTATGGTAGGATATGAGCGATGAATTTTGTAATCAACTTAATTAACCGTATAAAAGATTTTTTCTTTTATCTGTTTTTTTCGGCAAGCGATGATTTTAAAAACAAAAAACTTTTAAGAGATATTTTTGCCGAAGTAAAAAAGGTAAGTTATCCTATCTATCGCACCGATAACATGGTTCTTGCCGGCCTTCCGATACTTATCTACGAGATGTATCAGGCGGTTTTACCCGTTTATTACGTTTTAAAAACAACGATAGGCTCAAATGATATAAGAGTTTCATCGTTATATCTGGATAAGCTTATCGAAAAATGTTTTTCGGAGCAGCAAAAAATACAACGAGAAGCTATGAGCCTTGAAAAACGTTGTGAAAACATAGGCGATTTCACCGGTCCTTCTTTTGAGGTCAAAATGAAAGAGCAAAATAAAATGTTTGATTCTTTTATGGCTTCACTAGTAGGTACAAAATTTGCTGAAACGGATTTAACCATAAACAGGCTGTATGCATTTTTCGACTTTTGTCAGTTTAAATTTAATGATTTTTTTGCACATTTCGATTCGAGTTTTAAAACTGCGGCGGGAACGGATGCTGTTAAAGATAAGTATAACTTTCAAAATGTAGCCGGAAACGAGGTTTTACAGGAAATTTTGGAACTTGACTATTTGATCAGGGGCATTGCAATAGACGATAAATTTACTGAAAGCTTGTATCTTCTTAGTTCAAAAACAGAAAACGGTTCTGCAAAAGAGAAATCTTCATTAAATAAGAATTTACAAACCTTTTCATACATTATAGAAAATAAGCTAAAAAAAACTACGTTAAGAAACTTGGTTAAACTGATTAAACAGGATCCGTATTTTGAAGATAAAATGAAGCCCAGATTAGAATACCGTGCACTTGCCGATTATAAACTGAGATTTTCCGATATTTTTAATGCGGATTCTAAAAAAATATCGCACATTCAGCAGGAACAGCAGATTGTTTTTTTTATCGACAAGGTTTTCACCAATATTAAAATGGACAAACTGAATCGTTATACGGCAGAGCTTAATACGAGGATTCAAGCCGCTACGAAACTTTCGCTGGATTGGGTAAAGCCGCTTGAAATTATAAAAACGTATACAAGCCAATTTTTTCAAACTAAGTGCGAACCTTTTTTAAGGGACCTTATTGTAGAAGGTGTTTTTGAAGACGGAATGTTTAAAGCGGCTTTATCCGCAGATTATCACTATTGTAAATCTATTCTTCAAAAAATTGAAGAATTTGAAAATTTAATGGACGAAAAAAGTGAAAATTCGCTGTCGGCGATAAAGGGGTATTTGATGCGCCTTGAATCGGGCGGAGATTTTAAGCAGCCTCTTTCAAAAATAGTAGATTTTTTAAATGTAAAAGCGCAAGAGCTTGTTCAAGATATCAGCAGAAGGTATGCCAATTTATATAAGGGGTGCATAGTAGTTTCAAAAGATGCACACAAGGCCGTGCCGGAAATCATAAGCAATTTTCGGGCTCTGATAATTTCAGGTAGAAATAAAGAAATATTTACTCTTTTTGATGAACACATAGAGAGTTTTGGGAATTTTATAGAAATTTTACGTAAATATGTTGTATTTTAGTCTATTTTGATTGTAAAACGATTGCAAAGAATTTGGGGTTAAGAAGCACTAAGGGGATTTCAAAATGAATACCAAAGCGCATAATAAGCATAAAATGAATACAGCCTTAAAAACTATTTTTAACAAATACGAAAAAAAAATTTTAATACAGGAAAAAGAAATTTTCGATTTGGAGCAAATTTTAGAAATTTCGCACGGCCTTAATTCGGTTTTAAATTTTGATAGATTGATAGAAGCGCTTTTATACGGGATTATGGCTCAATTAAAGACGCTTGGAGCAGCTATTTTTACCAAAAAAAATTTTGATGACGACGTTTTTTTTCTGAATAGAAATTATTATGGTTTCGATATAGACTGCGGGAGTTTATATAGCATAAATTCCGATCATCCTATAATAAAAATCTTGCAAGATGAGCCATACGGTTTATGCCGGCACGAAATGTATAAAAAACTGCAATCCGATGCAGTATCCGATTCTATTTTTAAGATAGGGCCGTCTTTTTTTGTACTGCTGAAGGCAAGGAATAAGGTTGTAGGCCTTTTGCTTTTGGGAAAAAGAATAGATAAGAGCCGTTATAATACGTATGAGAAAAATATTATTGCACATATCGCTTCCATTGCCGCCATCGCAATAAATAATTCACTTTTGTTTGAAATGACCACCATCGATATTATGACCAATTTAAAATTAAAGCATTATTTTTATACGATGTTAAGCGAAAAATTGGAAAATATCAATAATGCAGCCGGTCCTAAAGACCCTGTTTCCGTGCTGATGATGGATATAGATTTTTTTAAAAGAGTAAACGATACGTATGGGCATACTGCCGGCGATATAGTGCTGCAGGAAGTTGCACGGATTATAAAAGAGTGTACCCGCTCCGGTGATACGGCCGCCCGCTACGGCGGAGAGGAATTTGTTATGCTTTTAGCCAATGCGAATGTTAATCAAGCCTTCGATGTTGCAGAGCGTATCCGCAGCGGGGTGGAGCAAGCTGAAGTGCTTTATGAAGGGCAAAAAATAAAAATCAAGATTTCTATAGGAGTTGCTTCTTATATGTATGACTTTGAATCTGCGAACGCTTTGGTGGAGAGGGCCGATAAGGCTTTGTATGTATCCAAAGAGAGCGGCAGAAACCGCTCAACAATTTCGGAAAAGAATTTGCCGCAACGGCCTAAAATTTAAGATATTTATAAGTATGAATTTGATAAGAAAACCGTTTAAATATTCTTACAGTAATGCCGTGCTTGTTATTATAGGAATAAATGTTATGGTGTTTTTATTAACGTCCATAGTGAAAAATGCTAATTTCTATTTGGGGCTGGTACCGGCTGCTGTCATTACATCAAGAACGTATTGGCAGTTTTTTACCTATCAGTTTGTGCACGGCGGATTTTTTCATTTGCTTTTTAATATGCTGGCACTCTTTTTTTTCGGGGTACCGGTAGAACGAAAGACCGGAACGAAAGAGTTTGTTTTATATTATTTGCTGGTAGGAACACTCGGCGGTGTTTTCAGTTTTTTTGTTTATAAGGCCGTGGGTGCATATTTGGTCGTGTTGATAGGTGCTTCAGGGGCGATTTTCTCGCTTTTGCTTTTATATGCGGTTTTGTTTCCGCGTTCCGTAATTTTTCTTTGGGGCATAATTCCCGTTCCGGCGCCTCTTTTAATTCTAGGCTATGCTGTCATCGAATTGATCAATATTTTTTCGGCCAATGACGGCATTGCCCATTTTACTCATTTTATAGGGCTTGTTATCGGCTGGCTGTATATTGTCGTACGGTTCGGTATAAATCCGCTTAAGGTTTGGGATTCACAGATGAGGTAGCCGGTTTTAGAATGGATTGAGTTTGTATGTCAGGTATGTATAGGATAAGATTTGTTTTTTTCGGTTTGCTCTTTTGTATCGGGATGTTTTTATATTCAGATTCTTATTCAGGCTCCTCTGCGGAGGAGGCCGTCATTGTAAGGGCGCCGGTGTGGGTTTTTTTAGAACCGCAGCCCGGCAGTTTTTCCCAAGAAAAAGCCGCAGAATTTCTTCCGCCCCGTGAAGCTTTAAGCGAACTTTCCCGATATGTGCTTTCGGGTATGACCTACGGCTGGAAATTTTCTTATGCACCCTACGATAAAAAAAGAAGGGTGCAGGAGTTTTTTGAGCTCACCCTCGTGTATGAGATAGCAAAAAACGATAAGGGTGTGGTTTTTACCGATATAAAAGTAGAGTATCCGTATTGCTATTGCTGGACGGAATACAGAATCCCTGAGGCGATGGCCGAACGGTTTAAGGCTCATAGAAGCATTATTTATAAAACAGTGAAGGGCAGGGGAACTGGAGACCGTTTTGATGAGCTTAAGGGTGTTTATAATGCCTACACCGAAGCCGTTAAAAATGCCGTGAGGGAATATGCCCGCAAAATTTTAAAAAATAAGCCGAAGGAAATAACAGGCGAAGTTTTAATAAAATCGAATCCGCGCCTTTACGTTGAATCGGGCCTTTTTAAGGCAGAGCTTGAATTGTACCTAAACATATCCGAGACTGTCCCCTATACGGTTTTTTAAGTAATCCGTTTAAGGCATCAGGTTTTAATCTTATTCGGAACGTTGGCAAAACAGAATGATCGTTGTAACGATAAACGAAAAAACGAATACCCCCATCATTATAAATATTGCATAATTCGGTATAATTTCCGTAAAAAAAGCTGTCTCAAGCCGGCTTGTGTACCGGACGAGTTCTACCAAAAAATAGGCTAAAAACAGACAGAGGGGCACTATAAAAAGCCATCGTTTTTTAAACTTTTTGCCTGGTGAAAGCCTAAATTCCCAAGCGATGGTAATGGCTAAAATGGAAATAATCAAAAGCAAAAGCGGTTCTGCAAGCCTGAAAATCATTTCGCGGAGATATGGTTTTTTATCGAAGCCGTAATTTTCGGAACTTTTTCCAAAAGAATACAGGTCTGCCAATTTCATCATTGCAGGGCCGGAAGCGCTTCTTTCAAGCAGGGTAAAATCGCTTATGGTCATAGGCAAGATGATGTTGTCGATATTTTCTTCAAACTGAGAGCCGTCTTTTAGGATAGGCGCAATATCCTTTCCTTGAACATTTCTATCTATGGCTCTCACCTGAAGCATCAGCGTTTTACCGCCTTCTTTATCTTTCTTTTCGACCAGTTTTGCATACGGAATTACGATAGTTCTATCTGTGGTACCGGCGGAGTTAAACTGCCGCAGGTCTATATCTTTAAGATAGATTTCCGTACGGCTCTTGCCTAAGGGGTGTGAAATTCCGCGGATTTTTAAATGTGTTTTTATAATTCCGCCGGTATTAACAAGCGTAAAATTGAGTTTTTTGCTTACGTCAAAGCCGGGAATAGTATCAAGCTCATCGGCAAAAAATACGTTTTCTTTTAAGGTAATTTCGGCAATACGCAAAAACCTTTCTACTTCGGGGTCTTTTTTATCGCTTTTAGAGGTTAGAATCTCCTTATACACATTTAAAAAACCGTAGTAGGCTTCAATATAGTTTCCCGCTTGCAGAGCATCGTAGGCCTTGCGCTTTTTCCAAAACCGTGCAATCTCCGGTTTGTCCAAATGTTCGTCAATGCCCAGCCCTATTTCTTTCCATGATTTTTCTTGCAGGGTGCCGGCTGTTTCTTTAAGCGGGTTTGTGTTTTCAAAGCCTTCAAATGCCCGTTTTGCATAATAGTGTGCCATGTAAAAATCGAAGGTAAGCATTGCATCCTCTGCGATTTTAAGGGCGGTTTCCGGGGCTATTGTATCGGGTATTTCTATGTCTGTCTGAGGAAGAATATAGGAATTTTCTTCTATGGCGTGCTCTTCCTGTGATATTTTTATTTTTTCGTCTATTTCCCGCGCTTCTTTTCCGTCTTTCCAGATAGACAGAGCCTGTTGTACGTCTGCAGCGGCGGCCTTATAGTCGTGTTTATCACAGGCTTCCTTTGCAAGTTTTGTGTATTCATAATAGGTTGCCGTCTTTGCGGTTTCCAAAATTTGCCTTTCGTATAATATCGGGCGTATCATTTCTCCCATAGCTGTATAGACGGCAACGGCTGCAATCGAAAGAATGAAAAAATATCGTATGAACGCAAGCATTCTTGGGTCAAACCGGCTCATTTTTACGGGGCCGTGTTTGCTGAAAATGATGGTGTAGCCCGTTAAAACGGCGCTTATATATAAAAATGGAAAGTAGGAGATAAAAAGCAGCAGTGCATCCCTAATTCTCCAGCCGATATTATAAATGGGAAGAAGGCTAATTTTTAAAGGCTCTAAAAAAGCGGATACAAAACAGAAAATTAAGCCTGCGGCAAGGTGAAGCAGTATGTACGGTAAAAATCTTGAAACCTTGTTCATTCAAATTATTCCTCATCTTTATTTTTTCTTGATCGCCTGCTTTGCCGCGGCCTTCGTCTTGAACTGAAATTTGTGCTTTTTTCGGGCTTTGCCTTTTTGACGCGCCCAAGTCTCATTTTTTGCTGTTTGATTCTAGACTGCCCGTATTTGGTTTTAGAGCGGCGGATAGTCAGCAAAATGACGGTATAAAGCAAAAACAAAAGGCCTGCAGCCGCAAAACATGCAGGGATAATCCAAAAGTCGGGAACGGGCAGGGGAATGAGTGCCTTTATTTTAGCTTTAAACATGGGCGAAACCGCAAAGCCGTATCCGTAAGCGCTTAAAAGCGTAAAAAACGGCAGCATGGCAAAGTTTATTATTTTCCACTCCATTATTACCGTGCATACCCAAAGCGAAAATATAAAAAAGAAAAAAGCGCCTGCAAAAATCAAATAGTTCTTATAGCTTACAGTATAATGGCCGTATATATCGGTGATTATAGGATTTATGAGCTTTATTGTTCTTTGTATGACATTGGGCGGGCTTATAAAGCCTTCAAGGTATTGGTCTTGAACGGGCATTTTTTCCGCAGAATAAAAGTTTGCATCTATTTTTTTTCCTTGAGAATAGATCTGGGGGATAACGGCTGCAAAAAAGACGGCGAAGGTGAAAAACAGCAAGAGAAATGAAAGCCATACTTTGCTACGATGCCGCATTAAAAAGACGTAAACCGAAAAAATTGCTATGGTACAGGCGACGGGTGTTAATAGATACAAGTAATGAAAAAACGAATACGTCAAAAAGGTCAGCCCTTGAGGATTCGACAATAGGTATTGCCATATCCCTAAAAAAAGAGAAGAAGCTAAGAGCCAAAAACAAAAATTAACAATAAAAACTACCGGTACTAGAAAACAATTTTTCATCTTGTAAGTATTCTATCATAAAATTAACATCATAACAAGATTGATATGGGGCTTATAACGAAAGAAGTTGGATAGGTTTTTTATAAAAAATCGGGAAGATAGTTTATCCATTGGCGTAATGAAACGGCTTCTTCGATATGGGCGGAGGAGATTTTTTCGGCAGCTTCAAGGTCGGCTATGGTTCTAGAAATTTTTAAAATTGCGTGGCTTCCCCTGCCTGAGAGTTTTTTCTTTTCTACCGCAGCCGAAAAAAGGGTGCCGGCTTCATCCGTCATAATGCATATTTTAGGTGTATTCTTAGGTAAAAGGTTTGAATTTTCATAATTTCTAATTTTACTGTCCGGTAATGCAGAAGACTTGTATGTCCGTTCCCATTGCAGTTCTTTGGCTCTTTTTATCCTAAGCCTCATTTTTTCGGTAGAATATTTTTCGTTTTTTAAAAAGAGGTCGGCTTTCGGCGGAAAAACCGGAATTCTAATATCGATTCTGTCCAATAGGGGAGCTGTAAGTTTTTTCCAATATCTTTCGATTTCCGCAGGCATACAGGTGCATATTTTTCCTTCGCTTCCGAAGTTACCGCATGGGCACGGATTTATGGCCAGTAAAAGTTGAAAATCGGCTGGAAAGGTGGAGCTTCTTCCTGCACGGCTTAATGTTACTTCTCCCGTTTCAAGCGGAGCGCGCAGGGTTTGCAGGACGGACGTTTTAAACTGGGCGGCTTCGTCTAAAAAGAGTACCCCGCCGTGGGCAAGCGAAACTTCTCCGGGCATACATTTGCCTGCTCCCCCTATTATGCCTTCCATGCTGGCATTCGGGTGCGGCATTCTGAACGGTGGCCGTTTTAAAAGAATGTCCTTTTCGCGGCTATTCGGTAAAAGACCTGCAATGCTGTAAATTCTGGTTGTTTCGCGGGCTGTTTTAAAGTCCATATCTGGAAGAAGGGTTTGGAAACGGCGGAGAGAAAGGGTTTTTCCGCAGCCGGGCGGTCCGTAGGCTATCAGATTATGCCTTCCTGCGGCGGCTATTTCCAAGGCGCGGATCAGGGAGTCCTGTCCGCGTACATCTTCAAAACCTTCAAAACTGTCCGAATTACTGTTTAAAAAATCTGCGTTTCGTGTATTGGTATCCGTCCAGACTAAAACGTACCTTTTTTCAAGCCCATCGTCCGTTTTTCTGCCGCCTGCCGGTTCCGTAAGGTTTTGAATGTCCGATAGGAATTCTAGCGCTTCCTTTAAGGTTTCCGCTCCGAAAACCTGCGCCTGCTCCGGGATTGAAGCTTCGGCCTCGTTTTCTTTCGGAACGATAAAATACCGTATTCCGTTTTCGGTTCCGGCAGAAATAGCGCCCAGTACCCCGTTTACCGGCCGTAATGTGCCTGAAAGTTCCAGTTCGCCCATTATCATAACGCGTCTTTTTGCTTTAGGGCTCTCAGGTTTCCGGCTGTTTTCCGCTTGAAGCGGATCGTCCTCATCTTCGTCAGTTTCCGAAATAGCCGTTTTTTCTTTTGCAGTTAAAATAGAAAGCGCAATCGGCAAGTCAAAGCCGCTGCCTTCTTTTTTTTGGTCGGCAGGGCTTAAATTTATGAGAATTCTGCCTGACGGGAAGTCGAACCCGCAGTTGCGGATTGCCGCGCGGACACGCTCCCGTGCCTCTTTTATGGCAGAACCCGGCAGTCCTACAATGTCCGTTACGGGTAAGCCTCGTCTTAAATCGGCTTCCAGTTTTACGATTTCTCCTTCATAACCGAAAGAAGAAAAACTTAGTATTTCTATATTCATATTAAATTCTTTTTACGCTTTTTGAGCTTGTTTTGCCAACTTTACGCCCTGAAATTCATCTTAAAAGACCGTTCGTATACGGGAGATATGAGCTGTTTCCTTGTGCTTGTTTTTTTTCATAATTTAATGTAATATTTTGCCGGTATGAGCGGAAAAAATGAGGAACTAGGACTTAAGACACGGATTTTTTCAAAAAAAAATCCTCTAATTATTGCGGAAATAGGAACCGGCCATAACGGCGATATCGGTAAAGCGAAGGCTCTAATCGATGCCGCCTTTGAAGCGGGCGCTTCTGCAGTAAAATTTCAGATAGTGTATGCCGAAGAAATTCTGCACCCTGCTACGGGTTCCGTCGATTTGCCTACGGGAAAAATAGAGCTTTATAAAAGGTTTAAAGAACTTGAAGTTCAGGCAGAATTTTATAAAGAGCTTTCGGTGTATGCAAAAAACAAAAATCTGCTTTTTTCCGCCACGCCCTTCGGTTTGCGTTCCTGCCGGGAGCTTATCGCTTTGGAACCCGATTTTATAAAAATCGCTTCGCCTGAATTAAATTATATGCAGCTTTTAAAATATGCGGCAGGTTTTAATCTGCCTCTTATTCTTTCTACGGGTGTCTCTCTTTTGTGCGATATAGAAAAGGCTCTCCTCACAGTGCGGGAAGCTGCTCCCGATTTGCCGCTTGCTGTCCTTCACTGCGTAACAGCTTATCCTGCCCCCGAATCGGATTATAACCTTTCGCTTATAAAGAATTTAGCGGCGCTTTTTAATGTGCCGGCAGGGCTCAGCGATCATTCGATGGATCCGGTGCTTGTGCCGCTTTTAAGCCTTTCGCAAGGCGCTTTTATTATAGAAAAGCATATTTGTTTATCTAGAAAAGAAAACGGCCTTGATGACCCCGTAGCCCTCGAACCTGCAATGTTTAAACAAATGTGTGTCGCAGTAAAAAAGTGTTCGGTATATACGAGCGGCGAAATAATCGATTACCTTTACAGACTCGGCTACAGGGAAGAAAAAATACGCGCTGTAATCGGTTCGGGCGAAAAAAAATTAGGGGATGCGGAAAAAGAAAATTACGGGAAAACAAACCGCTCCCTTCACTATGTAAAAGCATTAAAAAAAGGTTCGGTGATAACGCGGGCAGATATAGCGGTTTTGCGTACCGAAAAAAATCTAATGCCCGGAGAAGAACCTGAAAAGGCGGATTTTTTTGTAGGAGCGGTTTTACAAAAGGACGTATCCGCAGGAAGCGGGGTTTTAACGGAAGACTTTATACAAAGGTAAGTATATGAGCGATAATTATTACGGTACACTTGGAAACATTTTAAAAGACGCACTCACATCCGATGAAGACCCGTTTGATACGCTTCACAAGCAATCGGGCAAATACAGAACCATCGGCGGCAGAATGGAGCGGCGGCCGCCTCCTTTGATAAACACCGAAACAAAAAGGGTGCCCGTTCCGCCTGAGTTGGTTGAAGACTTTGCCGTTTTAAATGTACTGCCGGGTGTTCCTCTTGAAGACTGTAAAAAAGCATGGAAGCACTTAATAAAAAAACACCACCCCGATTTAGCGGCGCACGGGAATACTCAAATAGACCCGAATGACGTAATAAGGAGAATTAATAACTCATATAAAAAAATAGAGGCTTGGTTTAAAACGGGTGTAATTTTAACCGCAGAACAATTAAACTCTTAAGGATTTACATAAATTGAAAAAAAACGCAGGTACGTTATTTTTTATCCTCTTCTCTTTGATAAAACTTTTTTCTGAAAATACCGTTTATGAGTTTGGCCCCAAAATAGATAATGTTTTGGTTTTTACGGCTTCTCGAAATACGGAAAATAAGGACACCGGCGCGGTAAAACTGCTTGAACTGCTTGCGGAAGATTTAAAAGAAACAAAGCTGACTGTCCGCATAATAATTGCAATTACCGACAACGATACGCCTGACCTTCCCAAAACGGTTCCCGTGCAGGCGCATAAAAATACAAAAGAACTTATAACGAAAATACATGAAACAGGAAATGCAGCCGTATTTATCCTTTCGGACACAAATGAAAATAAGATTAAAATTAGTGCAGGCGCAAATAGAAAAACGAGCCCCGCGTGGCTTGTACAGGATTTATTTACAATCGTAAAAAAACAAAACTTTTCAACCGATTTTTATTCGAACAATATCATTTTATATAGACTCGGAATAATAAATAACGATACAATTCTCGGTGAATATTTAGATGCGGAAATAGCTGCAATAGGAATATCATCCGGCATGGATATAACGCCGCTGTTACAGGCCTTAATCAATAATTATGCGTTAAAGGGTATTTCAAAAAAATGGGATAGACATTACAACATAAAAAATATTTTCGGATACAAAATAATAAGCGAAAGAATTCTTATCATACTTATATTAGCGATAACGTTCATCGGTCTTTTATATACGTTTATGTTCAGTTTTGTATTCGGTAAAAAAAAAGAAAAACATATACGGGATTTATTAACATTATGGCGTGTACCTATTTTCTTTTTTATATCTAATATTTTTGCATTTTATATAAGCGGACGGCTTGTTCAATATATTTTTTATATAAGATTCGGAAATTATGCAGCGATCGATTTATTTCCGATTACTGCCGTTTTTTGTAAATTCCTATTCGGAATGTTAATAAGTTTTTCCATACTGAATTTTATAAATTCCAAGCTTCCGAGAAACACTTTTATTTATGCTTATTTGACAAGCCTGTCTTGTTTTATAAATATTTTTATTTTTTCAAGCTTTGATTTATCTTTTTCACTGATGTTTTTAGAGATTTATTTATTGTCTTTTATATCCGCCAAATTTAAGAAGATATATATGCAAGCGTTTTTTTTGATATTAAACGCAGCTCTTCTTTTGTATTATTTTTTACCTGTATTTTTCATAACCGATAATCTGATACATACTTTTTTTTATGCAAACAATATTGTTGCTGCAGTATTTTTTACTCCTTATAATTTAACCGTAAACCGTCTTATATTAAGAATAAAAAAAGATACTAAAATCATCCGGCATAAATTTATTTTTCCATTTATAGTATCCGCTGTTTTTTTTGCTGCTGTTTTGTTTATATTTATACGGCCCATTTTTTTTAAAGAAGCACAAAAGAACTCTTTTTTAATATATAAAATATCCGCTTCTGGAAATTCCGCAAAGCTTATTTCAGATTTTAATCAAGAAGATATAAGTATTGATTCTCTTTTTATCGATTTTAAAAAACTGCAAACCGATGTCTTCATCGACATTTTTACAAAATTGGAAAACTATCTTGAGCGAAGCATCGGTGAAATAAAAATAACACCGCTAAAACAGGCTGCTGTTATAAATATACTTATTACAAAAGAAAACGGTTTTCCCGTTTATGAAGCGAATACGGAATTTACCGCTGATGCAACGGGACGCACGGTCGATTTTCTATCTCCGCTTAACATGGAAGAACCTTTTACCGTCAGGTTTTCCACTGAAAAAAACAGCATGCTGCATGTAAAAATAGATGCATGGTTTTACGGTAATAAAATTGACGGCATTAGTGTGAGCGGGAAGCCCTATGCGGCGGGTTTTAATCTTGCGGGACAAACCGGCGAAGACGCGGAATTTCCGAAAACGAAAAATGCAAAACTTCTTTTTAAAGTCGAAAAAGAATTTGTTTTAACAGCCGAGGATAATCGGTATGAATAAAAGCAATATCTTTTTTCACGTAGATATTGATGCGTTTTATGCTTCAGTTGAACAGCTGGATAATCCCGAATATAAGGGGCTGCCGGTGATAGTTGGAGGGAACACAAGGCGTTCAGTTGTTGCAACTTGTTCTTATGAGGCGAGGAAATTTGGCGTTCATTCGGCAATGCCTATGTTGAAGGCGAAAAAACTTTGTCCCGGCGGCATCTTTATTAAAGCAAGAATGAAAAGGTACCACGAAAAATCCAAAGAGGTAATGAATATTTTAAAAAACTTTACACCCGAAGTCAGGCAAATTTCGATAGACGAGGCTTTTTTAAACATGACTGGAATGGAAAAGCTTTTAGGCACAGCAGAACAATCAGCTTTGTTATTAAAACAAGAAATTCTTGAAAAAACCGGATTAACTGTTTCTATCGGTTGCGGTTCAAATAAATACATTGCAAAAATTGCATCGGGGAAATCGAAACCGGACGGACTTTTTATTGTATCGTGTGGATGCGAAGCGGAATTTATGAGAACTTTGCCTTTAAAAGATGTTTGGGGAATAGGAAAAAAAACACGCGAAAAATTAATACGCGCAGGCTTAACGGATATTCCTCAAATATTAACGGCAAGCGAATATCTATTAAAAACTATTTTAGGGGATGCAGGCAGTAAGTTTTTATACAATGCGGCACGCGGCAGGGTGACCAATGTTTTTTCGGATGAAGTAAAACATCATTCGATCAGTACCGAACAAACTTTTGAAAACGATCTTTTTTTGCGTGAAGATATCGATGACGTTTTGTTTCATCTTTCAAACGAATTGATGTACAGGGTTATAGACGAAAAGGTTAAAAGCAAAACAGTCGCAGTCAAAATACGTTATAACGATTTTAAAACCGTATCAGTTCAATCGGCAGAAGATACAATAAATGATGTGCAGGATTTATACAGCCGCTCAAAAGCTCTTTTTTATAAAAAATTCGATAATAAAACGCCTATCCGCTTATTAGGGATTGCAATTATAAATACCGAAATAGACGGCAAGAAAATACAAGCGGAACTTTTTTCTTCCGAAAAAGATTTAAGAAAAAGAAAAATAGAAGAAGCGGTATATAATATTGCAAAAAAAGAAGGAAAAGCAATTTTAAAACCGGCGCGCTTGATAGACCGTCCCGTTGTGAATGGGGATATTTCCGATACCCCTCATTTTGTAATAAATAAAAAAGATAAAATAGATACCAAGGATTAAAATGAAAAAAAAGATCATCTTTTTTATTTATTTATTTTTAAGTATTCTAACTGCCCAAGAAAATTCTGATAATATCGATTATAATAATAGCGCTGAAAGTAATTTAAAAGAGAAAGAAATCGATGAAAATTCTCAAATAGGTTTTAATCTTTCCGAAGAACAAAACAAAAATATTGAAGAAGAAATTAACCTAATAAAAAATAGAACTGGAGAAAACAAGGCGAATCTCTATTTTAAAAATTTTGACAAGAAGGATATTGTGCTTTTTTTGGACGGATTTTGGGAGCTAAATCTTTTAGGTACGGCAAGCTTTGAAATTTTTGATAATTATACACGGGCAAATTCCGTTCAGACTATATTTAAACAGCAGGCTAATTTATCGTTATGGCTTTTATTAAATAAGCGTTTTTATTTTGAAGTTTTATATAAGGACCAATACGAAAAAAGTGTTTTGGCTTTCGGTTATTTTGGGAAAGAGGATTCTTATGTAAAACACATACGTATAGGAAACAGCGGAATAAAATTTCCTCAAACCTATCGATTTATAACGACGGGCGGCGGAAATATTATTGCTCCCGGTATAATGGGAACCTTTGCTGGAGCAAACTGGCAGGCGGATACTGTTTTACGGTATGAAAGTTCCGCTTTTAATTCAAAAACATATTACGGAAAAAACGAGTTAGTGAAAAATAAAATTTCTATTAATAATTGGAGTAAAGGAAGATATTTTTATATTCCGGTAAATACATTGTACGGTAAAACCATAGATGTATTTGTAAAGGATTCTAAATTTTCTTCGTGGCGGGAGTTAAGCCGCGATGAATTTTATATTGATGCTTCAAAAAAAACATTAAATTTAAAAGAAGGTTTTCCGTACGGCGTTGTAATTTATTATTATAACATAAAAAATGATTCACAGACGGAAGTAAACGCTCATAAAATACAAGTTTATAATTATTTTCAAACCGCTTTTCCGGCGCCGTATCCGCTTCATATAACAGAAATACTTTCTCAAATAGATTCTTCTGTGTACTATAAGACGGTCTTGGGAAAAGAAGCTTTAGTTTTAAAAGAAGATAATAAGTTTTCTGTTTTTGAAATTGCTTCAAGATATGAAGCATCGTCTAATCAAACTGAAGCTTCCGTAAGTGTAAGAAATTCGGCTGATGAAACAGAACATAATGATTTTAATGCAAATATTGAAGACACGAATTTATTTTTAAGCAGTTTTAATAAAATAAGCTTTATTCAAGTTTTAAATAAAGATACGAGTATGGATCCGGCAGGTCAAATGTTCCCGTTTATAAATGACAGCATAATATATCTTCCCGAAAATACGGAAACATCTGATTTTAAATCTTATATTTTATATGAAACACATATTCCCGTTTCCGATTTTTTGCTTCCCGATACTGCAATTCCCGGCAGTATTAGAGTATTTAAAAATAAGATTCAGATATTTGATTTTAACTATAACGAACACACTCATATTCTTACACTGCAGCAGCCTGTTTTTTCCAATGACCTTATAGAAATACAGTGGCAGGAGGGAAAAATATACTCCGATTCAGGGAGCGTAAAATTTGCCGGAGGTATACACTGGCAGCCTGTGAATTCTCTGGATATTTTTCTTGCATCGTCTGGAGATTTGGAAGTTAGCAAGAAAAAAAAAGATTTTACCGATGATTACAAGGTGTCGGCCGGGATAGATTTTTCAAAATACAATATTAAAACAGGATCTCACTTTGGGTTTAATACAATAGCAGGCAGAAATAAAAATCCTAAAGAGCAAAATTATAATTTTAAAAGTGAAACCTATTTTGAGTATAAGCTTAAAGAAAGCATTTACAAAAAAAATGATGTACCGATATTTTCCAATCCTTATTTTTATGCAGACGGAAATGCTGAAATAGACAATAAAAGGGAGCCTTTACAGCTGCATTCAAAAATGGAAGCCGGTCTTGATATTTGGCGGATACTGTTTTCAGGAATATTATCGCTGCAGAATACCGATAAACATTTAAAAAAAATTACCAAGCCGCATGTTATTGAAAGTTATGGTCATTCGGTTACGGCGCCTCTTTATTTTTTTACAGCTTACGAAAACTTTTTTGTAAATCAAAATAAAGAATTGCTGCGGCGTGAAAATATGCTGAGCTTTGAAAAATTTGTTTTTTCAAAATTGCTGACTGCAATAGATTATACAAAAGAATATACGACGCAAAAAATCAATTCTTCAGTTTCACCGATATTCCCCAAAACAAGATACGGTATTTTTTACAGCGAATTAAGCCTTTCGTTAAATCAAAAATATAAAACGCTTTTTAACACATCTAATTTAGGATATACTGCAGCATGGACAAATAGTTTGATCGATATGTATTCGCAAGGAAAGGAAGACGCCTTATACAGAAATACACAGATGAAATTTATTTTTAATATGTTTATGGGTAATGATAGTGATGAAAGTAAAAAAGTTAAATTTTTAGGTGTCAACTTTGATACTTCTACTTTGTCCAATTTTACAGGTGATAAACAAAAACAGTTTAACGAGCAGACAAAAGTAAGCCTTTCATTTTCTTTTGCCGCAAATGATATTTTTTTTACGCCGGTCTGGGAAAGAAAAATATTAAAGCAAAAATCAGATGATAGTCTTATCAATGAAAAGAATTATAGAGAAGATTTAACCGAACTGTTTTTAGGTATGAGAGAACAGTATTGGCTTTTTTCAAAGCCTGTTATTTACGATATGTTCGATAAGAAAATAAATGATCAAATTCAGCTTAATAATAAAAATATATATAGTTTTATAAATTTATACGGCTTTAATATATCAAGGCTTATAAGCACGACAATAAAAGACTTATATATCCCGATAGAATTTAATACTTCTTTATCCAGAATCGTAAAATCGGAAAAAACGGATAACATCGCGCTTAATATTTATTCTTTGAATTTTTTATTAAGGTATACAACGCTTAATATATCCGGTAAATACGGATATTTTGATTGGTTTACATGGTATAATCAAGATGAGTTAAACAGAAAATATAATTGGAATTTTTCATTCGGTAAAGATTATTTTAAATTTAAACTTGATGCCGAACATAGTCTTTATTATTTTTTTGATAACAGAAACGGTATAGAAAATAAATTAGGTTTTGAAAATAATTTTATAATAAATGCAGTAAAAACAAAAAACATAAAGCTGTATGCTCAAGATTGGAAAGAAAAATTCGGCTTTGCCTTTATTTACTCAGGCGGATCTTCACTTCCTAGTTCACTCATACGTAGGTTCAGTAATATTCCTTTATCCGACAGTAGAAAAGAAAAGTTATCGGTTGAGATTTCCCAAAATACGAATTTAAAAAAAATAAATTATGCAGTATCGTTTCTTCATTCTCAAACTACAAAAATAGGAGAGCATGGTGAAATAAAAATATTTGCAGAATTACAAGGAACTTCTACGGAAAGGAATTCGTTTTTATTGAATTTGACTTTAGGCATTACAGGCAAGCTGGAGTATTAAAAGCATTTATGGTATAGCAATGCCGAATTTGTACGGCTTTAACGCTTGACCATAGTCTGAAAACTATATATACTATATGCGGTTATGAGCGGCAACATGATTCCCATAAAAGTACCAAGTCCTATATCCCCAGAGCATGCCCTTGAGGTTATTCTCGAAGCCCTGCATGAGCTTGTTAACTACGAGCTTGCAGTGGTTATGGGATTTGAAAGCCAGAATATGCTGAAGGTGAGAAAGGCTATCGGCCCTCTGTATTCGAAGGACTTGGACGATTTTACCATTAACCTTACAGCGCGGAAAGATATTGCAAAAATACTTGCGGAAAAAAAAGCCCACCTTTTTGATGAAAAAAAACATCATGTAGATACCTATGACGAGATTATGAAAATGCCCGCCGATCATTCTTGTCTTGTAGCGCCGCTTTATGTGGGGGATAAGGCAATTGGAATGATGACCTTGGATCACCGTATGTGCTCTCAGTTTACGCCTGAAATTGTCCGCTTTATTTCTACAATATCGAAATTAATTTCCGTCGCCCTTGTTCAAACCGAAGCCTCTCAGTCGCTTGTCAAAAAAACGGAATCTTTGTTATTGGAAAGAAACACACTTCTTCATTCTTCGGCCGGACTTTTTAAAGATATGGTCGGCTCTTCCCGCGCATGGACTACCGTTTTGGATTCTATAAAATTGGTGGCAGCATCCGATGCTCCGGTTTTAATTTCGGGAGAAACGGGTACCGGTAAGGAGCAGGCTGCACGGACCATTCATAAGCTTTCAACTAGAGCGGAAAAACCGTTTATTCCGGTAAACTGTTCGGCGCTGGTACAAAGCCTTGCCGAAAGCGAGCTTTTCGGGCACGAGAAAGGAGCTTTTTCGGGGGCTGCCGGATTAAGAAAGGGACGGTTTGAGCTTGCAGATGGGGGTACCCTTTTTTTAGATGAAGTTGGTGATTTGCCCTTTGACCTTCAGCCTAAGCTTTTGCGCGTATTACAGGACGGAAAATTTGAGCGGGTCGGCGGCGAAAAATCAATTTCCGCAGATGTGCGGATAATTGCTGCGACGAATATCAATTTAGCCGAAGCCGTAACCGAAGGCAAATTCAGGGAAGACCTTTTATACCGTTTGGACGTTTTTCCGTTAAACCTGCCGCCCTTGAGGGAAAGGGACGGCGACACGGCACTTTTGGCAGAACACTTTATAGGAAAAATAAGAAAAAGGCCGGGCTTTGAAAACACGGTGCTTTCAAAAAGTGCGATAGAAAGGCTGATGAAGCTGCCGTGGCGGGGAAATGTACGCGAATTAAAAAATGTTGTGGAACGAGCTGTTATTTTGGCGCAGGGAAAGGAAATAAGGGCTGAGCACTTGGTACCGGGAACACGTGAACGGTATGCCCAAAACCAGCACGGTCAAAAAATATCCATAGCTGCGGAAAAAAATAAAGAGGCTTCCGCTGCCGGCAATATAAGCTCCGAAAAAATTCCTACCTTTGATGAATCACAAAGAAAAATTATAAAAGAGGCATTAAAAGCTTCAAACGGCAAGATTTACGGTAAAGACGGAGCAGCAGCGCTTTTGGGGCTCAAGCCCAGCACCCTGCAAAGCAAGATAAAAAAGCTCGGCATAGACTAGTTATTTTTACCGTCAGAGTCATAAGGGAAGTGTGCTTACGGTTTTTTCTGCTATCAAATCGCGATTGGCAGCGGTTCGGTCATGATGATGTTAGCCATATACTCCGCTTCCAGCCGTTTTCAATCCAGCGATTGAATAGTTGCAGCATTGATATCCTTAGTATGCCGTTTTATTCATAAAAATGCTTTTTTAAAAAATCGATTAAGATGTAAGCCTTGTTTATAGAATGAAACATGGATACAAAACACAGGGCTTATTCGACGGCCTTTTCCGCAGCAAGCCGGGCGTGAATCAGCGTCGTGTCGAAAACGGGCAATTCCGAGTCCGCCTGTTTAATCAACAACCCGATTTCCGTACAACCGAGAATAACGGCCTGAGCTCCTTTTTCTTTCAGCCTGCCGATAATGCGCCGATACTCTTTGCGCGAGCTGTCCGAAACAAGGCCGAGGCACAGCTCATTGTAAATAACCGTATTGACCTTTTCTATATCCGCAGGATCCGGAATGATTACGTCAATATTTTTTTCGATAAGACGCTGTTTATAAAAATCCTGAGTAAGCGTATATTTTGTTCCAAGTAAACCGGTTCTTTTTATTCCGTTTTTCAGCAGGGCCTCGGCTGTCGCATCTGCAATGTGCAAAATGGGAATACCGATATGTTTTTGAATATGCGGCGCAACCTTATGCATCGTGTTCGTACAAATGACTATAAAATCGGCCCCCGCCTTTTCAAGCGCTTGGGCTGCATGAGCGAGTATCTGCGCGCTTTTATCCCAATCTCCGGCCGCCTGACATTTTTCTATTTCCGCAAAATCGACACTGTACAAAACGATTTGTGCAGAATGCAGGCCGCCCAGTTTTTCTTTGACGGTATTATTGATTATTTGATAATACGTTACCGTGCTTTCCCAACTCATTCCGCCGATTAATCCGATTGTTTTCATTTTTTCCATCTCCGTTTATTATAAGATACTGATACCGAAAACCCGTTATGCGGTTTTTGTTTCTTGTAGAAACTTTTCGATATTACCGATACAGATGTCCGCATAATTTTGAGGGGGCGGCGCCTTTTTCCATGGGTGCGTAAGGGCACTTGAGCTGTTAATTCGGGCAAACCTCAGATCGTATCCCGCCTTTTTTAAAATGCCCATAACCGTTTCCGCACTGCCGCCTTGAGAACCGGCGCCCGGTATAAGCAGCGGAATCCCTGTTTTTGCATACAGTTCCGAAATAGCTGTAAGTTCTTCCATTCCCGTTGCCCCCACGACGGCCCCCGCACCCGGATGCTCGTGCGCATACGCAATTATTTTTTTTGCCGTATGCATGTACAAAAAAGCTCCGCCTTCTTCCAAGCGCAAATTTTGAAAATCGGCCGACCCGGGATTACTCGTGCGGTTTAAAATATATACCCCCTTTTTATCGTACGGTTTTTCGAGAAAGGGCAAAACCGAATCGCTTCCCATAAAGGGACTTACGGTTACCGCGTCGGTCTTCCACACGTCAAAGGCCTCGGCCGCATAATTTAAACTGGAGCGGGCAATATCGCCGCGCTTGGAATCCAAAATGATGGGAATGCCTGCAAATTCTTTTTCGATTACGGCCAAAATTGAAGCAAGGGCCTGTGAACCGTCGAAGCGGTTTTCGCGCGGTTTATCCAAGGCGGAATAATACCCGAGGTTCGGTTTAAAGGCGGCAGGATACAGGTTCCGTTTTTTCATTTCGAAAAACAGTTCTTCAAAAAAAAGAATGATGTCGTTTTTTATGTTACCGGTTTTGTTCGGTAGGGCTTCAGGCTGCGGGTCAAGCCCCATACAGGCACAATTTCCCGTCCCGTCCGCCGCATTTTTTAATAGGTCTTTATAATTCATCGGTTTAAAAGTGTATATAAAAACCGCAGATTTGTCAATTTATTATACTATACTTGACATAATGAGGTAAAATATATAGGCTGTCTTGCGGAGATTAAAATGGCAATTATAATAAAATCGATGGGAAAGGCTATTCCGAAAAAAGTAATGAAAAATACCGATTTTCCTGCGGAGCTGGATACTTCCGATGAATGGATACGAAGCCATACAGGTATTGGAAGCCGCTTTATTGCTTCCGATGAAGATACCAGTGCTTCTTTAGGAGCCGCCGCCTGTAAACAAGTCTTGGATAATATCAATAAATTACATTCAAATTATATAAAAATTGAAGATGTCAGCTTAATTGTGTGCGCTACCGCGACTGCTGCATTTAAGGGTTTTCCTTCAAATGCCTGTATTATTCAGCAGGAGCTTAAGGCCGAAAATGCCGTTTGTTTTGACATATCGGCGGCGTGCTCCGGTTTTTTATATTCTCTTGATACGGCCGCCGCTTTAATGGAACGGCACGGATGGCGCTTTGCGCTTATTTGCGGGACAGAGGTTTTAAGCCGGATTATGAATTGGAAAGATCGTTCGACCTGTGTATTGTTCGGAGACGGAGCAGGAGCGGTTCTTCTTGAAAATACCTTTACGCCTTCTGATGAAGGTTTAGGATCCTTTGTTCTCGGCTCCGACGGCACGGGCAGTAAGGCTTTGTATATGGGCGAACATATTTGTATGGACGGCAGGGCTGTGTACAATTTTGCCGTAAAGATTATAACGCAAACGGTACGCCAGCTTTTGGAGAAGGAACACTTGGATATTAACGAGATTGATCTTATGGTTTGCCATCAGGCCAATGTGCGTATCTTGGAGGCTGCGGCGAAGCGGTTGCACTGTGATCCGGCAAAATTTGTGTACAATATGGAACATTATGGAAACACCTCTTCTGCTTCTATTCCTATTACGCTTGCGGATCTTGCAGAGCATGGAAAGCTTCGTAAGGGAATGAAGATTATTGCAGCGGGATTCGGAGCAGGTCTTACATGGGGCGGCTGTATCATAAGGTTTTAGAGTTTTGTAAACGGGGGAATAAATGATGAAACACGTATTTTTGTTTTCGGGGCAGGGTGCCCAGTTTAAAGGAATGGCGGCGGATATTTGCAAAGAATATCGCAGCGCCCAATCGGTTATAGATGAAATAAGCGGGATTACCGGCATAGATATGGGCGGGCTTTTGTGGAATACCGAAAATGAAATTCTTGCAAGAAGTGATAAAAGCCAGATTGCAATTATTGCAGTTGAAGCGGCTTTGTTTGCCGTTTTAAAGGAGCACGGTATTGAGCCTGCTGCAGCCGCCGGTTTTAGTTTGGGAGAATTTTCGGCTTTGTATGCCGCAGGGATTTTGGATTTTACGGCAATGATTCGGCTTGTCCAAAAGCGCGGACAGATTATGCAGAGCGTGTGCGATAAAATAGCGGCGCGTTCCGCTTCGGCAGGCGGAAGCTGCGGTATGGCTGCCGTCATCAAGCTGCCCGCCGAAAAAGTAAAGGAAGTTTTAACACCTTATTCCGATGTTAAAAACGGCATTGTATTTGCGGCAAACCTCAATAGTCCCGCGCAAACGGTAGTTTCCGGTACGGCCGAAGGGCTTGATACCGCCGAAAGGCTCTGCAAGGAGGCGGGCGCTAAACGGTTTATCAGACTTGCCGTTGCAGGCCCCTTCCACTCTCCGCTTATGGCCGAAGCTGCCGAAGCCTTTGAGACTGAATTGGCCGGTATTCATTTTGCAGATCCCATCATTCCTATTTTTTCAAATGTAACGGGGGCGCTGATTACAAGCGGAGCAGAGGCTAAAAAGAATGCCGTGCTGCATTTAACGCATCCGGTTTTGTGGACGGATGAAGAAAAAGAAATTGCTTCTTTTATTTCAGGTTTTGAAACGTGCCGCCTTTTGGAAGTAGGGCCGGGAAATATCTTGACCAATTTATGGCGTGACAGCGGATATGCTTCGGAAAATTTTCCCGCTTTGCCGACGGGAACTTTGGAAAACTTGCAAAAAGTATTGAGTACTTCGCTTTAATGTGCTTAAAAAAACTTCAGGTGCTCTGATTTTTTATATTTTG
Organism: uncultured Treponema sp.; assembly: GCA_963547785.1. GTDB lineage: Bacteria > Spirochaetota > Spirochaetia > Treponematales > Treponemataceae > Treponema_B. Next base: position 34,806 of record CAUUSH010000007.1, on the reverse strand, counting down.
CTTATTTCGTATAAGGCTTTTGCGGCAGTCTCTATTTCGGCAGCTGTGTTAAAAAAAGAAAAACTGAAACGGACAATTCCCTGTTTTTCCGTTTGAAAGGCCTTGTGTACCAACGGAGCACAGTGAGCACCTGGTCTTGTTGCGATAGAGTAAGTTTCATCTAATATTCGGCTTACCTCGCCTGAAGGAATACTTTCGATATTGATTCCCACCGCGGCGCCTGCGTTCTCTTCCGTACTTCCGTATATTTTTATCGAAGGAATATCCTTTATTGCCTGTAGAAAATTATCGCGCAGCTTTTTTAATTTTTTGTTTATGTTTTCAATGCCCTCATTTTTTATGAATAGACAGCCTGCAGTCAACCCCATAAAGGATGGAACGTTCATCGTGCCTGGTTCAAAAACATCGGGCATTTCAGACGGATGTTCTTTATCGAAAGAATGAATACCGCTGCCGCCTGAAAAAACGGGTTTAAAATCGAAGCTGCCATTTACAATAATGCCTCCCGTTCCTTCCGGCCCGTAAAGCCCCTTATGTCCCGTAAAACAAAATATCGCATTTTTGTATTTTGAAATATCAAGAGGAATGGTGCCTGCGCTTTGAGCAATATCTGTAATTAAAATCAAATTATACTTTTTGCATAAATCGTAAACATAATTTAAATCGCAGGTCGAACCGGTTACATTGGAACAATGGTTTACGATAACTGCTTTTGTATTTTTTTTAACGGCCTTTTCCATTGAATCGTATCTTAAAGAAAAAGTATTTGTGTCCATATCGATTATCGTAAGCTCAGCGCCTTCTTTTTCCAGCTGATACAATGGGCGCAAAACGGAATTGTGTTCGAAGGCTGTGGTTATGAGGTGGTCGTTTCCGGTAAAAAGACTTTTTATTGCTGTATTTAATGCAAAGGTTGCATTTTGGCATAAGGCGATGTTTAAAGGATTTTTCAGATTAAAAATGTCTGCAACGGCTGCGCGTGTTGTAAATAGTTCGGATAATGCCCGATGCGCCGCACGGTGAGAGCCGCGTCCGGGGTTTCCGAATTCTTTTGAAACAATGCCTCGGTATACTTCTTCCGCTACTGTTTTAGGTTTGTGCAATGTTGTCGCACTGTTATCAAAGTAAATCATCTTCTATTTTTCCGATAGTCCTTTTTTTATTCTTTATACTAAGCGTATAAATTCCTTCATAGGGAATTTGTTCCGCCGCTAAAACTTCAGCAGCAGTTTTTATACCGTCCGCTTTAGTCCGCAAGGCAAGGCCGCAGCCCGCAGAGATTTCTGGGGGTATGGGAATTAGCCGCGTTCCTTCCGTTTTAGATAAGGTACGCTCCGCGGCTATTGCATGGTGAGTTGAGGTAAAAGAAAAAACGCCGAAATTTTCATCTTTCATTTAGGATTTACGCTTCTGTTTTAAGGCCTAACCGTAAAATGGGTACGCATAATTTCGGCAATGCGGTACATATTTGTTATAGAACCGATCCTTACTTTTTCTTTTAGACCATAGAAATCCAAACAAAGCCCGCACGACAATACCTCACATCCGTTTGCTTCAAGTGCCTTTAAATCGTTTATCGTTTTTTCGTTTTCTGTTGTAAGTTTTACGCCCGAATTATAACATACGACGAATTTCGGCAGGACATCCTGTTCGGCTAAGGCATAAACAAAACCTTCCAAAAGCTTTTTTCCAAACCCCTCATCGCCGGTGCCCATCTTATCCGAATTGATTATAACGGCATAATCGCTGCCGTTTACCGCAGGCAGTCCTTCGGAAACTGAAAGCGGGTCCGGCATAATTTTGCATTCCGTACAGCCTTCCATATTGAATAAAACAGAATAATCTTTTTCGTTTATCTTTGTTATCTCAGTCTTAATTCCAAGTTGAGACGCCATTTTGGAAAGATTTTGCGTTGCAATTTCGTTATCGACCTTTACCAAAATGTTTTCGTTATTCTTGTTTTCCCGTATAGCCTTTTTTGTCATAATGACAGGGATTGGGCAGGCATGCCCCATTCCGTTTACTTCAATCATAAAAACTCCTTATTTATAAATAAAATATTTTTATATTTAAGTTTTATACCGTGTATCAGTGCACTTCAATGGAAAACTGCGCTCTTTTTTTTATTTCGCCTATATTCCATAGATTTAAATTCATCTTTTTAAATTCTTCCCTAATTTCTTTTGCCGTGTTTTTATCAGTGGAAAATAAAAGACCTCCTGAGGTTTGCGGATCAAAAAGAATCTCTTCCATTGCAAAGTCGTTTATGTTAAATACGATTTTATCTTTTGCAAAATTACGGTTCCGCTGACCGCCTGCCGTTATTAGAAATTCTCCAGCCGCCGTATATGCTTCTGGAATGTACGGAACATTTTTAGAATTTAAAACGGCGGTAAAATCATTGCCTATCATTTCTAAAAGATGCCCGATAAGTCCGAAGCCGGTAATGTCGGTACAGCTATGAATATGGAAATTTCGTAAAACCGAAGCGGCATATTTATTTAAGGTTGTCATCGACCCTGCGGCTTCTTTAAAAGCGTTTTCCGAAACCTCGTTTACGCTGTATGCCGTTGTGATGATTCCGACTCCAAGTTTTTTCGTCAAAAAAAGAAGGTCGTCTTCTTCCGGTGTATTGTTTTGCCAGATTTTATCGGGATGAATTTTACCAATAACCGAAAGCCCGTATTTGGTTTTAGGGTCGTGAATGGAATGGCCTCCTGCAAGAGCTGCGCCTGCTTCCTTTACTTTTTCCGTACCTCCGAGTAAGATTTTTTCAAGAATGCCGTAATCGTCACTTTCTGGATAACAGACGATATTGAGGGCAGCAACAGGTTCGCCTCCCATTGCGTAAATGTCGCTGAGTGCATTAGCGGCGGCTACCTGCCCGAACAGTTTTGGATCGGTTACCATCGGTGGAAAAAAATCCAAAGTTTGAACGATTGCAAGGTCATCGCTCATTTTGATTACGGCGGCATCATCAGAGCTGTCGAAGCCTACCAATAGTCCAGGATACGGCGTTTTTGGAAGATTTTTTAAAATTTTGCTTAAAGTGCCGGCTCCTATCTTTGCATTACACCCCCCGCATACAAAAAGCGAATCCTTATCTTCAGCCAAGATTTTTACCTCCGATTAAATTTATTGCATAATGTTTATATATATTTAAAAATTTGTCAAGTAGGGGCAGGTTCGTGTCAATCTTTTATGCTAAAACTTGGCATTTAGAGTAAGTGGATCTATTTTCAGTTTCGAATATAGAGTTTAATTTAATTCCATCAATGTTTTAACATCGGTAAGGGAATAGCCTGCTTCGGCTAACACATTGATTAAAAACTCCAAGCGAGTATAAAGATAATCCTTTTTCTTTAGGTTCGGTTTTCCTAGCCGTATCGGGATAATCGAGCCGGGAAGAATTGCAGAATAAATATCTTCGATAATTTCGATTGAAGATTTATGCAGCATCGGAACGGTGTTTTCGGTTTTTGCATCTATCCAATCCGGAATTCGTATATCGGGAGAAATAAAGATATAGCCGGCCTTTTTGCCTGCGTTTAAAATCATTTGAGAAGTAATATAGTCGGGACTATGCCATATAAGCGAGAGCTCAGCTCCGGTTACGGCATAAAAAGCGTCTTCATTTTTTGCAAGCCCCTGCCGTACAAAAGTTTCGTTAATTGTGTAATTTATATCATTCAAATTCCACGCTGTAAAAAAAAGCGAACCGCATTGGTGCCCTGATCTTACAATTTCTTTTGCTGCTTCGGGGTTCCGTTTTAATGCTTCTCCGTTTATAAAAAAAGTTGCTTTTATGCCATATTTGTTTAAGATGTATAAAATTTCGGCAATTCCGTCCATCGTATCCATTGCATCGAAGACAAGTGCTGCCTGTTTTTTTCCACTGCGGTTTCCGTGTACAAAAACGGATGAAGAATTGCTGTAGGAGTCTGTTTCCGGTTTATTTAACTTTGAAGCAAAGGGGAGCGGTTCTATAAAGAGGGGGTTCGTAGTAAAATTTTTTAAGGAGCGGATATAAATCATATTTTTAAAATAGCTTAACCCGGCATCAATATAAATTCTGTCTTCGGTATTTGAATTATTTTTTTTAAAAAGTTTTTTTTGCTCAGATTTTTTCCAAGTATACGAATAAGTGTATTCCAATATTTCTTCACCACTGTTTGTTTTTGATAGTATTTTTTCCCCGCCGCTTGACCAGCCGTAATCCGTAACCGATGTTATACCGATTTGCTTTTTATCAAAAAAACTATCGTCCTTGTTTATGGCGCATTTATAAAGTATTTTTTCTCCGCCCAAAAAAAACGTGTAATCGTCTTTCCACACAGACGAAAATATTTGTTCTTCATCAAAACCGTTTATCTTAATCCACAAATCCGTATCGTAAAACGAAAGCATTCCGTTTTCTTTTATTAAGGCGATTTTAAAACCGGGTGAAGCGGAAAGTAATGCGGCTTCTGTAAAGACTGCTTTTTTTTCAAATTGCATCGATGAAGGGGAAAGCTGCAGTACGGTTAAAATGCTTTTTCCGTTGAGTATTGAATTAGAAAAAAGTACTGGTGTATTGTTTTTCCAGTAAACGGAAATGCCGGCCGTGTTTCCAGACAAAAGAAAATACGGAACTGCCGGCGCCTTTTTTGAGTCGGAATAATCATTGCCTGGAGAAAGGGTTAAATAATATATGTTTCTTTCTGCGCTTATAAAAACTGCACTATTTCCGGCCGGCGATACGGATATGAAATCGGCTGCTTCGTTAAATTCTACGGGAAGCTGCGCCATAAATTCGCCGGCTTGAAAAAGCGGAAAGTAAAATGATTTGGTAAAAAGTTCTATTGAATTAACTTTATAAAAAACGTTTCCCGATAAAAAAACAAATTCCGAAGCCGAAAGCCATTGAACGTTTTTTACACTTCCTTCTCCAAGCCGTCTGTACCGCTTATCGAGGGGGTGCCCTGAAAACCATTCAGGCCGCGCAAAATAGATAACGGAACTATCCTCATATAAAAGCGTTTTAGAATCAGGCGCCCAACGTACGGGGTTCGAATTTCTTACGGCCTTTTCGCTTAAAAGGTGGCGCTTTTCCGTAACGGTATCGATTAAAATCAGCCTTCCGTAAACCGGAGAAATGGGTTCAATCATCGTAAGCCATCTTCCGTCGGGGCTTGTTTCGATACTATCCAAATAGTGAAGATTCAAGGTGTTCGGCACTGGAAATGGAGAGAAATCCTCCAGCAATTCCGCTTTATTAGAGGTTAAATCTATCCGCATAATGCCGAAGCGGTTTAAGATTTGTAGTGTATTAGAGCCTTTAAAAAAATTCATTTTTTCGGCAAAAAAGGTCAGCTGCTCCGTTTTATTTTTTTCTTTGGAATATAAAAAAAGCGTATCGTATGCATAGGAATTGAAAACTTCGGTTTTAATCGAAAAAAGGATGTCTCCGTCTTTATTCAAATCGGCCGATAAAAAAGAAATATCGGAATGTAAAACAGTGCGGCATATCAAAAATAAAAAAAATGTTAAAAGGTAAAATCTTTTTTTCACCGGATATTCTCCTTAAAACAGCGCAGCGAAAACAGACGGTTTAGCAGGTCATCCGTATTAATCGGTGTTTTCCCTGTCTTCAGAAAAACGGTTTACGTGAAGGCTGATTATTTCCGTAAGTTCGGTTTCGAGTTTTTCAAGTGCATCTTCCATATTCGCAATTTTTTTTGCAGTAATGCGCTTTTGTATTTCGCTTATTTTATCGAATACGGTATCTACGCTTTCTTCCAGCTTTATTCCGTTTTCTTTTTCGGTTGGTTCAGATGCCTGAAAAACTATACCGTATCCGTTTAATTTATCGGTGTTCATAATGCCGCCTTTATTAAGAAATCAGCTCCTTGATATTTTTTTGAAATTCGCCTGAGGTGATTTCTCCGTTGATAAAGCTTTTTATTTTAGTCCGTATTTGAGGCGGAAAATGTTCCCAGTATTTTTCCGTCCAATTGCCTACCGTGTCCTTTAATTCTTTGTTTTCTTTTTGAGACATTTCTCCAATGCCGTAAGAAACAAATTGAATAATCATTTTATACAAAACATCGGAAGGAAGACCTGAAATCTTTTTGTTTTCGGCTACCGGCCGAAGCTTGCCGTCATAAGAGCCGTTTGCCGGAATCCACGAATCTACAAGAATTGCCGCTTGTTCGGCGGAAAGCTCAGGTGCCTCTTTTTGGAGCATATCAGCTGCAAAACTTCTAAATGTCTTCCGTACCCCGTCAAGGCTTGCAGCGATAGAGCTGTTTATAGACTCAGCCATTTGTTTTGCCGCATTTTCCGGATCAATGACCGGCACCTGTGAACTTTGAGATAATTCCCGTTTTCTCCGCTCCGCCGCCGCACCGATTACTTCTATTTCGCGTTCGCCCGCGCTGTTCAAAATATAGTCGACTACGGCCACAAGCCCTTCCCGTGCATCTTTAGTAGACATAGCGTACTTAGCATTATACTGCAGTGTGGCCTTTTGTCAAGTATGGATAAAAACGGAATATGTGTAAGGCTGATAATGAGTCTTGGTTTTGTAAGCTGATAGGCTTGCAGTTTTTAGAGGTTATCTTACAACAATCAGACGATTTTTTTTTCGAGTTTTTTATCGGCAAATTTAAAAAGCTTTCCAGACTTTACCAGGTAGATACTTAAAATCCAAAAGCCTATAAATAAAATAATACCGACCGTCCGCATGACAGCTCCGCCTTTGGCACCAAAAAAATACACCAAACCGAATAATGCCGAAATATTGCACAGGACGGCAAGACAATCGTATATCGCAAATTTGTAAAAGGGGTAGCGCACAAATCCTGTTGTAACCGATACTATATTCCTTACGCCGAAGGGAATAAACCTGCACACAATATAGGTTAGAGGACCGTGTTTTTGTAAAGATACAGAAAGACGGATAGTGTTTTCTTTAGTGATGAGTTTTGAAAATAAGCCGAGCGACAGGGCGCCGCGTGCAAGAAGCCGCCCCCAACAGTAAATCATATAATCGCTGATCATTGCTCCTGTATATAACGCAATTAAAAACGCCGGAATGGAAGCTTTTTCGGTCTGGGATAAAACAGCTGCCATGACAACGAGCAGGTCTTCGGATATGGGAAGCCATAAACCGCCGAGTAAAAGGCTTATAAATAGTACAAGAGGGAGGAAAGTTATATAGCTCCCTATCCAATTCAAAAATGCGTTGAGCATGGAGGGAAGTTTATACTATTTTGCTTAAAAGTTCAAGTTCCGAAAGCCAAATTTCGGGGGAAGCGTCGGAAGGAATTTGTCTGCCGTTCCGCGGAGAAAGGCTTAGCCCTGTAACCGCGGCTCCTTCAGGACTGCATGCCCGTTTAAATTGCTGCGAAAAAAAGCGGCGGTAAAAAACGGTAAGCCATTTTAAAATTTCTTTTCCGGTATATTTTGAGCCGCTAAATGCTTTTGCGGCAAGATAATAAATTTTTTTTGGGGCAAAGCCGTTTTCAAGTACATGATAGAGAAAAAAGTCGTGCAGTTCATAGGGGCCGATAATCACTTCCGTTTTTTGTGAAATCTCCCCATTTTCAGGCGGAAGCAGTTCGGGGCTGATCGGCGTGTTCATAATATTTTCTAAAATTGTTTTCAGTTTTGCATTTTTCTTTTCGTCTTTAAAAAGTATCTTGTTTTCCGTAAAGGCGCTGATGCAGCCTTTAAGAAGGGTCTTTGGAATGGAAGCGTTGACCTCGTACATCGATATATGGTCGCCTGAATATGTCATCCAGCCCAAGGCTGCCTCCGAAAGGTCACTTGAGCCTATCATAAGGGCGCCTATTTGATTCGCCTTATCCATTAAAATTTGAGTGCGTTCACGGGCCTGAGTGTTTTCGTAAACGGTATCGTGCAGCGCCTTATCATGCCCTATGTCTGCAAAATGTTGTTCGACTGCGGCCGCAATAGGAATTTCCAAAATGGTGCAGCCTAAAAGGCGGGCTAGGGCGGCTGCGTTGGTTTTAGTGCGTTCGGTTGTTCCGAAGCAGGGCATTGTTACTGCATAAATATTTTTTTCCGGAAGGTGTAAATTTTTAAAGCAAAAGCATACTGCAAGTAGGGCAAGTGAAGAATCAAGGCCGCCTGAAACGCCTAAAACACATTTTTTGCAGCCTATGTGACAAAGCCGTTTTGCTAAGCCCGCTGCCTGTAAACGGATAATTTCGTAAAAAAAGTTTTTATAAATGAAGGGCTTATGCATACCGTCGCAGTCCGGTAAAAAGGGATTTTGCCGAACAATGCCTGTCAGTGTTTTTGCCTTCGAGATTGAAGCTGCGGGCTTAAGTCCTGCAATTTCTATTTCCGTATTTCGCCAGTCCTCGGTAAAACGGGCATGCCGTTTTTTGTTTTTTAGTAATTCGGTATCTACATCGAAAAAGACGAAGAGAAAGTCTTCGCTGTCCGCAGGGTTTGTTAAAATAGAGGAGAAGGCCGCTTCTTTTCCATTTTCGAATATGCCGCATTCGCCTGCAAAAACATTCTCTCCAGTCGATTCTCCTGCACTGCAGTTGGCAAAAACGGCGGCCGTTTTTTTTGAGCGCGAAAGTTCTTTATATTCGTTCTTTAAAATGGAAGAAGAAAAGGTGAATGAGGGTTCGGCTAAAGGAGCTAGTATAAGGTCTGCTGTCCTGTTTTGAAAAAACGAGAAAGAAAAGCCGCTTTTATCGTCCGTTTTGTATGCATTAAAAATGATCTTGTTGCCGAAAAGAATTTTTGTTTCCTTTAGTAAGGCTTCTTTTACAGCTCCGCTTTTTTTGTAAAAAGGAATTTCGGTATTTTCTCCGGTATAGCGGTCAAAAAAGGGTGTAAGTATTTCGGACGGTCTAAGCGGGATAATGGCGTACAGAAGGCCTCCTGCAATGACCGCCATGGCGCTGTACAGTCTGTTTTTATACAAAAACGGAAAACCGACCGCCGAAACGATATTGAGTTTTGCTGTTTTTTCGGCAATATGAAGGACGGTTTTTTCCGCCTTTTTTATTAAAAGGCTGTGTTCGAAAAGTCCGCCGCAGGAACAGCCGGTAATAACTAACTGCGGAAAAAGTATAAGATTAACGCCTTCTTTTTCGGCCTTTTTAACTGCGGCCAAAACCGCCTTTGTGTTTTCTTCTACGGCGGCTGCGGCAATGTGAGGCGAACAGGCTGCAATTCTAAAAAAGCCCAAGGTTTCAATATCGAAATTAACTGTTTTTTTATGTTCCATTATTTTGCTGCAAGCCTTTTTTGTTTTTTATATAAAGAAAAATCATCGCGGCAATGGAGCCTACAATCATTGCGGCGCAAAACAACTGCCCCGCCGATATGTTTTTCCACGATTCGTAAATATAGATGTTTCCGCCGCCGCTTGTAATTTTGTAACCTATATTTGCATCCGGCTGTCTAAAGTATTCTATAAAAAACCTAAAAAAACCGTAGCCGAGTGTGTACATACAGACCATAAACCCGTTAAACGGTTTTTTTTTGCGGATAAGCCATAAAATCAGCCACAGCACAATGCCTTCAAAAAAGGCCTCGTAAAGCTGGCTGGGATGGCGCGGCAGGTTTATGAGGGCAGCTCCTTCTTGAACGGTAAGCCCCGCTTTTTTTGCAAAGGCCCTTACCCAAGGCTCGGACAGCGGGAAACGGTCGGAATACGGCGTATGCGGAAAAATCATTCCGATGGGGCTTGCCGTAATCCTTCCGTAAAGCTCTCCGTTTGCAAAATTTCCAAGCCGGCCGAAGGTATAGCCAAGCGGAATGGAAACGGCCATTAAATCGGCGGCGGCTGCAAAGTTAAATTTATATTTTTTTGCCCAAAGAAAAACGCCTATAAAGCCGCCTACAAAACCGCCGTGGTAAGATATGCCCTGAAAGCCGGTAAAAACCCAGTTCCCTAAAGCATCCTTTCCGAAGGGAAGAAAAATAAGCCAAGGCTGTGTAAGATATTCTTTGGTATTATATACGAGGGTTCCGAAAAGCCGCGCTCCCAGTAAAAGTCCCGCAATGCCCCAGACAAAAATATCTGAGACATTCTCCTTTGTCATATCCTTAGAGCTTGCAGAATACAAAAGAAATTCCTTATGTCTTACCTGATAGCCGTACAGCACATAAGCTGTTACAAAGGCGGCAAAGTACATTAATCCGTACCAGCGCACAAAAAAGCCCGGTATAATTTCCGGATGAAGCCAAGACGGATATTGAATTGCTAATAACATTCTTAAATTCCCTTTAATCGTTTTCTTGCATGTCTTCTAAAGGCAGGCACATAATCTGCCCTTTTTTTTGATCGAATTCGAAAAAAACGTGCCGCTTTGTTTCCATTACTTCAAAATATCTTCCATGGCTTTCCAAAACAACGCCCGGATAAACGGTGCCTTTTACAGTTATCTTGGAAGGAATGTGGAATTCGAAGTTCTCTTTTAAATTGAAGATTCTTACGGTTAAGGCACTATTGCGCTTTATCAATTTTACCTTTTTATTACGCAACTCATCTATGTTTACCTCGGATGCTCCCGAAGTAAGTTTTTTTTCTATTTCTGAAAGAGCAGCATTGTTTTCTGCAATCTCTTTTTCGCGTACTTCAATTTCATCTTTTATAAGATAGTCTTGCCCGAAGGAGATGATGGTACGGATTGTTTTTTCGGCGCCCAAGTCCTGTGTGGAAACGCCTTTCGCGGCGCTTATGGTTCCGCCTAAAAGCACGCCTGGCGTCCCTTCAAGAGAAACATGCCCGTTCGTTTTTACGATACACTTAAAACAATAATTGGTGATCCGTATATCGTTTCCGGAAAAAATACGCGCATTTTCGGCATAATGAAGAGAAGCCGTATTTTTTGCCCAAACGACGCCGCGTCCTTTTCCGTTGATGCCGCCTTGCAGTTTTACCGAATTTTCAGAATAAACGAGAGCAAGGTTTACGTGGCCTGTGATGGAAAGCTCCCCGTCGGCTTTTACCTTTCTTCCGTCTTTAATATCCCCTGTGATTACCAAACTGCCGGGGAAGATAATATCGCCTGTTTTCTCGTCGATATCACTTTGAATCGATTTTAACGAAGAAATGCTAAGCTTGTTATTAACGCGGCTTAATTCGCCTGAAGCGCAGGCATAAAATTTCGTTATCTTTTTATTGGTTTCAGATTTTACTGTTTCGTCATGAGTAGGCAGAGAAACGGGTTCCGCATTTTTAGGCAAAATGATATTGCCGTAAACGTCTTTTCCGTTTTCGCCTGCGTTTAAAAGTTCGGCTATTAAAATAAGGTCTTCGTTTTCTACCGTAGCGATGTTAGAGCCGGATTTAAATTCCACTTCCCATTTCATCTTATACGAATTGGGTGCAATCGGCGGGGTGCCTTTTAGAATTGGGTATTCGGCTTCTTCGTTTTTTTTGCGCGCCTCTTCGATAATTTCGGTTATTTTAGAATCGGGAATGGAATCCAAGAGGTTTGCATCGTTAAGGCCTTTTTTTATGGTGTTTATGGAAAGTCTTTCCCCGGCGCCGAGTCCCGACTGCAAAATAAGCGAGGCTTCCATCTTATCGAGGCTTACGGCTACACGGGCCGAAGCATCGCGGTAGGGCACAATTCTCAGTTTAAGGCCTCTGTCGGTCGGTGCAATAAACAAAAGACCGGTAACACCTGCCGTAAGCGAGTTTTGACTTTGTATGATGTTTCTGAGGTCTAAGAAAAACGGGTCATTTCCCGGCAGGCCCGGAATGGTTTCGCCATAAACATTAACGCCAGTTTCACCCGGCGCCGACTCTTCAAGCTTGTAAAGAGTGTCGCCTTTTTCAACAAAGGCCAGAGTTTTTACTTCGGATAATGGGAATTCTTGATCTTTGGTAGGATCTTCTACATCCTGCGTTCTTAATTCCCAGTTTTTTAAACGGTCGGTAAGACGCTCTGCTTCGTAATCCGAAATTTGTTTAAAATGAGCTATCAGCTTTTTATCGGCAGCCCGCTTCGGCGGTTTACCTTGGGCAATTAGCGTGTATAATTCCATATTAAAGGAATTTTCAAAGTCCGCAACGGTCTGTTTTATCTTGGGTATATCCAAGTTGACGATATTGCTGCGTTGAAGTAGCTTATCGACGGTTACAGAATCGACGTGGCGGGGATTTTCGGCCGCCTTTCTTATATAAAGGTTTGCCTCAGTCTTATCCGCATTAAGTACAATGCGCGCATCAAAGTCGGGGCTTAGTTCGAGTAAAAGAGGGATGGGAGAAATACCCGTTGCAGCATTCTTTTTTAAATACTTTTCTATGCCGGCAGCGCTTATCAGCGAGGTTTGCTTAAGCCCCTGTCTTTTAGCCTCGGCTAAAACCTCTTCCGCAGACGGCGCCGAGTCGGGTTCTACAGCATCACTGAAATGCAGATACCATTTGCCGGTTTCGTCATTTTTTTGTACAGTCCATGTTCTTTTTTCCATATACGCAACCTAATATTTAAATCCTTCTTTGATGGCTTTTGCAATTTTATTTTTTAAAAGAAGGTTTTCGTTTCTCAATGCCGTTATTTCAAACTGCTGCGACTTAATAATTTCGCTCATTTCGCCGGACGAAAGAATTTCTCCCCCGACAAGTTCGTCTATATAATTCATCTTGGTTTTAAAATCGTTTTCGGCTTCGGCACCGGCGGAGGCAAATGAAAAATCGGCAAATTCGGCAAAGTCTTCTGCTTGATAACTTTCCGCCTCCGATTGCAGGATTTTTTCGCTTATCCGGTAAATTGCCTGTGAAATCATTGCGTCCGGCTTATACACGATAACCGGCAGCCTTGAAGAAAGAGCCGTATTTTGCACCGAATCGTTATAAATAACACCTAAATGTTCAATGTCAATGCCTAAATACTGTTTTGCCGACCTCTTTATTTTTAAGGCTTTTTCCGCATCCTTAGGGTCGTCTATCATATTCATTACAAGGCGCGGCTTAAAATGAAAAAACTTTTTTAAAAAGACATCCATATGCTCAGCATCGATTTTATTTGCTTCTTCTATGAGCTTTGGAATGTAAAGCCGCTGCATACTTTGTACATCGTTTCTTAAGTTTTCAAAAAAAACGCCGCCTGCAGACTTTGCGGGAAAGGAGGAGTACATCATTCTAAATACGGTGTTTTTTAAAAACACGTAGGCGTCGAGGGTTGCGGTAACCGAAGGCGAGGTGATAATAATTCCCTGCGGCGAAAGTAGAAAAAAGTCTAGAATGCCTAAATGCGTGCCGGCGCCTAAATCCAAAACTAAAAAGTCGGTTTCCAATTTTAAAAGAGATTTTACAAGGGAATTGCGCTGATATACTTTAAGCGCCGCAAAGCCCGGTATTTCCGAGTCGCCGGGAATGAACCGCACGTTTTCGTATTCGGTGTCTATAATAATATCTTGAAATTCGGAGGCCTTTGAAAGGTAGGTGCCGATACCCGTTTTGTTTGCCTGAATGCCTAAAACCAAATGTAAATTGGAAGCGCCGAGGTCAAGGTCGGCGAGCACAACTTTTTTGCCGGTTTGACCTAAGGCTATTGCAAGGTTTGCGGCAAAAAGGCTTTTTCCTACTCCGCCTTTTCCGCTTGCTATGGGAATTATCTGCATAGGTATTTCTCCCGTACTAAACTAAAAAACAAAATCAAGGCATCAACGGGAAGCAGTGCCCAGGTAAAAGCATATTGCAGTTTAAGCGCCGCCGTATCTGCAGAAGCGTAACCGAGAAGCCGTCCTGTTTTTGCTAAAAACACGTAGGAAGAGACTATGCAAAAGAATTTTATAAGGGCGATTATTCTCAGCAATGTATGAAACTCATCTTCGTTTTGTAAAAGCATAAACCAAAAAACGGCAGGAAGGCACAACAAGGCAAGCCCCGCAAAGCTTGAAACGGGAAGTTCCGCCGAAAAGGACTTTTGAGAAAGGGAGAGAAACAGTACTCTTGCAATTTCAGCCGTTAAGGCAAAGGTATAAATAATAAACGGTAAAGTGCGCTTCATAGCATACAGTCTACGCAAGTAACGCCTTACGGTCAAGTAGTTAAGGCCGGTTTTTCTCTACTTTTCTTTTCAGGCTTTTTTGAATCGGCTTTAAAAAAAAGCATTTTTTCCGTTTCGTATCCCGAATTTAAATCTATCTTCCAATAGAATAAATTACGAAGTCCCCTTTTGTGCGTATCCTCTTTTGCCTCATTTGCGTATATCGGAAGGATAATAAGGTCAGGCGTTTCGTTGGCTTCTACAGTAAAAAGAACTTTACCCTCGCTATCGTCTATTTGAAGCCATGAAACCGCGTTAAACGAGCCTTTTTTCTCCGCCGAATCGTATTTGACGTCTCCGGCATATACCGAAACCGCCGTTTTTTTAGGGCCGGCAAAACAGGCCGATATGTCTATTTCTACCATAAAGTAAGCGCAAAGATTAAAAGAGCTTTCGTTTTTAAGAATATATTGAACCTGTACGCCTTTTTCGTTAAAGATGTACTTCTTGCGAAGTGATACGGACTGAGCGAATTCACCGAATTTTCCATCAGTCTTCATTAAAAGCTTGAATTTAAGCCGGTCCAATTTTACATCCTGATACAGGTTTTCGCAAAAAACGGCCTGCTGCACGGCAGAGGAAAAAGGTACCTTTCCGAGTCTTTCAAGCTCTTCCTTCGACACTAGATGGTCTATAAACAAGCCCGTTTTTTCAGAGCAGATAGCAGCATAGTTTTTATATGCACCGAATACGTCCAGCTCAAATATTTTGCCGCCCGAAGAATGTATGTATATATTTAAGCTTTCGCGCTGGGAAATAAATTCCTTTATTCCGTCCAAATCGAAGTCTAGTACGCCTAAAGAATCGGTAAAACCGCCCGGTATTCTGGTTTGCTTTTCGGCAAGAAGCAAATTCCGGTAGCAGGCATCCCGCAGCTCCTTGTCGTACTGCTCATAACGTTTATCGAGATTAAAAAGCATTCCGTTTTCGGCCTTCCATATGTCTATAAGGGCGTTTTTCTTTCTTGCCTTATCCCCCCGAACCTGATTTACAAGGGTATGAACGTACATCATTTTCGCATACATAGCGTAAATATCAGCCTTGCCGGAAATAAGCTGTTTTATAGAACGGCCTGCAGACTGTCCTGAAAATACACAGTTTGAGGAAATAAAACCTTTTTGATAAATTACCTTGCTTTTTAAAATTTGACCGGTGTGAGAAAGCGAAATACGGGAGTCAGATCGGCCGGTAAGATCGTACAGTTCTTCAAACCACGATTTTTTGTCTTTTGAATTGTTTAAAAATTCGAATATCTTTTTAGGCGATAAAAAAACGGCGAGGGCAGCTTCCGCATCGGAAGCTGCGGCAAAGCCGGATATTTTTTCGTAAAAGGCTGCGGGGCTTAGCTCGGTATTTTCAAATTCGTAGGTTGAGGGAATCCCGAAAAGAATTTTTCCCCCGTCTTCCATACACACAGGCGAAAAGGGGTTTAAGCCAGATTTTACAAAAAAGTCCTTATCTAAAAGGCAATATTCTATGCCGCAGCGGTTTAGGTGCGGAATTACCGACGAATTCCACGCGGAATACGGAAGATAAATACCCCGCGGGCGTTTATAAAAGTGTTTACGCAGGGTATCGGTCATATATTCAATTTGACCGATCTGGTCGGAAGAAGGAATCATGGAAATAAAGGGCTCATAAAAAGGGGTGCTCAATATTTCTATCTGTTTTCGCCTTAAAATTTCGGATATTACCTCGATAAAAGAAGAATCTTTCTTTTGAAACCAATCCAAAAAGCCGCCTGAAAAAGCTGCGGTAAAAGGCAGCTGCGGACAGCTATACAAGTGAGAAAAAAGGTCATTATAAAGCTGCATGTTATCCGTTTTGGATAAACTGTCTATTATGTTGTAATCGGCGTGAAGGACAAAGCATAGTTCTAGCTTTTTATTATCTTTTTTCATAAGCGTCGGGTTCGATTATAGCAACATTTTAAAGAATAGGCAAGTGATACACATATCCGGTTTGTGTTTCCGGGTGCACGGCATGCAATCTGCAATGCAACAGCCTAAAGTGTGATGCCCCTATACAGCATAAGGGCGTAAGATTCAATCGTCTTTAAAGAAAGAAAAAGACCTAGAAAAGGCAAATAATCCGCAAGTTTGCGAAGCAAACTCGCCTGTGTTTTTAAGCGGTACTATTTGTACCGCTTAAAATAAACCTTCTTGTAAAATAAGCAACTGAAAGGATTTTCAAATCCTGAAGGCGCTTATTTTCTGCTGTTTCGCAATGAAATGAGAAACGGCAAATAATCCGCAAGTTTGCGAAGCAAACTCGCCTGTGTTTTTAAGCGGTACTATTTGTACCGCTTAAAATAAACCTTCTTGTAAGTTTTCGGCAATTTCGGCCCAGTGTTCTGAAAGAAGTTCGGTTTGTTTTTTCAAAAGGCCGATTTCTTTTTGCAGTGCGCGGCTTTTTTCGCCGTCGGTGTAAATTTCGGGGCTTGCTAAAAGAGCTTCTTTTTCTTCGATTTGTTTTTCGGCCGCTTCGATTTCGGCTAAAATCTTCTCTTCTTCTTTTTCAAGCTTACGCCGCTCGGCTTTTATCTTTTTTTGTTCGTTGTAGGAAAGCGGTGCTTGTTTTTTTTCCGTTTTGTTTGCGCTTGTTGTAAATGAACCGCCCGTTCCGTCTTTTTCTTCTTGTTCTAACCGATACAGATAATAATCGTATGTGCCGGGAAAGTTTCTGACGGCGGAAGGAGCGTTTCCGTTTTGCGGCGCCCGCAGTTCCAGTACACGGGTTGCAAGTCCACTTATAAAGCCCTTATCGTGCGACACGAAAATGAGGGTGCCGTCGAAGCGTTTTAGAGCGTCCAAAAGGACGTCTTTGGAATGCAGGTCTAAATGGTTGGTCGGCTCATCCAAGATTAAAAGGTTTAAGGGCCGCAGCAACAGGCGGAGCAGGGCAAGCCGGCTTTTTTCTCCGCCCGACAGTACCGAAAGCGGCTTATGAATATCGTCGCCGCGGAACAAAAAGGCGGCAAGCATATCGTACAGCTTCGGAATTAAATCGAGGGGGGCCGTTTGTTCCAGTAATTCGATGATGGTTTGGCTGCCCGTAATGGTTTCTGACTCGTCTTGTGAAAAATAGCCGGCGCTGATGCCCGCACCTTCTTTTACGGTTCCTGAAAAATCCGTGTCCCGGTTTGCGAGGATTCGTAAGAGGGTGGACTTTCCTGCCCCGTTGCGGCCGGCTAAAACCAACCGCTCGTTTTTTTCGATAACAAGGTCAAGGTCTTGCAGTATCGTTTTAGTCCCGTAGGATTTTTTGATGCCGCTTGCCTGCAAGACGATTTTTCCCGAATGGGGCGCTTTTGGAAAACTAAAATGTATTTTTTTTAAGTGCTCCGGTATTTCGATTTTTTCCAATTTTTCCAGCCTGCGGATTCTGTCTTGCACCAAAGCGGCCTTGCTTGCGTTGTAGCGGAATTTGCGGATAAAGTCTTCGGTTTTCGCGATTTCTTCTTGTTGGCGGTCATAGGCCTTGATAAGGCTTTCTATTTCGGTTTGCCTTGTTTTTTCATATTCGCTGTAGGAGCCCTTGTAGCGTTTTAATTCGCCGTTAAACAATTCGTATATTTCCGTAACGCATTGGTCTAAAAAATAACGGTCATGGCTGACGAGTAAAAATCCGCCTTGGAATTTTTTAAGCCAAACTTCCAGCCAGTTCCGCGCTTCGATGTCCAAATAGTTGGTCGGTTCGTCCAAAATGATGATGTCGGCGTTTTGCAAAAGGATTTTTGCAAGGGCGATGCGCATCTGCCAGCCGCCTGAGAATTCTTCCGTGCTGCGCTTTAAATCGGAAGGCAAAAATCCGAGGCCGAACAATACTTCTTCGATGAGCCGTTTGCGGTTGTTCCACCCCGATTCTTCGAGCTTTGTTTGAAGGCCGTGGTATTCTTCGGCAAGGAGCGAGAGCTTTTTCTCGTCTTTTTCCGCTGCCATTTTATCGCCGACCCTGTCCATCTCGTTTAAAAGACTTGCTCCCGCTGAAAAGGCCGTTTCAGCTTCTTCTGCAAGGCTCCTGCCCTTGTGGACAATGCCCGACTGGGGAAGATATGCCGTTACGGTGTTTTTTTCGACGGAGATGTCCCCTGAATCGGCGGTAGTCAGCCCTGCGATTATTTTCATTAGGGTCGATTTTCCGCTGCCGTTTGCTCCCGTAACGGCAGCCTTGGTTCCGCAGGTTAGTACCACGGTTATGTTTTTTAAAATGTCCCTGTCGCCGAAAGCTAAGGAGATTTTGGAAAGCTGAACGAACGGCATTTTTAAATTTTTCCTTGCAGAGGATTATTTTGCGGCAAAAAAGAGGATAACCGGATTTAAACTGCGCCGTTCTACCGTGTTTTCTTTTATGTTTGCAGGTTCGACCGCTTCGAGCCTCAGGCCGCTTGAAGAAATATTATACATAAAGATGATCGGTTCGCTGCTTTTTTCGAATTTAAAACTTAATACCCCGTCATAATCGGATAAGAAGCGTTTGGATAAAAAGTATTTTATCGATACGGTTCCGGAGGCACCTGCTGCGTCGGGAATGATCGACGGCGATATCAAATTGTAGCCGTTCCAAAAAAATTGTCCGTCTTGCAGTATTTTTAAGGTGCCGAAATTTTCCGAAGAAAATTCCTTTGCCGTACCGGTAATTTCGGCAATCTTTTTTTCTCTGCGGGTCAGTTCACTGTCGATGATTTCTTCCGCCGTTGTCGAAAGCGAGGCGAAATTTTCAATCCGCTGTTTTCCCGACAAGTCCGAAAATTCGACCGAGATGCTGTCCTTGCCGCGTATCTGCATTGAAAGGTTTGCCCCGTCAAAGCGGTATTTGCCGTTGATTTTTGTGATTTTTGTGTACGGGAAAGATAGCTGTACGCCCTCCAGTTCTATGCGGGCAATTTTTGAGCGCGCTCCGGGGAAAAAGCCCCACGTCAGGGAAACCTTGTCAAGGTCGATTTGCCGGTCGTTTATCATTTTTCGGTAATGTGCTGGATACCATGTTTCCAAAAGGATTTTTTCCAGTTCTTCGTCTTGGATTTCTCCCGTTCCGCTTTCCGCAACGGCCCTTTTATCCCTTTCGTCATATATCGTAAGGTTATACGAAAAGCACCAGCCGCGTGTCCCGTCTTCCGTCAGCACTTCGTACCATTGGCCTTCCATAGGTTTGCCGTTTTTTAAAACGGGTACGCCGTCCCCGAACCAGAGGATTTTTACGGTTTGGTCTTCCCGCAGTTTGTACACCTGTTTTGCGGTGTTGTCAGGGGCTATTCGCATGGGAAGCCCGTCCAGTTTTACGAAGGCATAGGTGTACCGGTATTCTTCCAGCTTTTTTTGAAACTTGACGGCCTCCCGTTTCGATTCGAAAAAGGTGAGCTGCCATAAAGGAATTTCTATGCGCATCTCCGTTTGCTCATTTAAACCTACGATGTACAGTTTTTCGATATTTGAGCGGACATATACGGGAATGATGTCGCCTGCATCCAAGCCGTATTCCGGTACCGACCAGTTTACGACGCCATAGCCCAATTTGTTGGAGCAGCCTGCCAAGAGTGCTGTACAGAGTAAAAGAAAAACCGATATTTTTAATTGAAAAAACGATTTATGCATTGTACCTTCCTTACAATTTGTATAATAAAATAGCGATGAATAGACTTGCAAAAACCTTTAGCAGCGGCTTGTGTCTTTAGACCTTTGCATTATTTTCTGCAATTTTTACCAAAAGTTCGATCCCTTTTTCGATGGAGCGTGTCGGTATCAGCTCGAACCGTCCGTGAAAATTATAGCCGCCTGCAAAGATGTTGGGGCAGGGCAGGCCCATAAACGAAAGCCGCGCCCCGTCGGTGCCGCCGCGTATCGGGATAATCATCGGTGTAATGCCCAGCTCTTCCATTGACCGTTTTGCAAGATCGATGATGTGCATGCACGGTTCGATTTTTTCTTTCATGTTAAAATAGGAATCGCGGATTTCCAGCGTAACGACGTTTCCGTATTTTGTGTTCAAAAAATCGGCGGCAGCCTGTAAAACCGCTTTTTTCTTTTCGAATTCTTTCATTGAATGATCGCGGATAATAAAGGTCATTTTTGTAAAGTCTTCGGAACCTTGAATCGAATTTAGATGGATAAAGCCTTCGTAGCCGCAGGTGTATTCGGGTTTTTGTTCCTTTGGCAGCATATTTTGAAATTCGCAGGCAATGGAAATGGAGTTGATCATGACGTTTTTTGCCGAGCCGGGGTGAACGTTTTTGCCCTTTATTTCGACCTTGGCGCCTGCCGCATTGAAATTCTCATATTGCAGTTCACCTAAGGGGCCGCCGTCTATTGTATAAGCAAAGTCGGCCGCAAAGCGTTTAACATCGAAAAGGTCGGCACCCCGGCCTATTTCTTCGTCGGGGGTAAACCCGATTTTTATTTCGCCGTGTTTTATTTCCGGGTGCGCAAGAAGATATTCGACCGCCCCCATGATGATGGTAAGACCTGCCTTATCGTCGGCACCTAAAAGGGTTGTTCCATCCGTTGTAACGATTTCCTGTCCTTCCAAATCTTTTAAAAAAGGAAAGTCTTGTACGCTCATGGTGTATTCGCCGTTCAGTTTTATGTCGCCGCCTGTGTAGGTAAAAACCTTGGGGTTCACGCATTTGCCGTCCAGATCGGGGGCCGTATCCATGTGGGCGATAAAGCCGATTGCCGGTACCTTTTTGCCGGTATTTGCAGGCAGAGCCGAGTAAACATACCCGTGCGAATCCTGTTCGGCTTGTAAACCGAGGCCTTGAAGCTCCTTTACCAAGAGCCTTCCCAATTCGAGCTGCCCCGGTGTGCTGGGGCACTGTTCGTTTTCCTCATCGGATTTTGTATCCATGGCGATGTAGCGTTTGAATCGTTCCAAATAGTGCATAGCGTCCCCCGTAAAATCTTACCGCCCTTTTAAGAGGGCTGCAAATGGATTGTATTTTGTGCCGTCGTCGTCTTTGCGCGGCCTGTTTTCGGATAGGCGGCGCTCTCCGCGTTTGTCGGGCCGTTTTTCGCCTTGCAAGGCGGGGTTGCCTGCTGCGGATTTTACCGTAAGGGTTTTTCCGTCCTTGGTTTTGATGACGAGTTTTTTTACCTCGCCCCTTTGTTTTGCCGTCAGTTTTGCACCGCCTTCTCCGGTTTTGCGGCTTAAAGAAATCCGCCTGCGGTCCTCGTCGAGGGCGATTATTTTGCATTCGATTATATCGCCGACCTTTACGGCTTCAAGCGGGTCGGAAACGAAGCTGTCGCTCATTTCGGAAATGTGCAAAAGGGCCGTTTCTTTTATGCCTAAGTCGACGAAGGCGCCGAAATCGACGACGTTTTTTATTTTGCCGCGTACGGTCATACCTGTTTTTAAGTCTTCGAACTGCAAAACGCCCTGCTGCATAATGGGTTTGGGACAGTCCTCGCGCGGATCTCTGTTCGGTTTTTTCAGCTCTTCGATGATGTCGCTGATCGTTTGATCGCCTACGTTATATTTCGCCTTTATTTCGCCGCGCAATTCGCCTGAAACCTCTTCTTTTTTGTGCAGCACCTCGTAAATGATTTTTCCCGCCTCGTAGTTTTCGGGGTGCACCCACGAGTTATCCAAGGGGTTGGTACTTTCGGGTATTTTTAAAAAGCCCGCGCATTGTTCAAAGGTTTTCGGCCCCATGCCGCTTACGCTCTTAAGCTGCTCGCGGTCAGTGAAAATGCCTTCGGTTTCGCGCCGCGCAATAATCTTTTTTGCAAGAGAGGAGCTGACGCCGGAAACGTATTTTAAAAGCGAGGCACTTGCGGTGTTCAAGTTTACGCCGACATTGTTTACGACGGAGCTTACTACCTCGTCAAGCGATTCGGAGAGCCTTTTTTGGTTTAAATCATGCTGATACAGGCCCACGCCGATGGACTTAGGATCAATTTTTACGAGTTCCGACAGGGGGTCTTGGAGCCTTCGTCCAATGGAGATGGCGCCGCGTATGGTCAAATCCAAATCGGGAAATTCTTCGCGGGCAACATCGCCTGCCGAATACACGGAGGCGCCGTCCTCATCGACAACCGTAAACAGTACTTCGGGGCAGTGTTCCGTTATTACGGAAGAAACAATTTGCTGCACCTCGTGTGAGCCCGTTCCGTTTCCGACGGCCATGAGCTGAACGTTGTATTTTTTTACCGCTTCCAAAACGGCCTTTTTCGCCTCTTCTTCTTTATGTTGGTATATGACGAAGGAGCCGAGATACTTGCCCGTTTCGTCCAAGGCGGCACACTTCGTACCGGTACGTATGCCGGGGTCAATGCCCAAAACGCGCGTACCCTTTATCGGCTGCGTCATTAAAAGGTGCTTTAAGTTTTCGCTGAAAACGGTTATGCCGTGTCCGTCGGCGTTTTCGGCCAAATCGCTCCGTATTTCCCGTAAAACTGCGGGCGCCAAAAGGCGTACTACACCGTCGGTAAGTGCGCCGCTGTGATAGGTGTTGTGAATTTCGTACCGTTTTTGTAAGATTTCCGCAGCTTCTTCTATACTGACGTCTATTTTTACTTCCAAAACACCCTCGCGCTCACCGCGGTTTATTGCAAGGACGCGGTGCGGTTTTATCTCGTTTAGGTTTTCCGAGTAGTCCCAATACATCTGGTACACGGAGGTTTTGGCAGCCTGTTCGTCGCCGATACCCTTGACCTCGAATTTTCCCGTTTTTAAAAAATAATCGTGAACGGCCTTTCTGTTTTCCGTATCCTGCGCCGCTTCTTCGGCTATAATATCGCAGGCGCCTGCAATAGCGTCCTCTGCCGTCGGGACCTTTAATTCTTCCGTTTCCGCTTCCGTAACGATAAAATCTTTTGCCCGCTCTTCGACTGTTTCTTTGTTTTCTGTTTTGATGATTTCTGCAAGCGGCTGCAGCCCTCTTTCTACGGCCAGCATACCGCGGGTTTTCTTCTTCTTTTTAAACGGCAGCCAAATATCTTCAAGCTCGGTCAGTGTTCCCGCCTTCATAATATTTTCGTAAAGGGTTTCGGTCAGTTTTCCTGCCGCAAAAATACCGCGTACGATTTCCAATCGGCGTGTTTCCAAATTCGTGTACGATTTAAAAAGCCGGTCGCTGTCCCGTACCTGCACCTCGTCCAAAGAGCCGTGCATTTCTTTTCGATAACGGGAAATAAAGGGAATGGTGCAGCCCTCATTTACCAGCCCGACGACTGCGGAAACCTGCTGAACCCGTATGCCCAGTTCCTCCGCAATCCTTTTCATGATGTCAACCTCGTTTACGCTAAGGCTTTCGATAAACTCATTTGTAAATTCCATGCCTTTGAGTATATCGCATTGAAGACAGAAAATCAAGGGTGAGCGGGTAGGGGGCTGGTAGGGTTTCAGCGCTTGCTGCCGCTGCACTTAAACGCTTTGCCGCTGCCTAATTGCGGCGCGGCTTATCTTGCCGTTATGCGTTTTAGGCAGGGCTTGTACGAATTCCAAAGAACGCGGCGCCTTATATAGGGCCGCATTTTTTTTTGCAAAGAACATCAGCTCTTTTTCCAGATTCTTGCTCGGCGGATAGCCGCGGTTTAGCACAATAAAGGCTTTTACGGCTTGTCCCCGCTTCACATCGGGAATACCCGTTACGGCGCATTCGAAGACGGCGGGGTGCTTACATAAAACCGACTCCACCTCGAAGGGGCTGATCCTAAAACCGGAACTTTTTATCAGATCGTCCGTGCGGCTTTCGAACCAAAGGTAGCCGTCCTCGTCCCGATAGGCCGCATCGCCTGTGTGGTAGACGTTTCCCTTAAAGACCTCTGCCGTTTTGTCGTAGTTTTTATAATATCCGCCGAACATTCCGAGCGGGGCGCCCTTGTTCAGCCGCAAAATAATTTCGCCTGCTTCCCCCGTGCGGCAGGAAGAACCGTCCGGCCGGATAATGTCGATATCGTAGCCGGGAGCGGGTTTTCCCATGGAGCCCGGTTTTATCTTCATACCGGGAAAGGTGCCGGTGGTCAGCGTTAATTCGGTTTGCCCGTAGCCCTCCCGCAATTCGATACCCGTTTTTTCCTTAAACACGTTGAAAATCTCGGTACTCAAAGCCTCACCAGCCGCCGTGCATTCTTCCAAGGCCGATAAATCGTAGTTTTCGATGTGTTCGCGGATAAGGTAGCGGTACACCGTTGGCGGCGCACAAAAAGAGGTAATCCGGTATTGAGCCATTTTTTCCAGCAGTTTGCGCGGAATAAACATTTCCATATCATAGACAAAAACCGCGCAGCCGCACAGCCATTGCCCGTAAATTTTGCCCCACATCGCCTTTGCCCAGCCCGTTTCGGCAATGCTCAAATGCCTGCCGCCCGCTTTTACGTGCTGCCAAAACTTTGCCGTTGCAATGTGTCCGAGCGGGTACAAAAAATTGTGCTGCACCATTTTAGGGTTGCCCGAGGTTCCTGAAGTAAAATACAAAAGAGAAACGTCTTTCCCGCACGGGTAGTTGTTCCCCTTAGGCGGCTCGAATGTGTCGCTCATATTTTTAACGAGCTTGTCAAAAGAAATCCAGCCTTCCATTTCGTCATGCACCCAGACCAAAAGGGGTTTTCGATACGCCGCATCCGCCGCTTTTTGAATTTCCTGCTGAAGTTGTTTTTCCTGCACGGCTACGATCATCTTAATCTCGGCCGACTGAATTCTGTATTCAATATCGTGAGAGGCCAGCTGCACCGTTGCAGGTACGGCAATCGCACCTATTTTATGCAAGGCAGGCAGAATAAACCAAAACTCGTACCGCCTGCGCAAAAAAAGCAGGACCGTATCGCCCTTTCCGATACCCATAGCCGTAAAAAAATTGGCAGCCTTATTTATCTCTTTAGAAAGCTCGCCGAACGAAAAAATCCGCTCTTCATTATCATCGCACCACACCAAGGCCTCCGTATCGGGCTTTTCCCGTGCGATTCTGTCTATTACGTCGTAAGCAAAATTGAAATTGTTGGGAATGGTAATTGAAAACGAATTCCGTGCCGTTTCGGGATCGGCGTCCTCGTTACAGGTTACATAATCTTTATAAAACATAGCGGCTCCGCTTTTTGTATAGACAGCATCTTTTCTAAAAAGTTGCAAGAACGCTTTCGAATTATGTAAAATATCGATTTACATCGAATCCTTCCTCGCATATAATTTTTTTTAAAGTTTTATCCGAAAATTCCGGCAAAAGACGTAAAAATGTGTTATATTAGACCTGTTTGGAAACTTCAGTTTCAGAACAGGTCTATTATCGATATTGATATATTGCAGAAAAATAATTTACGGAGGTTTATATGAAAACAAATCGAATGAAAAAGGCGCAGCCCCTTCAAAGAAGCGCGGCGCTTGCAACAGCTGCATTACTTATCTTTACCGCAGCTTTGGTGTGCACCGGCTGTCCTGGCGGCAGCGGACAAAAAAAGCCGGGAAGCGGCGGGGGCGGCGGTTCTGGAAGTCTGCCGCCCGTGATAGGAAGTTACAATGCTGCAACGGGAACCTTAACCGTCGGCAGCGTAACGTATATGATGCGGCCGATTGCGGGCGGTTCCGGATTGAGCCTTGGAGCGGGAGCCGCCGCCTCAGATAATAACGGTCCGCACACGGTAAGCCTTACGGCCTATAATATAGGCGAAACGGAGGTTACACAGGAGCTATATCAAGCGGTTATGGGAAGCAATCCGAGCCAGTTTGACGGATCAACCGGAAAAGAACCTGACGCAGGAGAGGAGCAATTAAAGCGTCCCGCCGACACGGTAACGTGGTTCGATTGCATCGATTTTTGCAACAAGCTGACGGACGGGATTGCGGGCTTAGGCCCTTCCGAAAGGGTATATTCCGTAAGCGGCAGCGGCAGCGGCAAAACCGTAACACAAGATTTAAGCAAAAGAGGCTTTAGGCTGCCGACCGAAGCCGAATGGGAGTGGGCCGCCCGCGTCGGTACAGCCGATCCCTATTCAGGCGGTACGGCAGCTGGAAATGTTGCATGGTTTAGCGAAAATTCAAACCACAAAACACATGAGGTAGGGAAAAAGACGGCAAACGTTTACGGTTTATACGATATGAGCGGCAACGTGTGGGAATGGTGCTGGGACTTGTATAACCCTGCCGTCCCGTCTGGCGGAGAGAATCCTACAGGCCCTGCGTCTGGCTTTACCGATCGCACTAAACGCGGCGGCGCATGGAGTACAGCCGGCACCGCATGCAAATGCGTTTATAGAGGTAACACAGCACCGGCCTCTCCAGAGAATCCCGAGCATGCAGAGGACAACATCGGCTTCCGTATTGTGTGCCGGCCGTAGTACATAGTCTATGCCGGCCGTAGAGCATAACCTACGCCGGCCGTAGATTATAAGCTTCGTCACTCGTAGTACATAGTCTACGCCGGTCAATCTACATAATGATAGCTGGTCTATCTGCATAATGATAGCTGGTCTATCTGCATAATGATAGGGTGTTCACACCTATAGGTGTGAGGTGCTCACCCTTATGGGTGTGAGATGTTCACCCTTATTTGAGTGGTGTTATGACTTTCATGATCGCAATGTAACGCTGGAGCCGATCCGGGCTATCGATCCTGCATTTATTCATTGTAAGCGGGTTTTTGACTTTGATGAATTCCCTTACCTTGTAAAAATACGACGCCGTCTTTAAGCTGTACCTGTCCCAAGACGCTGATGGGTCTATCGGTATCTATCTTTGCAACAAAATCGCATAAAACGGGTACAACGCCTTCAAGGTGCCGCTTTGTATCGTATCCGACAAGCAAATTAAAGGCGGTGCTAAATTCGCCCGTTTCGATGTTTGCCGGAACGCCCTTCCAGACTACCCAGCAGTCAAGGTATAAAAGCGGTTCGTCTTTTACCTGCGAAAAATTGTATACGTCTTTTATGGTGTCAAAACCGGGTTCTTCAAAATATTCCGTTAAAAGCTGTGCCTTTTGTTTTATGGAAAAGGCCGCATTCGAAGAAAGGATTTTGTTTATTTCCACCTGTGCTGCATTATCTCTTCTCTTGTTAAAATACTTTTGGGCATTTTCGTATGAATCGAGAATTTCGTTTTGGGTCAATACATATAAATAAGAGCCTTCCATATCAACGGCAAACTTTTTCTCGTTGCTGTTCAGTTTTAAATCCGAAAGGTCAGCCCTGCCGGTATCCGCAAATTCCCTCGTCTTTAAAATATATGGGACAATGACGGCCGCCGATACCGTCGAAATTAAAATAATCAGTGAAACGGCAACAGTCCGTGCCAGCCGCTCTTCTTTTCCGGGTCTTGGATACAGCCTTTTTATCTTTCCCGACTGTATCAAAGCATTTATTTTTTCAGGCGTATTATGTTTGCGTATAATTTCAAGCCCTTTTGAAGCAAGTTTATAGTTAGGCGCATGTTCTAAGGCTTGTAAATAATATTCGACTGCATTCGTGGTATCGGAATGACGCAGTGCCATTACCGCATAAACGGCAAGCAAGTCGGGATCTGTGGGCTTTAGCTGGCGCGCACGGAAAAAATAATCTCTGGCAGTATCCATTTCACCTCTATACAAAAAAGCAAGACCGAGGTAAAAGTGAAAAGAAAAAGAATCTTTATAATCTATGACATGAGGCTCCAAAACGGAAATTACTTCGTTGTATTTCCTTTTATTAAAAAATCTTTTTCCTTGATCTATAACCGATAGTGCCATTCCTTATTCCTGTATGTCATTTATAGCATTATCTGCTTGTTTTGTCAAATCGTCGATGTATTCATCGGAAACCGCATCGGGTGAGTCTTCTACTTCGGCAATCTTGTCCAAAAGCGCTTTGATGTACTCATAATCTTTTTTGTTTTCGGGCGTAGGCGGCACTTCTTCTTTCCCGCGGTTTTCAGGCGAATGCCGTTTTATATGATCGAAATAGCCGATAAACATTGTTACCGAAAGTTTTTCTTTATTTTCAAACCGCTCTTGCGGCCATACGAAAAGCATGGCGGAATCGTTATGGAAATATTTAGTGCTGAAAGAACGCCCCTGCACAACGGACGGTATCCATTTTACGCTTTGCAGCCTGTCCCAGTTCGCGATGTACACGTTTTCGGGCAAAGACGCTTCCGAATGGTGTATCAAAAACATACAGGCGGCCTCGGAATTGGCGGAAATAACAGCAGAATCTTTTTCTAGCTTCGGCTCTAAAACCGTTTCTTTAAAAATACCTGTCCGCAAGTCCGTGTATAGCGGAATGCGTCTGTTTTCTCCAAGATAGGTATCGAAAAGAGCCTTTAAGGCCATATCGGCCCGCTCGCCGCTTGTGTTTTCTACTACGGTTTCTATTTTTAAAAGGCTGCCGCTTGTTCCGTAGCTTTGGTCGGTAAACGAGAGTTTTTGTACTACATAAAATTTATCCGTAAAATGATACGTCAGGTTGATGGCGTTTTCCGTCTGTGTAACGGTTACCGGTTTACTAAGCCGGTTTTTTAGCTCGTAGGACTTACCGTTATGTAAAACATAAAACTTGTTGTCGCGGCCTAAAGAACGGTCGTCGTATAGGGGAATGTATTTGCTCTTACCCCTCGGTGACAGGCTGTAAAGGCAAAAATTGCCTGTTTTTCTAAAAACCTTCAATTTTAAATTGCCCGAAACAATCTCATAATCGGGCTGCGGTTTTGCATAAAGAAAAGAGGCAGATATGAATGCTGCAACGAAAAATAATATTGTTTTTTTCATTTTTGGTTTCCTCCGTTCAAATTATCGTACATATTTTCAAGAATCCGTGCCTTTTCTTTTAAAGCGTCGATGGCGGCCTTTCGTTTTGCGGCAGCTTCCGCGTCGGCCTTGTCCGCTTCGTTTGCCTTTTCAGCCGCACTTTCAAGCTCGCGGTTTTTAAGCTCCAAGAGAGCAAGTTTTTCCATGAGTTCTTCGTTTTTCCGCTTTTCCAATTGCAGTTTTTCGGCAAGTTCGGCCGTCCTGGTATCACGGTGTATTTCGGCTATTTGTTTCTGGTACGAATCTACGGTTTGCTCATGCATTTTTTTGCTTTTTTCGTATTCTTCGGAAAGTTTCAGTAATTCCTCATGGCTTATTTTGAGCAGTTTTAAAAGCTCATCGTGAGCGGCGCCCTGGTCTATCAAGGCTATTTTGTAACGGGACGGTTCGACCTTTGCCGATGAAGGAAAATCGGAAATAACTCTCGAAAAAATACTGCGCGCCTCTTTAAGCCGGCCCGCTTCATACAGGTTTTCGCCTATCCAATAATAGGCCGATGCCGCCTGTATGTTGTCGGGATAGTCCCGCAAAAAGCCGTACAGGGTGTTAATCGATTTTTCGTGTTCCGACTGAAGACAATACATTCTGCCTTGCTGATATACGATTTCGGCCCTGTATCTGCTGGAAGGATGGCGCCTTAAAAAGTTTTCCGCCCCGTCCACGCCGGCTTGATAATTTTTTGCCGATGCATTCGCCATTACGAGCCAATAGGACGCTTCCTCGATTGAGCCGTCCGAATGTTCTATCGCTTTTTGAAAAGAAAATACGGCCGAAGCCCAGTCCGACCGTGCATACGCATCAAGGCCGGTCGTAAGGTAGTCCGTATACGTTTGAGAAAAGGCGCAAAGGCCCGAAATATACATAACAAGTGCAAAAAAACAGTTTTTTTTCATATTTTTAGCTCTCCG
This sequence comes from uncultured Treponema sp., assembly GCA_963547785.1. GTDB lineage: Bacteria > Spirochaetota > Spirochaetia > Treponematales > Treponemataceae > Treponema_B. The sequence continues at coordinate 5,158 of CAUUSH010000007.1, read as the reverse complement.
GAAAAAAAAGCGGAGCCTGAAACGATGATATCCGCCCCTGCCGCAGCCGCAGTTCCGATATTTTCGGAATTAACCCCGCCGTCTATCGAAATTAAATAACCGTAGTCTTTTTCTTCCCTTATTTGCTTCAATTTTTTTACTTTTTCAAGACAGTAGGGAAGGAGTTTTTGCCCCCCGAATCCCGGGTTTACGCTCATTACCAAAACAAGGTCTGTAAGCGGCAGCAATTCTTCCACTATACTTATCGGCGTTGTCGGCACAATGCTTATACCCGGCTTCATTCCAAAGCGGCGTATTTCTGCAATAAGCCGGTCCGCGTGCACGGCCGCCTCCGTATGAAAGGTAAGATAGTCAGCCCCAGCCTGTGCAAAGCTTTCCACGAAATCTTCCGGCCGTTCCACCATAAGATGCACGTCGAACGGCAGCGCGGTGCAGCCCCGAACGGCCTTTACAACAGGGGCTCCGAATGTCAGGTTGGGAACAAAATGACCGTCCATAACGTCGATATGAACCCAGCTGCCGCCGTGTGTTTCGATGTATCGTAATTCTTCCGCAAGTTTGGAAAAATCCGCACTTAAGATCGACGGACTGAGAATAAAACTCCTATCCATGTTACACATATTAACAGACTAAGCCTTCTATGTAAATAGACAATGCGCATTTTTATCGAAAAAAAAACGTTAGAGAGGTTTATTTTAATCGGCGTTGTTACACCGCTTAAAAATGCGGCAAGTTTGCTGAAAAAAACCGGCTAAATCTTTTTATTTTTTCGCTTTACCGGTCTTTTTCGGTTCCGTCTTTTTGGAGCCGGCCTTTGCCGGTTTTTCGGATCCGGTCTTTTTACCCGAAGCGGTTTTGGAAGACGCCGCCGGCTTTTTGTTTTCCGTTTCTTTTTTAGCCGAACCTTTTTCGGTTCCATCCGCCGTCTTTTTTTCGGCAGATGCTTTTTTTTCGCCGGCCTTTTTTATAAGCGACTTCTTTTCCGCAGCTTCGCCGGCCGAAAGCGCCTCTCTTACTGCAAGCCGTACGCCGAGCGTTTTCAATCCTTTTTCTGCAAAGTCTTCGGCCTTAAAGACGTCTTCGGTTTTTTTTATGCGGGGTTTGGGCGCATAGGTTACCGTAAATGAAAATTTCGCCTTGGTGCTTACGAACAGTACTTCGGTATTGTCAGGCGCAAACACATAATCCCTGTTTAAAATGTAGCCTTCTATGCGAGATCGTTTGATATACGGATATTTCGTTTTCGTATCGCGGTAAATTACCGTAAACAGGATTTTCGATAATTCTTCTTTTTCGGCAAAACCGCAGTACCACATTCCCGTGTCCACAAAAACCCTGTCGGGAACGTCCATTACGGTGTAAACCCCGCTTTTCCGCAAAATAAAAATACGGTCGTACGGGGTTACGCGCAAAATTTCTTTTCCGGTGGTTACGGCCGTTCCGAGGTAACCGGTTTGTTCATCATAGCGCAGCGGCGTGTCGCGGGTAACGGCCTCTTTTACATCGACCTTTGTAAAGCCCGTTATCTCCGTTTTGCGCTTATACTCTTCTTCGGGAAGTTTTTCCAGAATTTTATCCAAAACGCTTACCGCATAATCTTTAAGATTTTTCAACAGTTTTGCAATTTCTTTTAAACGGTTTTTTATGTCTTTTACTTCTTCGCGGTTTTTGTTTATATCGTACAGCGAAATTCTGCGGATCGGAATTTTAAGCAGTCGGTCGACATCTTCTTCGGTAACCTCGCGGATCAATTCTTTTTTAAACGGCACAAAGCCTTTGAGCACCGCATTGATAACACCGTCGGCCGTCTTCATCGTTTCGATCTTTTTGTAAATGCGCTCTTCGATAAAGATGCGTTCAAGCGTACGCAGGTGCAGGCGGTCGGTGAGCATCGATTTTTCGTATTCAAGCTCGTCCTTCAAAATCTGCATCAGTTGTTTTGCATGATTTTTTATGATGTCGGTAACCGTAATTTGCACGGGAAGATTGTTTTTGATGACAAGCAGATTGCAGGAAATCGACTGCTCGCATTCGCTAAAGGCGTAAAGCGAATCGACTACATCTTGACTGTATACGCCGCGGGGGAGCTTTAATTCTATTTCAACGGTTTCCGCCGTGTAATCGACGATTTCCGAAATTTTTACCTTGCCTGCCCGCGATGCCGCCTCGATGGAAGCGATCATACTTTCGGTTGTGCTGCCGAAGGGAAGTTCGCGGATAACGATTCTTTTTTCGTCGGAGGTATCCAGTTTTGCGCGCACGAGCACCTTGCCCAAGCCGTCCACGTATTCGGAAACATCAATTAAGCCGCCTGTCGGAAAGTCAGGATACAGACGGAATTTTTTTCCGTTTAAAAAGGCCTTTTCGGCTTCGATAATTTCGATGACGTTATGCGGCAGAATTTTCGTAGACATTCCGACGGCAATGCCTTCCGCTCCGATGGCAAGTACTACCGGGATTTTTGCGCGGAAAGCGGACGGTTCTTTGTTACGCCCGTCGTATGAGGGTACGTACTTGGTGATATTCGGATTGTATAAAAGGGTTTTTGCAAGTTCGTTTACCCGGCATTCAATGTACCTCGGCGCCGACGCTTCATCGCCGGTATACAGGTTTCCGAAGTTGCCCTGCTTATCGATAAAAAGATTTTTTGAGGCTAGGACCACGAGGGCGTTCCCGATGGAAGCGTCGCCGTGCGGGTGGTACTTCATACAATGGCCCATAACGTTTGCAACTTTATGAAATTTGCCGTCGTCCATTTCGAAAAGCGAATGCAAAATGCGCCGTTGAACCGGTTTTAGCCCGTCTTCCAAATCGGGGATTGCCCGGTCTTTTATTACGTAGCTTGCATATTCCAAAAAGTTTTTGTTAAAAAGGCTTTCGATATAATCCATGATTTAATCCTATAAAAATCGATTTTTTAAGAAAAGGTTTTGTTTTTCAAGGCCATTATAGCACAACCGGCACGGTTTTGGAAAGATATGTAGGGTAGGAATACGGGAACGCATATTATATACCTGTACATTCGCCTAAAAAAAGTGTATACTCTTTTTAAGTGCCGTTTTAAACGGTATACAGGATTTTAATCGAATTGTTATAGGAGAGAATAATATGAGAAGGGTCGTAATTACCGGTCTTGGAGCCGTAACTCCGCTTGGAAATACGCTGGAAGAAACATGGAAGGGCATTAAGGAAGGACGCTGCGGAATCGGAAACATAACCAATTTTGATTGCTCCGATTTTAAAATAAAGATAGCCGCAGAGGTCAAAAACTTTGACGCGACGCAGTTTATGGACAAAAAAGATGCGCGGAAGATGGCGCGTTTTACACAGTTCGCAGTAGCAGCGGCCGTACAAGCGATGAACGACGCAGGCCTTTCGAAAGAAAACATCGACGCAAACCGCACCGGCATTATTTTAGGAAACGGGATCGGCGGGTTCGAAATATACGAAGAATCGTTTAAAAAATACTTCGATGCAGGCCCTGCCCGTATTCCGCCAATGACCGTACCCCTGCTCATTCCAAACGAGGCCGCAGGCAATATCAGTATGAAATTCGGCATAAAGGGCCCGTCGTGGACAATTGCGACGGCCTGCGCTTCCGGAACGGACGCTTTGGGAAATGCCCTTGATATGGTGCGGTCAGGCAGGCTCGACATCTGTCTTTCAGGCGGTACCGAATCTACGATAACGGGCTTTGGAATCAGCGGTTTTACCGTTTTACAAACCCTTGCATCGGAACACAACGGCGATCCGTCTAAGGCCTGCTGCCCCTTCGACAAAAAACGCTCCGGCTTTATTATGGGCGAGGGCTCCGGCATTTTGATTTTGGAAGAATACGAGCATGCAAAAAAACGCGGCGCTAAAATATACGCCGAATTTGCAGGCTACGGCAGCTCTTCGGACGCCTACCATCTTACCAGCCCCGACCCTTCAGGCGACGGTGGCGCCCTTGCCATTACCAATGCCCTTACCGACGCAGGCGTCAAGCCCGAAGAAGTTCAGTACTATAATGCACATGGCACTTCAACGCCCATAAACGACCCCGCCGAAACCGCGATGATCAAAAAAGCCTTTGGGGCGCACGCCTATAAAATGAAAATATCGTCTACAAAATCGATGATAGGGCACTGCCTTGGCGCCGCAGGCGGTTTGGAAGCCCTGTTTACCGTAAAGGCCATCGATGACGGCTTTTTCCCGCCGACCATCAATTTGACCGAACCCGATTTGGAAGCGGGCTGTGATTTAGATTATGTTCCCAACAAGGGTGTCAGTGGAGAAATTACCTGCGCTGCGTCAGGCTCGCTGGGATTCGGCGGACATAACGGCGTCGTCGTCTTTAAAAAGATAAAATAGAAAAAGCGGCGGCCGGCTTTCCGTATGCCCGGCCGCAGAGCCTTGACAAAGGAGCCTTGTAAATGAGTCTTACAAAAGATATTGAAAGCTTACTGCCGCACCGAAGCCCCTTTTTGTTCGTAGACGAAATACTGGAAGCGGACGAAAAGGGAAGCGTTAGTGTGCATACGTTTACCGAAGACGAATTTTTCTTTAAGGGACATTTTCCCCAGTATCCTATGGTGCCGGGCGTCATTTTGATAGAAACGATGGCGCAGGCGGGGGGGGCTGCTTTAAGCTTTAAAAAGATATTCGAAGAAAATTCGCTGTTTTTTTTAGCCACTGTCGATAAGGTCAAATTCCGCGCTCAGGTGCGCCCTAACGACACCGTCCGTATGGAAATTACCAACCTGCGCGTTTCGCCGCGGATGGTAAAACAGGCCGGAAAAGCCTATGTAGGCGGCACGCTCGCAGCGGAGGCCGAATGGATGTGCCTTGTCGGAAAAGAGACATAAAAGAAGCGTAGAAAAAGCTTTTAAGCCTAGAATCACCATATCCCGATGCAGAGCGTCGGGACTATTCCAAAAGTACCTTTTATAGTATTTTTCGATTATAAGGCAGACTGCCCCTTAACATATTAGAGTAACCGTGCTATATTGTATCATAATGAAAAGCATCCGCACCAACACCAGTTACAAACATTCTCAAACAAAAACGCATAAAAGTGAAGCAAAGCACTTGACACGCACCTGCACGCTTGACACAATTTTTAGCGACAAGCGACAAGCGACAAGCGACAAGCGACAAGCGACAAGCGACAAGCGAC
>CAUUSH010000006.1:0-91804 GCA_963547785.1 uncultured Treponema sp. | reverse complement strand
CGGCATAAGGGGTGCCTTGATGTTTTTTCCAAAACTCAACATTCATTTCAGGATACGTTTTCCAGTTGTAAGGTTCAGGCAAAAAGGCTGCCGATTTCCCTTGCGTGTTGGACTTTATCCAATTCAATAAAAGACAGTGCCATTCATAAAGATGAACCAAAACATCGCGTACATTTTTATCGCGCTCGTTCGAATTTATATCGGCAGTTCTTTCTTTTTCGGTCATACCGTCAATTAAATTCCACAGTTTTTCAAACTGCTCATTTGAAGCAAAAATCAAATCTTCTTTTGTTGTAGGTCTCGGCATAGGTTTCTCCCATAAAAACTTTTTGCAGGAAACCTAAGTTTCCGAAAAAAGTTTTTTCAAGCGGTTTGTTTACAAACTGCATAAAATAAGCGATGTTTTGTGCGACGCACAAAACTCGAAGATAAACAGTGAGGCTGAATTTCTGCCGAACTGTTTATCATATCTCCTTATAAAAATATGTAAACTCATTATAGCACATCAACCTGTCAGAATGTGTCAGGTTTGAAAAAAGAATTTAAACTTTCCTATGGTTCTTCATAATTTCTTTTGCAAGTTGGACGATTTCGGTTTTTAGGTTTTCCGGTTCAAGGATTTCTACTTCGGTGCCTAGAGACAAGATAAAACCGCAGACCCACGAATCAAAAGGGATGGCTGCATTCAGGGTATATGATCCGTCGGAATTTTTTGCGATAAGCTCCTGAGGAAATTCATCGTAGAGTCTGTAGGCGGTTTTAGCAGAGCATTTTAATTTTATATTCGTAAGGGGAGGCGGTGCCGCTTTTTTATCGTCAGGTATTTTGCCGAGCAGGTCTGCACGCTTAAATGTTTTTACCGTCTGTGTAACGGAAAGCATTCGGTTTAATCGGAAAAGCCGATAATCATTTTTTTCGGCACAAAAACTTTCAACGTACCATGCCTGCGATTTATACAAAAGCCGTAAATGTCAAATTCAACAGCAGGGAACGCATTGCAATTATTGGAGAAAACGGAGCCGGTAAGTCCACATTCGTAAAACTGTTGATGCGGCTTTATGAGCCGACCGAAGGCACAATTTTAATTAACGGTATCGATATAAAAGAAATCGATTATAATCATTATCAAACATGGTTTGCCGCCGTTTTTCAGGATTTTAAGCTTTTTTCTTTTTCGATTAAAGATAATATTACGTTCGGTACCGCAGACGGCGGAACGGCGAATGCCGAGGTGGAACGGCTTATTACAGCGGCGGGGTTAAAAGAAGTTATCGATAAATTGGATAAGGGCTTAGAAACCTTGGTATACCGCGATTTTGACGATGCAGGCTTTACGCCATCAGGCGGCGAAGGCCAAAAGATCGCCATTGCCCGGGCCGCTTACAAAAACGCTCCGATCGTTATTTTAGACGAGCCGACTGCAGCCCTCGACCCGAAAGCGGAAAACAGGATTTACGAGCAGTTTGACGAATTCTTTAAGGATAAGTGTTCACTGTATATTTCGCACCGTATGGCGGTAACAAAATTTTCCGACAGGGTGCTCGTATTCGATAATAGCCGAATCGTTCAAGACGGCAGCCCTGCCGATTTGATAAAAGAAGAAGGGAAGTACCGCGAGCTGTATAATTTGCAGGCGAAATTTTATACATAAGTTCTTAAAATCTATTTAAAGACGTTTTTGTCTTTCTTGCAAAAATCGTTTTTATATTGTTTTATCGTAAACAATTTCAGATAAACCAGACTCTTTAATATGCAAGGAATTTTCATGCTGTTATTTTTAGTGGATAAAATTTCTAAAGAGTATTTTAAGAAAAATGTATTCGTGTTCTGTTGCCGTGTAATGTAGCTCTGCGTTTGAGATATGTTGATTTATCATTTATATTGTTGAGTAAGGCGGACGCCTCGAGGAGGTTACGGCTTTTACCCCTTATAATAATTGTTGACGGTATGGAATAAATGTGTTAGAATTAAGGTAAGAGGCTGTTTCTTTTCCAAAAGAAGAGGGGCTTTGTGTGTTATGTAAGAAGGTGGTTCAAGCGGGAAAAGCGGCTTATAAGGCGGCGGCAAAGACTTAAAAAAAACAATCTTCTTTAAAAACTTGTGCCTGCTGTCTTTTTTTGCAGCGAGCCGCCGGCAGCCTAAAGCCCTGCATAGTTAAGAATTGCACATTCTTGTGCGTTTTTAACAACGGATTAAAAAATGCCGAATACAAAATTTTTAAATACTGCCGAAGCTGTTTATCGAATGGGCGGCGATGAAGAAATATACACAACTATCCTTCAAACCTTTGCCGAAACCTATGGCGCAGGCGTATCCCCGCATCCGCTTGGTACGCTCCTATCTGCAAAGGCCGAGGACGTCTTTCGGAACGAGCGGATACGGCATGAAGCCCATAAGATTAAGGGGGCAGCCTATACCATAGGAGCAAATGTGCTAGGCGATGCCGCCGCAGCTGTCGAAAAATCGGCAAACTGCGCCCAAAACGCTGTTTCCTCCATTCCGAGCGAGGGCAGCGAAGAGGCGGAAAGTCTTTTGACGGCCTTTAAAAACGCCTATACAAAAACCATCGAAGAAATAAACCATGTATTGAATTGAATTGAATTGAATTGAAATGAAAGCGGCTTTGTCCTTAAAAAAAGCGTTTTTATAACCGCCCGATCAAGCGGTCTATCCGCTTTCTTCGTAAAGAAAATAGCCGGCACCGGCTGCTCATGTTAATAAAAGCACCATCATTTTGTAGATTTTCAATATTTACATTTAAATTTTTCCTCAAAAGCACCTTTTTTTTGTAATTTTCTTAAAAAAAATTTAACTTTTTTTAAAAAAGGGCTTGACATTCCGTAAATTTCAGTTAAAATAAAATCAGTGGTAAAAAGTGGTAAAAGGTAAAAAAAAGTGGATAATAATGGAATAACAGGCGAATATAGGAACACTATCGACGAAAAAGGGAGAATTATGTTTCCCGTAAAGGCTCGTACCTCTTTGCCTGAAAATCGCTTAATTATCACCAGAGGAATGGATAACTGTTTATGGCTTTTTCCGCCTGCCGAATGGGAAAAATTTTCGGAGAAGATAATGAAATCCGCTTCTTTATCAAAGGCCGGTTCCAGAGCTGTATTAAGGCGCTTGACAGAGCAGGAAACGGAAATAGATAAATCTGGGCGAATATCCATACCGCAAAGTCTTAGAGAGTATGCAAGCCTTGAAAAGGAATGCATAATTTTGGGGCAATACGCCTATTTTGAATTATGGGACGTAAAAAAATATGATCGATATTTGGAGGATAGCGAACCGGATTTTGCAAAGGCTTTGGAAGCGTTGGGTGTAGGTTTATAATTGTATGACGGCCGTCCACAAACCCGTATTGGTGAATGAATGCCTTGCATTGCTGCAGCCTGATCGTTCCGATAATCTTTTTGTAGACGGAACATTGGGTGAAGGAGGGCATACGGAAGCTTTTTTAAAGCGCTTTCCGCAGTTGACAGTCGTAGGAATAGATGCAGACACTGTTATACAAGAGCGTGCTAAGGAACGGTTGGCTGTTTTCGGAAACCGCGTTCGTTTTTTTTCAGGTTGGTCGGATGATTTTTTTAAAAATTATCCTGACGCTTTAAAGGCGCCGGATATAATACTGCTTGACTTAGGTATCTCGGTTTTTCATTATACGAAGTCGGGCAGGGGGTTTTCTTTTAGTGCTGATGAAGAGCTTGATATGCGCTTAAATCCGGCATTAAAAGAAAGCGCCGCTGATATTGTAAATACGTATTCCGAAAGGGCTTTGGCCGATTTAATTTTCGGGTACGGTGAAGAACGGTATTCGCACCGGATTGCGGCTAAAATAGCGGAAAAAAGGGGGTTTTCGAAATTGAAAACCGCTAAGGAGCTTGCAGACTGTGTTTATTATGCAGTGCCGCAAAATTACCGGTATGGCAGAGTGCACCCTGCGACAAAGACTTTTCAGGCGCTGCGGATTGCTGTAAACGGCGAATTAAAACGGCTTCCGTCTCTTTTAAAGGCGGCTTTTGCAGCGCTTGCGGCTGGAGGGCGGTTGGGGGTTATAAGCTTTCATTCGCTTGAGGATAGAATCGTTAAGTCATATTTTAGGGATTTGTGTAAAAACTGTACCTGTCCTAAAAATATGCCGATATGTAAATGCGGAGGAAAACCAAAAGCTGTTATGGTTAATAAAAAGGCTGTAAAGGCGGGTAGTGAAGAAATTAAGGATAATCCTCCGTCAAGGAGTGCCCGTTTGCGGGTTATAAGGAAGTTGGGAGAAGATTAAAGTTATGAAAAAAATAAGCGCTGTTGTTTTAACTTTATTAATTCCTTTTTTATTGTTCGCCGTTGTGCTTCAATCTTCAAGATATGTAAGTGTTGAACGGGAAATGAAGGATTATGATAAAGAACAGTTCAAAATTATAGAAGAAAATAAACGTAAAATATCGGGTATTTCGATTTTGTCAAAGCCCGAAAGAATAGAAAAAATTGCTGTTGAAGAGTTAAAAATGCGTAAGGCGCTGTCGGCGGAAATTTTGCGTATAGAAATAGCAAAGGAGAGGCGCGGTGGCTGATTTCCGTTCGGAGCGGGAAAGCGAATGTATTCTCATGTACTTGGAAGAACTTGCCGAAAGCACCGGCGGTAAAATCATTTTTGATTTTACGGCGATGCATGGTTTTTTATCCGTTGTAACCGACAGCAGAAATGTAAGACCAAATTCTCTTTTTGTACCGCTGCGCGGAGAGAGCAGGGATGGGCACTTATATATTGAAGAGGCCTTAAAAAACGGAGCGTGCTGTTTTTTTTGCGATTATAAATTCCTTGAAGAAAAAAAGAATAAAAATCATGTCAAGGCGCTTTGTGAAAAATATTACGCATGCTGTATCGCTGTTACAGATAATTTGAAAGCCCTGCAAGCTGCCGCTAAACGCTATCTGGCTCAATTTTCAGGGCTCTATAAAGTGGGAATAACAGGTTCGTGCGGTAAAACAACGACAAAAGAAATTTTAGTTTCGATTTTTTCTCAAAAATATAAAACCGTATACAGTGAAGGAAATTTGAATTCGGAAACGGGGTTGCCGCTTTCGGTGTTTTCGGTACGGCCTGAACACGAGGTTGGTATTTTTGAACTTGGTATGAACAGAAAAGGTGAAATAGCGGAGATAACGGACGTGCTTTTACCAAACGCCGCGATCATCACAAATATAGGGACTGCCCATATCGGTATTCTCGGCTCAAAACAGGCAATAGCTGAGGAAAAAAAACAAATTTTTTCAAAATTTACCGATGGGGATATCGGCTTTGTTTCCGAATGCGAATATACGGATTTTTTAAAAAATGTTCCGCATGGAAATATTTTTGTTTATTCTAAAGAAAATCTTCCTTCAATTAAAGAAGTGGAGGATAAAGGTTTCAACGGAACTAAAATAACATATAAAGGTGAATCCATATTGTTTCCCTTGCCTGGCAGACATAATATGCAGAACGTGTTTGCCTGTATAGCCTTAGCCGAAAAAAAAGGCTTTACTTCTTCCGAGATTAAAATCGGGTTAGAAACCGTGCATCCTCTGTTTGGTAGATCGCAGATCGTGCGCGGTTTTATAACCTGTTTTATGGATTGTTATAATGCGAATCCTGAATCGGTGAACGAAGCGGTTGAGTTTTGCAATTCGGTAAAAACGGACGGACTTAAACACTATGTTTTAGGTTCCATGTTGGAGCTTGGAAAAGAATCGGCGGAAAGTCATAAGGAAATATGCCGAAAGGCTTTGACCTCAAGCGCCGATTTTGTGTATTTGTTTGGGGATGAATTTGCACAGGCGTTCGATGATTTGCCGGAGGGGAAATCTGAAAAACCGGTTTTTGTCTGCAGGACGGAAGAATTTGATAGGTTAGAATCGGAGCTGAAAGAAAATTTGAGCGGCGGTGATTTTGTGCTTCTAAAGGGTTCAAGAGGTTTGGCTCTTGAAAGGTTGGAGCAGGTATTGAAAAAAGAGGGTTGGAAAAATGAGTAAGTATATTAATGTGAAAAGAAATATCGACCCTGAAAAATATGATTTTGTTTTTGCAATGATGGTACTTATGATGTTCGGTATCGGGTTTGCAACGCTTTACTCGGGTTCTACATATTATGCACAGCGCTTGTTCGACAATCATTTATATTTTGTGCTAAGGCAGATACGTCATTTTCTTGTCGGTCTTGGGGCGATGCTTTTTTTTGTTTTCATAGATTTTTCCAAGCTGCGCAAGGCGCTTCCGGCTATTACGATAATAAGCTTGTTGATTTGTATTTTACCGTTTATTCCCGGCATAGGTGAAACACGAAACGGCGCTGTTCGATGGATAAATATAGCGGGCTTTAAGTTTCAGCCTTCCGAAGCCGTTAAGTTTATAATGATTATTTTTTTGGCGAATTTTTTTGACAAAAAGAATGAAAAGTACGATGAACCTTTAATTTCAATTTTTCCGCCGTTTTTAATGACTGCGGTTTTTGTTTTGCTCATTTATTTAGGGAACGATTTTTCTTCTTCGATTTTTATACTCTTTGTTTCGCTTTCGATGTTTTTTGCCGCAGGCATTCCGATCAAATGGTTTTTAAAAGGGCTTATCTGCGTAATTCCTATTTTGGTTTTAATGGTTGTTACAAAAGAATATCGAATGGAGCGGGTGCTTATTTTTTTGGACCCCGGAAGGGATCCTTTAAATACCGGCTTTCAGATACAAGGGTCTTTAAACGCCCTTACAAGCGGAGGAGTTTGGGGCAGGGGGCTTGGAAACGGTGTGCGTAAAATTGCAAGCGTGCCCGAAATATATTCCGATTTTATTTTTGTTGTATGGGCTGAAGAAATGGGGTTTATAGGTGTTATCTGCTACATTAGTATTTTACTTCTGTTTGCATTTTTGGGTTATAAGATTGCTTTTACTTGTAAAAACAGGTTCGGCGCCTATGTAGCTTTCGGGGCTACGACAAGCATTTTGGTTCAATCGCTTTTAAATTGTGCAGTCGTATCGAAGCTTATACCTACAACCGGTATTCCTCTTCCTTTTTTTTCGTCGGGTGGTTCATCTTTGGTTATTACTTTTTGTTTGTGCGGATTAATTTTAAATGCTTCAGGTTATTCGGAGAGAAAGGGAGAAATGCATGGCTGATATTTTATATTCGTGGAAGGAAGAGACGTATTCTCATGAACAAAACGGCGCCTTGCAGATGCCGATAAGAAGCAAAGCAAAATCTTTCCTTATCAAAGTTTTAATTGTGTTTTTTTTGGCAGTGTTGGCAGCCGAGATTATTTTTTACGTATTAATTTTGCCTGCACGTTCGAATGCTAATATTATTATTTCAGGCATGAATGAGTTGACTTCTTTGGAGATAAAACGGATTGCAGGTCTTCCCAATACGGTAAAATGGCTTAGCGTCAATTCTTCTGCCGTTTCTAAAAATCTTGTGGTAAACCCGCTTATAGCTTCAGCTACCGTCGAAAAAAAATTCCCCGATAAGGTATTAATCAAAATAACGGAAAGAAAGCCTGTTGCAGTCGCTTTTACCGAAATAAAGGGCCGAACCGTTCCTATGGAAATAGATAACAGCGGCGTGGTTTTTAGAATAGGAAATCCTGCCGTTTCCAAAAACCTTCCCGTAATAGGCGGGCTTATTTTTAATAATCCTAGGGCGGGAATGCAGGTAAGCAGTCAGCTGTCCGAGTTTTTTATGGGTTTAGATCTTTTGCAGAAAAAACAGCCGCTTTTGTTAAACGAAATTTCGGAAATTAAAATACGAGAAAAAAAATACGGCGGATACGATTTAATCGTGTATCCGATAAAGAGCCAGCTGTCCATTATTACCGATAGGGTTTTAACCGAAGACGGGCTTCGTTATATGATGCTTCTTGTGGATGTCGTTTGCGACCTCGGTATGGATAGTGATATTTCCGAAATAGATATACGCGGGACCAATGCCGTCTATAAAAAGAGGGAGGTTTCACGTGAATGATGATGTGATTGTCGGCTTGGATATCGGCACAAAAAATATACGGATTGTAGTTGCCGAACGCCTTGAAGATGGCGGTTTACAAATTGTCGGGATAGGAACAAGTGCGTCCCTTGGGATGCGGAAGGGCTCCGTTACGAATATTGAAAGTACCGTAACCGGTATACACAATGCCGTAGAAGCGGCCGAGATGATGTCCGGACTTGATATAGATCAGTGTACCGTCGGTTTAGGCGGGATTCATATTGAAGGGCTTAATTCCCGCGGTGTTTTTCCTATTTCCGACAAGGGGCGAAACAACCGCGAGATTGCGCAAAACGATATCGACAGTGTTATTGAGTCGGCAAAGGCAGTTGTTATTCCGATAGACAGGGAAATTATTCATGTCATTCCGCAGACCTATACGGTCGATAAGCAGCGCGGTATTAAGGATCCGTTAAATATGATAGGAGTAAGGCTTGAAGCGGAGGTGCATATTATAACGGGCTCGGTAACCTCAATAAAAAATATTATCCTATGTGTAAACCGTGCCGATTTGCAGGTGGAGAATTTAATCTGCCACGGGCTTGCGGATGTAAAGGCTGTTATGACGAAGGACGAGCAGGAAACCGGTTCTGTTTTGATCGATATAGGCGCCGGCACTACGGATATTGTGGTTATGCAGGAGGGAGCTCCGGTTATCACAACATCCGTTCCCGTAGGCGGAATTCAGGTTACAAACGATTTGGCGGTGGTGAAAGGTATTTCTTTCGACGCGGCCGAAAAAATAAAAATTTCCGAAGGCTGTTGTTGGCCTAGTTTTATTGAAGAAAATGAGTCTACTATTTTGCCTGCTGTGGGCGGAATGGGGCCTAAGGAAATATTTAGATCTGAAATATGCGAAATATTTCAGATGCGTATGGCGGAATTATTTGCTATTGTAAAAAACAAGGTGCATTCCGTAACCGGCGGCATGCCTTTAAAAGGTTCTATAGTGCTGTGCGGCGGCGGCGCCTTGTTAAACGGAACGACGGAATTAGCTTCCGAGATTTTCGGTATGTCTTCCGTCAGGCTGGGAGTCCCTTCTACTATAGGGGGGCTTACAGGAGAATATAAGAGTCCCGAATTTGCGGCTGCTATCGGTTTGGTTTTAAACGTGTACGACAGCAGAAAGCAGCTTCAATCGGTTGTGCCGGTTAAAGGCAGCGATTCGGATTCAATGTTAGGAAAAGTAAAAAGTTTTTTAAAAGAATTATTTTAATTATCATATCATTCAGGGAGGGTGATTGTATGGGGATGAACTATGAAGTTATAGAACCCAATGAGGTTAAGCAGGGAACGCCGGCTGTTATCAAGGTTATAGGTGCGGGCGGAGGCGGTTCTAACGCCGTTAACAGGATGATGTCCAGCGATATGCGTTATGTCGATTTTATCGTAGCCAACACTGACTTGCAGGCTCTAAGCTATTCCAAGGCGCCGGTAAAACTGCCGATCGGCTCTAAGCTTACAGGCGGTTTGGGAGCCGGCGGAAATCCTGAGGTCGGTGAAAAGGCAGCGCTTGAAGACCGTGAGGCTATTGCAAATGCTATCCGCGGTTCTGATATGCTGTTCATTACAGCCGGAATGGGCGGCGGCACGGGAACGGGCTCCGCTCCCATCATTGCGGAAATTGCAAAAGAGCAGGGCGTTTTGACCGTAGCCGTTGTTACAAAGCCTTTTAATTTTGAAGGTAAGATGAGAATGAAGCTTGCCGAAGATGGTATAAAAAAATTAAAAGACTCTGTTGATGCGGTTATCGTTATTCCCAATCAGCATCTTTTAAAATTGGTCGAACCGAGGACGCCGGTTATCGAAGCCTTTAAAAAGGCCGACGATGTTTTGCGCCAAGCCGTCCAGGGTATTTCCGATCTGATTTACCGTCCCGGCGAGGTTAACGTTGACTTGGCAGATGTAAAATCGGCAATGCGTGCGCAAGGTAACGCACACATGGGTGTGGGTGTCGGTCAGGGGCAAAACAGGGCTGTAGACGCTGCAACAAACGCCATCAACAATCCGCTTTTGGAAGATTCACAGGTCGAAGGCGCCAAAAAGCTTTTAGTCAATATTTGCGGAAACGAAGACCTGTCGATGAGCGAGGTTGAAGAGATAATGAGTATCATTACCTCAAGCGCAGATGCCGATGTGTTTACTTGTTTCGGTACGACTGTCGATCCTTCTATGGGAGATACCATCAGCGTAACCTTAATTGCAACCGGATTTCCTTCAAGTGATACTTTTGAAGATGCCAAAGGCTTTTCCAAAAAAGAGGAGCGTAAAGACGAATCTTTAAATTCACAGACGAACTCCTTCATAACTTCGAACCAATGGTCTAGCATGACAAAAACGAAACCGCCGGTAGTTGCCGGTTTGGGGTTGCGGAACAATAAAGTGAAAGAAGAGGCTAAGGTTTATGAAACGGTCGAAGTGGACGGTTTTATGGATCAAGGAGCATTTTTAAACGTGAGTCTTCCGGCCGAAGGTACCGATTTGGAAATTCCGACTTACTACAGAAGCGGAAAAAGATGAGAATAAAAAATACGGCGGGAGGGAAATAAACTGACGAAAATACAGCTTCGGGCGTTTTACGGATTTTTAATTTCTGCAGAATCTCATTCGAAGGCGACTGCTCAAACGTACATCAATACGCTGCATTTATTGCAAGAGCAGACGCCCGGACGCCTAATCGAAAACGCTACCGAAGAAGATTGTATCGGGTTTATTTCAAACCGCGCCAAAACGGGGATAATGGCAAAGACGATTGCGAAGGATATTGCCGCCTTAAATTCTTTTTTCCGTTTTTTGGTTATGGAAGGGGTGCGAAGCGATAACCCTGCCGAAAATATCGACAGGCCGCGACGGGAAAAAACCTTGCCGCGGGTTTTATCGGCACAGGAGATCGATAAGCTTTTGGATTCGATTCCGCTGGATACGCCGAACAATATCCGCGATCGGGCGTTGTTTGAGCTTATTTATTCGGCGGGTTTGCGCGTAAGCGAAATCGTAAATTTGAAGCTTGACGATATTTTTTATAACGAAAACCTAATCAAAGTTACGGGGAAGGGAAACAAGGAGCGGATCGTTCCATTCGGAAGCGCCGCAAAGTATTGGCTGAAACGCTATATGGAAGAGGCGCGCTGTGTTTTGCTCAAATCGAAACATGCGGAAAATACGCTTGTTTCCGGTTCTGTTTTTTTGAATAACCGCGGGGGTGCGCTGACGCGCAAGGGTATTTGGAAAAGAATGAATGAGCTTTCCGATTTGTGCGGAATAGAAACAAAGGTGCATACGCTCCGTCATTCTTATGCAACGCATCTGCTTGCAGGCGGTGCCGACTTGCGTTCGGTACAGTGCCTTTTGGGACATTCGGATATTTCGACTACGCAGATTTATACTCACATCGAGGATAAGTCGCTTGAAATGTATCACAATACGTTTTTTGATAAAAGTAGAGGTGGATAATGAAAAGCAATGGTTTGGTTTGCAGGCCGCAAAAAAAAGATTTCGATTTTTTTAAAAAAGCGGTTCTTTGCTGTTTTTTTGCGATGGCGTTTGTATCGTGCAATAACACATCGTACATAAAAAGAATGCAGGAACTTGAAGAAGGCGTCAGCCGTCCTACGAGCGAGGCGGAATTAAAAGAGGCGATTAGAAAATACGAAAAGCGCGTAAGCGATATTATGGTTGCCGAAAACAGGATCGGTATTTGGTATAAGATTTTAGGTTCGCGGTATATGGACCAAAAAATGTACAAAAAGGCCTTGGACTGTTTTAAGGCGGCACTGGAATATTATCCTGAAAACAAAAACCTGTTTTATCAGGCAGGTCTTGCTGCAAGTCTTGTCGCAAAAAATTCTTTGGACTTTGATCTGACAGGCTCTGATGAACAGCAGCAGCGCTGTTACGAGTTTGCAGTTTCCGCGTACAGGCGGGCTATCGATATTGATCCGAAATATTCGAAGGCGATTTATGCCGTATCGGTTTTGTATATTTTCGAGCTTGGAAAACCGGCTGAAGCCGTTCCCTTATTGGAGGGGCTGATTGCGCGGGAGAAAAAACCGATACAGCAAATGTTTTTATTGGCTCAGGCATATTATCTGACGGGTGATAAGGACGGCGCTGTTTCCCTGTATAAAAAGATTATCGAGTCTACCTCCAGCGCAGAAAGAAAGGCGGAGGCTGAAGAAAATATGCGGTTTATACAGGAAGAGAGCGGTACGAACTAAAGATGCAGGATAAAACGCTTCTTTACACAGGATTATCGTATTGCCCGTTTTTAAAAGGGAAAGAAAAACGCTTTTTGGCGGAAACGCTGGAGGACTTAGCAGCCCTGTCGCGTCTGTCATTGAATGATCTTTCTTTGCTGCTAAAACGGCCGTTAAAAACGAAACTGTGGAAAAAAGGTTTTATCGAAAAGGCGGTGCAGGACGGCTTAAAGATTATCGGAGTATACGGCATAAAAACCGTTTCGGTGTTTGATGAGGCCTTTCCGCCGCAGCTGCGGGAAATTCCGGATTCCCCGCTTATGCTGTTTTATCGGGGCTCGCTTCCCGATCCCGAGCGGCCTTCTGCGGCGATGGTCGGGACGCGCAGGCCTACGGGCGAGGGTATTCAGGCGGCTTTGAATTTGTCGAAGCAATTTGCGGAAAACGGCGTGCCGGTCATTTCGGGGCTTGCCTACGGGATCGACACCTTTTCACACCGGGGCTGTCTTGAAGGCGGCGGAAAAACGGTTGCGGTTTTGGCCTGCGGTGTGGAAAGTATTTATCCGAGGACAAACAAACGGCTTGCTGCGGCAATTTTGGAATCGGACGGCTGTATTATAAGCGAATACCCGCCCGGTACCGAACCCCTGCAATTCCGTTTTCCCGAACGGAACCGCATAGTGTCCGGGCTTTCCCGTTCGGTGATAATTGTTGAGGCACCTGAAAAATCGGGGGCGCTCATTACGGCGGACTTTGCCCTTGAGCAGGGGCGGGATGTTTTTGTCTGCAAGGCTGCTTTAAACTCGCCGCAAAACGCAGGCGGCAGGCGTCTTAACGAAGAAGGCGCCTGTGCGGTAAGCGGTGCGGAAGATGTGCTAAACGAGTGGCAGTATCTTCCTGCAAAACGGAACCTAAAAAACGATTTGCCGCTATTCGGCAGCTAAGATTTTAGGAGAATCGGTAAGCGGCTCATTGTGTGAGCTGCTTATCTTTCAACCCAGTAAGATAATTTGAGGTAATTTATGGAAAAGACGGTTAAAGAACCCAAGGTTCAAGAACCCAAAAAGAAAAAAAACGCAGCAAAAAAAACTGCGGCGAAACATTCTTGTTTGGTGATAGTAGAATCTCCTGCAAAGGCCAAGACGATCGAAAAGTATCTGGGTAAAGAATATACCGTCAGAGCATCGATGGGGCACCTAATCGATTTGCCTAAATCGAGGCTTGCAATAGACATACAAAACAACTTTATGCCCGAATATATAACCGTTCACGGACGTGGTAAAATTTTAAAAGAATTAAAAAAAGAAGCGAAGAAATCGACCGAGATTTTTCTTGCAAGTGATAATGACCGCGAGGGTGAAGCCATTGCCTTTCATTTAAAAGATGCCTTGGCGGGCGACATAAAGGCGCCGGTTCAAAGAATTGTTTTTAACGAAATTACCCCAAAGGCGATACAAGAGGCGGTTCAACACCCGATGGACATCGATATGGGAAAGGTCAATGCGCAAAAGGCGCGGCGTGTCCTCGATAGGCTTGTGGGTTACAGCCTTTCTCCGCTTTTGTGGCAAAAGGTAAAAAACGGTTTATCCGCAGGCCGCGTACAGTCCGTGGCACTCAGGCTTATCTGTGAGCGGGAAAAAGAAGTCGAAAGTTTTATACCCGACGAATACTGGACATTGGATGCCGACTTTAAAGCGGGCAAAACATCTTTCGAAGCCCAGCTTGTAAAATACAAAGATGAAAAACCGGAACTGAAAAACGAAAAAGACGTTGAGAAGATTATAAGTGAATTAAAAAATCTTCCGGCAGCCGTTTCCGATATAAAGGTTACCGAAAAAAGCATAAAACCGCGGCCGCCTTTTACGACCTCGACCTTACAGCAGACGGCGGCGAATAGAATCGGCTTTACCTCTAAAAAAACGATGCAGGTGGCCCAACAGCTGTACGAGGGTGTTGCAGTCGGATCGAACCGCGTCGGTTTAATTACCTATATGCGTACGGATTCGGTACGTATTTCCGATGTTGCGGTACAAGCCGTGCGCAGCTGGATTTCGGAAAATTATCCTAATGAACTTCCTTCATCGCCTGCCGAATATGCGGTCGGTAAAAAGGCTCAAGACGCCCATGAAGGAATTAGGCCGACCTATATCGAATACACACCCTCGTATTTAAAAGAATATTTGACGCGGGATCAGCACAGGCTGTATTCCCTTATTTGGGAACGCTTTGTTGCAAGCCAGATGAAAAACGCCAAAACGAAAACATCGAGTTACGAAATAACGGTAGGCGATGCCGTTTTTAGGGCGGCTTCGACTTCCATAGCCGAAAAAGGTTTTTACACGGTTACGAAAACCCTTATTTCGAAAGACGAAAAAGGAACGGCCCTCCCTGCGATGAAAACGGGCGATACACTTGAAACCGAGAAACTGCGTCCCGAACAGCACTTTACGCAAGGGCCTGCCCGCTACACCGATGCGAGCATCGTAAAAATGCTTGAAGAAAAAGGGATCGGCCGTCCTTCGACCTATGCACCGATTATTTCGGTATTGTTGGACCGCTATTATGTTACCCGTTCCAACAAACAGCTGGTGCCGACGCAGCTTGGAAAAATCATAAGCGAGCTTCTCGTAAAAAACTTCTCGGATATCGTAGACGTCAATTTTACGGCGGGTATGGAAAACAAGCTCGATGAAGTGGAAGAAGAAAAAATCGAGTGGCCTAATTTGATGGAAAGTTTTTACGGAACCTTTAAGGCGCAGGTAGACACTGCCCTCGAAAAGGTGGAAAGCATAAAGGGTTCTTTGGACGAACAGACCGATATCGTCTGCGACAAATGCGGCAGAAAAATGGTAAAAAAGCTGGGGCGCTTCGGCTTCTTTTTGGCCTGCGAAGGTTTTCCCGAATGCAAAAACACCAAATCGATTCCGCTTGCAAAATGTCCGCGTGAGGGCTGCGGCGGCGATATTATTACGCGCAAATCGAAGGGGCGGGGCAGGGAATTTTACGGCTGCACCAACTTTCCCGATTGCGACTTTATTTCCTATTTTAAACCGATTAACGCATCCTGTCCGAAATGCGGGTGGTTTATGGTTGAAAAATACGATAAAAAACATGGCAGTTACAAGGCCTGCATAAATCCTGACTGTAATTATCTGCACAGCATTGTCGAGGGGGTAGAAGATCAAGATGAATGAGGTCTTTGAAACCTATTTGGATTATGTTGCCGGGGTAAGACAGTTTACGGAAGCGACGGTTAATTCTTACCGAAACGATTTGGAGATTTTTGAAAAATGGCTTGGCGAAATGGAAATCGATCCTTTTTCGGCAAGTGCTTCGGATGTACGGATTTTTATTGCAGAATTGGCCGACAAAAAATGCGCGCCTGCTTCTATTAACAGAATGCTCTCGTCGCTGCGCGGGTTTTACAAATATGCGGTACGCTTTCGTCTTATAAAAGAAAGTCCGGTAACCGCCGTGCGTAATTTAAAGCAGGCACAAAAGCTGCCGAAGTTTATGTTTCCCGAACAGGCCTTACGGTTTTGCGCCCTGCCTGCAAATAAAAATATTTTGTGGGAAGCGCGGGATGCAGCCTTGTTTTCCGCCCTTTATTCGACAGGCTGCCGTGTTTCGGAACTTGCAGGTTTGGATATAAAGGATTTGGAGCCGTCGTTGTCTTCGGCAATCGTATTCGGAAAGGGGAAAAAAGAAAGAAAGGTTTTTTTTGCGGATTTTGCAAAAAGGTATTTGCGGGCCTATCTTGCCGAACGCGCCGCCTTGTTAAAAAGAAAACAAGGAAACATTCAAAAAGATAAAAACGGGAAAGAAAGGGACGCTCTTTTTTTGAACCGTATGGGAAGACCCCTTACGGCGCGGGGAATGCAGTATATCGTGGATCGGTATGTTGCAGTTTCGCCGGAATTAAAACAATTGTCGCCGCATGCGTTTAGGCATAGTTTTGCCTCGACCTTGGTAACCCGCGGCGCAGATATCAGGGTTGTGCAGGAGCTTTTGGGACACCAAAGCATTTCGACAACGCAGCGGTATACGCATATTACGGCCGAGCAGCTTCAAACCTTGTACAGGTCTGCTCATCCGCATTCATAACAGGGGTTTTACTGTAAGCTCCTTTAATAAGCGTCGCTTACAGTAAAATGCGAGTTTTGCACAAGGTGCAAAACATCGTAAAATTAAATGCCGTTTCTCGTTTTCTCGAAACGGCGGAAATTTGCCAGCCTCCAAAATTGATATTTTGTTCGGCTGTCAAATTTAGAAGGGGTTTTACTGTAAGCTCCTTTGCCAAATTGATAGGGAGGGTTGATGAATAAAAAGACAAGAAGTACGACGGTAATTGCCGTACGGAAAAACGGAAAAATTGCGATGGCCGGAGACGGTCAGGTAACGATGGGCGAAACCGTTATGAAAGGAAACGCCCGAAAGATAAGAAAAATTTATGACGGAAAAATCATAACCGGTTTTGCAGGTGCTACTGCCGATGCCTTTACCCTTCTTGAAAAATTCGAAACGAGGGTCAAGGAATTTTCAGGCGATCTTACGAGGGCCGCGGTGGAGCTTGCAAAGGATTGGCGCACGGATAAGATGCTCAAAAATCTGCAAGCACTTTTACTCGTCGCCGACGCAAAAACTACGCTTTTGATTTCCGGCAACGGGGACGTCATAGAACCGGAAGAAGATATTCTTGCCATCGGTTCTGGCGGTAATTTCGCCTATGCGTCGGCTCTGGCCCTTATGCAGAATACGGACCTTTCCGCCCGCGAAATTGCGGAAAAAAGTTTGACGATTGCAGGCAAAATATGTATTTACACAAACGGAAATATCGTTATGGAGGAACTATAATGGACTTAAAAACCTTGACCCCGACAGAGACGGTCGCAGAACTCGATAAATACATTATCGGTCAAAACAAGGCGAAGCGGGCGGTTGCCGTTGCCTTGCGTAACAGAATGAGGCGCTTACAGCTGCCTGAAGAAATCAGGGACGAAATTGCGCCTAAAAATATCTTGATGATAGGTCCTACCGGTGTCGGAAAAACCGAAATTGCGCGCCGCCTTGCAAAACTTTCCAATGCGCCCTTTTTAAAGGTAGAGGCTACCAAATACACCGAGGTCGGTTATGTCGGCCGCGACGTCGAATCGATGGTCAGGGATTTAATGGCCGTGGGCTACAAGATGGTAAAAAGCGAAATGCAGGAAACCTTAAAAGTACAGGCCGAAAAAAACACCGAAGAAAGCCTTTTGGACATTCTTTTGCCCGGTTCCAATAAAAAATCTTCAAAGTCGCAGGCCGGAACAGCGCAGGCTGTTTCAAATGTAAAAAAGGACACACCTCCGGCCGAAGGCGCAAAACCCGCGGCGGAAACAAAGGAAGCGCAGGAAGAAAAAAACGATATGGCCGGCACGCGCGAAAAATTCAGGACAATGCTCCGCGACGGAAAACTTGAAGACAAGATGGTCGAAGTTACCGTTCAGCCTCAAAGCCCGCCGCCGTTCGAATTTATTGCAGGCGGTTCCAATATGGAAGATATCGAAAACGTTATGTCCAATTTTTCGAATATGATGATGGGCGGCATGAAGTCCAAACGAAAAAATGTCAGCGTAAAAGAGGCCCGCGAAATTATAATGGCAGAACAGCTTGACCGTATGGTCGATCACGATAAGGTCTCGGAAGAAGCGAAGCAGCGCGTCGAACAGATGGGCATCATCTTTATCGACGAAATAGACAAGATCGCCTCCCGTTCCGAACGGGGCGGCAGTGCCGATGTTTCCCGCGAGGGCGTTCAGCGTGATATTCTGCCGATTGTCGAAGGTTCGACCGTTTCCACAAAATACGGGGTTGTCGATACGCGGCATATTCTTTTTATTGCGGCCGGTGCATTCAGCGTTTCCAAGCCGAGCGATTTAATCCCCGAATTTCAAGGGCGCTTTCCGCTGCGTGTAGAGTTGGAATCGCTTCATGCAGAGGACTTTAAACGAATTTTGCTTGAACCGAAAAATGCGCTGACACGGCAATATTCGGAACTTTTACGGACGGAAAACGTAAAAATCGAATTTAAAGAAGAGGCCATCGACCGAATGAGCTTTTTGGCCGCCGAGGTCAATTCTAAAAACGAAAACATCGGTGCGCGAAGGCTGCACACGATAATGGAAATGCTTTTAGAAGAAATTTCTTTTAATGCAAGCGAGATGGGAGGCCAAACGGTGCAGATCGATGTAAGCTATGTAGACGAGCGGTTAAAAGACATCGTTCAAAATCAGGATTTGTCGCGCTATATTTTATAAGATCCGCAGTTTAAGCGGTTTTATGGGGCAGGCTGTTTACGGATAGTTAAAAAGTGTTAAGCATATTTTAAAATATGCCGAAAATGGATAAAAGAGCTGTTTAAAAAACTTGAGACGGTTTTTGCAGCATTTGGCAAGGCGGCGGTTATTCAGCCTTGTTTCGGTATAATCGCCGGCTTAACACGGGGAGGAATAGTAATGGGATTTAACAGTTTTTTAAGAACGACGGATATTTTGCACCGGGCATTGGACGTAAATGCGCTTCGTTATAACGTAACGTCCAACAACCTTGCAAATGCGGGCGTTGACGGCTTTAAGCGCACGATCGTAAATTTTGAATCGGAGTTAAAACGGGCCTTCGATTCTGAAAAAGAGGCGGCAGGCGGTTTTCAGATGAGACGTACGCATCCGCTGCACTTGGCCTCGAACGATGTTATCGATTACAAATCCGTTAAACCGCGCCGTGTTTTGGATTATCTTACATCCGAAAAAGCAAACGGAAATAATGTGAATCCGGAAGAAGAAGCGATGAACATCTTGAAGATTCAGATGCAATATCAGCTTTTAACCCAGATGACGGGCTTTCAATACAGTCAGGCCCAGTCGGTTTTAAAATAAACGGTAATTAAATTAAAAAATATAGAAGGAAAAATAAAATGGGATTATTTACAAGTATAAACATTGCTTCTACGGGAATGGGAGTTGAGCGGCTTAGAACGGATGTAATTTCCGACAATATTGCAAACGCTTCCACTACAACGAGGGGGCAGGACGGTGAGGTTTTTAAAAGAAGTCTTGTCGTTCTTGCACAAAAAAAATCTGGCATCGATTGGAAAACGCCCTTTACGCCGAAGAACGTCGAAAGAGGCCTTGGTGAGGGTGTAAAGGTTACGGGCATAGAAAAGGATTCGGCGGAAACCAGATGGCTATACGATCCGACGCACCCGCACGCTCTTTTGTCAGGCCCCAAAAAAGGCTACGTAGAATATCCGAACGTAAACATCGTTACGGAAATGGTTGACTTAATTTCGGCTTCCAGAGCATACGAAGCAAACCTTGCCGTTGTGCAGGGCGCTAAGGATATGTTTCAGCGGGCCTTGGATATAGCCCGCTAACGGCCGCACACCGAAAGCGGTTTTAAATAAAAGATTATAACGGAGAAAATAAAAATGGTGAATGTTGCAAATGTTTATCAAATACCGGCTTTAATGGACACTCCGCAAATCGGCGGCGTCATAATCGATAATTTTAGAAGCCGGATGGTTTCCAATACCGATATGATAGAGCTTGCGCAAAATAAACCTGCGGCGAGTTTTGAACAGATGGTATTGAAGGCCTTTGACGAAATGAATTCGAAGCAGATAAAAATGAACGACTTAAATCAGCAAATGATTGTCAACCCGGATTCGGTTGATGTTCATGATATAACAATAGGAATGGCGGAGGCGTCATTATCGCTAAAGCTTGCGCAAACGGTTATAGACCGCATTGTAAAAAGTTGGAATGATATTACCATAACAAGGTAAAAGAAAAAGGCGGGGAGTATAGGGCGTAAAACCTTATACTCATCGTTCAAGTAGATGGGGGGAACATGAACGAAAAGTTTAAGAACCTAACAGGAAAATTGGGAACTCTCTGGGGAAAATGGACGGGGGTTCAAAAGGGAATCATCATTGGGGTTGCGGCGCTTGCTCTGGTGCTGGTTGTAGTGCTGATGCGCTGGTCTTCGAAGCCGACTACGGCGCCGGTTTTGGATATGGCGATAACCGATGTTGAACTGCGCGATAAAATTCTTTTGCGTTTAAACGAAGAAAACGTAAAAACTTCGGTTTCAAGCGACGGTATCATTTCGGTCAGTGACGAAAAAACGGCACGGCGCATGCGGTCGATATTGATACGCGAGGATTTAATTCCCAAAAATGCAAGTCCGTGGGCGATCTTCGATGTGGAACGATGGACACGTACGGACTTTGAGCGGAAAATCGATGTAAGGCGCGCCGTTATCGAAGAAGTCAGACGGCACATAAAAGCTCTTGACGACATTGACGATGCAAGTGTTGTCGTCAATATGCCGGAAAAGGCCTTGTTCCAAAGTGAACAAAATCCCGTTACGGCAAGTGTCGTTTTGTATCCGGCACCGGGCAGCGATGTTTCCGCAAACAGAAAAAAAGTTGAAGGTATCCAAAAGATTTTAAAACTTGCCGTCGAAGGGCTCAAAGATGAGAACATAACGATAGCGGACAACACCGGAGCCGTTTTAAACGATTTCGGTGCAATGAAAGATATGGACCGCCTTTCGTTAATCGAGCGGCAGCAGCGGCTGATTGCAAAACTTGAACGCGAATACGAATCCAAAATATTGATTGCCTTGCAAAAAATTTACGGTACCGATAGGGTTCGGGAACTTAACATAAAAATCGATATGGATATGTCCGAACGTTCCGCCGTTACGCGGGAACTTAGGCCTACGGTTCTAAAGGCTGATAATCCGTCTACGCCCTACGACGATTCGGAGATCGTAAAATCCGTTACTATAAGCTCTGAAACTGCACAGACTATCTGGGAGGGTAACGGTATAAATCCCGAAGGCCCTGCCGGTGTTGAAGGTCAGACTGCTCCTTCATATAAGGATGCAAGCAATATTACGGGGCGCTCGACGCAGACAATCAGTAAAACAAATGAGGATGTAAGCCGCCGGGATACGACGGAAGTTACCAGCCCCGAACTTGGAAGGCGTACCGTTTCGGTGAACATAGACGGTTCTTGGATAAAGAAAAAAGACGATAAGGGAAATTACATAATAAAAGACGGTTCCATTGAACGGGAATACGTTGAAATTTCGGATGCCGAATTACGGCAGACCGCTAAAATAGTGCAGGATGCAATCGGTTTTGACGCTACCAGAAAGGACTCGGTAACCGTTGCAAATATTAAAATAGACAGGACGGGTCAATTCGACGAAGAAGACACCGCCTATTTTAGAGCTCAGCAAAGGCAGAAGATAATTTTATTATCGCTTGCAGGTATAGCGTTGGTATTGCTCTTCTTTATTCTTTACAGAATTGTAAGACGTGAAGTCGAAAGACGAAGAAGACTCAAAGAAGAAGAAGCCCTGCGTCAGGCCCAGCTTGAACGTGAGCGGATTCTTTGGGAAGCGGAACAAGCCAATGCCGACGTTTCGATGACGGTTGAAGAAAGGCATAGACTTGAACTGCAAGAAAATGCTATTAATATAGCGCGGGAACATCCTGAAGACGTCGCGCTTTTGATCAGAACCTGGCTCATGGAGGAATAAAATGGCTGTAGCACCTGCAAAAGAAAAAGCTTCCGGAAAAAAGGGAAAGGACATAAACACCCTTACCGGAAAACAAAAGGCAGCGATATTTTTGGTATCGCTCGGCGGAGAAATATCTGCAAAGGTAATGGAACGCCTTCGTGAAGACGAAGTCGAAAAAATAGTATTTGAAATTGCACGTACCGAAACTGTTGAACCGGAATTAAAAGATGCCGTTTTACAGGAATTTCAAGATCTGATGGCGGCACAAAACTTTATTACGACCGGCGGTATCGATTATGCGCGCGAGGTTTTGGAAAAAACGTTTGGAAGCCAAAAGGCAATCGAAATAATAAACAGGCTTACCAGCTCGCTGCAAGTTCGCCCCTTCGACTTTATCCGAAGAACGGACCCTGCGCATCTTTTGAACTTTATTCAGCAAGAACATCCGCAGACGATTGCGCTTATTCTTGCCTACCTTGAACCCCCGAAGGCCTCGGTCATTTTGCAAAACCTGCCCGACGAGATTCAAAGCGATGTTGCGCGGCGTATTGCAACGATGGATCGTACCTCTCCCGATGTATTAAGAGAGGTCGAGCGTGTTCTTGAAAAGAAACTTTCGACGATTTCGAGCGAAGATTACACGGCCGCGGGCGGTGTAGACAGCATAGTAGAAATCTTGAACCTAGTTGACCGCTCTTCGGAAAAAACCATTATCGAATCGCTTGAAGACGAAGATCCCGATTTGGCCGAAGAGATCAAAAAGAAGATGTTCGTATTCGAAGATATCGTTATGCTTGACGACCGCTCCATCGGTAAGGTCTTGCGCGAAGTCAATACCGACGAAATGGCTAAGGCTCTTAAACAAGTTGATGCGGAAGTTCAGGATAAAATATTCCGAAATATGTCCAAGCGTGCAGGTTCCATGCTCCGCGAGGAAATGGAATTTATGGGACCGATTCGTGTTAAAGACGTTGAAGAAGCCCAGCAGAAAATTGTTTCTATCATTAGACATTTGGAGGATAAGGGTGAAATTGTTATAGCCCGCTCCGAAGAAGACGAATTGATATAACGGAGAATTTATATGGCAAAAACCATTTTTAGAAGTTTTGAGGTAAATACGAATAACACTGATGTTGTCAGACTCGAACTTAACAAAACATTTTTTGATGAACCGGTTGTCGAACCGGTTGAAACCGTTCCGCAATATGATGGCCCGACTGTCGACGATTTAAAAAGAGAGGCAGAACTTTTTAAACAGGATTGGGAGACGGAAAAACAAAAGATGATTGATGAAGCTCGTGCTGAGGCTGACCGTATCATAAAAGAGGCGGAAGATGCTGCTTTTGCCGAAGTAAAACGGCAGACTGATGAGGTTCAAGTTATTTCTCAGAAAGCTAAAGATGATGCCAAAGATATAATTGCGGATGCAGAAGAAAATGCCCGCATGATAGTTGCCGAGGCGGAAAAAAGTCAGGATTCCGTAAACCGGCAGGCATATAAAGAAGGTTTTGATAAGGGAATAGAAGACGGCTACAAAGAAGGCGAGCGCGAAGTTTTCCGCTTAACCGAGCGGTTGCAGACCATGATAACCAAGACAATGGACCGCAGGCAGGAAATTCTTGCAGAAACCGAACAGCAGATTGTAGACCTAGTCCTTTTGATGACGCGCAAGGTTGTAAAAGTAATTTCTGAAAATCAGCGTAACGTAATTGTTTCCAATGTAGTACATGCACTGCGCAAGGTAAAGGGCAGGGGTGATGTGATTATTAGGGTTAACCTTGCTGACGTTGGCATGACGACGGAGCATAAGAAAAACTTTATCGCTTCTGCCGAAAACGTAAAAAACATTACTGTCATTGAAGACGCTACCGTCGATCAGGGCGGCTGTATCATCGAAACGGACTTCGGTGCCGTCGATGCGCGTATTGCAAGTCAGCTCCATGAGCTTGAACAAAAGATTTTGGAAATATCTCCCATCAAAACAAAAATAAAAACGGGGAATGTGTAGCGCGGTACTGATATGGTTAGTCTTTTTGAGAAATACACCAATACCATTATCGAAACGGATCCGATCAAATTTACCGGAAAGGTAAAGCGCGTACACGGAATGCTTATCGAAAGCGAAGGCCCCGTTGCTGTTGTAGGCGAGCTTTGTCAAATTATAACGGAAGATAATCCGCGAGGTTTACAGGCTGAGGTTGTCGGCTTGAACGGGAATACCGTGCAGCTTATGAGCTTTACCGATATCCAAGGCGTAAGGATTGGCGATCACGTTATCGCAAGCGGGGAAATCCTTTCTATTCCGGTCGGAAATGTTTTGCTAGGAAGGGTTGTCGATTCTCTTTGCCAATCGGCGGACGGAAAATCGGAACCTTATTCTCCAGTGCGCTATCCCGTCGTCGCTTCTCCCCCTGATCCTATGAAAAGAAAAACCATCAAAAAAAGAATTGTTACTGGTATACGCGCCATTGACGGATTACTTGCCGTCGGAAGAGGGCAGCGGCTAGGCATATTTTCCGGCTCCGGCGTGGGCAAGTCGACTCTGCTAGGTATGGTTGCACGGAACACGAATGCCGATGTAAATGTTATTGCACTGATAGGTGAGCGCGGAAGGGAAGTTATCGATTTTATTGAAAGCGATTTAGGGCCGGACGGTTTAAAACGTTCCGTTATCGTTACGGCAACATCCGACCAAAGCCCACTTGCACGAATTCGCGGCGCATATACTGCAACGGCTATTGCCGAATATTTCCGCGATCAAGGAAAAGACGTTATGCTCCTTTTCGACTCGGTAACCCGTTTTGCCCGCGCCCAACGCGAAATAGGTCTTGCGATAGGCGAACCTCCTGCAACACGCGGTTATACCCCAAGTGTATTTGAAACCCTGCCGAAACTTTTGGAAAGAAGCGGAACCTCTGATATGGGCTCCATCACGGGTTTTTATACAGTTTTGGTTGACGGTGATGATATGGACGAACCTATCTCCGATGCGGTGCGCGGTATTTTGGACGGCCATGTTGTGCTTGAGCGCCGTCTTGCTCAACGCGGACAATATCCTGCAATAAATGTTTTGCAAAGCATCTCCCGATTGTCGAACAGGGTTGCAGGCGAAAAAACAAAAGAAGCGGCTTTACTGGTGCGCAAACTCTTAGCTGTTTATACCGAATCGGAGGATATGATCCAAGTCGGTGCATATCAAAAAGGAAGTGATCCGGAAATCGATCAGGCAATAGACCGTTATCCGCTTATTTATAATTTTTTAACACAGGATGTAAATGACCCTGCAAAATTAAAAGACACCTTGAATAAGCTTTCCGAAATTACGAAAATAGAAATACCGGATTCCGAAGGCGAAGAAGATGCTGTTGGAATCGGCATAAGAAAAAAGTATGAGCCGGCTGCTTTAGAACAAGACAGCAAATAAGAAAGCCGTATGAAACGTTTTAATTTCCGTCTTGAAAAATTATTAAATTTGCGTGCATTTTACGAACATCAGGCAGAGTTGGAATTGGCATATGCCGTAGCTCATAAAGATTCTATTGATATTGCGCTTAAAAATATTGCAAAATTAAAAATAGAAACCGGCCGCAAATTCAATACAGATAATTCCGTGTTGGATATGAACTATCTGCACTCGGCGCAAAATTATATGATAAGACTCAACAAAGAAAAGGAAGAACTTTTAAGCAAACTTGTTTTGGCCGATGCAGCCGTGAACGAAAAAAGAAGCATCTATATCGAAGCTGCTTCGAAACGGAAAGTTATTTCAAAATTAAAAGAAAAAAAGATTGCCGTTTGGCAGAAAGAAAATATAAAGGCGGAAGATGAACTTATCGATGATCTTATAACTTTTAAATCGGGCAAGCAGTTATCGGAAAATAATACGGGCAATAATTTTTAGGAGAAATAAAAAAGTATGCTGTGCGTTTTTTTGGAAATGCCTTACGAAAGACAACTTCGGCGTATTAACGAAGCTATGATGGAAGGCTTTATTAACCTGATACAAAAAGAAGGCAAAAATAATGGAGGAGAATTTTTTACTTTTCAATCGGGTATAGGTTTTTGTTTCTTTGAAAATTCCGTTGCCTATTTATATTCGGCATGCCGCTTTCTGTTTAATCTGAATAAAATATTAACGGAAACTAAAAACATTATTTCAGAAGCGCGGTGTATAGTTGATTTTTTTGATGATGAATTGGACGGTACCGAATTATATAACCTCTTTCAAAATTATAAAAAAATTATTATTCCGGAAAACGGTATATTTGCATCTAAGCATACAGCTGAAAAAATAAAAAGTTATATGGAATTCGATTTAAACAATTCGCCTCTTCCGGTATGTAAAAATTTCAAATTCTTTGATTCGGTTGAAGGTGAAGAACCTGAAAACGGCTGCGAAGCTGATTCCATTATTCTTCACCGAAATGATAATTATTTTTGGGCGATTTATAATTTTATTTTAGCCCATCCGCTTGATATAAAAAATAAAAACAAATTTTCTGAAGATGATGATTCATCTTTTGCATTGACAAAGGTTGCGTATACTTATTTAAAAAAACACCGGTTTTTAAAACAATATCCTCAATACTTTATTGATGCCTTTTTATTAAATGCCGGGCTATGGCTTAAAACATATATAAATTGCAAACATGATAAAAAAAACATAACGGTGTATATCGATAATGCCAATGATGAAAAAAACCGAGGCGAAGCAAAGAAAATATTAACTGCTTGTTCGAAAATAGAAATAAAAGAGCTATCATCAAAACTTCCTTCCACATACAACATTCCTGAAGATTTGTTGGAACTTGCCTATCTTATTTTAAGCGCGTCAAAGTATTTTTTTTACGATGAGTTTACTGAATTTCTTTTATCGCTTAATAAGGCGCCGTCTTTTTTTAAGGATGTGTATAACTGGATGTTTAAGTCGGGGCTTATTTTAATACGGGATAATATTTATGCATCCGTATACGGCATAATTGAAATTATTGAAAGAAAAATAGGAAAAAAGAAAAAAATAATGCAGGAATACATTTCCTCATTTTTATGGGAAAAATATAAAAAGGGAGGATTGTATGCGGACGGAGAAACCGAAAATATTTTTAATAGTTTGAATTTTTTGTATAAGCCGGAATTTTTGCTTACATCTATTTTTCATACCTTTTCCGATTCCATCATAGAAGGTTTTGATTTAAAAAAATATAAAAATGAAGCTTTTTTTGAAGCATTAAAATATTATCAAACGGCTTTGATTGCACAAAAAGACGGCGGTACCGCCAAATCATACGCACTCGCAAAAACCGCGATAAGTCTTTTTCAAGAGCAAAAATTCGATTCAGGTGAATTCCGCGCTCTTTCTCTTTTAGCTTTTTTTAATTTAAGTGAAAACAAAATAGCAGATGCGCTTACGTATTTTTCTTATGCATATAATAATGCCGAACAATCGAATGACAGTCAATTTATCTGCGAAGCCTTATTCAATATAAGTATAGTATACTTTTTGCAGAATAATATAAAGCAGGCAGTAACTTTTTTGGAAAAACTTTCAGACGAAATAAACGAATCGTTTGAGCAGGTATGGAAAATTCCATGCCTTTTTATGCAAGGCAGAATTAATTTACAAATAGGGGAATTTAAGCAAGCCGAAGATTTTTTTAACCGTGCCGCTGATTTTGCTTCTCTTTATTTTGAAAGACTTGAGCCTTTGTGCCGTACATGGGCATGCAGGGCTTTGATGTACCGTGGACAAATAAAACAGGCGCAGGAAAATCTTTTAAAATATACCGACGATACATCCGATGCCGTTTTGTTTTTACTTGAATCTTATATATTTTATCCTGCCATCGATAACGATTTTGATAAACTCGGTCTCGATACCGAATCGGTATACGGCGATTATATTCAAACCGGTTTTAATGAATTTAAAAATTTAAAATCAGGTTTTAATTTTGCAGAAGATTTGGTTTGGTATAAAATTTATGATATTCCCGTTGGAAAGAAGATTTTCGATTCATTTTATAATTACTACAATTACAAAATCACTTCTTTAAACTGTTTTGAAAAAAAAGACGGAAATGCTTTTCTTTCCGAGCTTGAAGCTTCAGCAATTGAAACACTTTATCAAAACGATCCTTTCTCTTCATTATATCTTTATTTATGCTATGATATATATTCTTCCATCTATGGAGAAAGTTCAACGCAGACTATAGCATATTTAAGCAAGGCCTTTAAAGCAATGCAGAAAACCGTTTTGACGATAGGGGAAAACGATATACGTGATAAATATATGCAAAAGAATTTATGGAATGCAAAACTTTTTAAAGCGGCTCAAGATCATAAATTTATTTAAATTTTTAAAGCAATTATATGAAATTATTAGTGTTATTTGTCTGATTATTATAATAGATAATATGGCATCTCTAAAAAACTGAAGTTTTTAGAGATACCCAATAAATTTTTTACCGAAGGAGCTGCAGTTTGTACTGCAAAAAACCGGCTCTGCCGATTTCAAAAAAACGTTGTTCTTCCCAGCCTGCCAAAACAGTATCATCTTTTATCGTAAAATAAGTGTAAGAAAAATTTTCAGGCAGTGAAGGAAGCTGTAGCATGCTCCATATCTCGTCTTTTTTTAAGAATAGCTTGCCCGTATTAAAAAGAATTGCCTTTGATATTCCGCCGTTATTGTTTGCGGTAAGCTCTGCAGCGCAGGCTGTTGTATTTTTGTTTTCTTGTTCTTCTAAAGCATTATCCGTTTTTATCAATAAGAGTTTATTTTTTAAGTTATCGGAAAATAATTCTACTTGAATATTTCCGTCATCTTCCCTGCGTAGAATCTCTGCAAATTCGGTGATGACTTTAGTTTCAGCCTTATGCGAATTTATGTTAATGGGTTTTGTATGTTCTATAAATTCATCCTGTCCGATTTTTGTATAATTTCCGTTTATCAAATTGTTCATATCGGAAAAAGAAAAATAATCGAATTCCACTTTTTCGTTTTTTTCCGTTTTAAAAGCGGCAAACCATTTTTCATCGAATTCCAAGCCGGTAAGCTGAGCATCTTTTTTTAGCCCGAAATGATGCGGAAAAACCGCAGGGGTAATCTCTTTACTTACAATATTGTACCGGCAAAGGCATGGCTGTTCTTCGGTTTCAGGTACAGTAGAAAAAATGCTGTTGTTGTAAAAGCGGATAAGGTTCCCCGCATTTGTTTTATAAAAACCGGCCGCCGTTTTTTCAGCAAAAAAAGAATTTATGTCCGTTTGCGGATTTTCATCAAGAGTGAATCCGTGTATTATTCCCTTCTTGTTTATTAAAAGGAGCGGCGGGTTGTACATTACAGCCAATCCCGAAATGCGGACGGCCTCCGTCCACGGCCGGTATTTTTCCGGTTTTATTTCGAAAGGAGATTCCGTTTTGAGTATCTGTACGGCATCTGGGGTATCGGCAGCAAAATAATACCAAGCGGCGCAGGGTTTTTCTTCATTTATGGCTTTAGTCTTATCATTTTCGCCTGCTTTTTGTTCTGTTTTGGAACATGAAAAAACAAAGATAAGGTTTATGAGAAAAAAAAGAAAAACCCCAACGGCAAAAGTTTTATGCAAGCGCAATTACTTCTATCTCTACAAGCGCATCTTTAGGGAGACGAGCAACCTCTACCGCAGAGCGTGACGGGTGTTTTTCCGTACCGAAAATTTCGGCATAAACCTTGTTCATTTCGGCGAAGTTGTTCATATCGCTTAAGAAAACTGTCGACTTTACGACCTTGTCTATGCTTGTTCCGGCTTGTTCCAAAATCGCTTTTACATTTAAAAGAGACTGGCGTGTTTGGGCTGCAATGCCGTCAGGGAAGGCTCCTGTGGCCATATCGATAGGAAGTTGTCCTGAGGTAAAAACAAAGCCGTTTGCTTTTATACCCTGAGAATAAGGACCGATGGCAGCCGGCGCTTTTTGTGTCGCAATAATTTCTTTCATTAAATACTCCTTACGTAGAATTTTATTGTAAGGCTATTTTACGGAATTATCGGGTGAAGGTCAAGGGTTGATAAGAGAAGGTATGTTGTTGCTTTTCTTGCAGGCCTGCCTTGCATAGACGAAAAGGCTCTCTTATTATATTATGCTACTTTGATTGACGCTTGCACACAGGCTTTTCGTTCCGGAGATTATGCATGAATAACATTAGTACCGAAGATTTTATACGCTGGCTTGGCGGATTTATCAATTTTGAAAGAAATCTGCAAAAGGGCGTGTTTAATTTGGAGAAGATGAAGACCTTTGCCGCCTTTTTCGGTAATCCGCAGCGGATTTATAAATCGCTTCATGTTGCAGGGTCTAAGGGAAAAGGTTCCGTTTCGATTATGCTGGCGTCGATTTTAAAAGAGGCGGGATTTTTGACCGGTCTTTTTACTTCGCCTCATGTAATGGATTTTAGAGAAAGGATGACGCTTGCCGGCACCTTTTTCTCCGATTCGGCGTATTCAAACACATATAAAAAAATAATTAAGGGGTTTAAGGAAATAATCGAAAAAAATCCCGCAGCGGATCCAGGCTGGTTTGAAATTGTTACGATGACAGCCTTTTTGCTTTTTAAAGAGGAAAAAACGGATATTACTGTTTTTGAAACCGGTATGGGCGGAAGGCTTGATATGACCAATATCCTTTTGCCTGAGGCCTGTATTTTAACGCCGATTGAACTTGAGCACTGTAAGTATTTGGGCGATACCATCGCTAAAATCGCCTTTGAAAAGGCGGGGATTATAAAGCAGCGTACGCCGGTTTTTTGCAGCAAGCAGGATGATGAGGCGCTGGCCGTTTTTAGAAAAAAGGCTTCAAAGATGAATGCACCCTTTTTTTATCTTCCCGAAATTCTAAAACGCAATATCGAATGTAGAGTTTCCGCCGAAAACTTAGCTGTAAAAATAGAATGGAGTGCTGATAATTCCGTTGGAAAACTGTTTGCACGTCCGCTTCAAACGAGGCTGTGCCTTTTAGATGAAATCCAGTCGGAAAATGCCGCCCTTGCAGCCTGCACCGCAAAGTATCTTTTTCCCGCACTGAAAGAAGACGTTATAGAAAGAGGTCTTTCAAAGGCATGGCTTCCTGCACGCTTTGAAATTCTTTCAAAAAATCCGCTCATTGTGATAGACGGGGCACATACAAAAAACAGTATTGCGCTTTGCGTAAACACGTATTTCAAATTTGGCTGCCGGGATGGGGTTTTAGTTTTCGCCTGTGCCGATGATAAGGATACAAAAGATATTGCCCCCCTTTTTAAAAAAGGATTTAAAAAAATCCTTATCACAAGACCCGGCGTTTTTAAAAAAAGCGATCCAGATAAAACCTATGCCGATTTTAAAGCCGCCTTTCAAAATTCGCAGGTACATACAACGGTAATAGAAAAAAACGAAAACTATAAATATATTATAAAAATGGCGATAACCGAGTGTAAAAATACGGGTATGCCGCTTTTGGTTACCGGATCATTTTATCTGGCGGCGGAAGCCAAAACGATATTTTTGAATGGGAACTAGTTTCCTTTGAAGCGGTTATAGTAGCGGCCGATTTTTTATCGTTGATGTTTTTCCGGTTTACATTTGTCCAGCTTAAATCGGGAAAGGTAATTCCTACAGCGTACAACTGCAGCGGATACAGATGACGGATAATATCTTTTTGCACTGTATTCGGAAAGTCCGCGCCGAAAAAGGGGCTGTACAAGGCGTCTCCGCAAATCGGCATACCGGCCGATGCGAGGTGGGTTCTGACTTGATGACGGAAGCCCTGTGTAAGGGAACAGGTTACCGCACTTTTGGTTCCCGCTTCTTTAATTTCAAGTATTTTTGTATGGTAAGTTTTTTTGCCCGGCTCAAATCTTTTGGAGCTGCGGAATACCGGTACCGTTTTTCTTCCTTTCGGGCCGAAGGCTCTGAACTGGCTTTCTATTACGGGCGGAATCTGAGAGGCGCTTTTTTCGGTAAAAGCAAAATAAGTTTTTTCGATAAGATTGCGCTCCTGCATAAGATGTATAGCATTAAAGGCTTTTTGTGTTTTTGCGATTAAAACCAGCCCACAGGTAGGCGTGTCCAGCCTGTGGATGAGGCCCGCTTCGATTTTCTTTTTTCCGAAAACGCCTGCGGCTTTGGGGCGAAGTGTTAAAAACCAATATAAAAGGGAATTTTTTTCCATACTTCGAAGCGGTGCGGTGGGCATTCCGCGCGGTTTATAGAGTACGGCATACCGCTCTTCTTCAAACAGAATAAGGGGCTTGTTTTTATATGCAAAGTCTGCCGGTTTTACTGCCGTTCCCATAGATTTGCCTTGCGTAAAACGGTTTTGAATCTTTTCGGTAGGGGCGCCTTAAATTCTTTTAGTCTTTCGGCCTTACATTCGGACTGTCCAAAGGACTTATCCGCCCCGCACATTGTTCCGTCTATGTTGATAAGGAGCTTATATGCATGAAGCATAAGTCCTGTATCTTGAAATTCCTTGTTTTTTTTGCCGTAAACGGGGTCTCCCAGGACGGGGCAGCCGATAAACCGCGCATGCAGTCTTATTTGATGCGTTCTGCCTGTAAAAATTCGAAAGAGGGTAAGTGAATATTTTCCGTTCGATTTTAAAACCTTGTATCGCGAATAGGCGGCTTTTCCTTTTGATAAATCTGCAGAAACCGAAAACTTTTTTCTGTTTCCCTTCGATCTGAAAACGGAAGTTTTTATTCTGCCGCTTTTTTCTTTAGGTTTTCCGTCCAATACGGCAAGATAATATTTTTTTACACGGCGCCTTTTAAAGATTTCTTTTAAAAACCGCTCCGTCTTATAATTTCTTGCGGTAATAATGACTCCGGATGTATCTTTATCCAAGCGGTGCACAATTCCCAATCTGAATAAGGATACACTTTCTTCTTTTGAAAGGGAGATTTTCGCCATCTCATTTTTTTTTAAAATGCAGGCAAACTCATCTTCAAAAGGTGAATGAAAAAGCCGGTAATAATTAAGTGCGTTTACAAGGGTGCCGTTCCAGTTTCCGCTTGCAGGGTGCGTAACCGTTCCGGCTTTTTTGTTTATGGCAATGATGTTTTTATCTTCGTAGATGATGTTCAAGGCGATGTTTTCAGGCACGGCGTACTGCGGTATCGGGTTTTCCCATACAAGTTCGATAAGATCCCCGTTACTGACCGGCCTTGATGTTTTGGTTTTTACCCCATTGACCAAAACGATTTTTAGCCCTGCTTTTAATTGCGAACGCGTCAATTCGGGTATTTTTTCGGCGCAATAAATGTCAAGCCTTTCACAAGCGCTAAGGCCTATAACGGTAAGGGTTCGGGCTATTTGTGCAGGGGCGGCTTTCTCCGCGCTGCCGTCTGCCCGTTTATTTGTCTTTTTCAATTTATGCGAACCCCTTCCTCGTCGTCTGACTTTTTTGTTTTTTCTTCATTTTTTTTTGAAGAAGAGGTGTCTTCCCCGTCTTCTATGGGAATAAGCTCGATGGGAGAAATTCCTGACTCTTCCAAAGCTTTTTTTTTCCGGCGCTCCCGGCTCCGTTTTATCGACCGTACGGAAATATCGATTATTGCAATTCCTATGGAAATGCCTATCGAGGTAAAAAAAATTTTTTTCTGTTCGCCTTCGGAAAGCGGCACTGCAGTTTCGGGATTCTTTATCGGCCACGGTGCATAGGCAGAATCTCCTTTGTGCTGAACGGAGCGGATAATATCGTATGTCCAAAACGAAAGAAAGGTAACGAAGGGTAGGGCGCCGAAGGATATAATTTCAAAACGCCGTAAGTCTTTTTGCCATGTGTTAAATTCGTCAACTCCGTACGGTTCAGGAGTTCTGTCGGGGCTTACGTCTTGCGTATATGCGGCAGGCGGCAGCGTAGAAAAAAAATATGTCAATAAAATAAAAACGGCCGTTAATTTTTTATTTTTCATAATGCGTTTCCAATTACATCGGATACTATATCAGATAATAGTAAAAAATCATAGAGCGAAAGGGTTTCTGCCCGGAGATTGCCGTCCAATTTTGCCTCTTGCAAGACGGTTTCTGTACAGCGCCCTAAGCCTCTGGTTTTAAGCCATTCGTTCAAATTATTTTTTATGGTTTTTCGGCGGGATGAAAAAAGCGCTTTTACCAGCTTTGTAAAAATGGCGGAGGATTTATATTCCGTCAAATCGTTTTTGGGCGTAAAAAGAAGAGCCGCCGATTCTACGTGCGGGCGGGGCCAAAATGCGGAGGGCGGAATTATTTTTACGATTTTGCAGCCGTAGGCTCTTGCGCACAAAACCGAAAGCGCTGTGTAGTTTTTGTTTCCTCTTTCGGCCGTAACGCGCAGAGCAGCTTCTTTTTGCACCGTAAAGAGCATAGTTTTAAAAACAAACGGAGATTCAACTAGGGCCGCAATGAATTCAAGCGATATGTTGTATGGGAGGTTTCCGAAAATAATATCAGGCATGCCGCTTTCGGTAATTTCTTTCCGCCACGTTTTTTGTACATCGCCTTGTATAAGCTTAAAGTTCCGGCGTGCACCGAAAAAACTTTCGAGCAGTGAAGCAAAGCCCTTGTCTATTTCAAAGGCGGTAAGAAAAACGCAGCTGTTTAAAAGCATTTGCGTCATAGCACCGAGTCCGGCTCCTATTTCCCAGACCGTACACGGTTTTACCGTTTGCGCGGAGCGCGGTTTGCTGGCTGGCGTTTTCGCAGGAAAGTCCCCTTTTCCGCCGTTTTTTTCGGCTTCGAGGTTAAGCATCGAAATCAGCTGAGATCGGATTTGTCCGTTTATTAAAAAATTTTGCCCGAATTTTTTTTGCATTGAAAACCCGAGTGTACCCAGCAACTCTTTTAGCTGCGAGGGGGAATTATAATCGGGCAGCATTGCGGTTTGTTTTTTATTTGTCAAGGCCGCCTTCTCCCGCATAACATGCCGGAACGGCTCCGGCTTTTTTTCCGACCTGCTTGTATGGTCTTTTTTTTAACCGCATAAAATCGAATAAACGGAAGAAGGATCCTTTGCTTCCAGAAGAGCGTTTTTTACGGTTTCGTTTCTTAACTTGCCGCTTAGGTATGAAATGGTTTGAAGATAATACGAATGCTGGTTTACGGCGGCTGCAATCATAAAAACAAGGCGGACAGGTTTTCCGTCTGCGGCATCGAAATCTTCAATATCCTTTTGCGAAATACCGACCGCCATAACCAAATCAGTAACGGAGCTAAGGCGTACGTGCGGAATTGCAACACCCCGTCCTATCGACGTCGACATAAGGGCTTCCCGCCTTAAAATGGCGGCAAGTAATTCTTCTTTGTTTTTAATTTGAGGTGCCGAAGCTAAAACTTCTGCCAGCTTTACTAAAACATCGTACTTTGCGGTAAAATCGGGAAAAATAATTCTGCCCGGCGATAAAAAAGCCTCTACGGATATTTTGTGTATTTTGTTGGAAGAAGTTTTCGGCGAGGCAATTCTTTCGTCGACCCAGGCTTCAAGATCGTTCTTTTTAAACCGCCAAACCGTACCTATTTTTCCCGCAGGAATCTCGCCTTTTTGGGCCCATTCGTATACCGTTCGCTCCGAAACCCTTAAATAGTCGGCAACTTCTTCTATTGTTAAAATTTCTCCGGACAAATAAAACTCTCCTAAAAAAAATATTTAGCTTGAAAATAAGCCTTCTTTAAAATTCAACAGTTGAGAGAATATCAATTCTCGAAAACTGTTGAATTATGCCGTTCCGTAATGTAATGAGAAACGGCATACAATCAGTGAAGTTTGCTTTATGCAAACTCGGCAGCGTTTTTAAAGCCGCGCTATTTTAGCGGCTTTAAAATAAGCCTTCTGTTTTTTACGGTATGCAGGTTTTCGGTTCCATTAAAAAACTTTTGAAGCATAGAAACGCTCCGCGCCGCAACCGGTATCTGTGCCTTAGAATTTTCGGCATGAACAAAGGAAATAAGAGCGGAATCGTCGGGTTCAAGGTGATTTAAAATGATATGATCGAAGTCTGCAAAGGTCATACCGATGGAAGCAAATTGTTTTTTATAACTTTTAACCGAACCGTTCCAGTCCCTTGCAAAAATACTATATCATATTTTCGGATTTTACACAATAGCGTAATCTTTTAAAAAAAGAGGCAGTACAAAATACAAAGCGGCTGGCTAGTATACGCCGGCCAATTACGCACAATCATAAAAGTAAATGTGTACAGGCGGTATATTTTTATCGGCTTGTATTATTTTAAAAAAAATGCTATTTTAAAACGAGAGAAAATTTCGGAGCTGATATGAACCCTTTTGATGTAATAAAAAATGCGAAAGAAATTCAAGAGAAAATTTCTTCAATGAAAAATACCCTTGATAACGAAATTGTTGAAGGCGTTTCAGGCGGCGGGCTTGTAAAGGTACGGCTGACAGGCTCCTTTGAAATGGACTCCGTTGAGCTTGATCCCATTGCGGTAGATAACCGCGATATTCCTATGCTTCAGGATTTGATAAAAGCTGCGCATAATAATGCCGTCGATAAGCTAAGGGAGCTTATTCAAAGTAAGTTCGGTTCGCTTGCAGCAGGGGTCCCCTTACAATGAACGCCTTAGACGATGTAATAGAGTGCTTTTCCAGACTTCCCGGTATCGGCAATAAAAGCGCTTCGAGGATTGCCTATCATTTATTAAAACAAAGCCCGTCGGAGGCTCGGCTCTTGGCTGATGCGGTTTCGGTATTGCACGAAAAAATACATCCGTGCAAAATCTGCGGCTCTTTTACCGAACAGGAAGTATGCGCTATCTGCACAGATGATACCCGCGATAAATCCGTTATCTGCGTTGTAGGTTTTCCACAGGACGTTCATATCCTAGCTGCAATTCCCGAATACCGTGGGCTTTTTCATGTATTGGGTGCACTAATAGCGCCGCTTGAAGGCATCGGCCCTGATAATTTAAAAATAGCGGAATTGATAAAACGTATTCATGGCGGAAATGTTTCGGAAGTGGTTTTAGCGACTAATCCGACCATCGAAGGAGATACGACGGCTTTGTATGTGCAAAAGGTGCTGCAGGATTTACCGGTAAAGGTAACCCGCTTGGCTTCGGGGCTTCCCGTAGGCGGCGATTTGGAATATACCGACAGGCTTACCCTTGCGCGGAGTTTCAGCGGTCGTGCCGGTTTTTAAACGCCTTTGCGCTTAGTAGCCGAGCGCCTTGCGCTTTAAAAGGTAGACGGTTTCTTTGGAAAGTTTATCGCCTTCTTGTATGCCCATTCTTATAAACATTCCCTGTGGAACCTCTAGGGCATATCGCACTGCTTCAGCGCTTGCGGTAACATCCAAACTGTACGGCGCCATATCGAAAATTTCCCTGATAACGCCTGTGCTGTCAATAAAGGCAATCGATAAGGGGTGGGGCGTATTTTTCATCCAAAAGCGCATCTTCATATCGGTTTTGTAGATAAAAATCATGCCGGTGCCTTCGGGGATTGTTTTGCGTTCCATAAAGCCCTTTGTCTGCTGTGCATCGGTAATTGCAAGCTCTGCTGTAATCTTTTGCAAAGGTTCCGTGCCGTCTTTTTTTTCGATAAGAAGCTCGGCGGTTTGCAGCTTGTTTTGAGAATAACAGGAGAGGCAGAGTGAAAAAATAAGCATGGAAAAAACTAATCTTTTAACACCGCGCCTAAAAATCATTTATAAACTTCTCCCGTAAAACATCGCTGAAGGCCTTATCCGTGCTGCTTTTTTCCAAAAGCTCGTTAAAAACGGCTAAATCAATATATTTAACGGCAAGAGGTCTTTCAAGCGTCAGAGAAACATTCTCGTTTTTCCAGACAGCCCGCTTAGGATCGATTAAAGAAGGTTCTCCGTATTTTGCAGTTAGAGCCGAATAAATAGAATAATAATCTATTTTGTCCGTATCCATTTGGATGATGATAATGTAAAGCTTATCTTCATAAAACTGAAACCATGAACGCTTTATGGTCATAGAACCTGAAGTTTCGATTAATGTCCTATTTTGAGTCGGCAAAAGCGAAATATCCCGTTCTCCGCGGTACCCGAAAATAGCGTCTTCCTTTAGTGCCTGTTTTACTTCTTCAAAACCCATGCCGATCGAAATGTTTCGATAGCCTGCTGGAAGTTCGGCATATTCCTTCTTCTCTTTTCCGTCCGTCTTCATTTTTTCCGGTTTTTGCATATCCGCAGTTTTGCCTGAGGTATTCTCTTGAGCAAAACAAAGGTTCAAAAATAATAACATAACAACAATGACTTTTTTCATAAGCGTTTTACCAATATCCGTTATTTTTTGCTTTTGCGTCCTGTTTGGACTTTTCTATCATTTGCATCTTTTTAAAATATGCAGCTTGCTTTAAAAGTTCAAGTTCGTCTGTAACCGATATTTTTGTACCGTCGTATCTGATAATCGCCTGTTTTAAAAACTTGTTTATTGAGTCATTTGTGTATTCTTTAGGGACGCCGCACATATTTGCAAGTTCTGTCGGGCCGAAGTTAAAGGTATGCATATGCCCTTTTACCGGGCGTGTTCTTGATTTTTCAAATTGAATTGCAAGCATATCGTACATTCGTTCAACGTAGTCTTTGATTAGGGTGTTGGATAATTGCCGGTACATAGCCCAAATTCTTTCTGCAAAGGTTGTTGTAAGGCGGGCAATGAGCTGGGGCTGCGTGGAAATCATCTGGTTAAAGTTTTGACGGTTTATCGCTAAAAGCTGAGCCCCTGCTTCCGTAACTACTGCGCTTGCAGAGCGCGGTTTGTTTTCCAGCAAAGCCATTTCGCCGAACA
Organism: uncultured Treponema sp.; assembly: GCA_963547785.1. GTDB lineage: Bacteria > Spirochaetota > Spirochaetia > Treponematales > Treponemataceae > Treponema_B. Next base: position 53,264 of record CAUUSH010000006.1, on the reverse strand, counting down.
TATCGCCTTCTTTTAAAACAGCCAAAAGAACTTCGCTATTATCTATAATTTTTGTAATTTTTACATGCCCTTTTTGTATTATGTACAGCTCTGTGCCCGGTTGGCATTCACAAAAAATCATTGCTTCTTTCGTGTAAACCCTATTTATTTCGTTTGTTTTCGGTTCAAGGACGTCCATAGGAATTTTTATTCCCATCGACTTTACCGTCATAAAACGCTTTTGAGCGGTTGCAGCAAGTTCACCCTTAGGCGCGGCTTTCAAATAGTGATAATAGGCGTAAAGCGCAAGGTCAAATTTTGACATACGCATATAATATTCGCCTATCGTAAAAAGATGGGAAATATCGCTTTTTGCCGCATCTTTTTGTAAAGTGATGCGGGTAAGCCCTTCATCCAAAAAACGCATCTTTTGGGAAAAAAAGAAGATGATTTTCATTGCAACCGAGGTATTTTTTTCGATCAGCTGCGGAAACTGCTCGTAAGGAACGGAAATTAAAACAACATCTGTTATGGCTATGGCGGTGTCTATCTGGTTATGTTTCGACATACAAGAAACAACGCCTAGAAAGTCGCCGGGTCCTAAAACATTGGAATCTTCTTCGGTAACTACGGTATCTTCTTTTACGACCTGAACCTTTCCGCTTTGTATAATATAAAAATGATCCGTATCCGATTTTCCTTCAATCAAAATATATGAGCCTTTACGAAAATTTAAAAATGACAGTTGCAGCAATTTATAACTCCTCTGTTTTTATAGAGCGTTCCAACCTCGTTGTTTTTAGGCGTTTTCGAAAATTGCTTTTTCCGAAACGGCCTTGTAAGTATATTTTTAAAATCATTGTGTGTCAACCTTTTAAGCGGGCAGCGGTTAAGGCGGTAAGGATATTCCCGTTTATGCCCTTTTAAAATCTCGCTTCCTTTACGTTTAAAATACGTGTGCTAAGCACCTACGGCGTAAACCCTGCAAAAATAATCTCAGGTTCCAGTAAAAAACCGTGTTTTTCGGCAATGATTTTTTGTATCTTCTCTATTAATTTTCGGACATCTTCGGCCTTAGCTTCACCATTATTTATAATAAAATTTCCGTGCCACGGGGCAATTTGTGCTTTGCCTATGGAAATGCCCTTTAATCCTGCTTCATCTATTATTTTTCCGCTTGAAATACCGATTTTTTTGCTGTTTTTAAACACGCTTCCGGCGGACGGCTTTTTAAAATGCCCTTTTTTAATTCTGTCTTCCGTTTTTTGTCGGGTTTTTTCGGCAATTTCGGCCTTGTTGCCCGGTTTTAGTTTAATGGTAAGCGAAAGTATGAGCCTTCTTTCGGGTAAAACCGTTACGCCGTCTGCATTTTTTTGAAAAGGGGAGATTTTATAGTCCCATTCGGTGGGGACCGGCGTATATTCTTCGAATTTGACGGAAGATGCACTGTTGAAATGCACGGTTTTTGCAGAAAAAAGTATGTCGGAAACCGACTTATCGTAACAGCGTGCATTCATAAAGGCCGCTCCTCCCAAGGTTCCCGGTAGACCTCCGAATTCCTCCACACCGGAAAAACCGTTTTCCGCCGCCCATTTTGTTAAACGGCCGGTAGGAATGCCCGCACCGGCCCGCACAAAAACATCCTCTCCGGTTTGGGAAAGCACTTCTATTTTGTTGAAATGTTCTAGTTTTAGAACAATGCCTTTAATTCCCGTATCTGCGATAAGCAAATTCGTTGCGCCGCCTATAACCGACAGCGGAATATTGCGGCTTTTAAACAAAATTAGGCCTTCTTTCAGCTCATTTTCGGTAAACGGCGTGAAAAAAATCTCGGCACAGCCTCCTATCTTAAATCCTGAATGTTCTTTTAATGGATAATCGAATTGAAAGCTGTTTTCTGTAAATGCCGTGCTTTTTTTCAATATTTCGCGTACATTGTCCATTTGTAAGGAAAGTATATACTATTATAGGCAGTTATGCAAGCGGTTTGCCCCATATGACTTTCGTTATGGAAATTATCCCGGTAGCTCTCCTTCATGGGATTAGCCTGCGCCTAATTCGGTTATGGCAGTATAGATTGAACGATTTATGATAATGTGATAGTATCGCCTAACTGCGTATTGGAGGTACTATGTCTCATTTAAGCGTTATTTTGAGCGTAAAGTTTTTATCGTCTATTTTTTCTACTGTTTTTATTATTTTGGTAGGATATTATGCGCGTAAAAAAAATATAGTAAACGAAAGCGGAGCTAAAATTTTAAGTTCCCTGTTATTAAGCGTTACCTTGCCGTTTCTTGCGTTTAATGCCTTTATGGTAAATATTACAAAGGAAACATACACTACCGGTATTAATGTATTAATCTTCGGATTTGCAGCTTATATCCTGCTGATTGTTTTGGGCTATGTTTTTTACATCGGTTATAAGGGCAATTTAAAAGATGTAATGGTTGTACTGACCGCTTTCGGTTCCACTACTTTTTTCGGAATTCCGATTATAAACGGACTTTTGGGCAACACGGGAACCATTTATGCCAATATTTTCAATATAGCGTACCGGGTCTTTTTGTATTCGTTTGCGCTGATTGTGATGAGCGGCCTTAAATTCGAAAAAAAGAATTTGAAACAGATTTTTTTGAATCCCATCATCATTGCGACTTTTTTAGGCCTTTTAATTTGGGTTTTTCAAAAAAGTCTGCCTCAGTTTACGGTAACCGAAGGCGATAAAACCGTGTCCTATGCCGTTTTGCGGCTGGATAAATCCGTGCCGTGGGTATTCAGGGGCTTTAAATATTTGGGCGATTTGTCTTCGCCTCTTGCATGGCTTGCCATCGGTATGACTCTTGCGTCTATTTCGATAAAGGACGCACTAAAAGAAAAAAAGACCCTCATTTACAGCGCGGTAAAACTGATCATCATTCCGGCGTTTTTTTTGCTGCTTATGCTGGCGCTCGGAAAATTTGCCGGAATCGGCTTTCAGTATGAAGCGGTTGTTGCCATCATCATCATGCTGGCGACGCCGCCTGCAACGGTTGCCGTCGCCTATGCAATCAAATTCGAAAAGGAAGCGGTTTTGGCGTCGAATATTTCTTTGGTAAGTACGCTCTTGTCCGTATTTGCCATTATCGTTTGGATAATTGTGTTGACGGTTTTGCATGCTTCTGCCGTTATATGACAACAGCACATCCGTGTGCAGTTGTCAAACCGAGTTTTGACGGGCTTTTCGCCCATCAAAACATCGTGCGATTTAAACAACCGCCGTCCGTGGCGGTGAATATAACGATAAATGCTCATAGCAGATAGGAGAGTTGTTTGAAGCTTGCGGCTAAAATAGCGTCGCAAGCTTCAACTTTGAGTTTGCCTTTTAGGCAAATGTAGACTATTTTATGCTGTTTCCTAAAATTAGTGTTTAGGAAACAACAGACTAAAAACTTTTTTTACACATTGATATGTGCTGCAAAAAGTTTTTATGGGAGTTTTTATGGGAGAAGAAATGAAAGTACTTTGTTACGGTGTAAGAGATGTTGAAGAGCCTTTTTTTAAGGCGCTGAATAAGGACTATCGGTTCGATATTACGTGTATCCCCGATTATTTGAACACGGCGGAAACCGCAAAAATGGCCGAGGGGTTTCAGGCCGTTATCCTGCGCGGAAACTGCTGGGCTACAAAAGAAAACCTCGATATTTACAAGGCGTGCGGCGTTCAATATGTTTTAACAAGAACTGTCGGCGTGAATCATATCGATACGGAATATGCACGGTCGCTTGGGTTTAAAATGGCCTATGTTCCCTTTTATTCACCCAACGCCATTGCCGAGCTTGCCGTTACACATGCTATGATGCTGTTGCGTAATATGGCCTTAACGGCCGACTCTTGCGGGCATAAGGATTTTAGGGTGGTTTCGGCAATGTTTTCGCGGGAAATAAGAAACTGCGTTGTCGGTATAATCGGTCTTGGACGGATCGGTTTTACGGCGGCAAAGCTGTTTAAGGGGCTCGGAGCACAGGTCTTGGGCTACGATATTTATAAAAAGGAAAATGTCGAGGATATTGTACGGCAGGTTGAGCTTGATGAACTAATACAAAACAGCGATATTATTTCGGTACATGTTCCGTTTATCAAGGGAAATGAAAAGTTGGGAACGGAAGCCTTTTTCAATAAGATGAAAAAGAATGCTATTTTTATAAATACGGGCAGGGGAGAAACGGTCGATACGAGAGCCCTTATCAATGCGGTTAAATCGGGGCACCTTGCCGGGGCAGGGGTAGACACCCTTGATAAGGAATCCGAACTCTTTTTTAAAGATTTTTCCGATAAGGAAATAGAAAATGCGGATTTTAGGGAATTGGCGGCCCTGTATCCGCGGGTGCTCATCTCTCCGCACATCGGCTCGTTTACCGACGAGGCCGTCAAAAATATGATCGAAACGACGTATGCCAATTTGCAGGAACTCATTGATTCAGGTACGAGCAAAAACGAAATATAGCAACCGCGGAATTCGGGTAAGCGGCAGCAGGGTAGGGCATTAAAGTTTTCGGCCGGCAGCTCTGTGCCGCAGAATGCGCCTTTCGGCACGGCTTTTGGAAGTTGTCCGGTTGTACCGTTTCCGAAAAATGACGGTAAAACGGCTTTTACGGTTAAGAAACCTCGTGAAAGCCGTTTTTTTAAGGGTTACTTCGCTCTCCGTTTCCATTGACGGGCCGTACGGATGGTTCCTGCGGCCTTATTTCCGGCTTGTTAAAAACTCGGTGAACCGTTTTGCGACATAAGGCGGCTTTACCTTCGGCCTTCCGAGATTTTCAGGTGCGCCTTGTTTTATGCGGGCATAGATAAAAAACAGCCCGCCTTGAGCCTGCGCGGTTTTTACGGCCTTGCGCATATCTTCTATTGAAGAAACCGATGCGGTGTTTTTGTATCCGCAGGCCTTGGCAAGCGCAATATAATCGACCGTATCGGAAACCGTAAACTGCCCGCCGGTAGATTCGTGAGCATTATTATCCAAAAGGATATGCACAAGATTGTCCGGCTTATATGCCGCATTTACCGCAAGAGAGCCCATACGCATTAAAACCGCACCGTCCCCGTCCAACACGATTATTTTTTGACCGGGAAGGCTGAGAGAAAGCCCCAGACCGAACGAAGAAGCGCAGCCTAAAGAGCCGACCATATAAAAATTGCGTTCGTTATCTTCTATTTCGTGCAGCTCCCGTCCGGTAAAGCCTGTTGTTGCTATAAAAACGGAAGAAGGCTCGGCACTGTTCGTTACGGCCTTTAAATAATCGTGCCGTATGGGCAGATCCTTATGCTTCGGTGCCTGTTTTTCCGCCAAAAGGTCAACCGATTCAAACGTACCCTTTTTTACGATAAAGAAAAAACTGCGCCCTGAAGTGATTATTTTATCGGCCTTATCAAGCTGTTTTTCGGCTTTTTCCATATTTGCAGATAGAAATTCATAATCGATTTTCATTGTTTCAAGCATCGTATCCGTGATAACGCCCATAAGTTCGTGCTGCGGTTCGTCGGAAAGGCCGGGCTCTCCTCTAAGAGAGACAAATCCCAAAACGGGAATTTTAAAAACCGCATTTAAAGAAGTTAACGGGGAAACGGCATTTCCGAGCCCCGAATTTTGCATAAGCGCGACGGTCTTTTTTCCCGCAGCCTGCGCTCCTGCACAAATTGCAACGGCATCGCCTTCGTTTGCCGCCATAACATAATTACAGTTGTTTATTGCATAATTGATCAGCGGTTTTAAAAACGAGCATGGAACACCGGAATAAAAATCGTATCCGTATTTTTTTAAAAGTCCGCCGAATACTTTTGTATCAAGCATTGCAATTTCTCCTTAAATCATCAAAATAGGGGTATATTTTATCACTAATCGGCTTTTTATGCTATGAGGTTGTCAAAATACAGGGCATGATAAGCTTGAAGCTTCATCTAATTTTTAAATTAAGAAGATCATCCTTTTCTTACCGAAAATTCATTGGTTTATTTAGGCTGTCTATATCCACTTGCGTAAACGGCGGCGCTTATGTATAATGCTCCTCGTTATGAATTTGAAATATATTTTTTTTGCCGCCGTGTGTGCTTTTTCATCCGTAAGCTTGAGTGCGCAAAACTTGTTTTCTTCGGCTCAGGTTCTTTACGATCACGATTCGCCTTATTACGACGATATTTATTTTGCAGCTATGGAAAGCGGAAGTACACTGCTTTCGTACCGCAAGCCCGTTTCTGTTCCGGAATTGTACTTAACGTACAAATATATTGATGAAGATACACTGTCTGAGCCAGGAGCCGCCGGTTATAATGAGCTTTCGGCTTTTTTTCATAAAAATAACGCCCTTTTTACTCACGAAAATTTCAGCTTTGACATTAACCTAAGATTGGCCTTGCAGGTTCACTATGTGCAAAATAGAGGAAAGGAAAAGGAGCCGCGGCTTGATCCGTATTTACGCTACAATCAAATGCCGGAAGCGCTTGCCGTCCCGATTAGCCTGTATCTTTCGCCCTATGTTTATGCATATTCCGTTTTAGCGGTAGGAAAAAATTTCAGCGGGTATGGCCTTTCCTATCCGTATACCAACGTGCCCTTGGAACAAAAGGCGCTTGATTATCATTTTCCGAAAAAGGCAGGTATTGCCGCAGGAAACAGCTTTTTTAATATTCACGTAGGAAGGGGACGCCTTAATTTGGGCAAAACCTTAAACGGCAGTATGGTAATGGCCGATACGGCCGACCGGCTAGATTTTATCGATGCCTCGCTTTTTTTCAAACATGCAAAGGTTGATCTTACGGTAGCGGAATTGCAACCGCAGCGGTTTTTTATAAGCCATGAAGTGTCGGTGCGTCCGGTAAAACAGTTTGCCATTACCATTCACGAAGGGCTTATCCTCGATTCCGTATTCGATCCGAAATTCTTAAATCCGTTTATGATTTTTCATAATTACGCTGCATGGAAGGAGCCGTATGTCAAACATGGAGAAAAAGATGATCGCGTGATAGGCTGCCAGCTTGGGCTCGATATCAACATCGTTCCCGTAAAAAATGTGCGCCTTTACGGACAGTTCGGTATGAATCAATTCCAAACGCCTTCGGAATTAAAGGGCGGCTCTTCCCATGTTCCAAACAGCATGGGCGGTTTGGCCGGCATTGAATATATTCATCCGATAAAATACGGGCACCTTGTGTTTACCGCAGAAGGAATGTATGCCGACCCGTGGCTGTATATCGGGTATAAAAAACATACCAGTTTTTATGCGCACAGAAAAGAAAATGTGTATGCGTCCGAAACCTACGACAAATCGGAAATAAAATACTGGCTTGCAAACCCCTACGGCCCCGACACAATAACCGCTTTTTTAAAAACGGCCTTGGTGCTGCCTCATAAGTACCATGCCGATTTTACATACCGCTTTGTTGCAAAGGGCGAAAACGAGGACAAATTTTTTGGTACAAAGGGTGATGAATATTATCCGACAAAACAGACTCCCGAAATGGCAAAATACAAAACACCTTCGGGTAAGGCGGCTTTTTTCCATACGCTTCAAATTTCTGCAGGTTATACTATTTTAAAAGGGCTGGATATAAACGGCTCTTTTTCGTGGACGGCAGCAAATGGGCGTGTAAGCGGCCATTCCGTTGCATTTCAAACATCTGTAATTTATTCTATCCGCTGATTGTTTTAGTTTTTTTAAGGCGAGGTTTATATGAAAAAAAAGATAGTAATTACGTTTTTTTTATTGATAGGACTTTTAGTTTTTGCCCAAATTTCAGTAGATGTTTTTGACCCCTTTTATGACGATTTGACGGTTTGGGAAAATGCAGGACTGATAAACGATCCGCCTTCCATTCGACCCTTTCCCATTCAGGAAATAAAAAGAATTTTGTCTATTGTGATGGAAAACGGCGATGAGCAGCAGCAAAGAACAGCCCGCTATCATTATGAGCGAATTTCTAAAAAAATATTTCATTTCGGCGGTAAAGCGGAGCTTGGGTTGAAAGTTCCTTCAAAACAGCGGGAATTTTTGATTGCGCCGTTTGTGGACATAAACTATCAGATGGCAAAGTACTTGAGTATTGCCGCCAATTTTAATGCTTATCTGACTAATGTGCTTCCAGCCGATTCGCCGCAGCCGATGTTTCAGTATTCTAAACACGATATTTCCGAAGATGGGGTAAAGGTCGGCCCATTTTACGCCTTACCCGTTTTGAATTCTTCGGTTGCAATAGGTTCCCCCGAATATTATTTTACGGCCGGCATTGCCCGTACGGATTTCGGCCCGTTTTACGGTAGCAATATTCTAGTCGGTTCTCAAGCCCTTCATCAAGGACAATTCGTTTTTGTAGTCAATAAAGAAAAATGGACATATAATCAAGCTCTTTTGACACTTACCGCGACCGATGACGGCGGCATTAACAATCGTTCTCCCGGCAAATTCTTGGCCATTCATTCTTTAACTGTACGCCCGCTTCCGTGGCTTTCTTTCGGTATTGTCGATTCTATAATTTACGGCGGAAGGTTTGAGCCTATTTATTTGGTTCCTTTTTCCGTTTATTTTGTAGGGCAGGGCCTGTACGATTTCCCTGACAATAGTTTAATCGGCGTTACATTTACGATAAAGCCGTTAAAAGGTATGCGTTTGGATGGAGCTCTGTATGCCGACGATATGGGTTTTAATGAGATAGTGAAATTTAAAAAAGATGCAAAGGCCAGAATGGCAGGTCAGTTCGGCATTTCGTATACGATGCCTAAAACCCATTGGTTTACCTCGGTCGATTTTAATTATACCTTTGTGCTGCCGTATACGTACACGCATGTGGATAATTTTTTGTTTACGGCACAAAATCGGCAAAACTATACCCATGACGGCCGGCCTTTGGGTAGTAACTTACAGCCGAACTCCGACCGGTTTAATCTTAAGCTGAAATTTACCCCGCTGGAGGGCCTGACCGTAAACCTTTTTAATACCTTTATCCGCCATGCCAATATTTCCGAAAGCATAGATGACCCTGTGCTGTTAAAGGATTACCTTTCAAAAAAATATACGACGGACGGTTCGGTTTTTAACCATGCGACAATTACGACGCCGGACGACAGCGGCGGTACAAGGAATAAAGAGCATGCCTTTTTGTTTTCCACGCCGTTTTTACGCCAGCAAACTATTCAGTACGTCAATCAACTCGGGCTGGATGTAGGCTTTCATTTTCCAATTTTAAAGACGGGCGGCAATATGCAGTTTAAAATAGGCTATGTGTTTGAAGCGAATATAAATTCCGGCATAAACAAAAACATTTATAGTAAGATAGATGCCCTGTGGGTCGATAAGGATTTCGATTCGCTAACCGATGCGGAAAAACAGGCAGTACGGGAAGAAGCAGGACGGCAGCTTGCCGAATGGCGGAAAAATGCACTCGGCAAAGAATTTAAACATTATTTTACCATTGCGGTAAGAATTGCTTATTAGGCCTAAAATGGAGGCGGTTTTAATCGGCCTTGTGCCAGCGCTTGTTTTTTATGCTCCATGTAACAAGGTGGGTTTCCGGATCTTCGGTAATTTCCACATCTGCATAGTACCAGCTTTTGCAATGCAAGGTCGAAAAAACCCTTGTTTTTGTCGCCTGCTTTAAGGTATCCAGCATACTCATTATATACGGGCCCTCGCTGCGTGCATCTCCCAGAATAAAGCCCTCGTCCGAATCGGCCGAGCCGCAGGGGCGGAGCACGCAGGTTCCTGACAACACGGGCGGAAAAACGGTAAGCACATCAAAATCTTTTTTGGTCTTAAAAAGCGGGATTGTTTTCCTAAACGGAAAATCCAAAATCCCTTGTATCAGGCGCTGCTCTTCGTACAGCACGGCCATTAAATTATCGGGTAAAAAAAGACACCGGTTCATTTAGAAGAAATTTTCCTTTTTGCTTTCGGTATCTTCAATAAGAAATTTATTAAATTGTTTTTCCGCCCCGACGGAAGTCGGCGGGCCGAAGGCGGGCATTATTATCGTTTCGTCCGCCTGCGCCATAATCTTGTTTTGCAAATTCGTTTTTAAATTTTTAAGCGCGTAAAGGCCGGGCATTTTTTGTATCATGCCTGCAGACAGGGCTTCGCCTGAAAAGATAATATTTTCGATTTGGAAAATAACGGCATGCCCTTGAATGGAAAAATATTTGATTTTAAATCCCGCCGCATCTATAATGCCGTCCCCTTTCAGCGTTTGCGTTTTTATTCCGTCGATATCCGAATTTTCCGCATAAACGGCCGAAGGATAAATTTTTAAAATGGTTTTTGTGCCGTTTTCGTTTGAACGGTCGTGGCTGCGTGTAATCAGAACAGCCTTTAAATCGAAGCCGTTCGTTTCTATCTGATCGATTATTTTGTACGTAATTTTGCAAGGGTCAATGATGAGTGCTTCCTTTGTTTGTTCGTTCCCGATAAGATACGAATTCGCAAATACGGACGGTGAAAAATGAAAATAGACCTTCATTCCGCAACTCCTCTGCCTATATCGAAAACCGCCTCCCGCGTGTTCGATGATTTGTAAGAAACATCTTTTTCGGCTGCGGCTGCAAATATCGTTTTAGTAATATTGCAATTTTGAAAAAGCGTTTGTTCCAGCGCAGAAAACATAAAACGGGAATTATATAAGTCCGAATCGTTAAAATTTACATTGAATGTCCGTATTCCGTTAAAGTTGTTTTGAATAAGTTCGGAATTTTTAAAGCCGGTGTTTATAATTTCTGCTCCGCTGAAAGAGGTAAACTGTATATCGGAGCCTTGAAAATCGCAATTTTCTATTTTTGCAAATTGAAAAAAGCACATCCGCAGTCTTAGGTTCTTGCAGCTGCATTGAATAAATTTCGTATTTGAAAAATTGCAGCCCGTAAAGCGTTTGTTCGAAAAATCCATACCAGTAAATTCCAAACCGCTTAAATTTAAACTGTGAATATCGTTTTGCGTTTTTAGTATGCGCGTGCATTCTTCATAGCTTATTTTTTTATCCGTAAACATAAGATACCCAAAAGCCTTTCACATCCGAATTATAGCGGTAACGGTTAAATAAATCAAGGGACTGTTTATTTTAAGCAACACAAGATTGTACCGCTTAAAAATACGAAAGGCAGAGTAAATACGGCTTGCAGTGCTCATTTTGAGAGCCGATATGGAAGCGATATGAATATAGATTTTTTTTATCCGTTATGATAAAATGCCGCCTATGAAAAAAGAAAGACTTTTTAGGCGATTCTCTGCGCTGTGCGTCATCGGTATTACGGCAGCGGTTTTTGTGTTTTCAGGCTGCAAAAAAGCCGAAGCGTTTAAAGAAAACGCGTTTGACGATATTGAAAATATTAGTTATTCGGGCTTAAAGCGCCTTGAGCCGATTAATATTGTGTTTAAAACGGAGGTACAGCACCCCGAAAATATCGAAAAGGCGTTTAAGTTAATGCCCGCCGTAAAAGGCGTGTGGACACTTTCGCAGCCAAACAGCGTTTCTTTTACGCCGGAGGAACCCTACGATTTTAAAAAGGAATTAACATTAAATGCGGACATCGGCCTTTTGCAGGATAATAAGCCGAATATCCGCGGCCTTACAAAAACCTTTTCCATTTCGCCGCCGGAATTTACGCTTTCTTTTGCAAACCTGATACCGGAGGAAAAAACGGAAAACATGTTCCGGTTTGAAGCCGTCGGCGAAACCGATATTCCGATGGAAACGGAAACGGTAAAAAAGCTTGTGTCTGCCTCGCTGGAAGGTGAATCGGGTGCAGAAGATTTAACCGTTCAAATAGAACAAAGTGCAGCGCCGAATGCGTATAAACTCGGCATAAAAAACATACAACGAAAAAAATCTTTTCAAAACCTTGTGGTAAAATGGGATTTAAAGAGCCTTGGAAGCGATATTAAAGGCTCAAAGTCTTTTACCGTTGCCGCCGAATCAGTTTTTCAAGTTATGTCCTTTGAGAAGGTATCGTATAACGAAATAGAAATCAATTTTTCTGATGCCCTCGATTCTTTTCAGGATTTACGGGGTCTTGTAGAAGTATTTTCCCAGTCGGCCGTATCTTTCCGGTATACCATTGACGGGCATAAGCTCAAGCTTTTTTCCCAAAACGGCATTTGGGCCGACGATACGAAGGTGCGTATTGCAAAGGGCGTAAAAAATGTACGCGGAAAGACCTTGGCCGAAAACGCCGAATTTTCCGTTATCGTTGAATGGGATAAACCGGAGATCGCTTTTACGAAAACCGGCAATATTATTCCTTCAAAAGATAATGCGGGCATTTTGGTTTCCACAAAGAATCTTAGAGGGCTTATGATTGAAGTCTTTCAGATTTTTGATAAAAATATGCTTCAATTTTTGCAGACAAATACTTTAAGCGGTTACTACCAGCTTGAGCGGGTCGGGGAACCGGTGTGGCGGCAGAGCTTCGATTTTGAATGGGATGCCGCTATGAGAAATCAAAATGTGGTGCGCCGCCTCGATTTGACCAAGCTCGTAAAAAAGTTCCCAGGCGGTATGTTCGAGCTGCGGGTCAGTTTTACGAAAAAGCACAGTATGTATGAATCTTCTGCAAAGGCGGAGGACTTTTCGAAGTTGCCCTTCCCTAAGGATATCACCGAGATTGAAAGGCTTATAAGTGCGGAAGCCGATTATTGGGAGAATGCAGAGCTTACGGAAGATGAGCGTGACCGGTTCTGGAGTATGAGAGAAAACCCGAATCATCCCGCCTTTTATCTTCCGTCTTATAATAAGGGTTGTGTTGCTGTGCGCTCGGCGTTGGTTTCCAATATAGGGCTTTCGGTAAAGGAAGATAAAAGAGGCAAATTGTATATCGCCTGTGCAGACCTTGTTTCTGGTAATCCGATGGACGGCGTTACTGTTAAACTTTTCAGCTATGCTCAAAAGGAACTTGAATCTGGAAAGACCGATTCGCAGGGGCTTTTAATGCTGCCGAACAAGGAGTCGGCTGCTTATTTTGTGCAGACGGAAAAGAGCGGGCTGTATAACTGGATACGGGTCGGCGGAGATTCGCCGCTTTCTACCAGCCATTTCGATGTTGACGGGCAAAGTTCTGAAGCGGGAGTGAAAGGATATATTTACGGCGAACGCGGTGTTTGGCGTCCCGGCGACGATATTCATTTGGTGTTTATTTTACAGGATTCGGAAAAAACTTTGCCGAAAGATTATCCTGTTAAGTTTACGCTGGAGGATCCGCTCGGTAAAAAGAATGATTATAAGGTGTTCACCTCTTCGGTGGACGGGTTTTACCGAATAGATACGAAAACGGGTGAGAATGCAAAGACGGGAACATGGTCTGCAAAGGTTACCGTAGGCGGGAAGACGTGGACAAAGTCTGTAAAGGTGGAAACCATTATTCCGAACCGTCTTTTTATCGATTTAAAACCTAAAAAAGGATATTTTTCTGCAGGCGGTAATCCGGTTACTTTAAGCGGGGAGTGGCTTCACGGAGCCAAGGCGTCCGGTTTAAAGGCGCAAATTGCCGCACGGTTTATTCCGGATAAAAGTCCTTTTGAAAAATATAAAAACTATAATTTTATCAATCCCGAAAGGCAGGTAAAATCCGAGCAAAGCGAAATTTGGAGCGGTAATTTGAATATGGACGGAAAGGCTGAATTAAACCTTGACTTCGGTACGAAATTCGCCGATTTTGAAACGGGTTCTAATGCACCGGGCAAACTCAAGGCCGTTTTTGAAACGAGGATTTACGAACCATCCGGCGTATTTTCAAGCGAAAATAAGATTTTTTCGTATTCTCCTTACGGCCGGTATGTGGGAATGGAAATTCCGAAGAGCGATGATATATACAGAGATATGCTTTACACCGACCGCGAGCAAAACCTTCATTTTGTTCTGCTGGACGCTGAAGGAAATCCTGTAAAGGGAAAGGCCGATATTACCGTAAAGCTGTATAAGCTTGAATGGTTTTGGTGGTGGGAGACTGACTACGAAGAAACCAATTATACCTCAGCCCGTAATACACGATTTATAAAAAGCTGGGATATTACCGCGCAAAACGGCGCTGCAAATTTAAAACTGAAAATAGATGACGGTGATTGGGGACGTTATCTTATTGCCGCTTATGATGAAAAGGGCGGGCATAGCTCCGCTCAAATCGTTTACTTTGACTGGGCAGGTTGGGCAAGCCGAAAGACAAACGATGAGGATAGTGCGGCTATGCTGACGGTTACGGCAGGAAAGACCAAGTACTATGCCGACGAAACCGCCGAGATAACCTTTCCATGCTACGAGGGAGCGCGGGCGCTTGTAACCGTCGAAAAAGACGGGCATGTTTTAAAACAGGAATGGATAAAAACGGAGGGCTCCATTTGCGCTTATAAGCTTAAACTGTCGCCGTCGATGGCGCCGAATGTTTACGTGCACGTAAGCCTTATTCAAGAGCACATGCAGACAAAAAATAGTCTTCCTATCCGCATGTACGGCATAAGCCCCGTAATGATTGAAAATAAGAACTCGCGTATAAGTCCCGTCATAAAGGCAGCCGAAGCATTCGAGCCGAACGCAAAGGCATCTTTTATCATCAGCGAAGAAAAAGGCAGGGCTATGACTTGTACCGTCGCCGTAGTGGATGAGGGGTTGCTCGGTTTAACGGCTTTTTCTCAAGCCGACCCATGGAACAGCTTTTACCGAAAAGAATCTTCTCAAATTCGTTCATGGGATATTTACAATTACGTTATAGGCGCATACGGCGGAAAAATAGAATCGCTTTTGGCCGTAGGCGGCGGTTCTGATATAGAAAAAAGCGGCAGCAAAAACGCTGAACGCTTTAAGCCGGTCGTTTTTTTCTTCGGACCATACGAATTAAAGGCCGGTGAGAAAAAGCAAATCGAATTCGATATGCCGCAGTATATCGGGGCTGTAAGAATTATGACTGTGGCGGGAAAGGACGGCGCCTACGGCGTTGCCGAGCAAAGCGTAAGAGTAAAAAGCGACCTTATTGTTATGCCGACACTGCCGCGTACCTTGGGTGTGGATGAAACAGTGCAGGTGCCCGTAACCGTGTTTAACGGAACAGCTTCCGAAAAAACGGCTTTTGTTTCCTTAAAAGCCGAAGGCGCGGTTAAGACTTCGGCGGAAAAACAGGTAAAGGTTGCGGCGAACGCAGATGCTTCGGTCATCTTCGAAATAAAAACCAATAAATCGGGAATTGCGCAATTCAACGTTGAAGCCTCTGCCGGCGGCATTGCAAAAAAAGCAAAGGCCTTTACCGAAATAGATGTCCTTTCAAGAGGTTTGCCGTTTTCCTCCACGGAAAGCCTTACCGTAGCTCAAGGGAAAAGCGTTTCTAAAACCGTTCCGTTAAAGGGAGAAAAGGGAGCGCGGCAGCTTAAAATAGAAATCTCGCAGTTTCCGTCTCTCGGTCTTGAAAACAGGCTGCAATATCTTTTACAATACCCGTACGGTTGTTTAGAGCAGATAACATCAAAGGCCTTCCCGCAAATTTATTTGCCGGATATTTTGGTTTTGGATAAAACCGAAATCGAAAAAACAAAGACAAATGTTATCTCCGTTTTGAACCGATATGCCGGTTACCAGCTCGCTTCGGGTGCTTTCAGCTACTGGCCCGGCAGTTACAGTGAAAGCAGCTGGGCTACCAATTATGCGGGGCACTTTATGACGGAAGCGAAAAAAGCCGGCTATGAAGTAAATTCGGGCATTTATCAGTCTTGGCTGAATTATCAAAAGGAAAAGGCGGCAAACTGGTCTTCAACATATATCGATCATATTGAAGACCAAGCCTACAGGCTTTTCACCCTTGCCCTTGCAGGCAAACCGGAAATTGGGGCAATGAACCGTCTTAAAAGCTTTGAAGGCAGTTTAAACGGCATTTCGGTCGCACTGCTTGCAAACGCTTATGCCCTTGCAGGTCATTCAAAAACTGCCGCTGCCTTACTTGAAAAAGTGCCGCTGCCTTCGTCTTCGTATCGGCACACCGGAAGAAACTACTCTTCGGACGTTAGAGATATGGCCTTAATCCTCAATGCCTGTACAATATGCGGGCTTTCCGACAGATCTGCAAAAATAATTCCGCATCTTGCGGCAATATCTTCAAGCGATCGGTGGCTTTCCACTCAGGAAACTGCGTGGCTTCTTCTTTCGGTTGCCCCGCATTACGCCTTCGATAAAACGAAAAAAACGGAATACGAAATCAAAACTGAAACAAACGTCATAAAAGATACGCTTTCAGGAAGCTCTCGCATTTATGAAATTCCTGTCGGTGAAGAGCTTACTAAAAAAATCGAGATACGCAATACAGGAAAAACACCGATGCATGCTGCAATTACCGTGCAAGGAAGGCTTGCGCCGGGTGAAGAAGAAACTTCAGGCAAGAATTTGAACCTGCATGCCGTATACTTTGACGCTGACGGAAACCAAACCGTTCCTGAAGCCTTGTCGGTAGGCGATCGGTTTAAGATAGAACTTACGGTAAGAAACAACACCGCTTTCGATGTAGAAAATATAGCCGCCTCTCTTCCCATTCCCACCGGCTGGGAAATTACGAATATGAGGCTCGGCCTATCCGATGATGAAGAAGAGGAAGAAAATGCCGGAGCCGCCTTCGATTATCAGGATATAAGGGATACCCATATTTACACCTTCTTTGCATTAAATGAATATTCTTCCAAGACGTTCAAGTTTGACGGTACGGTAACCTACGGCGGCTCCTACTATCTGCCTGCCATCTCCGCTGAAGCGATGTACGACAGTTCCTTTAAGGCGGCGGTAAAGGGTAAAAGGTTAGACGCAAAACAAAACAAGCTTTAACGATTTATCCTTGTAAAGTAGAATCGGACAGACACGGAACTTTCCATAAAGCTCCGTGTCTTTTTTTCCCGTAAGCCGGTGCCGAAGCAGTGCCGATAATAGGTATTTCAATTACTGAAAGCCTAAAACGCAAAAGGCTGTTTTTTTTCTTTTAGTGCCTGCAATTTTTTTACAGAGTACACAACCTTTGCATAAAGGCTTTTCCGTTTTCAATATCTAAATTATTCGGATGAACTTTTGCAAACCCGCCGAATAACTTAAACGGGCAGAAGGTATTTAGTTTGCTCTGCAAACTCGGCAGCGTGTTTCAGCCGCGCTATTTTAGCGGCTGAAAATAAGCATCCGTTAAAATTCGACAGTTGAACAAAATATCAATTTTGGAAACTGTTGAATTTCCGCACTTTTGCAATGAAATGAAAAAGTGCATATAATAAGCGATGTTTGCTCTGCAAACTAGGCAGCGTGTTTCAGCCGCGCTATTTTAGCGGCTGAAAATAAGCATCCTGCTTCTTATACAATAATATGCCGTAAATATAAGGCTGGTAAAAGTCCACGATAAAGGGAATGCCCATATAATTATTTCGATAGAAGAAATTTTCGGGATAATAAAAAGTATCCACACGATGCGGGAGACGCATATTCCAAGCAGCGTTAAAAGCATAGGCTTAAACGTTTCGCCTGTACCTTGGATAATGACCGAAAAAATTTCTGCAAAAACAAATAAAATGTAAAAGGGTGATAGGATATGCATAAGTTTCTCCAGCATACTCAAAATGCCGTAGTCCTTGGCGCTTATAAAGAGCTTCCCTAAAGGAACATTAAAAAAATATAAAATCGTACTGATAAAGCCGATAAGGCAAAAGCTCATAACAAGACCTGCGCAGGTAATCTTTTTTATTCTGCCGTATTTTTTTGCCCCGTAATTTTGTGCAGTGAAGGTGGACACTGAAGATGTTATCGCTTCAAGTGAAACCCAAATTAAAAAATCTAGCTTACCGCACAAGGCCCATGCCGCTATATTATATGTTCCTGTGCTGTTAATCTTTGCCTGAATAATCATATTTGCAATGGGAAAAAATGCCGACTGAGCTCCCAAAGGAAGACCGAGCTTTGTAATTGCCGCTGCAGAAAAAGGGTGAATCCTTATTTTTAAAAGATGAAGCGGTGCCTGTCCGTTTTTGTTTAAGAGGGCAGCAAAGATAATTACGGCGCTTAAAAATTGCGCAATGACCGTTGCAAAGGCCGCCCCTCCGATGCCCCAAGTAAAACAGCCTACTAAAATTAAATCAAGCGCAATATTGATAATACATGAAACGATGAGTGCATAAAAGGGTGTTTTTGAATTTCCCATTGCTCTTAAAATACCCGCGCCTATATTGTAAAACATCGAAACAAACATTCCCGCAAAATAAATGCGCACATAACTGAGGGTCATTTCAAAAATATCCTCAGGTACGCCCATCATAATCAATAAAAAAGGCGAAAGAAGAGCGCCGGTAACCGATAAAAAAATTCCTGCAGTGCAGGTAAGGGCTATTGCCGTATGAAGCGTGTCTGAAAGCTCGGCTTGTTTTTTTCCTCCGAATAGCTGCGATACTAGTATAGAAGCGCCTATCGAAAGCCCCGTAAAAAAGTTTAACGGCAGCTTTAAAAGGCTGTATATCGAATCTATTGCGGCAAGGCCGTCCTTCCCTGTGAACTTTCCAATGATTAGCGCATCGGCGGTTGTATATAAATGCTGAAAAAAATTACCGGCCAAAATGGGCAGCGTAAAAAGAATTAAGGTTTTCCAGATAACGCCTTCGGTTAGATTAAGGTTTTGTTTTTTATACATGCTGAAACCTTTTTATATTTCCCTTTATCTTAGATTTAACTTGCGATGTTTTTTGTAAGTCATTGATATATAAGGACTTACAAAAAACTCGTTATCAGCTTTGCTGATGAGGCATCTCTAAAAAACTGAAATTTTTAGAAGTTCCCTTTATGCAAATCAAAATATTTTTTTAAAACCGCTTGACATTTTTTCATTTTTTGTATAAACTGCACGTACACACAAACGATACACACTGTTTTTCATTAGACTCGTTCATTATCCTCCTTTTGAACGAGTCTTCTTTTTTATCCTTCCATATTAAAAATCAGTAATAAATACAAGTCTTTGTTCTCTATTTGCGCAACAATCATATTTTTTATAATATCCGCTTCAAGCGGAGAATAACGTTCGAATTTATACAGCGGGCTAAAGGCGTATTTTTCAGCCTGCCTTAGTTTGATGAACAGCTTATATTTTTCCGCTGCCGTCTTTTTTGCAAAAATAAAAAGTTCTTCCCTATCCGTGTTTTGATTATTGCCGTTCGCTTCGCCTACAGCTAAAAAATCTTTATTTTCAGTTAAAACCGATACTTTAAATTCTGAAAAATCTGCGGATATGTCTTTACCGTTTATTTTAAATACCTTTAACTGTATGGCTGCTTTTTGCCGCTCTTTGACGGCGCGGATTTTCTCTTTGTCCGCCATATCAATAGCGTTAAAATTTTCTATGATGAGGTTTAAAATATTTTCGTCTGCTGCGCCGGCGGTAATTTGTTCATTTATAAGCATTTTTAGTTTGCCGCCTTTTTCCGTTTTTTCTAAAAAGGAGATATAATCGGACGGTTTTAGATAGCTGGGACTGTTTTTATAATCGGTTTTGTCTATTTTGGGGGGGCGTATTTTAAAGGGTTTTGGGATTGTAGGTTTTACGGGAGCGCCTGTTTGAGGAATTTCTATGTTCGGTATAGAAGGAATTTCAGGAATGCTTGAACCTCCGCTTTTATCCTGCGCATGCAGGGGCCGAAGGAGCGCAAGGGAAAGGACGAGGGCTATGATAAAGGCCTGAACCGGCATATTTGCAAGCTGGGTTTCTATGCTTTCGAGTCTTGCCTGCAAGCTTAAAATGGTTTTTTCCAAACGGCGTTTTTCTTTTTCCAAATTTCTGCGGGGGTCTTCTTCTTTTTTTGGAACAAGTTTTCCTCTGACGGCCGCGGGGCTGTTTTTTGCAAGAAAAAGATTTTCGGCTTCGCGCCGTTTATCGGGGTTTCCTATATTCGCGACTATTTTCATCGCTTCATACCCTATATTTGGGTTTACATCGTAGGCGCTTATTTTTTCCATTGCGGCGGCGGCAGGGCGGGGCAAGCATAAAACGCGGTCTATATAGTCCTCATAGCGGACGCCGGCTTGTTTGCACAAGGTTCTCGCCTTTCCTAAAAGCCGGCCGAGTTCCCTCATGAGTTTTCCGTCTTCAGCCATGATAACGTGTTTTATTTGTTCGGTCAAAGCTGAAAGCTCAGGCGATTGCTCTACGGTTAGTTTATAAAATCCTTTTTGCTCGGCCTTTTCCAGTAAACGATGAAATTCCGTCCAAAATTTCGGTGTGTGAACTCTGGTAGAATAAAAGCCGCCGTCCTTTTCACATTGCTTATGGTGGGTATATTCGTGAATTGCCGTGTAGATAAGCTCGTTATCGTTGGAAAAATTTTTGTTGTGCAACAGTATTTCGTGGGTATCGGGCTTATAAAGTCCGTTTACCTTCTTGCTGGTCTTGCCTGTAAAAATAACTGAAAATTCAAGTTCCGTGTCTTCGGTTTCCAATAATATTTTTTTTACTGCATCCTGATTCATAATCTCGATTATAGTATATCGGGCTTTTTTGTTAAAGTGTTTGTAAAAAAGGCACAGCTTTTTTTTCCGTTAATTTTCTTTTAAGAGGTTTGAAACGAGATTAAGTGGAATTCCACTTATTCTTTAAGGGAAAATGAGGGATCGGTTAATGCAAAGTTTACGTTTTTATTGCCGATAAGGAGTACGGAATTATCGTTAAAAAAGAAAAAGGCCGATGTATCTTCAAAGCCGGCTAAGAGGGCGGCGCTTTTTTCCGGGCCTAAAATATAACAGGCGGTAGAAAGAGCGTCCGCGTACACGGATGAATCCGATAGAATTGAAACAGCGTTTATATCCGTTTCTACAGGATAGCCGGTTGTTTTATCCAAAATATGATGATATAAACGGCCGTTTTTTTCAAAGTAGCGCTCGTAATTACCCGATGTTACCAGCGACTTGTTTTGTACGTCAATCCAGATGACGGAATTATTATAGCCGATATTCGGATTCCGTAAGCCTATTTTCCATGCCTCGCCATTGGGGTTTTGCCCCATCGCTAAAATATTGCCGCCCAAATCGATAAGAGCGTTTTTTATTCCATTGTCTTTTAAAATAGTGCAGATACTGTCAGCCGCATAGCCCTTTGCGATGCCGCCCAAATCGAGCCGCATACCTTTTTTAAGCAAAAAAACCATACCGGTATCCGGCAACACGATGTTGCGGTAGTCGAGCAGGGGTAAAACCGCCCGTATTTCGCCGGCCGGCGGCTCATTCGCATTATCGAAGCCTATATTCCATAGCTTAGCCAAGGCTCCGATGGCCGGGTCGAAGGCTCCTTCGGTTTTTTTTGCAAACTCAGCGGCAATTTCCAAAACCGCGTAAAGCTCCTCTGAAACCTGTACGGGGCTTATGCCGGCCTTTTCGTTTACGGTTTCCAGCTCCGAGTTTCCCGAATTGGCGTCGAAAATTGTATCAAGCCTTTCAAGTTCCGAAAAAACTGCGTCTAAAACCTCATTGGCTTTTTTTTCTGATTTTACATTCAATATGCGCACACGGCAGGCTGTGCCCAAAATTAAATCCGCCCTTGAATATTCCTTACCCGCAGCCCTGCATGATATAAAACAGAATGTAAGTAACAGGAGCCGAAGGTGCTTAATCGCCTTTTGTGTCATTTTTTTGCATCGCCTTTTTGTACGGCTTGTAGGAGGAAGGTTACAGCAAGTCCGATTCCGCAGCAAACGATAGAGGCGTCTGCAATATTGAAGGTGGGCCATCTTTCCATCCCTAAAATTCCGTAAAATTTTACATCGATAAAATCGACGACGCCGTTACTTCTAAAAAAGCGGTCTAAGAGGTTCCCAAAGCCTCCGCCTATGATGCCGCAGATAAACCATCGCTGTAAGCCTGTAAAATAATTTGGTTTAAAATAGACGATAATCAGAATGATTAAGAAAGCGAGAGGCAAAATGCCTAAAACGCTCCAGCGCAAAACGGTGCCGAGCCCCGCACCGATGCTGAAGGCGGCGCCCGTGTTATAAACGAGCCGTAAAATCAAAAAATCGCCGAAAAAGGAGCGGAAAACGGAGTAGGGCTCCATATATGTTACGGCTAGAAATTTTGAAACTTGGTCCGCCGAAATAACAAATGCGGTAAGAGCGAAGGAAAAAAGATCATTTTTTTTGATTTTCATTATCTATCCCTTTAGAACTTTAGACCATAAGGTAATGCTCTTTAGAGCGGCGGGTGTTTACATAGCGCATTAAATCGGTCATATTTTGAACTGTAATCCTATCATCATAAACCGAAATTCTGCCCTGATCGATAAATTTACGTATACCGTCTTCGGTATCCGGTTTTGATAGCCCTGCCCATCGGGCAACTTCGTCTATCGTTATTTCAAAGGTTCGAGCGTCCGTGGAGCGGTCTAAACCGGCGACGGTTTCGTCAAGCATTAAAAATACATCCGCAATTCTGGTCGGTTTATCTTCTATCGTTAAAATCATAAACCGCCTTTTTTGCGTGTAAATGCGGTGCACAAATGTTTTTAAAAGCCTTAAGGCGATGGCAGGATTTCCCTGCATCAAAATTTCGAAATTTTCCTTGTTGAATTCCAAGGCGATGACATCATCGTAGGCTATCGCCGAAGCCGAGCGTGGCGAATTATCCATAATAGCCATTTCTCCGAATATTTCACCCGGCTGTAAAATGTCGAGATTTTTTTCAAAACCGCTTATGATTTTTATAAGCTGAACTCGTCCCGATTGAATCAGGTAAAAGGAAGAGCCCGGCTCGAATTCGGAAAATATTAAAGAACCTTTCGGAAAGTTTTTTGCAAACCGCGAAAATGAAGAAAAAGGATCGGACATACTTACTTAACTCCCTAGCATAGCATTGCATTCTTCCTGCAACTCTTTTATTTTAGGCACCAGAGGCGGGGGCGCCAAAAGAGCTGCCTTATCGTAAAAAGCGGCAGCTTTATCGGGTCGGTCCATCCGCTGATAGCAAAGCCCTAAGTACATAAGTGCTTCAGCTATTTTTAAGGATTTTGGGTTTTTGGAAATAAAACCAGTTAAAAGCTGTAAACACCGTACATATTCCGCCTGAAAATAAAGGCATTTTCCCGCCCCCATATACGAGGCTTCGGTTATTTCATCGGAATTACCCGCTTCCACTACTATATGATATTGATTATACGCTTCATCGTATTTTTCGGCTTTAAAAAGGTCTTCTGCCATATTAAAGGACAACAGTAGATCGCCGCCTGTATTCGGCGCTTCCGCCATTTGAGCGGGCGGACTGAAATTTTCGGTTGCCTGCTGCATAGTTGCCGCCGCCCCGGCTGCGCTGCGCATCAGTTGGTCGACCTGCGGCAGATATTTTCCGCCCGGATAGTTTTTCTTATACCTTTCACCTACCTGCGCCGCCGCGTTGTAATGGCGGGACTTATAAAAAGCGCTCATCACATTAAAAAGGCCTTCTTCCGGATCAGCCTCTTCTTCGCTGTCCAAAAGGGTGGCCAGTTGTTTGTGAATAACCCGCAGCTGACGGGAAAAAACCTTAATCATTTGCAGAATAATTCTTGCATTGGTCTGTGCAAATGCTTCAAATTCCTTTCCCGTAAATGCATAAACGAAAGAGTCCGTTAAAACCATGGCGTTTTCTTCTCTCGGATAGTTTCCCAAAGCCGATTTTACCCCGAAAAATTCCCCTTTTTTTATGTATTCGGTAACCTGATACCCTGTTGTTATATCGACTGAGGTTAAAGCAATATTTCCCGTATTCAGCAAGAACACGCGCGCATCCACATCGCCTGAAAAGTAGATTACGGAATTAGCCTTGTAATGGATAGCCTTAGGCATTATAGCCTCCCAACATTAAAACTTCCTGTAAAATAAAATTAGAACGGAAAACGAGCAGGGCATACAAGCCTGTTTCAACCGTTCCATGAAAGTATATCATATTTGTAAATAAAAACCTAGTATATTTTTACTTTTTTTGATATAATATTTGTTATGGTTGACTTACATACCCATTCTACGGCTTCCGACGGCAGTTTTACCCCGCAGGAATTGATGGCCGAAGCGAAAAAAAGCGGTCTTTCGGCAGTAGCCTTGACCGATCACGATATTTTGGCAGGCCTTTTTGAGGCGGAGGCAGAGGCAAAACGGCTGAATCTTCTATTTGTGCGCGGGGTAGAGATAAGTATAGACTGGCACCCCGGCGAATTTCACCTGTTGGGGCTCGGTTTGCATAAGGATTCAAGCGTTCTCGACAAGCTTTTGGAAAATTTGCAAAAAGAACGCAAAAATAGGAATATGCGTATCATCGAAAAAATGCGGCAGGCGGGCTTCGATATCAGTTACGAAAAACTGACGGCCTTTATAAACGCTAAAATCGGCGGCAGGCGCACCGAAAACGGGAATTCTGTTCCCGATTCCGCCGGAAACGGCAGTGCCGGCCCTCAGGCGGCGGTGCGAGGCGGGATAGGCCGGCCGCATTTTGCCTCGTATATGGCGCAGTACGGAATGGTAAAGTCGAATCAGGAGGCCTTTGATAAATATTTTGCAAAGGGCCGCCCTTTTTTTGAAGAAAAAATCAATGCCGGTTTTGAAGAAGCCGCCGCTGCGATAAAGTCCGCAGGCGGTGTTCCCGTAATGGCCCACCCGATGTCCCTCTATCTTTCATGGGCGAAGCTGCCCGATGCAGTTAAACGGTTTAAAGCGCTCGGTCTTGAGGGGCTTGAGGCGTGGAATTCTTCCACACGCTACAACGATTGCAGGCGGCTGGAAGGTCTGGCTGCGGAGCTGGGGCTTATCGTTACCGCAGGAAGCGATTTTCACGGTTCAATGCGTAAGGATAGAAAATTGGGAGCGACGTCGGGCGGTATAAAAATAGAAGATAAGTTTTATAATAACCTGCGCAGTCTTTGTCCGCATTTGCCGCCTATAGCCGAAAGATAAAAATTGTGTTATCATATCCGCTCATAAAATGAAAGCGGACGGAATAATCCCGACAGGGCGCCCGCCCTTAAACTTTAAATATTCGAAAATGCCCTATTTATGCGTGAGGGTTCTGTTTTTTCTTTGGAGCTGTTATGAATTTTCTTTTTTATTCGAGTTCGATTTTAACTTTTTTGTTTTCCGTTTTGCTTGCCGTACGCAATAATACGGGTTTAGCCTGGCTTGGCCTTATTTTAGGCGCTGCCTTTTCCGCATGGAGCGGTTTTTGCGTGTTTGCATTTTTTAAAGATAAAACGGAGAAAAAGCTGTTTGTGCTGCAAAAAACGCTCGAATATCTTCCGTATTTGTTAATGGTCTGTTTTGTGCTTTCGAGGGTTTCTATCGTAGACGGTTTGTATGTGCTCGATGCGGTTTTAGCCCTGTTTTGGCTTTTTCTTGTGGCCTTTAATTGGTTCTTACTGTTTAGGCTAAACCCGAAACGGGCAAAGCGGTATTTTCCCGATGTGCAGGAAACTGCGCCCAAAAAGAAAAAGTCGGTGTTGTTCGAGCTTTTGGACTGGGCCGATGCAATTTTACAGGCGGCCTGTATTGTACTGCTGTTTAATGTTTTTATTTTTCAGCTGTATATGATTCCGTCCGAGTCGATGGTGCCGGAATTTATGGTAAACGATCGGGTGTTCGGGCTTAAACTGACGGCAGGGCCTACTTTTCCGCTTTCTTCTTTCCGCTTTCATCAACTGCATCGGTACAAACGCGGCGATGTCGTCATCATCAGAAATCCGCATTATAACGACGAACCGGACAACGAGCTTAAATTTTTTACCTCGCAGTTTATTCAAATGCTGACGCTGACGACGGTAAACATCAATAAGGATAAAAACGGAAACGTGAAGCCCGATCCGCTTGTCAAAAGGATTGTCGGTGTGAGCGGCGAGAAGGTAATGTTGGTAGACGGCAAGCTGTACATAAAAAAGAAAGGCGAAACGGATTTTGCCTTATTCGATGAGAGTGCGTATGCAAAATGGAATTTGGAGGCGCTGCCGCCGTCCGAGTTTAAATATGTAAAAGAGGTAAAGGTCAGTGCCGAGGAACTGGCCAAGATGGAGTCGGCGGAGGCGCAGCGGGCGGCGCTTAATTTCGATGAGGCGCTGCGGGAGGCCGGCACTCTTGTCGAAAAAATGCGGCGTTTAAGGGCTAAGCCCGATGCCGCCATACCTGCGGACGGCTTTTTGTCGCAGGGGCAATATCTTGTAAACAATATGGCCAGAGATAACGGCGTAATTACCGATAAGATTTTGACGGCTGACGGCGGGCTTTCGTGGTTTAAAAGTTTTTTAACGGATTGGAAGACCGTGATAGATGAGGGCTCATTTAATTTGTATGAAACGAGAAATGCCCAGCTGGGTGTTTTGATTAAGTTGGCTTTTGGAAGGCTCTTTGTGCGCAATGCCGAGCTGTATGCGGAAAATGCACCGGACGAACGGTTTGCGGCCGATGAGGAACGCGCCGCCGTTATAGCAGAGCTGGAAAACTATTTGTTTTATCTGGAGTGGAGCCGCCAGCGTAATATGAATGAATTTCCCGCCGGTGATGAATATATTCCTGAGGATGCGTATTTTATGATGGGCGATAACCGCTTTAATTCCACCGATATGCGCCACGAATACCGATACCATTTAGAAGATTTGTGCAAGGGCGACCCGCTGACGCCTACGTTTATTACGAATGTAAGGCCGCAGTATGTCAAAAGCAGGCAGATGCTAGGCACGGTAAACCTGATTTTGTTCCCATTCGGGCGGTTCGGGCTTGTAAAGTAGGCTGCTCTGTTTTACGCAGGCTGTTCAATGCCCGCGGCGGTTTTGTTTTAAATTTTTTTTTTAGGCCGAACCGCCGTTCCTGCATGGGGTTCGGCGGCCGATTTTGCGGTTATCCTGCAGGGGTTAGTACCGCTGCAATTTCGGTGCAAAGGTTTTTAAAGTCTTCCGCGGCTTTTTCCGACAGCTGTAAAAGTTCTTCCTTCGTTTTATCTTTCGCACCTTTTTCCATTTCCAGCATTGTGTTTCCCAAGGCCTCTGCGCTTATGTTTAAGGAACTGCCCTTAATAAGGTGCGCTTCCTTTTGCAATGTTTCACGTAAGGCTGCATCTTCTTCCCCGCCGCATAAACGGCTTACGGTATCCTTTATGATACAAAAATGTGTTTCGGCTTGAGCCTTGTATTCTTGCAAAATGGTTTTGGCGGCTTCTTTATCGTCCATTAAAAGATCTAATAAGCTTGTAAAATCGAATATTTTCATAACATCCTCTTTTTTTAAAAATATAGCTAGTTCGGCAATTTATCAAGCCTTAAAAAGCCGTTTTGAGGTAATTTTTGCCGTTTAAAGCTCATATAAAAAATACCGATTAAAGCGGAAAAAACCTTAATCGGTATTGATAGAAATTTGTTTATTTTTTTGCAGCTTTATCCGGTAAGCTCTTGTAAAGCACCGAAGGATCGTATAAGCCGCTTCTTTTTTCTCCCCTTATGCTGGGAATGACAAGAATGGTATCTGGTTCGACCCAGTCGGGGTTTTTCGGATCGGGCAGCTTATTTTTATTGGCTTCATACAGTTTGCGCCACATAAAGGGGTCGCCGTAGACGGCATCGTTGGCTGCAATATTCCAAAAACAGTCCTTTTCGCCGCGCCACGTCCTTACGCGGTATTCGGCGGGGAGATCGGGCATGGTTACTTCTTCATCCGCCGGTTCTGTAGGAGCGGCAGGCTCAGGCGGCGGAACCGGAGCAGGTTCGCTCTCTTTTGTTTCAGCTGCTTCCTCTTGAGCGGCAGGTTTTTTCTCTGTAGGTTCGGCAGGCTTTTTTACAGCCGGCTCTGTTTTTTTTGCCGCCGGAGCAGTTTTTTTCGGCTCCGTCTTAGGTTTTTCCTGTGTTTTAGGCTTTTGAGCAACCGTTTTAGGCTGTTCTGGCTTTTTTGCGGGTGCGGCCGGCTTTTTCGCCTGTGCCTTAACGCCGGAGAGGGCTTTTAAGGCTTTTTTTGCAAACACTACCGCAACATCGTAGCTTCCGTTTTTGAAAGCGGTGTCGCCGGATTTTACAGCGTCTTCTGCAGCGGCGTAGGCTTCAGGATAATTATCGGGAACATTGTTCTTTTTAGCCCATGTTAAACGTGTGCGTGCCTTGTTCATTTCCTGCTCGGCTTCGGTTTTTGCAAGCATTTTTTGAATAAAATCGGCCGACTTTTGGGCATAACTTTCGGCTAGTTTTGCGTATTCGATTGCAGCCTCATAATCGCCTTCGTCAAAAGATTTATTTGCCAAGGCCGTATAAGCACGGCTTTTTCTCTGAAATTCGTTGTCGTCATACGATACTGAAAAAACAGGCAGCAAAAAGGCCGTTAATAATAAAAATGCGATTATTTTTTTCATCATTTTTCCCTCCTTAAAGATTATTTACCGGCCGAACCGTTTGGCGTGTTTTCAGGTTCGTCGGGTACGATTTCTTCTATTTTGCTGCTTGTAGGACTTGATTTGTCTTCCAGCTCAAGTTTTTCGTCTTTTTCAAAGCCCTTAGCAGCAGGGGCAAGCGGCGCTTCCTTGTCGGCTTCGCGGGCAAGTTTTGAACTTTCTCTTTGTTTTTTTGTTGCGCCGTCTATAGCGGTCGACGCTTCTTGACGTTTTACAAATACTTCGTCATACAGGCCTAAAAACAAATCTCTTGCGGTTTTATAAGAATTATATGCCTCTTTGTATTTATTTTCTTCCGCATAAACCTTTCCCGTGTTATAGGTCAAAACGGCTTTGTTGTATTCTTCCGTTCTGCTGCGGGCAACCTTAATGGAATCGCATTTTTCTTTGGCTTTTCGTGCTTCCGCCCGTATGGATTTTGCAGATCCGAAATATCCGGCAGTAAGAATTTTTTCGTAAAGCATTCCTGCTCTTTCGGCATTTTTTTTAACCGTTTTATAATTCGGTGCAGTATTTTCAAGTTCAAGCGCAGCATTTTTCGAAAGCTCTTCAGCTTCTGTGTAATATTCGGGCATCAATCCCTTAAAATCGTTTTGCTCTATTTCTTCGCGCATTGCACTGTTTTCAAGCATATTCGAAAGTGTATTATACTGCTCAATCGCTTCCTTGTACTTTGCCAAGGCGTCTTTTAAATTACCGTTTTCAGAATCGGTTTTTGCCTTTTGCGCAAGTTCGTCGATAGCGGCTAAAAGTTCAGGATAGACGGTATCTGCACCCAGTGAAACGGCTTTTTCTCTTGCTTTTTTTAACTTGCCGTTTTCTCCCTCTATTGCTGCAAGTTCATTACGAAGCTGCGCTTTTTCGGCATCTGCCGCCTGAGTTTGACCCTCTTTCGGTTTCGGTTTTTCGCCGGGAACCGTCTGCGGTTTCGATTTACATGATATTAAAAAAATGACTGTAATCGTAAACAAGAAAATGAGAATCTTGTGTTCTTTTTTCATAATAGACTCCTAATTTAAATAATCTAGAGCATACACTATTTTTTTTGTTTTTGCAATAGTGTTGCGCTTTTGTCGCACTTATTTTATCGGTAAATATAAGGTAAAAATGTAAAAAAAATGAAAAAACCGGATGCGGAACAGGTCATTGCACGCACTTGAAAATTACGGAAAACTGTTATATTATGCCCTTTTTAAAAAAACACATCGATACAATCGAATCCTTAAAAGCATGGTTGGAGAAAAAAATGCCTGAAAAACTGAATGCGATAGAATTGGAAAAAGCCTATAATCCGAAAGATTTTGAACAGCGAATTTATACGTTTTGGGAAGAAAGGGGCTGTTTTAAGCCCGTCGAAAAAGAAAACACAAGCAAAACCTATACGGTCGTTATTCCGCCGCCCAATGTTACGGGTGTTTTGCACATGGGGCATGCCCTGGATGACACGCTGCAAGACGTAAGCGTTCGCTATCACCGTATGAAAGGTGAACAAACGCTTTGGGTGCCCGGCACCGATCATGCAGGTATCGCCACGCAAAATGTCGTCGAAAAAAAGCTGAAAGCGGAAGGCAAAAACCGAAAAGACATTGGGCGTGAAGCCTTTCTCGAAAAGACGTGGGAAGTAAAAAACGAACACCACGCCGTCATCACCGAACAGTTAAAACGGCTCGGTGCCTCTGTGGACTGGAGCCGCGAGCGTTTTACCCTTGACGAAGGGCTTTCAAAGGCGGTGCGGGAAGTTTTCGTTTCGCTATACGAAAAGGGCCTTATTTATCAGGGAAACTATCTTGTCAACTGGTGCCCCTCGTGCGGCACCGCCCTCTCCGACGACGAGGTGGAGCATACCGAAAAAAAAGGCGCAATGTATCACATCTACTATGAACTTGCAGACGGCGCGCGGCTTCCCGACGGTTCGAATAAGATAGAAATTGCCACCACCCGCCCTGAAACCCTTTTGGGCGATACGGCCGTCGCCGTTAACCCCGAAGACGAACGGTATACGCACCTCGCCGGAAAATCCGTCATCCTGCCGCTTGCCGGGCGGAAAATCCCTGTTATCGCCGATTCATACGTCGATAAGGAATTCGGCACCGGAATCGTAAAAATCACTCCGGCGCACGACCCCAACGACCGGGAAGTCGGCAAACGGCACAATCTTCCGGTTATCAACATATTAAATCCCGACGCCACCTTAAATACCGAGGTGCCCGAAAAATACCGCGGCCTTTCGGTCGAACAGGCGCGCAAGGCCGTTCTGGCGGATTTGGAAGCGGCCGGCCTTTTTAAAAACGAAGAAAAAATTACCCATTCGGTCGGCGGCTGTTACCGCTGCGGAACAACCATAGAACCGTATCTTTCAAAACAGTGGTTCGTAAAAATGCAGCCCTTAGCTAAAAAGGCCTTGGCCGCATGGCAAAAAGGCGAAATCAAATTCTATCCGCAAAAATGGGAAAACACCTATTCGCACTGGTTAAAAAACATACGCGACTGGTGTATTTCGCGCCAGCTGTGGTGGGGACACCGCATTCCCGTTTGGTACTGCGGATCTTGCGGAAAAATGAGTGTAAGCCGTACCGACATCGTCCGGTGCCCGCACTGCGCTTCCGAAACCGTTCATCAGGACGAAGACGTTTTGGACACGTGGTTTTCAAGCTGGCTCTGGCCCTTTTCGACCCTCGGCTGGCCTGAAAAAACAGAAGACCTCACCCGCTTTTATCCCACAAACGCCCTTTTGACAGGCTACGACATCATCTTTTTTTGGGTTGCGCGTATGGTAATGGCGGGCCTGGAATTTACCGGCCGGGTTCCGTTTACCGACATTTATCTGCATGGGCTGGTGCGGGACAAGCAGGGACGAAAAATGAGTAAGTCGCTCGGCAACGGAATCGATCCGCTGGTCGTTATCAACGAATACGGTGCCGACGCAATGAAATTCACGCTAACCTTTATGTGCGCTCAAGGGCAGGATATCCTCATCGATAACGAAAGTTTTAAATTCGGCTCCAAATTCGCAAACAAGGTTTGGAATGCCTCGCGCTACATCTTAGGCAACCTTGAAGGCAGAACCCTCGTACCCGTAGACCGCAGCGGGTTAAAAGAACTTGACCGCTGGATTTATCACAAATTGAACGAAACGGCGGCTTCCGCGCGGCAGGCTCTGGACTTTTACCGCTATAACGAGGCCTCGCAGTTGGTCTACGAATTCTTTTGGAACGATTTTTGCGACTGGTACGTTGAGGGCACAAAACTTTCGTTTAAATATGGGGACGAAAAAGAAAAAGACCGCGCCGCCTCCGTTTTGCTTGCGGTTTTGGAAGAGTCGCTGCGGCTGCTGCATCCCTTTTTAGCCTTTGTTACCGAAGAAATCTACTCGAAACTGCCTGAGTTTTGTGCCGAAGGAGCCTGCAAACGTGCCGATATTTTGATGACAGCTGCCTATCCCGAAGAAAACGCCGCCCGCATTGACGAGCCGGCAGCCGCCCGCTTTGGTACCATGCAGGAACTGGTGCGGAACATACGGGCGCTCCGAACCGAATGCGGTATCGACCCGCAGCTCAAACTAACAGTTTCGCTCTATGTCGAAAAAAACTCCCCGGCCGAAGCCGCACCTGAAAATGCTGAAATTATCAAAATGTTATCAGGTCTTTCGGAGCTCGACTTTATCACCGCGCCCGATCAAAAACCCGCCGCTTCGATAGGCACGGTCGGGCATGGGTTTGAAGCCTTTTTGGTTACCGGCGAAGCCGTTGACATCGGTCAGCTGAAAGCCCGCTTTAAAAAAGAGCTGGAAAAACACACGGCAAACGCCGCTAAAATAGAAGCAAAACTGAAAAACGAAAACTTCGTAAAAAATGCCCCGCAGGACGTTATTGCAGGCGAAAAAGAAAAACTCGCCGAAGCGGTGCGGCGCATCGAAAAACTGAACGGGTATTTACGGGCCATCGAATAGGGTCAGCCGAACAGAACGCTTCGGGTATCCGGCCACTAATATCGGACAGTGCGATACGATAATATCGGAGAGTCCGGCTACATAACGGCGGTGCGGCCGTCAGTATAATGACGGAGTGTACGTCAAGGTAATGCAGGACACTCCCGCAGCATAATGCAGCACACAGCTGCAGCATAATGCAGCACACAGCTGCAGCATAATGCAGGAGCGTCCTACACGGTAATGTAGGGGTGTCCTACACGATAATGTAGGAGACTGCCCCAAGGCAGGATAAACGGTGTTCATTACGGTGCAGATACCGGTTGTATAATATTGGAGATATTTTAAAAACATCATTATAACCGCATTTATTTCAAAAAAATAGCAAAAAAATGCAAATTTTTCTAAAATTTACTTGACACTTTTTTGTTTTCTTGCTATATTATGTATACACACAGAAAAGATACACATACTACTTCAAAAGAACCTTTGTTATCCTCCTTTCAAAGGTTCTTTCTTTTTTTACGCCACAAGTTAAAAAACACAAAACCGGACACCCTTTTAAGGTAAATACAAGGGGGCAGGGGACTATCTAAAAAAAGGTCTTTTTTAGCAGAAGCGCCGGGTTTGCAGGAATTTCGTTTATGCGCAGCTCCCAATGCAGGTGCGGTCCGGTAGAAAAGCCCGTCGTTCCGACTTCCGCAATTAAGGCTCCCTGTGTTACAAAACTGCCTTGCATAACGTGAATCTTGTTTAAATGATAATAAAGCGTGTAAACGCCGGGCAGATGCTCCAAAACCAGTGTCCAGCCGGTTACAATCCTTTTTTCAGCAAGAACTACCTTCCCGTTACCGGGTGCTTTTACGGCGGTGCCCATAGGTGCAGGATAATCTATTCCCCAATGCCGGCTTTCGGAAGTTTTCCCGTTAGAGAATTTCGATATCCGTTTTTCGGCAAAATCGGAGCTTATGCGCGTTATCTGAAACGGCAGTACAAAGGGGCCGTTAAAAAGGCGGGCTTGCTGATCCTGCGTTTTTAGCACGGTGTTTAAGCGGTTCCGCTGTTCGTCCTTTTCGGGGCTTTTTTTATAAATTATCGCCGTGTTTTTTGCATTAAGATTCATCACAATCTCTTTAAATTCTTTTTTGATGATACGAATTTTTTTTATCTCTTCAAGCAGCGCATTGTTTATAACGGCTTCGGCCTTTATCTCCCACTCGCCCGGCTTCCACCAAACGGCGGCCGCGGCAACGGCAGCCCATTCCGTTTTTTCCGTATTTATCGGAAAAGCCTTTACGGTTTGTACATTTTTCTTTTCTGCATTAAAAATCGTTATCCATGCCCGTTCTATGCTTTTTTGTGCGGTAAATTTAACCGAAAAAAAATCTCCTAGCTCCGCTCCATCCGGGATATCGATAGCATAAGCTTTTCCGTTTTTGGTTTGAGGTTCCATTTTGGCAATCGTATCCGTATTTCCGCCTGCATACAGGCTGAAAACCGTACAGAATCCCAGCAGTAAGGACAATAGTTTTTTTATCATTCTCCGCTCCTTTTTAAATCAATTATGGTCATTTGCGGGGTAATACGCCCGTTGAAGATATTGCGCGAAATATTGAATGCAATATCTACATAATCCCCCGTCTTAAATTCCTTGTTTAATTTTTCGGCTGCCCGCCAATACAGGCCGTTCCATTTAAATTTACCGCAGTCCAAATTCAGTTTAAGATGAAGCGGTTCGGCTTTGCCGATAATCATCGCATTCAATATTTTTATTTTTTTTGCGGAAAAACAGATAGGCGCCATCCCAAGACCGAAGGGTTCCAATTTATCGATGAGATTTAAAAGATCGGGTTTTAGGTATTCGTGCGGAAGCTCTGCGTCGATGTTTATAATGCGCTCGGCATCCTCAACTTCAAACTGTATGGCTGCAGAGAATTGTTTTAACTTTTCCAAAAGAACAGGCAGGTTTTCCCGATTTATACCGAACCCGGCCGCAAAGTCATGACCGCCGTAATCCAAAAAGAGTTCTTTATAGGGTTCGAGAATATCCAAAAGCCTAAGGCCCCGCGCCGATCGCAGCGAAGCGACTGCCGTGCCGTCGGTTTTTATGCAGACTGCTATGGCAGGCAGGTTAAAATGCTCTGCAAGCCTTCCTGAAAGGATACCGGTTATTCCGCGGTGAAACTGCTCGCTTACCGCAACGACGAGTTTTCCGTTATAGTCCTTCAAGCTTTCCTTGGCAAGCGGCAGGGCAAGATCCCACGCTTTTGTGCCTAAAAGCTTCCGCTCTTCATTCATCTTAAAAATTTCTTGTGCTTTTTGTGTCCGCTCCTGAGGCGTTTCGGCCAAGAACAATTCTATGGCGGTTTCAGGACGGCCCATTCTTCCTGCGGCGTTTATTAAAGGCGAAATGTTCCAAGAAATTTCGTAGGTACCGACAGCAGCGCCCAAAAGCTTTTGCATTGCAAGCAGATCCGAGAGCCCCAGCCGCGGTTTTTTGTTCATGGCTTTTAAGCCCTGCCGTACGATTATGCGGTTTTCCCCGTTTAAGTCCATAAGGTCTGCAAGGGTAGAAAGGGCGGCAAGCTGTATTTCGGAAGAAAAGTTCTTTCCGTAAAGGTCATTTTTTTGCTGCAAAAAAGTGATAAAAATATTTACAAAGGTTTCAATCTCCGTCGGCGCTTCCTTTGAGTACTTACCTATTTTGGAAAATTCTTTTAACCGTAAAAGACTCAAAGAGGCCATTTGCGGAAACTGCTTTGCCGCCTCGGTTTGAAAATCGAAAAAGTTAAATTCCACCCCGTTGCCGAAGATTTTTTTTAGCTGCTTTTTTTGCAAAGGTGCATCCCACACAAAGATTTGCTGCCCTGCCAAAAAGGAGCCGAGCCTGGTTTCCGCAAAGGAAAGCATTCCGGGAATAACGGTTTCGGTGATTTTATCGGTCTGCACCATATTTACAAGTTTTACGGCTTCGATTGCGTAGGCCTCGTTTACCGGCCGTACATTCATAAGGCATACTTGTTGTTTATAAAACGGAAACATTCCGAAGCGGACGGCTGTCAAAAGCTTCCACGCAACGGCACAGCCTGAAAGGTTTTTGTTCGGGTAGCCGCATTCTGGAACCTGCGGATTTATGATAACCGAGGCTGCAGGAAGCTTTTCCTGCGGGGTGTGATGGTCTATAACAATAACATCGACTCCCAATTCGTTGGCAGCCTGTATCTCCTTAAAGTTCGAAATGCCGCAGTCTACCGTTACGATAAGCGTTCCGTCCTGTGCCGCATGGTTATTAACGGCGTCCAGCGAAAGACCGTAGGCCTCATCTCCCGTTGGAATTCTCCACGAAACGTCGAGCCCCAACTCCTTAAAGGCTTCGTACAAAAGCGTCGTACTTGTAATACCGTCCACATCCCGGTCACCGAAAATAAGTACCTTCTCGCCTTCTTCTTTTGCATCGAGAATACGGTCTACGGCGTCTTCCATCGTCTTAAACAAAAACGGGCTCAATAGATACCGCATATCATCTTCAAGATAAAAAAGAATGTCGGCGCCTTCGATAATACCGCGCCGTACTAAAATTGCGGCAGTTAAAGAATCGCAGCCGTATTTTTTAACTATTTCGCCTACCAGCTCCTTCCCGATTTCTTTTTTTTCCCACTTCATCTTTATACCGTCAAATTATCCTGCGTAATGACCTTAAAGATAAGCGCTTTTTTTTCGGGAGTACAGGCTGAATAGGTAACCGCCCGTTTTAAAAGCTTTAAAGCAGGTTCAAAGCACGGCTCGTCTTTTCCGTAGACCTTCATTATAACATCGCCTTTCTTTACCTTATCGCCTGCATGCTTAAAGATTTCCATACCCGCATCGGGGCAGACAGCGTCATCGGTTTTATTGCGCCCTACACCCAAATATACGCCTGCCATACCGGTATCGAAGGCATTAATGCCTTCGATATATCCGTCTTCTTCGGCCCTCAGTTCCTGCATATAAGGGCTTCGCCTCTTGCCGCATTCTTCCATAAGCGTTTTTGGGTTTCCGCCTTGTAATTCCACATTTTCCATAAAAAGCTCAAGCGCCTTTTTTGAAGCGACGGCCTTCTGTGCAAGCTCTAACCCCTCATCCTCCGAACGGGCCTTGCCGCCCAGCATTAGCATGTGCGCCGCCAAATGCATGGTCAGCGCTGTGGTGTCTGCAGGGCCTTCGCCCCTTAAAATATCAACGGTTTCCTCTATTTCCAAAAAGTTTCCGACTGTTCTTCCGAGCGGCTCGCTCATATCCGTAATAAGGGCAGAAGCTCTTTTTCCCATTGCCTTTGCAGTGCCTACAAGGCTTACGGCAAGGGACTGGGCGTCTTCAAGCGTTTTCATAAAGGCGCCGGAACCGCATTTTACGTCGAACACAAGAGCCTGTGCACCTTCGGCAACCTTCTTGGATAAGATACTTGAAGTGATAAGCGGCACCGATTCGACCGTAGCGGTAACATCGCGCAGTGCGTATAAAAGACGGTCAGCCGGAACAATTTCCTTTGTTTGCCCCGTCATTGCAAAACCGGTCTTTTTGATAAAGGACTTAAACTCATTCCCGGAAAGCCCCGTCCGGTACCCGGTAATAGCTTCCAGCTTATCTAGGGTGCCGCCGGTGTGCCCTAAGGCACGGCCGCTCATCATCGGCACCTTAATACCGTTTGCCGCAACGATGGGGGCGAGCGGCAGCGAAATTTTATCGCCGACACCGCCGGTAGAATGTTTATCGATAAAAACGCCGTCTATCCCCGAAAGGTCCATAACAGATCCCGATTTTAACATAACATCGGTGAGCACGGCAGTTTCTTCAAAGCTCATACCATTAAAATACACGGCCATAAGCCATGCCGAAATTTGATAGTCGGGAACGGCACCCCTTACATATCCGTTAATTAAAAATTCGATTTCTTCACGCGTGAGCGGTTCAAACGCAGTACCCTTAATACCGCGCTTTTTTATGATAATATCCGCAGCTCTCAAAATATGCCTCTCTTTTTTGTGGTATACTATTCTTTAAAGCGATAAATGTCAATACGCAAAGGTTTTAGGCGTATCGAAGCATCCGGCTCAGGCTTACTGCATAAGGTAAGTCTGACTTACTGCATAAGGTAAGCCGGACTGACCGTAAGCTGTAATTGCGGGACCAAGTATAACGGAGAACCAAGCCCAAAACTAGGACGGGATGTTAGCTTGAAAAAGTACCTCTAAGCGGGGGATTTTTAAGGGGGAATCACCGCACAGGATATGCGGCACACCAAAAAGACTTTTAACAAATAGACGAGGTAGATACCTCATCAAGCAATAGACACCCGTGTCTATTGCTTGATAGCGAGTTTTTTGTGAAACAAAAAACACCCGCAGGCACGACAAAGAATGTACGTCCTGTACATTCTTTGCCTGCGAGTTTATTGCATAAACTCGATTTTGTTTGGAACCGGCGGCATCCGTGCAGCCTCTGATACGTTGAGGATTAATTTTTGTGCAGCAACGCCGTAGATACCGCTCTATTTTTGTCTAAACTTTGAACTTACCAACCTCACTAGCAAGACTTTCAATACTTCGCTTATTCTTATGCGTGATCTCGTTGACTTCCTGTACCGAGTTATTGATCTGCACCGCGCCGGAGGCCATCTCGTTCATACTTTCGGTTATAACACGGGTCAGGTCATCGAGTTTCCGCATTTCTTCGGCGACTCCTTCACCGCCTTTAAGCATTTCTTCAGAACCGGCTTGCACTTCCGTCGTTACCATATTGATGTTCTTGATAGCTATTAAAACTTCCTTGCTGCCGTTTTCCTGCTCGCGCATGGCTTCGGTTAAGCGGGCACTCATCGACTTGACCTGCTCAGCCAAATTAAAAATGGCATTAAACTTTTCTTCAACGGTTTTAGACGAGGCCGAAAGCGTTTCGATTTCGCCGCTGAGCGTTTTCAGTGTGGCAGTAATGGTTTTGCCCTGTGTAGCCGAATCTTCTGCGAGCTTACGGATCTCGTCAGCGACAACGGCAAAGCCCTTTCCCGCTTCGCCTGCATGGGCGGCTTCGATGGCAGCGTTCATTGCAAGTAAGTTGGTTTGGCTGGCGATGTGCTGGATAACGCTGGATGCTTCTATCAGGCTCCCTGACTCTTCGGCTATCTTTTGGGTAACGCTGTTGGACGTTACCAATGTGTCTTTGCCGTCGCCTGTTGCGGCAGTCAGCTCTTTTACAACCTCGTCGGTTTTGCCGAGCGTTTGCCCAATGGACGCAATATTTGCGACCATCTGTTCGATGGAAGCGGAAGATTCGGCAACGCTCGCAGCCTGTGTTTCGATGCTGTTGTTTAATTGCTTAATTGTGCGGACAATTTCTTCGATGGTGGCGGCAGTTTCGGTAACGCTTGCTGCCTGTGTCAGCGCCTGCTGTTTAACGCCGTCTATGTTCGCGCTAATCTGGTTTACCGCACTGGCAGTTTCGGTCATGTTGCTGGCAAGCTCGTTTCCGATATTTTCCATATCGGTGCTGGAAAGACTTACCTGCTTAATCGACGAACCTATTTTAGAAATAGTTTCATTAAAGTATTCCGATAAATCGGTTACCTCGTTGTTGCCGTGGACGGGCAGGCGCACCGTTAAGTCTCCTTCGCCTTGTGCAATGTTTTTAAGGGCGGCAACGGCAACCTTTATCGGCCTTACTATTGCACGGGCTACAAAGTAGACTATGATGAGGGTAATAACCAAGATGGCTGCTCCGATAATCAGCATTTCAAGCCTAAGCTCGTTAACGGTTCCCATAAATTCGTTTACGGGGGCATTAATTATGATTGTCCAGCCGGTCGTCTTCATCGTGGCATATGAGGCAATTTTACTTACGCCCTTATATTCATAAAAACCGATTGAAGGTTCATCGATTTCAACAGCTATTTTTTCGAAGGCTGCAAGAGAACTGAAAGATGCATCTTTTTTAGCCTCTTCACCGATATTAGTAATGTTTTTTACTAATTCTCCGTCTTTATCGGCAATGGTTGTTCCGGTCAGTCCTAAAATATAGCAAACTCCCGTTTG
Organism: uncultured Treponema sp.; assembly: GCA_963547785.1. Taxonomy (GTDB): domain Bacteria; phylum Spirochaetota; class Spirochaetia; order Treponematales; family Treponemataceae; genus Treponema_B. The sequence goes on along the minus strand of CAUUSH010000006.1, from coordinate 13,931 downwards.
TCCGACTACAATGTCCGATATGTCTTCAGATAGCTGTAAGCCTTTGATGTCAGCGGACAAGACTCCGGCTATTGTGCGGGTAGAATCGAAAACGGGAATAGCAAAAGTTATTACAAGTGTTCCGCCCGCTCTTTCTATGTAAGGTTCAGTAACGAATCTTTTTCCTGAAAGAGCTTTTTGAAACCATTCCCTGTCGCTTACATTAACGGAACCTCCCGGATAATAAAAGTTTCCGTTTTTATCAGTTATATTCAGTTCTTTTATTCTGTCGTTAAAAGCTGCTTCTTTTTGTAAAAAAGATATTTTTTCGCTATAAGAATATGACGAATCATATAAGGCAGGCATACGAGCAATACCTTCTAAAAATTGGAAAAAAGCGGTTACCCGCCCATCGATTATTTCAGCTACATCCATCGCCTTGTCAATAAGGTGCGTTTCGACCTTTTCTGTTACGGCTTTGCGCGCTGTGCTCACGGCAAGTAAGCCTTCAACCAGTCCTGCGGCTAAAATCAAAAGGCCGAAGATGATCAGCAGTTTGTTGCGCATTGAAAAGCGTTTTGTTTGTTTCATTGTAATCTTCTTATAATTTTATATTGAGGAAGTTTCAACTTCCGAAATTATAAAATTACGCACTTTCGTAACGCGTTAGCGTGAGAAAGTGCAGTTAATAATGCGATGTTTCGGCAGGCGTAAGCCTGACAAAACTTGTCGATAAAAACTGCACATCCTTGTGCAGTTTTTATCATGGACGGCACGCCAACCGCATGCCAATAAATTGACTGGGCTTGTCCGGTTCGAACTTGAGCCGATGGGCACGGCCTGCGTCTTTTGCATTATTGATACACCCGCCGCCGCGTATTACACGATCCTTACCGGAATCAGGCCCTATCGGATCCTGCCCGTCCTCGGGCGTCTCATCCTTGTACCGGTTCCAGCACCATTCGGCCACGTTCCCGCTCATATCATATAACCTATAGCCGTTCGCAAGGCTCTTTGCTGTTTGATGCGTTTTGAATCCACTGTTTACATCGTACCATGCATAGTTTTTAAGTTCGCTTTCATTATTCGTTCCAGCCCATTTGTTATCCTTGCCGCCCATAGCAGCCCATTCCCATTCAGCCTCCATCGGTAGGCGGAAGCCGTTTTTGGTCCAGTTGCATACAGCTTTATTCCAGTCATCGTTATCCGATATAGGTATGTCGTCAAAGATTAGTGTATCAAAGTCTACAGGAGTTCCTGAAACCGTTACCGTATAACAGGGTTCAAGGTTGCACTTCTTACTTAGCTTATTGCAAAACGCTATCGCATGATACCAGTTGACCTTTTCCACCGGACGCTTTTCCTGCTTTTCGCTGCTTTCGGGAGTGGCGCTAAAATAGCTCGGGTTATTGTCCATTACCTTTTGCCATAGCTCCTGCGTTACCTCTGTTTCTCCTATCCGGTATGCATTCAGGCTTACCGTGTGCGGCTTATTCTTGTCGTAATCATCATGACCAACGCTTCCGTTTGTTACCGCATCAATGATTCTCATCGTAAAGCTTATGCCGTCTACCGTGTAGGTTTTGTCGGCAAACTTAAACTTTACCGTTACGTTTGCAGCACCGGTTACGTTAGAAAGCGTTACGGTTTTGCTATTAGGCGGTGTTGCAGTTACGCCCGTCCAGCCGGCTACTTGCCAGCCGGCATTAGGTTCTGCCGTAAAGGTTACACTTTTACCTTGCTCTACATTGTTGCCAGGGCTGATTTCGCTGCCGTCTACTGTTGCTTTAAGCGTGCCGCCTTCTCCGGCTACGTTGAAGGTTACAGTGTGTTTTGGAGTAGGTGCAGGCGGCTCCGGTGTCTTTGGTTTTTCCGGCTGTTTGCAGCCGGTAAATATAAGTGTTATTGCAATAAGTGCGGTTACAGCAAGCACCGCGGGGCTCTGGTGTGTCAAGGCAAATGCCTTGTTCTTGTTTCTTATTTTCACCTAAAAATCTCCTTGTCAAAGTTTTATTTTGTTTAAGGGGAATTGTCTCCCGCTGACAAATGTACATTCTTGTACATTTGTCAGCTTCGAGTTTTTGCTTGTGTAAAAAACTCGCACGATATATTTTGGGCAAACATTCCGTTTATCATTGCCGGTGATTATATACGGCTTTATGGGAAAATGCAAGGGGGGGGGTAAAATAAAAGCCCGTGCAAAAGAAGCTTGCAAGGGCTTTTTGTTTCTTTAACTGTCAATCTACATGGAAGGAACGGCTGCAGCAGGCGGCATATCCGTGCCGGTCTTTTTCTTTCCTATAATTACCGCTATGAACGATACCAAACAGACAACCGCAAATACGATTCCTACCGGATAAGCAATTGCCGTCGATAAGCGGAAGCCTTCGGGTGCCATCAAAATATACGTCATACAGACGGCACTCATAAAGGTTGCAGGAATGAGTGCAAGAATATAATTGCGTTTATTCAAAAAAAGATACATAGCGCCGACCCATAGAGCAATCATCGCCAGGGTTTGGTTGGACCACGCAAAGTATCTCCAAATAATATTAAAATTGACCTGCGATAAAGCGCCGCCGATTGCCAATAGCGGAACCGCCAAAAAAAGCCTTTTGTTTATCGGTTTTTGATCGATTTTAAACCAGTCGGCCAAGGTCAGCCGTGCACTGCGGAATGCCGTGTCGCCTGAGGTGATGGGACAGGCTATAACACCCAAAACGGCCAAGAAGCCGCCGACCTGTTTTAACAGATTAAAGGAAATGTCATACACAACGCCCGCAGGGCCGCCGAGCGTTTTTAAGGCTTCCTGTAAGCCGCCCGTTCCGTAATAAAAGGTCATACCTGCAGCCGCCCAAATAAGCGCGATAATGCCTTCGCCGACCATCGCGCCGTAAAAAACCCTGCGGCCGTCGGCTTCACTTTTGATACAGCGCGCCATCAGCGGAGACTGCGTCGCGTGAAAGCCCGAAATGGCTCCGCATGCAATGGTAATGAATAACAATGGCCAGCGCGGTAAATCGGACGGATGAACATTTTTCCACGAAAATTCAGGGATGGTCATCGTTCCGCGGAATGCGTGAAAGAGAATACCGCAGCCTATTCCCACGGCCATTATGATAAGAACGATACCGAAGATGGGATAAATTTTTCCGATGATTTTATCGACGGGGAGAATCGTCGCCAAAAAATAGTAGGCAAGCACGATGATAAGCCAAAAGTTGGAGCCGAATTTTTCAGGTGTCAACTTTGCCAAAAGGTCAGCAGGGCCTTTCATAAAAACCGTACCGACAAAAATAAGCAAAACCACCGCAAAAACGCGCATAATGAATTTCATTACAGGTCCCAGATACAGGCCGGAAAGTTCCGAAATGCTGGAACCTTCATGCCGTTCGGAAATCATACCCGAAAGGTAATCGTGTACGCCGCCTGCGAAAATCGTTCCAAGTGCGATCCAAAAAAAGGCCGAAGCGCCCCACAGGGCTCCCGAAATGGCTCCGAAAATCGGACCCAAGCCCGCTATATTCAAAAGTTGAATTAAAAATACCCGTCCCGTGCCGAGCGGAACATAATCGACGCCGTCCTGTTTTGAAACGGCAGGAGTCGGATTAGCGGTAATACCGAAAACCTTCTCAACATATTTTCCATACAGAAAATAACCGGCAATAAGTATCGCCAGACAAATAAAAAATGTAAGCATACTTGCCTCCTCATTTAGTTACGTTTATTCTAACATAGTTTTTTAAAAAATACAAATATGTTTCACAAAAAATTCGTAAAATCCTATTTTAAATGGCAGGCTGCAAAGTGCCCTGCACCGCGGTCTTCTAGTTCCGGTGCAGCTTCGGCACAAACGGGCATTTTATAGGCGCATCTTCCGCAAAATACACAGCCGGCAGGCGGATTGATGGGACTCGGTACATCGCCGGGCAGGATAATCCTTTCACGTTTTAAGCCGTATTTCGGAATGGGTATGGCCGAAAGCAGGGCCTTGGTATACGGGTGAATGGGGTTTGAAAAGATCGATTTATAATCGGTTATTTCGACGATTTTTCCCAAATACATAACGGCAATTCGGTCGCTGATATGTTTTACGACGCTCAAGTTATGCGAAATAAAAAGATAGGTAAGCGACAGCGATTTTTGCAGTTCCGCAAGCAGGTTTAATATTTGCGCCTGAATACTGACGTCCAAGGCGGAAACCGGCTCGTCCATCACGATGAATTTCGGGTTAAGCGAGAGGGCGCGGGCAATGCCGATGCGCTGCCTCCTGCCGCCGTCCAGTTCGTGCGGGTACGAATCTTCCAGCCGTTCTTCCAAACCGACAATGTGCATAACCTCCTTGACGCGCTCTTTTATCTCCTTTTTGGTTTTGTAGGTCTTATTGACATAAAGATAATCCGCAATGAGTTCGAAGGTGTTAAGGCGCGGGTTTAGCGACGAATACGGGTCTTGAAAAACGATCTGCATTTCCTGCCGCATTTTGCGTTTTTCTTTTTGCCCCCTGTATTGGATGGTATTTTTTCCCTCAAAAAGAATTTCACCGGCAGTCGGCTCGTGCAGACGCAGGATAGCCCGCCCCGCCGTCGATTTTCCGCAGCCCGATTCGCCTACAAGCCCAAGCGTTTCGCCCTTGTTTATGGCAAAACCGATACCATCTACTGCATGCAAAAGGCCCTTTTTTGTCGGAAAGTATTTTTTTAAGTTTTTGACTTCCAAAATCGTATTGCTCATTCGCAGGCCTCCTTTTCAAACAAAAAACAAGAAACGCAATGCGAAGCGTTTAACCGGATCATAGCGGGCATTTCGCATTTGCACCGTTCCGCAGCATATTCACACCGCGGGTGAAATTTACAGCCGGACGGCAGGTTGACGGGATCAGGGGGCATACCCTTAATAACGTGCAGGGTTTCCTCGTCGGCATCGAGGGTGGGAATGGAGGCGAATAAGCCCTTGGTGTACGGATGTTTCGGGTCGGTGTACAGTTGTTCGACGCTGCCGTATTCTATGACCGAGCCGGCGTACATAATGGCAACATTATCGCAAATCTCGGCAACGATTCCCAGATCGTGGGTAATCATAATCATCGAGGTGTTGTACTTTTTCTTAAGCGCTATCATCAGTTCCAAAACTTGGGCCTGAATGGTTACGTCGAGGGCTGTTGTCGGCTCGTCAGCAATGATTAGCATCGGGTTACAGGCCAGCGCCATCGCAATAACAACCCGCTGCTTCATTCCGCCGGAAAACTGGTGCGGATAATCGTGAACCCGCTCCCGTTTTATACCGACCGTTTCCAGCATTTGCGCTGTTTTTTCTTTTAATTCATCTTTTTTTAGGTTTTGATGCAGGGCCAACACCTCGGCAATTTGATCGCCGACTGTCATAACGGGGTTAAGCGAGGTCATGGGGTCTTGGAAAATCATCGAAATTTTATTACCGCGGATTGCAGTTATCTCTTTTTCGGTTTTTTCCAAAAGGTTTTCGCCCTCGAACAGGATTTTTCCATTTACGATTTTACCCGGCGGATCGGGTACCAGCCGCATAATGCCGAGCGCGGAAGTGGTTTTGCCTGCCCCCGTTTCTCCGACAAAACCGAGGGTTTCGCCCCTCGCTAAGCGCAGGTTCAGGTTGTTCACCGCCCGCGTTTCGCCCGCTTCGGTTACGTAGTAAATGCTTAAATCTTCTATATTTAAAAGTTCGCCGTCTGCCTTGTGTATCGATTCGCTCATAAAAATAGTCCTTAACTCTAGCGTTTTAATTTGGGGTCAAGCGCATCGCGCAGACCGTCGCCCAAAACGTTTAAGGCAAAAATCGTAATAACGATGGCCAGCCCCGGAAACAAGGTTAAATGAAGATAATTGCGGATATAGGCCCTGCCGCCTGAAAGCATGGCGCCCCATTCGGGCGTCGGCGGTTCAAGCCCCAGCCCGATAAAACTTAAGCCTGCGGCATTTAAGATTGCATAAGCTACGCCCAAGGTCGCCTGTACGATGATCGGGGCCATACAGTTCGGGAGGATATGCTTAAAGATAATTCTAAAGTCGGAAGAACCGCCGGCCCGCGCCGCTTCAATAAATTCCATATCGGAGATGGACAACACCGCAGAACGCACGATCTTCGCATAGCCGGGAATTGCAGCTATCCCGACGGCAATCATCAGGTTGCCGAGCCCCGGACCGAGTGAGGCAACGATCGCTATGGCAAGGAGAATGTCGGGAATTGCCTGCAAAACGTCTATAAAACGCATTAAAACCGTGTCAACACGGCCTCCGAAATAGCCCGTTACGGCACCGATAAACGAGCCGATGACCAGGGCTATCCCAACGGAAATAAAGCCGACTTTCAGCGAAATGCGCGCGCCGTAAATAATTCGGCTTAAAATGTCGCGGCCGAATTCGTCCTGTCCGAACAGGTGCTTTAAACCGGGACCGGCAAACTGGTTGCTTAAATCGGTTTGGTCGTAGCTGTAAGGCGCGATAAAGTCCGCGAAAACGGCCATCAACATCAAAACAACGATGATGATAAGGCCCAGCATGGCAAGTCTGTTCTTTTTCATACGGTGAAAAACGCCGCGGAACCCGTTCAGTTTTTTTCTGCCGGCAGCGCTCTTCCGTTTGCCGCCGTCTGCGGTACGCCCGCCGTTCTTTTCAAGAAAATCGTCTGTATCTGTTTTTTTCATAAGCTGCTCTATTCTTTTTTTTCTGTTTTGTTCTGTTTTTGTTTTCGAATACTTTCGAAATTTTACGCATATTGGGTTTTTATGCGCGGATCGACATAGGTATACAGTATATCCACGATAAGGTTTACGATTGCGAATGTTACGGCCACAAACAACACGCAGCCGAGCACAACAGGCACATCACGCAATTTAATGGAGTCGATCATAAGCCGGCCGATACCGGGAATGGAAAAAATGATTTCCGTCATAACGGCGCCGCCCATCAGTTGCCCGAACTGAATACCGATGATGGTGATGACCGGAATAAGCGAGTTACCGAGGGCGTGTTTAAACACGACGACTTTTTCCCTCTGGCCCTTTGCCCGCGCCGTACGTATATAATCCTGCCTGATTGTTTCGAGCATACTGGAGCGGGTCATGCGGGTTAAAACCGCAATGGACTGGGCGCCTAAGGCCATGGCAGGCAGAACCATATACTTTAAACCCGAAAATCCCGACGAGGGAAACCAGCCGAGCTTTACCGAAAACAGCAAGATCATCAAAAGCCCAAGCCAAAAAACGGGCATGGAAAGACCTATCAGGGCAAAGATCATCGTAATATGGTCGAAGACGGAATACTGTTTTATGGCAGAAACAATGCCGAGCGGTATGCCGAAAATAATTGCAACTATAGTAGCCGATATTGCAAGCCGTACGGTTGCACTGACACGCGCCGCGATTTCCAAAACGACCGGCTGTTCGGTTATGTACGATTCGCCGAGGCTTCCGTGAAAAACGATGTTTTTAAGGTAGCGGCCGAACTGCACAAGAAACGGATCGTTCAAGCCCATCTTCTCCCTGAGCCGTTCAACTTCCACGGGCGAGGCATTCGTTCCGAGCTTATTCCTAACCGGGTCTCCGGGGGTAAAATACAAAAGTGAAAATACAATTACGGAAACGCCCAGCATAACCGGAACGAGCAGCAACAGGCGGCGGATAATATATTTAAGCATAAATTCCTCTTAAATCTTAATAAGGGTCTTGTACGGGTTCGGTGCCGATCTTCAAAGTTTTTTTTCAGAAAGCAGATTTTTCAAGAGCTTCAAGAGCGGCGTTTTTTTTAAGCCGCTTTGTAGTACCGTGCCGCCGGCCGTTTTTTAAACCGGTTTTCAATCCCCGCTTTTTAAACCTCCGGCGTTTAAAAAATCGATGTTTTTAAAAAAGCCCTTTTACAATAAACCCGTTCAAAAACTTCAATTTTGAAAGCAGGCTGCCTTGAATAGACCCGTTCGGCAACGAAGTTATCGAACAGGTCTAATGCCGTGCGGCCGGCGGGGCACAAAACGGTACGGGGCACACCGGCGGCGGATACCGCGCAATGCGGTATCCGCCGCCTTCTTCCAATGCCGGCTCTTTTTTTCGATTGAAAAACCGGCAAAAACGGAAAAAAAGCCCGTTTTACTGCAAACCCCTTATTTGCCTTCGGGTCTTACGTTACCCAAAAAGTGATGGCCTAAAGGAGAAAGCCGCAATCCCGTAAGATTGCTCTTTATTCCGGCAGGCAGCTCGTTATTGTACTGAAATACCGCAGGGGTCAAACTCATTATTTTTTCCTGAATTTGCCGATATACTTCGGCCCGCTCCGGTCCGTCAAGTACGCGGCGGCCCTTGATGATAAGGGCGTCCAGTTCGGGATCGGCAAGGAATACGTAATTACCGCCTTCGCCCCGCGAAAGTGAGTGGAAACACGGATACACGACCATATCGGGGTCGGGCGTATCGGAAGACCAGCCGATTTCAAACAACTGTTGTTCGCCCTTTTCCAGCATTTCGATGTACTTACTCCACTCCAAAACCTCGATAGAAAGATCGATACCGACGTCTTTGAGCTGTTCTTTCATAATAACGGCCATATCGATGCGCTCCTGCCTCTCGTTTGTCGAAAGCCTGAGTTTTAAGCCGTCCCCGTATCCGGGCTTCCTGTAAAAGCCGCTTAGCCTTTTCCACATCGCGTGCAATGGGATTCCTTGAGTTCGCAATGGAATAGCGTATCGACGGAGCATACGGACCGGAAGCCGTTCTGCCAAGGCCCTTCCACACCGCCTTTACGATTTGGTCGGTATCGACGGCACAGGCGACGGCTTCCCGCACCCTAATATCGTTAAGCGGGGCTTGCGAACAGTTCATACCCATATATTGGGTCATATAATCGAAGCTGCGAAGCAAGGTCAGCTCCTGATTTCCGTTAAACCGGTCTAAATCGTTTGGAGAAACATCGTAGATAATATCCGCACCGCCCGATTCGAGTTCTATCATACGGTTTGTCGGTTCGGGGATAATCTTCATTTCCAAAAATTTATAGTACGGTTTGTCGCCGTGGAAATCCTCGAAGCGTTCAAACTGAATTTTATCGGATTTTGTGTGTTTAACGAATTTAAACGGGCCCGTGCCGATAGGTTCTCTTGCATAATTTTCTCCGGCAGCCTCCACCGCTTTTCGGTTCATAATAAAGGCCGCAGGGTGGCACAGTGCCGTTATAATACCGGCATAGGGTTCTTTCATTTTAAATTTAACGGTATAGTTATCTTCGGCGGTGATGGTTTCCGGGTCTATATCCGAAAAAATATGGGCTACGGCAGGAGAGGCAAACGCTTTTTTAAAGCTGAAAACGACATCATCAGCCGTCAGTTCTTCACCGTTATGAAATTTGATGCCTTTTCTAAGATAAAAGACATAATTCATTCCGTCGGACGAAATTTCGTACTTTTCCGCTAAAACGGGAATAACCTCGTTACTCTGCGACAAGGTTACCAAGCCCTCGTACATTTGGAGCATCGCGTTGGCGGAATAGCTGTCGTTTTGGGCACCCGGATCAAAGGTGATGGCATCACTCGACAACACGACTACCAAGGTTTGCGAACGGACATCGTCGCCCGCCGTACCGCCGCAGGAAAAACACAGTGTACAGGCAAGCAGCACGAACATAAAATATTTAACAATCTTCATTAATTATACCTCCAATGAATATGCATACGCTATAATTTTATCAGTTGAATTCTTAATTGTCAAGAAAAATATTGAAAAAAAGCGAAAATTTGCTTACAATAGGTTTTACGGAGAAACTATGGCCTGCATCATGATTCAAGGGACGACCTCTTCGGCGGGCAAGTCCCTTTTTTGCACGGGTCTGTGCAGAATTTTTAAAAACCGGGGATTAAAAACCGCACCGTTTAAATCGCAAAATATGTCGTCGCGCTTTTTTGTAACCGAAGACGGAAAGATGATAAGCACGGCGCAAGTCTTGCAGGCCGCCGCAGCGGGAATCGAGCCGACCGAAAAGATGAACCCTATTCTGCTTATTCCGAAGACCGACCGGGGCGCGCGGGTCATCATTTTAGGCGAAGAAAAATGCGAAATGGAAGCGCTGGCCTATTTCGAATTTAAAAAGACCTGCAAGCCGCTTATCCTAAACGCGTATCGGGAACTTGCAAAAGCTCACGACGTTATCGTCATCGAGGGCGCCGGCAGCCCCGCCGAAATCAACCTTAATCAAAACGACATTGTCAATATGGGTATGGCTGAGATGGCAAACGCGCCCGTTCTTCTTATTGCGGACATCGACAGGGGCGGCGTTTTTGCCCAGCTGTACGGAACCGTTATGCTGTTGCCCGAAAAGGACAGGCGGCGCATAAAGGGGCTTATCATCAATAAATTCAGGGGCGATAAGGAGCTGCTCCTTCCCGGCATAAAGATGATCGAAGAGCTGGTACACATTCCCGTTATCGGCGTTATTCCGTATGCCGAGTTGGAACTGGCCGATGAAGACAGCCTTATAGACAGGGAAAAGCGTTGCAATGCACAGCCCCAGCACCCCGAAGAAACGGAGCGTGAGCTCGATAAGCTTGCGGCCTTGATAGCCTGCAACACCGATATGGCCTTTGTGTATAAAACGGCAGGGCTTTAGGCGGTATCATTTGTGCCGCTTAAAATGAGTGTGTCTTTTTTTTAAAATATACCGCCTATAGCAAATTTTATATTAATATGATAAACTACAAAAAGTTTAATGAAATATTCGGCCATTCCCGTGTATGAGGAACGCGGCGGCAGTAAATACGGGCTATACTTTATAAAAAATCAATTAAAAGGAACTGATATGGTAAGACAGGCAATTATTATGGCAGGCGGTTTGGGCTCTAGGCTAAAAGATAAAACGGCGGCTATGCCGAAGGGCTTTATAGAAATTGAAGGCAAGGCTCTTGCGGAAATGTCAGTGCAAAAGCTTTTTGCGATCGGAGTAGAAGAAATTATTATAGGAACGGGCCATTGCAGCGAATGGTACGAGCGGCTTGCCGAAAAATATCACTGTATCAAATGTGTAAAAAATACAAATTATAAAACAACCGGCAGTATGGGAACGCTCGCCCTCTGTGTTCCGTACATTGAACAATCCGCTTTTGTATTGGAATCGGATTTAATCTATGACATTATAGGGCTTCATGCCCTGCTGCAGGAGCGGGCGGAAAATGTTATGTTGGGATCCGGTAAAACGAATTCGGGCGATGAAGTGTATCTTGAATGCTGCCGAAACGGGTTTTTAACTAATCTTTCAAAAGATAAGGCAAAGGTAAAAAACGTATTTGCCGAGCTTGTAGGTATTTCCAAGCTTTCCAAAACGGCGCTTGAAGCGGCCTTAAAGTACTACAAAGAATCGAATAACCCTATGATGGAATACGAACATACACTTGCGGCAATAAGCAATGCCGCCGTTTCGGAAGACGATAAAATCAAGGTAAAAAAGATAGAGTATTATGCATGGCGCGAAATCGACGATGAAAATCATCTGAAAATGGCGGCGGAAACGGTTTACCCGCGCATAAAAGAAAACGAAAGCCTGTATGCCGTAAAGCGTGAGGTTCTTTTAAATCCGGGTCCTGCTACCACAACAGACAGCGTAAAATATGCGCAGGTCTGTGCCGATATATGTCCGCGCGAAAAAGAATTCGGCGCTGTTATGGAATGGATATGCCGTGAATTGCCTGGCTTTGCAGGCCGCCGCGAAAATATAACAGCTGTTTTATTCGGCGGTTCCGGAACAGCCGCGGACGAGGTAATGATTTCTTCCTGCATTCCCGACGGAGCAAAAACCTTAATTGTCGATAACGGCGCTTACGGTAAACGCTTTACACAAATCGCGGAAAGCTATAATATTCCTTACACCGTCTATAAATCAAGCAGCTATCTTCCCATAAACATAGGTGAATTAAAACAAAAGCTTCTCAAAGAACAGTATACCCATTTTGTAATTGTATATCACGAAACGACGACGGGGCTTTTAAACCCGGTACCGGAACTATGCAGGTTTTGTAAAGAGCATAATATAACGACAATAGTCGATGCAGTTAGCGCCTATTGTGCAATACCGATTGATATGGAAAAAGACGGAATTGATTTTATGGCGTCAACTTCAAATAAAAATATTCAAGGAATGGCGGGGGCGGCCTTTGTTCTTTGTCAGAATACGGCCTTGCAAAAAATAAAAGATTATCCGATGCGTTCTTTTTATCTTAATTTGCAGGCGCAGCACGAATATTTTTTAAAAACAAAGCAAACGCGTTTTACTCCGCCGGTTCAAACCCTGTACGCATTGCGTCAAGCTATTATCGAAACAAAAATCGAAACGGTAAAAGCGCGCTGGCGGCGTATATCCGACTGCTGGGATACGCTGGTAAAAACGGTGGACGAACTGGGGCTTAAGATGCTCGTTCCGCGTGAAGTGCAATCCAAACTGATTACCGCAATTATCGAACCCGATAACGGCAAATACAATTTTGAAACAATGCACGATCTCGCACGCAAACAAGGTTTTACTATTTACCCGGGAAAACTATCTGAGGCAAATACTTTCCGTATAGCGAATATCGGCGATATACAGGTCGTTGAAATGGAACGGTTTACGGAATTTTTAAAAGCCTATATGAAAAAGGTGCTTTAAAATGAAAAAACTATTGTTATGTTTTTTTACCGTATTATTCTGTATGAGTTTAATGGGCTGTATTGATGTTGTGCAGCACATTACACGCAAAAGCGATGGAACGGATCAAAATACCGTTTGCATAACCGCCTCAAAAATAGCGCTTGAAGCTGCCGCACGTATGTCAAACGAACATATTAATTATGATGAATTGTTTGAAGAGTATAAGTTCAGCGAAACGGATCTTACCGAATATAAACAATTTTCGGCAAAATTCACTAAGATAAATGATGCAGTTAATATGGGGTTTCTTATCGATATGAATATCGATTACAAGGATAAGGATGTGCTTAAAACCATTAATACAGGTGATATTGACTTTATTCCAAAATACGGGAAGAATATGATGTCGATTTACCTCGGTTCACTACATGACAATTCCACCCTCGATGATGAAATGAGCTTGTTTTTAGCAGGTAACAAGTATCGGCTGCTGATAAGCAAATCCTGCATGCCCACAGTCGGCAGGGTCTTTGTTAAAACGGCACATCATTCTATGGAAATAACCTATCTTGACTTATACGATGAATATCTTATAGAAATACCGATTTCGTTCCTGTTTCAGGATGCGGTTACCATCGAACTATACAGATAAGGTTTTGCCGTTTTTTAAGGCTGCCTAGTTAACCGTCGAGGTTGCAGAGCAAACGCCGCTTATTATAAGCCGTTTCCCGTTTTCTTGAAACGGCTTAATTCAACGATTTTGCGGTTAAAGAAAGTAAAAAGCATTTTACAAAGTATTGAAATCTTAGAATAAACATGCTACACTGCACACCAATGATATGGAAACGCCCGGACAGCAGTTGCAAACATTCTCATAAAAAAATTACAAAAAGTTTTGCAAAAGCTCTTGACATAAAGTACCGCATAAGGGCCGTAGTACGCTTTTATGCGTTTTTTATATTACACCGCAACGCTCGCAGAGCGTTGAGCTTCGCTCAACTTCGCAAAGGATAATTAAGGATGTCCTTACAAAGACTCCCTTAAAACCGCCACGGATGGCGGTGGTTAAGACTTTTATAGTTTTGCTTACGCAAAACTCTAAGATCAAAAATGTGCATGGACGCACATTTTTGATCGCTCGGCGGTTAAATTAAAAATTAACTTTGACAGGAGGAACCTATGATAAAGTTTAAAACAAACAAAAACAAGAAAGCAAAAGCCTTCACAGTTAAGGGAGCGGCGGCGCTCATCATAGCCGCGTTGGCGGCGCCTATAGCGCTATTTGGAATGACCGGCTGCCCGAATAATGCGGGCGGAGGC
>CAUUSH010000005.1:0-106223 GCA_963547785.1 uncultured Treponema sp. | reverse complement strand
GATAGGGGCAGGTGCGACCAGCTCCCACACTCACAGCAAGAGACTTATAACCGAGTAATACTTATTATCAAAGTACGGTAACTAAGTCTCTTATTTTTTTATTTTGCTCAATTTTCCTTCCCATAATAGCCAAACTTCTTTTAGCTTGCTTTCAGTTTTGTCATTCTGTTTCTTGTCTTTATTTTCTATAGCTTTAAAAGTTTTTCTAACTTCTTGAAAAGCTTCCTCTTCCTTATATTTTTTATTCCCCTGTAAATGTAAAACCGCAATTTCAGCGTTTTGATTTGAAGCATCTTCTATTCTTTCGGAAATCTTATCAAGACGAGAACTGGTTATTCTTTTCATTTCCACAACTTTATTAGTATTTACAATAATACCCTCAGGATTTTTCATTCCATCTACAAATGTATTTTCAGGAGTAAACAAAACATCATAGCCGTTTTCTTTTAATATTTTTGCAATTTCAACTTCATGCGGTTTCGGATCAACACCATCTATTATATTTGCTTTAAAATTCGTTCCTTGCAATCGTCGTTGTTTTACCGCATTATTTGCAAGTCTTACATCAAAATTATCAATCCCGGCTGATTTTGCAGCTGCTTCTACCTCTTCTTTTATCCCATATCGTTCGATTCTCTCTTGCATTTTATCAGTTAAACGCCACCAGCTTTCTTTCTCAATCGGGTTTCCGCCGAACCCTGCTTGCGGTCTAAACGTTCTTTTTATTTTCGGCATTGAAACATTTGTTATTTCCGTGCCGTGTCTTTTTTCATAATCGTAAACAGCTCTAAAAGTCGTGCGGCAATTAAAATGATACGGCGGGAAACCGTAGGTACCTTTTATAAAGATAATTTTAACGGTAAATTAATAATCTTAATATAAATGTAAAAAGCATGAACCGCCTTGGTGTCGTTTTTTCAAGATGCAGCTTTTACTTTATACCATAGTATTTTGAAATGGGAATAACGAATAAAATTCCTTGTCCGTCTTTTTCTACGCCGGAGTTTTCCCGAATGGCTTTTACCACCGGTTCAAGTAATTCATCATCGACTATGGTCAACACAATTTCTTTTTCCGGTTCTATTTCCATATCGAATATCAGTTTTGTTTGGTTTAAACCGGAACCCTTTGCATGAATGATAGTTCCGCCTTTTGCTCCCGCTTCCAAACTAGCGTCCACCACCTCGCCGGCCTTTCCTCTGTTAATAATTGTAAATATTGCAGATTTCATCATTTTTTCATCCTTTCTTTGAAAGTGTATTTTCCCGCTGTTGTCTTTATCTTTTACATTAAAATACGACAGCGGAAATCTAAAAGCAATGCCGAATTTATTCCGCGTAATGTCGAATTTTTTCATCAGTTCCGCCATTATCGTATCGAGAAGCTCATCGCTTCCCGCAGTTAAAATCAATTCTTTTCTTGTTTCGTAAATACCTAAAAAATCGAGGATTTTACTTTTAACGGTACCGTAAGCAATCATAATGGTGGCACCCGTCAACCCCTTTTCTCTTGCATATCGTATTATCTTTTTTGCATTTCCGAAAGGAACCAGCATTATAAGAAGCGAAAACTCGTTCATTTTCTTCTCCTTGCATTTTTGATTTTATATAGAAGCCCCAAAGTTTGCAGGGATATAACGGGGGCAAGAGCTACCGCCGCAATAATTCCAAACCCATCTATCAAAACATTTGCCGTGGGCGTTGCCTCAGCAAGCCCCTGTGCCAGCGATAATACAAAGGTTGCAGTCATAGGACCTGAAGCGACGCCGCCTGCATCAAAGGCTATGCCGACAAAAAGATCGGGCACGATAAACGAAAGGGCTATAGAAATTAAATATCCAGGTAAAAGAATATGCCAAAGCTGAAAGGCCGGTTCGATAATGCGTAGCATCGATATCATTACGGCACAGCTTACCCCCGCCGCCAAAAATATCAACACCAGTTTTTTCGGAAGGTGGCCGCTCGTTACGTTTTCAATTTGTACTGTTAATACATAAACGGCAGGTTCCGCTAAAATGGAAACAAGGCCGACCAACGCCCCGATGCACAGGGTTAAAGGTCTTGAAGCGATTTTGCCTATTTTATTTCCGATAACGATACCGACATCCAAAAATCCGGACTTTACTCCCCACATAAATAAAAATAAGCCTATAAAGGTGATAACCATTCCCTTGATTATCCGCACAAATTCTTTTTTCCGTAAATTTATGCTTATGAAATTCGTTAAAATGAAAATTGCAACGAGGGGAATAAGGGAAGAAAAGCATTCTTTAAATGTTACAAAAAAATTGGAAGAAAAGGCATGAAAAATACCGGTATCTATATTTAAATCGAATTGAAAGCCGTCGGCTGATATTTTTTTTGTTCCGTTTACCGCGCTTAACAACAAGACCGCCAATATCGCTCCTGCAGAAGCCATTCCGACCAAACCGAACGAGTCGCTTTCGGAAGCCATCGAGTTTTTTTTCATTGCCGAAACACTGATCGCAAGGGCTAGAATAAATGGAACGGTTATAGCGCCGGTAGTTGTTCCGGAAGAATCGAAGGCGATCGAAATAAATTCGGCGGAAGAAAAAAGCCCCGCTAAAAAGATTGCACCATATGCAAGTGCGAAGGTGATATTTTGCTTTACATTAAAAACTATTCGTAAAAGACCAAAAACGACAAAGGCGGCGACTCCGGCCGATACCGTCAAAATAAGCATTTTTGCAGACACTGCATTTTGGGTAACCTCTTTTACCTGTTCCGCAAGGATATGCAAATCCGGTTCTGCAATCGAAATTACAAAGCCTAAAGCAAAACCGGCTGCAATTAAAATAAGCGCTTTGTTTCTTTTTGTTATTTCGTGCCCCATTTGCAGGCCGATTGCGGCAACGCCGGTTTCAATGCCGAATAAAAAGAAGGTAAGCCCGATGATAATAAGAACACTTCCAATTAAAAACCTGATAAATACATGATATTCAATATGTATAAATATGAAATTCATAAGAACCGTTAAGACGATAATCGGCAAAACAGAAAAAAGAATTTCTTTAAATTTATCAAGTAATATATTCATATATAAAACGGTTCCCTTCGTCCCGGCAGCTTAATCGGTTTTGCGGTATAGTAAAAAGACGAAATCAATACTTCGCTTTAGGTCCGTGTACCAATCTCTGCAATTAACGGTAAGTGTACCGTACAGCCCGACAATAACACAATAACGGGAAAAAAACAAGAGAGACGGTATTTTAAACGATTGACACATCGCAAACAAAGCTTGTCAAAAAGAATAAAATATGATAAAGTCTTATACAGCGTGAGCTGTAATTAAGGACGGTTTTAAAATATTTGTTTTGAAAACCGCCCCTCTGTTTTTTGGAATGTCGGTTTTATAAGACTTAGGTAAAAGTTTTAAAACCGACCCGCCGGGGCATACCTTAAAGCGAAGCTTCAAGTAAGAGCGAAGCACCGCACAAATGTATGCCCTTACCATCCTTTGGAGGTATAATTACAGTATGCGGAACTTTTTTAAGCTCGCAGAGCACAAAACGACCGTACGGACGGAAATCGGGGCAGGAATTACCACGTTCTTGGCAATGGCGTATATCTTAGCCGTAAACCCGAGCATTTTAAGCGAAGCCGGATTGGACAGGGGCGCCGTTTTTACGGCAACGGCCCTATCCGCGGCAGCGGGAACCCTTGCAATGGCAGTACTGGCAAACCTGCCAATCGCCTTAGCTTCCGGTATGGGACTGAACGCTTTTTTTACTTACAGCGTTGTCATTCACTTGGGGTATACCCCTGCCGCCGCCTTAACGGCCGTCTTTTTAGAAGGCCTTTTATTCATCTTGCTTTCGGCGGTAAATGTCCGGGAAGCGATTATTAAATCGATACCCGCCAATTTAAAAAAAGCGGTATCGGCCGGCATCGGGATTTTTATCACCTTTATAGCCTTGCAAAACTCAAGTATTATAACGGATAATCCTGCAACCCTTGTCGGCTTAGGAGATTTTAGCAGCGGCTCCCCTGCCCTTTTAGCGCTGATAGGTCTTATCATTACCGGTACCCTTTTTGTCTTAAAAGTGCCCGGCTCAATCTTAATAGGAATTCTTGCGGCAACGGTTATCGGCATTCCAATGGGAATAACCGTACCGGCAGGCGGCTGGGCAAACTGGACGCCTTTTAGCATACCTTCCGCTCCTGCAGTTTTTAACTTCGACTTTTCAAACGTCCTCTCGTTTAAATTCTTCATCGTCTTCGTTTCGTTTTTATTCGTAGACATCTTCGACACTGTTGGAACGCTTTTAGGCGTTGCAAGTCAGGCTAAGCTTATCGACAAGGACGGAAACATCCCTAAAGTAAAACAGGCCCTTTTGGCGGATGCTATAGGAACCGTAATAGGCGCAGCATTGGGAACTTCGACAGTTACAAGCTACGTAGAAAGCACCTCAGGCGCTGCGGCAGGCGGCAGGACAGGGCTAACATCTCTTACCACGGCAGCACTGTTTATTATCGCACTTATTTTCTCGCCGGTGTTTTTGCTTATACCCGCAGCAGCTACGGCTCCTGCCCTGATTATCGTCGGATTTTTGATGATGTCGCAGGCAGGTGAAATAGAATATAAAGACCCAACGGAAGGAATTCCTGCCTTTATCACGATGATTATGATGCCCTTTACCTACAGCGTTGCCGAAGGTATCGTATATGGTATTCTCGCATACGTTATTCTAAAAACGGTTAAGGGGAAATTTAAAGACATTCCCGTTATAACGTGGATATTATTCGTCATCTTTATTCTCCGTTTTTTTGTAAAAGCGGAATAAACGCATGGGCACCTTTCTGAAAACTGAAGTTTTTAGAAGGTTCACGCATAACGGTTCGGCCTTCAATTTTTTTGGCGCGGTAAAACCGGCGGCTTTTAAATTGAGGGCCTTAAAGTCATAAAAAAATGAGTAAAAAAACGATGGATATAATAAAAATAGCGGAAGAAACCGAAGCGGCCGTAAAAGAAGCGGTAGAAAGCGCCCTTCTTACCGAAGGCGGCCTTTTTGTAATCGGATGCAGTACAAGCGAGGTCTGCGGCGGAATTATCGGGAAAAATTCAAGCCGGGAAGCCGGTGAAGCGATTATCCGCGCGGCGCTTACGGTATTACGGGAACGCAATATCTTCCTTGCAGTGCAATCCTGCGAACATTTAAACCGCGCGCTCGTGGTGGAAAAAGAAGCCGCAGAAAAATACGGGCTTGAAGAGGTATCCGTGGTGCCGGCTTTGCATGCAGGCGGCGCCTGCGCTTTGGCGGCTTATTTACAGGCAAAAAAACCGGTCATGGCCGAACACATAACCGCTACAGCCGGAATAGACATTGGCGATACGGAAATAGGAATGCACATAAAATTCGTGCAGGTTCCGCTTAGGCTTAAAAACAATAAGATAGGCTGCGCGCGGGTTACTGCATTAAAAAGCCGCCCCAAACTCATCGGCGGCGAACGTGCCCGATACGTCTTGTAAAAACTCCGAATTGTAATAAACGCCGCGTATTAAATAGGATCGTTTGTAACTATTTACTCAGGCTTATACCATAAAGAAATACAAGCTTGATAAACCCTTAACGTAATACATCATCTACTCAATCGGCAGGGTTGCCTTCATTAATTCAAGCCGCTTTAGGTAATAGCTTTTTTCCGGTTCGGGCAGGGCGGACGCCCATTCGGGAGTAAGCCGCTTTACCACGATGCCATCCGTTCCGTTATACGCCGTAATCAAAACGGGGGTTACTTCGGCCTTTGCAAAATCGAAGCCCGCCCCTTTCGGGAATTTCAGCTGCATAAGAGCAGAATCGCCTGTGTATTCCCAATAATGCTGCGGGTTTTTATAATTAGGCCTTCTGCGCTGGCCGGAAATAAAATTTCCCATCGAGTACATAAAAAAGGCTTTTTTGCGGAATTTGAGCGGTTTTGGGGCGGGCTGTTTGGGCTGTTTCTTTTCCGTTTCAGGAGGCCTGTTTTCGGCTTCTTCCGTTTGCGGGAAAAATAGGCTGTTTATATGCTCATCTTCATATTCAATGTCAACTATTTCCCACCCTTGAAGCACGTGGGGATGATTAGCCCACACAATATCAGCGCCGGCAGCGGCGAGAGCCTTAAACCAATTCCTTTTAGCCTTTAAAACCGTTCTTCCGTATTCCTTTTCATCAACATGCAAGCTGATAACGAACAAATCGCAAGGGTTTTCCGTCCGCATTTTTCGTATTTTTTCCGTTAGGGCCTTTTTCCCGGCAAAAGACGGCTCGCTGTAATACACCAACCCTTTTGAACTGTCGTGCGAATTTAAAATTTCGGTTAAGGCTAAAAAGAGAATTTTAAAACCGTTTTTTTCTATTAGAACGGGCTTAAGATCTTCTTCCTTTTTTGCCTTTAAACCGGAGGAATAAAGCCGCCGCCCCTTTTCCTGCAAAAACGCTTCGTGTAAGACTGCAAATGATTTGGCCGTTCCTTCTATGCCCTTAACCTGACGGTCGTTAGTGTGATTGTTAGCAAACGAAAAAACGTCAAAACCCGCTTCTGCCGCCGCTTTCAGATAATCGGAATGAGCGTTAAAACTAGGATAGCTTGAAAGCGGCAGCTCGTCGCATACGGGCATTTCAACATTGGCGAAACTTAAGCCGTCCGACAATAAAAGTTCTTTTACATCTTCGTAAATCTTGTTATAGTCCTTCATCAAATAGTTTATATCGTGCGCCATAATATCGCCTGAAAAAGTCAGCACAAGGTTTTCGGACGGCTGGGCAGAGGCCTTTTCTTTGGCGCTTGCCTCCGTTATTCTGCACGAAGTTTGACAAACCGCCGGATGGACGATAAGAACGATAAAAAAGAGGGTATAAAAAATAGAATGAAAACGCGGTGTTTTTTTCATAATTTAAGGATATTATACATTGACATTCCATATTCTACAAGATACAATGAAAGAACAGTTGAATAATGGGCGTTAAAAAGCCTTAAAAGGCGCCGGATAGGAAGTTCCTTCCGGTTATGGAATGCCCGCCTGACGGTATTACAAGCTTTTGCGAGATAAAGTTGTAAAACCGGCCTGGCGTTTAGAGCAATTTCGGAAAAAACAGACGTTTTTACCTTTTCTTTAAGCGGGTTATTCAATATTATCTGGGAGGATAATGCAATGGAAAAGTCTAAGTATGTATACTTTTTCGGCGGCGGCAAAGCTGAAGGAAGCGGCTCAATGAAGAGCCTTTTAGGCGGAAAGGGAGCAGGGCTTGCAGAGATGACAGCGATAGGGCTCCCCGTTCCGGCAGGGTTTACCATAACGACTAAGGTGTGCGAAGAATATTACAAGAGCAATAAAAAATATTCTCCGGAATTAAAAAAGCAGGTAGAACAGTATCTTTTAAAGCTGGAAAAACTTACCGGTAAAAAACTGGGCGATAAAAACGATCCTTTGCTCGTATCGGTGCGGTCGGGAGCGGCCGTTTCTATGCCCGGTATGATGGAAACTATTTTGAATTTGGGTTTAAATGACGAATCGGTGAAAGGTCTTGCGAAAAAAACGAATAATCTGCGGTTTGCGTTGGATGCATACCGCCGCTTTATACTTATGTATGGTTCCATTGCAATGAACATTGAGCGGGAAAAATTCGATAAAATTTTTGACAATATAAAAGAAAAAAAAACGAGGAAGCGGCTTAATCGCCCTGCTTCCGAAAAAATTTCCGATACCGAAGTTGACGAAGAAGAGCTTGCGGAGCTTATCGAAAAATCGAAAAATCTTTACAAAAAAGAAATAAAGGCCGATTTTCCGCAAAAGCCTTTAGAGCAGCTATGGGGTGCCGTAAGTGCGGTTTTTAATTCATGGATGTCGGAAAAGGCCGTTACCTACCGAAAGGTCGAAAACATTGTGGGTATTCACGGAACTGCGGTAAACGTTATGCAGATGGTTTTCGGCAATAAGGGAAACACATCGGGAACGGGGGTTTGTTTTACGCGGGATCCGAATTCCGGTAAAAACGAATTTTACGGCGAGTATCTTTTTAATGCGCAAGGGGAAGACGTTGTTGCGGGAATCAGAACGCCGATAAAACTCGACGTCTTTGCAAAACAAGATCCTAAGGCCTATAAAGAATTATGCGTCGTGCGGAAAATCCTTGAACAGCACTACAAGGATATGCAGGATTTGGAGTTTACGGTAGAAGAAGGAAAGCTCTATATGCTTCAGTGCCGTATTGGAAAAAGGTTGCCCGTTGCAGCTTTTCAAATGGCCGTAGATATGGTCGAAGAAAACCTTATAACAAAAGAACAGGCCGTAGAACGGATAAAGGCCGCCGACATCGAAGGCGTATTTTATAAAACATTAAACCATTCCGCACATACGGGAATAAAGGCATTGTTTTTTGCGTCGGGAATTGCTGCCGTGCCGGGCGCTGCCTGCGGGCGAATCTGTCTTTCGGCGGAAAAAACCGAACAAATGCGTAAGGACGGGTTTGCAGCCGTACTGGTGCGCCACGAAACAAGCCCCGAAGACGTCGGAGGTATGCACGCAGCTGAGGGTATTTTAACCGCAACCGGCGGAAAAACCAGCCACGCTGCAGTAGTTGCCCGCGGCTGGGGCAAGTGCTGCATAGTCGGCTGCGAAAACATTCATATCGACTACGAAACAAGGCGGATTGAAAGCGGCGGCATTGTTTTAAAAGAAGGCGATTATATCACCTTGGACGGCACAAAAGGTATTGTATATAAGGGCGAACTTCCGTTAATAAACCCGAAACCGCCGGCTTCCTACAAAAAAATTATGCAGTGGGTAGACGAAATAAGAAAGGTTCGGGTAAGAACCAATGCCGACACCCCAGAAGACGCAAAAATCGCGGCGGGCTACGGTGCCGAAGGAATAGGCCTATGCAGAACGGAGCACATGTTCTTTCACGATGAAAACCGCATACTTGCAATCCGCGAAATGATTATTGCAGACGGCTTTGAAGCGCGGCAAAAGGCCCTTAAAAAGCTCTTACCGTATCAGGTACGCGATTTTGAAGGAATCTTTAAGGCAATGAACGGCCGTCCCGTTACCATACGCCTTATCGACCCGCCCTTGCACGAATTCGTTCCGCACGACAAGGAGGGGCAGCAAAAGGTTGCGGAAAAACTCAACATCGGTTTTGCAAGCGTAAAAAGACGCGTTGAACAGCTGACCGAGGCTAACCCCATGCTCGGGCACCGCGGATGCCGTCTTGCTATCACCTATCCTGAAATTCTGGATATGCAGGTCGAAGCTATTATTACAGCGGCCTGTTCCGTTCAAAAAAAAGGCATAGCGGTACTGCCTGAAATTATGATACCCCTCACGATAGACGCCAAGGAATTCCATCTGCTTGAAACAAGGGTTAGAAAAATAGCCGACGGCATAATCGAAAAAAAGGCCAAGGACAAAAAGCTGAAATATATGGTCGGCACAATGATAGAAACGCCGCGTGCCGCCTTGCATGCCGATAAAATTGCCGAATATGCCGAATTCTTTTCTTTCGGCACAAACGATTTAACTCAGCTCACGATGGGCATAAGCCGCGACGATGCGGGAAAATTTTTATCCGAATATATCGATGAAGATAAAACCGGCATTTTTAAAGCCGACCCTTTCCAGTCGCTGGATCAAGAAGGTGTCGGCGTTTTGGTGGAAAGTGCCGTTCAAAAGGGCAGAGCCTCACGAAAGGGCTTGGAAATCGGCGTTTGCGGAGAACACGGCGGAGATGCCGCCTCCGTTAAGTTCTTCTGCAGAACAGGAATGGACTATGTTTCGGCCTCGCCCCTGCGCGTACCGATAGCCCGCCTTGCGGCGGCTCAGGCCGAAATCGAAAAAAACAGGCTTTTGCAAACCGCAAAACCAAAGGCTGCGAGCAAGAAAGCCTCCGAAAAACCTGCGGCGGCCAAAGCGAAACCCGCACAGGTGCAAAAAACACGCCCTGCAAAAAACGCTGCTGCTAAAACAAAAACTGCCGCAAAAACAAAAAAATAAGACCGGAAATCATTCCCGCATAAAAAAACCTTGCAAAGCCGCTTTCCGGCCTGCAAGGTTTCTTGTTTTAAAGACGCAATGCCCTTATTTAACCAAAGCCATTGTATCTTTTGCGATCATCAGTTCTTCGTTGGTGGGAATAACGAGGATTTTCACCTTTGACGAGGCCGTGCTGACATCGGCAGCCTTGCCGCGGATCTTGTTTTTTTCCGCATCCATCTCCACACCGAGGAATTGCAGGCCGTCGCAGATTTTTTCCCGAAGCTCTATCGAGTTTTCGCCGATCCCTGCGGTAAAAACGAGGGCGTCCGCACCGCCGAGCTGGGCCGCATATGATGCAATGTATTTCCTTACGCGGTTGCAAAAAATATCCAAGGCAAGCTGTGCCCGTCTGTTTCCCTTTCCCGCCTCGCCTTCAATATCCCTAAAGTCGCTGCTGACGCCGGAAATTCCCAAAACGCCCGACTTTTTATTTAAGACATCGCTCATCCCGTCGGCCGAAAGCTTTTCCTTATTCATTATAAAGGGGAGAATGGCAGGGTCAAGGTCGCCTGAGCGGGTTCCCATTACAAGGCCTTCAAGCGGCGTTAAGCCCATAGAGGTGTCAACACATTTTCCGCCCTTAATGGCTGCAAGACTGGAGCCGTTTCCAAGATGGCAGGTAATCACCTTAAAATCGGCCGACTTGTTGTTCAGCATTTCCGCAGCCTTTGCCGAAACAAAGCGGTGCGAGGTACCATGAAAGCCGTATCTTCTGATTTTATATTTTTCGTAGTATTCGTAAGGCAGAGCATACAGATAGTTTTCGGCCGGCATCGTTTGATGAAAAGCCGTGTCAAACACCACAACCATCGGCGTATCGGGCATAAGGGCCTTACATGCTTCGATACCCATAATATTTGCAGGGTTATGCAGCGGCGCTAAATCTATACATTCTTTAATGCCCTTCATAACCTCATCTGTTACAAGTGCCGACTTATTAAACTTTTCACCGCCGTGCACAGCCCTGTGTCCGACAGCCGATATTTCCTTCATAGAAGCAACGGCGCCGTGTTTTTTATCCACCAGCGCTTCAAGTACAAGCTGAATAGCCCTTTTGTGATCGTCCATCCTCTCTTCGATTAAAACGGCGTCCATACCTTTTTTTTCGTGCTTGATTCTCGATCCTTCAATACCGATCCTCTCGACAAGCCCCTTTACCAAAACGTCCTCATTCGTCATATCAATTAACTGATATTTAAGCGACGAGCTTCCGCAATTTATTACTAATATTTTCATTTAAACGCTCCCTTAACGTAAGCAAAGAATTATTTTGAATACTGTATCATAAAACGGATTAAAAATCTATCGGCAAAAATGGCACTGCAGTTTCGGTTTTACGCAGGCCGCCTTCCCTTATTTCTTTACCCCTATAATCAAAAATATGGGAAATTCCTTTGTTTTCCCGTCTACTGTTTTGGTTTCCGTATGAACGGTTTCGTTATAAATAACGCGTACCCCGCCTGCAGCGAGGTTTTCGGTTATAAGATTCCGGTCAATCCCGTTATGCGGAGCAACATCGGGATAATGAAAACTGCCGTCTTCAAGGTCAAGGTCGGAAAAACAGATGAACCCGCCCTTTAAAAGGTGCCGTGTCAAACCATTTATGGTCTTTGGTAAATCTTCTATGTGATGCAGGGCCATTAACGATACAATGATATTATAGTTTTCCGTCATCGGCTTTTCGGTCAAATTAAGCGTCCTGTAATTTTTTATGCCGTCCCGTTCCGCCTTTTTAACAATTTGCTCCAGCATTCCCGCTGACGTATCGGCAAAGGTTACGCTTTTTACGGTTTTGATAAAATTAAAACCCAATAAGCCCGTCCCGCAGCCGAAATCCAGCGCGGTATCGGCGCCGCTTACCGTAATATTCTCTGCAACAGCACGATATATTTTTTCGGCTCTTTTTACCCGCGCCTCCTGTGCATCCCAATTTCCCGCTCTTTTATCGAAGTACTTTGTATCCATAATCATATTCCTTTTTATCTTTTTAAAATGCGCCGTCAAAACCGATTATAGCCCATTTTTAAAAATTGCGAAAGATGCCCCTTTCATTCTTAAAATTGATATACAGAAAAGCTTTATTTTTTCCGATAAGCAATGTATAAAAGCCGTTTAAACTGCGGGCGGTTTTATAGAAGAGACGATTAAATGCCCTCCCCGTTTTAGCCGGCTTTCTTTAACAATTTTACACCTTAGGAGAGATTTTATGAAAGGAAGAATCAGCTTTATCATTTTGCAGATAGCTTTGGCCTTTTTTTTAATTGTTGCAGGCGTTTTAGGTTTAATGCGCTCCAACGCAGGAGAATTAGGACAAGTTGTAAATCTTTTGGACAGCCTTTTTAAAAGCCAAACCATAACAACTGCCATTATCATTACCCTTGCCGTCGTCGAACTGATTGCAGGCCTCTTTTTAATTGTCGAATTTTTCAGCGGTGCAATAAAACTGACCGATATAATACTCATCATTTTTATGATTTTGTGGATTGTAAACATCGTTTTAATCGATATTATAGGCGCCGCAAACGGCAATTATTTTAAAAATGTAACTTCGGTATTAAACTATCTTTATCAGCTTTCGCGGCACCTAATGATTTTAGGCGCCATTATAGTTGTTAAGGAAAAAAATAGAATGTAACGCGGTGTTTTCTTTAATTTTAAGAGGGTATAACTTCGGCAACCAAATAAGGTTGCCGAAGTTATACCCTTGTTTTTTATGTACGGCAGAACGAACCGTAAAGAGCTGCAAATATTTATAAAATACTTAACCTGTTCATATATAGAACACAGATAAAAAGTCGAATTTTTGCCTGTAAAAAAGCAAAAAGACGTCCAACGATTTTTCTAAAAACGCTGTATGTCTTTGCTTAAAAAGGTTACAAAATTTTTTTTAAAAAAATCTTGACAAATCAAAAATTATAAACTATACTTAACATAGTAGCATGTTTCAAGGAGGATTTTTTCATGAAAAAAATTCTATTTAGTTTAATTGTGGGAGCTGTTTTGGGCGGAATGTTGAGTGCTCAGCCGGCTCAAAGTGAATCGGGTTTAAAACCTTCGGTTACAGCGGAAGCTAGCGTAACCTGGGGAATAGACTTAGGGATAGGAAATCTTACAGAAAAGCCTGGCGAAAAAACAAGACACGGCTTTGAAAACAAAATTAAGATGACTATCTCATTACCGCTGTACCAAGGCACTCTTTCTAGGGATACGGAAGGAGATGTGTATACGAAATTTAAAATAGGCGTAAATCTTGGGCATAAATATGACAGTACGCTTACTAATAGTTATTCCTCTTTTTCCAAAACCTCTAGCGATGCAAATTTCGGCTATAAGCCTGCGAATAACGCTCTGCACGACATAGCCGCATCTTTGCACTTTTTTGGGGCATATCTTACGGTCTTTAACCGGCCCAATTTTAAAACCGACTATGCTAAGCTTTGGTCACCAATAAAAGGCTATCACAGACAAGATCCGTTTACTACTGCAACGGACATTAAGGCCTTCGGCACCAAACTGGGGTACAAAAATGAAAACATAGCCGATTCAGGCATAGATCTTGATGCAGGCATTAAGTTCGGCTCGAACGGTTCGTGGAAAGATTATACAAGAGAAGAACTGGTAGATATAAAACCGGGTGAGAAGGTTGCCGGAAGAAAACTTTATGAAATAGAAAAACTGAAATATGTAGAGGGTATAGGATATGTTTTTACAAAATCCAAACTCAAAAAATTTGCGGGAGACACCGCCAGTCCTACTGAAGCCGGCCAATATATAGAAGAGTTATCGGATATTGAGCCTTCCAAAGAATATTATGCAGTAGGCTTTGATTTAAAGCTTAAATACGATAAGTGGGTTTATTCGGATATGCAAGTAAACACGGCCTTCGGCAATATCAACAATTTTTATAAGTCCGGTTTATTGCTAGGCGGCAGCGGAGGTAAGCCTTCATCACTTAAAGGCAATGGTACCTATATAGGCGGCGGTTTTAAAGTCGGAACAAAGGCTGTAGACGGGCTTGACGTTTCTATTGCAATGGATGCCGCCGGCGTAGTAGCGAATATAGACGATGAAACAAAAAAACATCTTGGGCTTGACCTTGCATTTGATGCTAAGTATAAATGGGTTAGCGCCGGAATATATTACGGAAACGACCATTCCCAATACGGAACGATAAAATATAAGGCAGATGATTCGGGAAAAGGCGTTAAAGAAGACCATAAGATGGGAGATATGGCTGTAAAGCTTACCTTTGAATCTAAAAATTCAGGCGACACGAATTTTGTTGAAGGGCTTGCTTTCGGACTTGACTTGCGCTTTAACAGGTTGTTAAGCCATTTCGAAAATAGAAAGGTTGCGGTCATAAAGAATGAGCAAGACAGGCTGGGTATTGTGTTGCCCATAGGTATTAAAACATGGGTTAACTATAAATACAATATCAGCGATTCTATGTGGCTTAAACCATATACATCTATATGGGCAGAAACAAACCACTCTGAAGGACTGGACTTGATGGAGTATAAAAGATATACCGGTATAGCATACGAGCTCGGTTTAATCTTTAGCCCGATAGAAAAGGTGGAAATAGAAGCCAAATGGGCACACGGAAAATTGGGCGGCAATTATGCAGGATTATATCCGAACAAATATCCTATAAAGGCGGATGAGTCCAAAATGATTAAGGCTCCGGTAAACCAGTGGCAGCACAACGGTACCTTTACTTTAGGGCTTAAAATCATTTATTAATCTTTAGAAAGCAATAAAAAAGCAGGACATTAAGTCCTGCTTTTTTATTTTTAAATTATTCATTGGGCGGGTTTTGGTTTTTTAACCGGCTTTTTAAGCTGCTACGCCGATAGGAGCGCTGCAGGGGGAATTTCCGTTATTTTTGCGGAATATCTTTCCGTCCGTGCGTTATTTTCGAAATGAGGCCGTATTCAAGGGCTTCTGTAGAATCGAGCCAACAGTCCCTATCAGTATCCTTTGCGGCCTTTTTTTCATCTGCATTCGTTTCTTCTGCAATCAATTTGTTTATTTTTACGCGCATCTTTTCAAGTTCTTTTGCATGAATTTCGATGTCGGTGGCAACGCCCCTCATACCTGAAAGCGGCTGATGTATAAGGTAGCGGCTGTTCGGCAGCCCAAGCCGCCGTTCCTTACTTGCTGCAAGCAGAATAATTGCGCCGGCGCTTGCAACCAAACCCATACCGATCGTATAAACGGGCGGCTTTACAAAGCGGATCATATCGAAAATTGCAAAACCCGCATCCGCATCTCCGCCAGGAGAATCTATGTATACATAAATAGGTTTTGTCGCCGAAAAGGATTCCATAATCAAAAGCTGCCGCACGATTTTTTCGGAAAGCTCTTTGTTGACCTCTCCCGTCAAAAGGATTTGGCGTGTTTCCATAAATTTCTGCATCATCTGTTCCATGCCGTCGTTTTTCGCAGCTTCTTTTTCTTCCGTCTTATCTTTAAGATTCATTTTTACTCCTAAATATCGATAAAATTTATCGGTTTATATTGTCCGTACCGAAAAGGGGCTTCGGTTTTATAAAATTGCGGCCGCCGTTTTTTCCTAACCGGTCTTTCCATCCCGCCTCTTCTTTTCGGATATAAGTTAAAGAAAAATATACTAAAATTTGTCCTTTTTGTACAGTGGCGGTTTGGTAAGTGTTTGCCAAGTGCGGGGAGCCATCATAAAAAAGTTTTGCATTAAACCGCAAGAATCTTTGTATCTTATTCTCCTAATTGAAAAAATCTTAAAAAGTTATTATAGTCGGTATATGATTATAGACAACAAGTACACCATTGCTTATACAGTGCCGCCTTCGTTTATAGACGGAAAATGCCGCTTTACAGCCTTAGGGATTGCGGCACTGGCGCAGGACTTGGCAGCAGGGCATTACACTTCGGCAGGACTTTCCATTCCGCATCTTCAAAAAGTGAATTTGACGTGGGTCATTACCAAACAGCATTTTAAAATAAGCGAGTATCCGCTGTGGATGGACACGCTAATTGCGCAAACATGGGCACAGCCGCCGAAGGGTCCCTTTTGTTTCCGCGATTTTGCTTATACTTACACCGAAAACGGGAAAAAAGCTTCGATTGACGCCGCTGTAAAGGAGCTAGGCGCCGGCGAATATACGGAGGCGTTTAAAGAAAAAAGAGAAGCCCATACACGGACGGGAGCTCCCTGTATGCGCGGCTCTTCCTGCTGGATGCTTTTAAACACGCAGACGGGACAAATTGTAAAGCCTGATGAAAAGGCCTTCGGATGTATGGGTTTTAACGGCGACCACATGGAAGGAAAAGTCTTTGTAAAAATTGCCACGAAAGGCGCGTGGGATATTGAAGAACATATTAAGCCTTCCCTTTTGGACATAGACCTTAATTCTCATGTAAACAATTTAACCTATCTTAGGTGGATTCTTTCATTTATGAATGCGGACTTTTGCAGACAGAAACTGCTGCGCACCCTAGACACTAATTTTATTTCGTCTGCACAATACGGCGAACAGCTTATCTGCCGGTGTGCGCAAACGGACGAAAACATCTGCGTGCATTCTATTATAAGAGCCGAGGACAAAAGCGAAGTTTTTAAGGCCCGCACCGAATGGGCTGCAGAATCGGAACTTTCGCGCACTGTGAAGATAAGCTGACTTAAAACCGCACACACAAGACAAACGTAAAACGGCTACACAATGCCCAGATTATCAATGTCCAAACCGGATTTGTTTTCGAAATAGCGTTTTATTTCGATGTGTTTTTTCCATTTGTTTTCAGGATAAAACCCGTACCTGTTTTTAACATCGGTCATACGTTCTGCGATACTCACCGAACCGGCCGGCATTGCAAGGCTGTCGCACAGCTGAATAAGGGAATCGTAATCGTCATAGTCGTATTCGGCAAGCAGGGTTTTCAGCTCTTTCATATCGTCTTCCGTAATGTCTATTTTGCCGATGTACGTTCCCGTATCTTTTATCGCGAAAGAATGCGTAATGCAAATCCGCGCAGGCTCATCGTATCCGAGTTTTTTTAAATACCGATAACCGTCTATAACGTGCGCAATGCTTGTTACGCCCTCCCTTCTGCCGATGTCGTGTAAAAGGCCGAGTATGTATGCCTTGTCGGGATCCATATCCGCACAGTGTGAGGCAATTTTATATGCGCATCTTGCAGCGATAATGGAATGGGCCTTCCACGGGCCGGGGTTCCGTGTCCAGCCTTCTTCCAGTAAACGCATCGCTTCTTCTTTTGTCGGCAACATAATCGTTCTCCTTGCCGCACCGGCAATTTACGGTTCCTGTATACCGTTCGGGAGCGATATTTTTAAAAACAAAAGCCGTATGATAAAAACCGCCGCGATTATAATTTGAATAGTATAGTGCATAAAAAAGCTCCTTAAAAATATAATTCGCACAAGTATACATTATTTTATTTTGCAAGTAAAGGGCGGCTGTACGTTTCCGCCTGTTTTTCTCCGTGCTATGCTTGACACTTAACTGCATAATGCAGTATAATGCACGCCATCTGTTAATATTAGCTAACTTGCTATTGTTTGGAGGTTTTATGAACAATAAAAAAATAAGTATTTTAGGGCTTTGTTTTTTGTGCTTCTTTATCTTATTTTCGTGTAATAAGGAAGCAAACGGAAAGATGCAGGGCTTGGAGCAGGAAATTGTATTAAGAGAAGAAGGCGGGGATTTCGGCTATCCGAATCCGTTTAGACACCAAAACC
Organism: uncultured Treponema sp.; assembly: GCA_963547785.1. Lineage (GTDB taxonomy): Bacteria > Spirochaetota > Spirochaetia > Treponematales > Treponemataceae > Treponema_B. The sequence goes on along the minus strand of CAUUSH010000005.1, from coordinate 88,447 downwards.
GCGGACCCGGTTTTTTTAAGATGGAATTAATTTACGATTCTCTTTTGGAAAAAGACGAAAAAGGGCTTATTCCGTGGCTGGCAAAAGAATGGACTGTCAGCGAAGACGGGCAGACGTATACGTTCACCATGAGCGGCAATACGGTTTGGCACGACGGCCGGCCTTTGACTGCCGAAGACGTTGCTTTTTCCGTACGCTATTTCGAACAACACCCGCCCGTGCGCGGCGGCCTTATGTTAAACGGCAAGTATCTGATGGATTCTGTAACGGTTGACGGGAGCAAGGTTTCGATTCACATACCGGAGTACACACCGGCGGCTTTGGAAAAAATCGGCAGTATGCGGATTATTCCCAAACACATTTGGGAAAATATAACCGATCCCGCCAAATTTTCAGGCGAAGGCGATGTTGTCGGGTCAGGCCCGTATAAGCTCGTGTCGTACAGTTCGGAGCAGGGTTCGTATAAAATGGAACGGTTCGAAAACTTTTGGGGATTAAAACCCGCCGTTTCCGCCATCGAGTGGATTCCGGTCAGCGACAGGGTGCTGGCCTTTCAAAACGGAGAAATCGATATCGTAAACGTTGCTGCGGATTTATTGAAGAATTACGAAAACAACGGCGAATTCAAAGTGGCTAAAAATTTCGGCTTACACGATTATCGCTTTTATTTTAACTTCGATAAGATTCCCGAATTCCGCGATAAGAAGGTTAGACAGGCGGTCGCCTATGCAATCGACCGAAAAGAACTTATCGAAAAGCTAGACCGCGGTTCCGGGCTGGAAGGCAGTCAGGGGTATTTGCCGCCGATGCATTCTATGTACAACAAAAATATCGCTTCCTACGAATTTAATCTCGAAAAGGCGAAGGAGCTGATGGACGGCCGAAAAATAAATGCGCGGCTTTTGGTCGGTAATTCGCCTAAAGAAGTAAAGATGGCAGAACTTATCAAGATCAGGTTACAGGATATAGGTATAACCCTTGATGTAGTCAGCATGGACTCCAAGTCCCGCGATAATAGCGTCAAGGATAAAAGTTATGAAACCGCCATTATAAAATCAGGCGGTATGGGCGGTGATGCGGATATGCTGCGCGAAATTTATTCTTCTAAAATAAAGCGGCCGCATCTTGCTGGATATTCGAACGAGGCCTTGGACGATTTATTGTACCGCCAATCCGTAGAAAAAAATGCGGAAAAAAGAAAAGAGCTGATTTATTCCGTGCAGGAAATATTGGCCGACGAAGTTCCGATGCTTTTATTGTATGGAGAAATCGATAATACGGTGTACCGTCCTGCAAAATATGACCGCTGGACCGTACGCTACGATCACACAAAATTGGATCACCCTAAATTGTCTTATATGATAAGGCCATGAGGATAAAATATTTTGTTTTATTCTTTGTTTTAGTTACCGCACATTTTTTTCTTCCCCGCTTGACACGCGCAGATCCGTTTGTATTTATGTCTTCCGACGGAACGGATATCGTCAGTTACAGCGAGGAAGAAATAACCCGCTACAGGGCGTACTACGGTTTGGATAAGCCGCTGTGGAAGCAATACCTGAACTACCTTTCGGGTATTGCCTGCGGTAATTTAGGCTACAGCATTTATTTTAAAGATAAGGTTGTAAACCTTATATTCAAACGGCTTATATGGACGGCGGGAATCGTATGCGCTTCTTTGATATTCGGTTTGCTTTTCGGACTGTGCTCAGGAAGCGTGAGTGCCCTGTATTCAGGTAAAAAGCTCGACGGGTTTTTGTACCATTCAATGACGGCCCTGTCGGAAATACCGTCGTTTTTAACGGCAAATGTAATTTTGATGTTTTTTATTATCCGATGGAAGGTTCTGCCGACATCGGGCGGAATGAGTCCGTTTTTACAATTACGGTTTTCGCAGCCTGTTATTGCGGATATTTTAAAACACGCCGTGCTGCCTGTGCTGACCTTATCGTTTATAAAAATTCCAGATTTTTATTTTATCGTGCGAAGCGCAATGCTGCGGCAGCTGCAAAAAAAATATGTGGAAACTGCCGAAGCGAAATCTTTACATTCTTTTTGTATTTTACACAAGCACTGTCTACCGAATGCATTAAATCCCATTATGACAAGATTTCTATTGAGCCTTCAAACATTGTTTAACGGTTCTTTAATTGTGGAAAACGTATTCAAATATCCCGGCATAGGCAGGCTTATCAGAGATGCGGTATTTTTCCGCGATTACATATTGCTGCAAGGGATCTTTTTTGTTATTACCGTGTTTATTTTGATTATCAGCGGTTTGGGCGAAACCTTATATGGAATGACGGATAAAATAAAATGAAAAATATACCGTATCGCGCTGCCGTTATTTTTTTAGTGCTTGTGTGCGCGCTGGCTGTTTTACCGCTCTTTTCTTTTTTGAAATCGGGCACCCTTCCGACAGGAAAAGCGCTTATGCCGCCGTCGAGCGAGCACTGGTTCGGAACCGATGATTTGGGAATAGATTTATTCGCCTCAATATGTGCCGGAGCAAAAAGCAGTATCGTGCTGGCTGCAGGCAGTGCCTTATTCGCAGCATTGGGTGGCAGTATCTTGGGAATGATTGCAGGGTATTCAGGCGGTGTTATCGACGAAATAATTATAAGCGCCGTAGACTTTTTTATAAGTATTCCCGACCTGCTTTTGATGGTTGTGCTGGGAGCTTTTTTGGGGCCGGGATTGGGAAATATCATTTTTGCAATATCTCTTGTGTCGTGGGTTATGCCCGCCAAAATTGCAAGAAGCGAAATGCTTAAAATAAAAAAAGAAAATTACATTAAATTGGCCGCGGCTTACGGAGCGAATTTCAGACATTTGTTTTTATGGCATTTTTGGAAGCCGCTTTTTTCGCTTATGGTAATAAGCGTCATCAGAATTATGAATAAGGCAATTTTGGCGGAGGCGTCTTTGGCCTATCTTGGTCTCGGAGACCCGCTGTCCAAAAGCTGGGGTATGACCATAACGCGGGCAATGGACTTTCCGAATATTTATCTTACCGACTTTTGGAAATGGTGGCTTGTGTTTCCTACCGCAATTATGGTGCTTACGGTCTTATCCGTTGCAGTTATCGGGAAAGAAATGGAAAAAAGAATCGGAGTAACAAAAAATAATGGAAGAACTATTACGGATTGAAGATTTAACGGTAACCTACGGCTCGGTATATTCGAAAAACAAACATACCGAAACGGGTATTCGGAATATCAATTTTTCTTTAAAGAAAGGAGAGGTGTGCGGCATAATAGGAGAATCGGGCGGAGGGAAGAGTACACTGCTTTCGGCCGTGATGGGGCTTTTACACGGGAAGGCGGATATAAAAGGAAAAATTATTTTTAACGGAAAAGAAATACAAAATGCAAAAAAAGCGGAATTAAAAGAAATCCGTTTTAAAGAAATAGGCCTTGTTTTTCAAAACCAATCGGAATATTTAAACCCCTCTTTGACGGTCGGCGAACAAATAGCAGAAATACTCCGCAAAAAGATTTCGGATAAAACTCTCGTACAAAACGAACTTGATCAAACGCTTCGAACCGTAGGATTACAGCCGGACATAAAAGAAAAATACCCGCACGAAATTTCAGGCGGAATGAGGCAGCGTATTTTTATTGCAATGGCAATCTGTTTAAACCCGCCGCTCCTTTTAATTGACGAACCGACTACTGCACTAGACCCCGATTCAAAAGCGCAAATACTGTCTTTATTGAAAACCATCAACGAAAAACACCGCACGGCGATGCTCATTGTTTCGCACGATCTTGAAGTCATTGAAAAGCTGACGCAAAATATGATGGTCTTTCTAAAAGGCAATCTTATAGAAAAAGGCAAAACTGAACACATATTGGAAGAAGCAAAACATCCGTATACCTTCGCGTTGCTGCAATCGGGCTCTTATCTGAATCCGTGGAAAGACTTATGGGGAATTAAAGAAGTGCAGGAAAATAATCCGTGCCCTTTTTATAACAGGTGCACTCAAAAAAGTGAGGAATGTCTGACATATATTCCCTATTTGCCTGCCGATCAAACCGAAGGCTGTGCCTGTTTTAAAAACGGTATAGAAACAATTCTCAGTGTTCAAAATATGGCTAAAACCTTTTACGCGGGAAAAGAAAAAACGGAAGCCGTCCGTAACTGTTCGCTGAGGGTCAGACACGGGGAAGTTGTCGCCCTGCTCGGCAAATCGGGCTCCGGTAAAACGACACTCCTTCATTTAATTGCGGGATTGATACAAAAAGACTTTGGCAGCATATATTTTTCCGAAAAGAAAATAGAAAAAAATGATTTGCTTGCACGAAAGCACGCATTGCAGATAATAGAGCAAGATTCTTTTTCTTCGACGAATTCGGCTCTTACCGTGCAGGAAATTATCGCGGAACCTTCAGTGATACTGTACGGAAAAACGGTTCGGGAATACAAGGCTGCAGTCATCGAGTATGCAAAATTAGTCGGACTGGATGCGGAAGAAAAAATGCTTACAAAAAAAGCAGGCGAATTATCGGGCGGTCAGCGTCAGCGAACGGCCATTGCGCGGGCCTTATCCATGCAGCCGAAATTATTATTAGCCGACGAAATAACTTCTATGCTTGACGATTCTTCCAAAGCAAATATTATGCGCTTATTAAAGCGGCTGCAATACGAAATCGGGTTTTCCATGCTGATGGTTACACACGACACAGCCCTCGTAAAAAAGACAGCCGATTACGTGTATTGTATGGAAGACGGCAAAATCGTAAAAGAAGGCAGCGTACGGAAAATATTTTGCCGAGATACGCCGGTCAATCATAACGGAAAAAGGCCGAAATGATTTGCTTGAATGGAAAAAAGATATTGAAATGCGCAAACAAAATTTTGAAACTTTTTTACAGAAATTCGAAGCCTTGGATGTAAGCCGATAGCTGTTTTAAGAATTCCGTATCTGTTACCGGCCGGATGTTTCGTTGCAGGCCGTTTCGTAAAAATGTATAAAAGGAAGAACAAATGGATTTAAAAGAATTCGAAAAATTTATTTTAAACGGAAGACCCGATGAAGATTCAGAAGAATTCTGGGATCAAAAAAGCGGATGGTTTTACAACCGCACCGAAAAAAATGCCGCTGATTTTTCGAAAGAATTCGTTTTTGCACTCATAAAAGAACGCAATTTGTGAAGACTCGGAATGTTTCGGCGCAGAAAAAGACAAAATCGTACAATTTCTTAAAACAAAAGAAAAAAACGAAAAAATAGAATCGACTGAGATAATAGTAAAAACCGTGATATTGTGGGAGAGGGAAAAAATATAAAAAGAATTCGAATTAAAGTGAGGGTGTATAAAAACGGCATACCCCGACGCTGAGCCTCGGGGTATAACGATTTAAAAACTATTCTACAACGGCAACCAAATCATTCGATTTTAAAATCAAATGGTCAGTACCGTCTATTTGAATTTGGGTTCCGGCATATTTGTCGTGAATGACTTTTTGCCCGACAGAAACCTTGATTTTTTCTTTATCATCGCCGATTGCGATAACAACGCCGCGCTGAGTTTTTTCTTGTGCCGTATCCGGAATAATAATTCCGCCTGCGGTCTTTGTTTCTACAGCATCCGGCTTTACCAAAACCCTGTCTCCTAACGGTTTGACTTTCATTGAAGAACCTCCTGATAGTGTCTGAAATAAAACTCAAACATTTAAACGAATTTGTGCCTTTTCGGCACAGTTTTTAGAGTTTTATTTGAAGCTGTGCCATTAAATGCACAAACTTTAATTGAGTAATAGAAATATACGCAAAAAATAATAAAAAAGCAAGTCCTTACCCCTATTCCTGATAAACTCATTAAATTCAGTAACTCCATATCAGTTATAGACTTACAGAATAGACCGTCATTTTTTCTTATAATAAAATTTATTTTTTTAACTTGGCATAGTTCTTGCTTATTATTCAACGTAGGTTTTAAACCTTATAATAAAATAGAGTATGACTAAAAACCTAAACTGAGAATAACGGGTTTCGATTCATAAATAAAACACCTTTTAAGGGAGTAAACAGATGTATAATGCAAAAAAAAATGGGCACAATACCGAAGCAAGCACTTTGACGACGTATCTTAAAGAAATAAACAAGATTCCTCTTTTGACGGCAGAGGAAGAATTAAAATATGCAAAACTGGCAGCGAAAGGCGACAAGCACGCAAAGGATATGTTGGTAAATGCCAACCTGAGGTTTGTCGTAAACGTTGCAAAAAAATATCAAAATCAAGGGCTTCCTTTAATGGATTTAATCAGCGAAGGCAATATCGGTCTAATGAATGCTGCAGAACGGTTTGATGCATTAAAGGGCTATAAATTTATTTCCTATGCTGTTTGGTGGATAAAACAGGCAATCTTAAAAGCTATCTGCGAGAAGTCGAGAATGATACGGCTTCCGCTTAACCGCGCAAACGAATTGGTTCAAATCGAAAAGGCGAAAAAGGATATGGAATTTGCCGGAAGCGAAAGCACCGAGTTGGATGAAATTGCAGGTCTTTTGAAGATGGACAACAAGATGGTTCAGACTATCGTAAATGCGGCACGCGAGCCGATTTCGATTGATGCGCCCGTTTTCGATGACCCCGACAGCTGTAATGTAAATGATTTTTTACAGGACGAAATGCATCAAATGCCGGAGGATTATGCTTTGGATATGAGCCTTCGGGGAGAAATTAACAAACTCTTAAAAAATTTAAATAAAAGAGAAGCAGAAATTATACGTTACCGCTTCGGTTTGGACGGATACGAACAGCTCTCTTTAAAAGAGATTGGATTAATTTTTAATTTGACGAAGGAAAGAATAAGACAAATAGAAAAAAAGGCACTGCAGGCTCTTAAAAAACCGGCAGAAACGCAAAAGCTTTCTACCTATGTTGCATAATAAGCCCTAAAAAAAGCGGAAGTTTATACAATAAACTTCCGCTTTTTTATTAAGACTAGAAGGCTTTAAAACCTAATTCCCTATTCCGCCGTTATCGGTATAAGATCCGTTTGATAAAGAATCATTCACTATGAATTACAAAATTATTGAATGGGTCAATACGCTAAAAAAACAAAACTGCTTTGCTATTTTTTTAGGAAAAAAGAAATATCACCCCATAAGGCAAATAAAAATACTATTCCGATAATGACAAAACCGGCTAACTGCATATAGTACAAAAACTTCGGTTTTATTTCCCGTCTTAAAGCCCATTCCGTAAAGGCAAAAAGAATTAAGCCGCCGTCTGCAATGGGGATAGGCAGTAAATTCATTATAAAAAGCGAAATGGAAATTAAACTTATAAAGTTAAGCAAGTCCGCAGTACCCTCTTTAAAGCTTTCTTTAAAACCTTTTTGTGCAACATCGCCGAGTATATGCGTTATACGTAAAGGCCCTGAAACGGCTTGTTTTAAATCAACACCTTTAAATAACAGGCCTAGACTTTTAAAAGTTAAAACGAGATTTTTATGTGTAAGAATAAATCCGTTTGCAATGCTTGTAAAAAAGTCCGTACCCGGTACTTCTACTTTTATGGTTTTAAATTCCATTCCCAAATCAAATCCGTTTTCCGTTTTTATAATGTTTATAGATTTATTAAGTTCCTGTCCGTTCCGCAGTACGGTAAACTCTGCAGTGTTTGCGTTAAGATCTTTTAAAATGTTTTGTACGTCGATGGTATTAAACACATCTTTGCCATTTATTTTTATTATCGTATCGTTTTTTAAAATACCTGCATAGTCGGCCGCAGAATGAGGTTTGATGCCGCCTATATCCAATGGAATATAGTTATAAAATCCGATTATGCCGGCGCCTGTGGCGGGGTCAAGTTTAGGCCTTACTTGTTTTGTAATAACGGTTCCGTTTCTTTCTATCATAAGCGTCATATTTTCTTTTGCGGAAGGAACGACCTCTTTCAATATATCCAAAAAGGTTTCGGTTTTTTTTCCGTTTATAGATATGATTCTATCACCCATTTCCAGTCCCGCAGCCTTTGCAGGAGAGTCATCGTTTTCGTTATAATAATAAACAGGCGCAATTTGGTTTGACGTCGTATAGTTTGTTGTACCGATTGCGCTTACAATCATTAGAGCAAATATTGCACTTAAGTAGTTTGCAAAGGGGCCTGCAAAGGCAATGATGATACGCTTAAAAGGATGAACGCTGTATAAGGCGCCTTTTTCTTTCGGCATTGCAGGAAGGTTTTCTTCCAGCGCTTTTCTAAAGGCGTTTTCCCCTTTCATTCCGCAATACCCGCCCATGGGGATGGCGGAAATGCGGTATTCGGTTACACCTTTTTTTTTCTTAAAAAGAATCGGGCCCCAGCCCATCGAAAAGCTTTCTACTATAACGCCGCACATTTTTGCCGCTATAAAATGTCCGAGCTCATGGATAAAAACCATTACACTCAAAATAATCAGCCCTATCAAGATTTTAATCATATGAATCTCCTTATGCACGCTTGAGCTTTTTCTCTGGCGCTTGAATCTAATATATAAATTTCTTTAAAGCAGGAAGGTTTCATACTCCAGTCATAATTTAATACTTCCTGCACAACGGAGGCTATATCCGTAAAGCTTATTTTTTCTTTTAAAAAGGCTTCTACGGCTTCTTCGTTTGCAGAATTAAAGGCAATAGGATAGGCAGCCAGTTTTTCTGCCGTTTCCATACCGAGCTTTAATAAGGGAAAGTCTTCAAAGCGCGGCGGAGAAAAGTCTAAAGTGAAGGTTTTGGAAAAATCAAGCGGCTTTAAATAAGCGGGCGGTAAATCGGGATAGGTAAGGGCATTAAAAATCGGGTTCCGCATATCGGGGGGTGAAAGCTGTGCATATATTTCGCCGTTTACAGTTTGAATCATAGAGTGTATAATGCTTTGCGTATGAATAACCGGAATTATTTTTTTTGCCGGAATACCGAAAAGCTTTACGGCTTCGATAATTTCAAGTGCCTTGTTTGCCAAGGAAGCGGAATCTATCGTAATTTTTCCGCCCATATTCCATGTCGGATGTTGGAGCGCTTGCCGTACCGTTATACTTTTTAATTCTTGCACCGGCGTATTTTTAAAAGCCCCGCCTGAAGCCGTAATGATAATTTTCTCGATATTGCTTTTTTTATATGCATTTATAAGATAAAAAATTGCAGCGTGTTCGGAATCGACGGGGATTATGTTTATCTTTTTTTTTAAGGCTTCTTTTAAAATAAGCTCTCCTGCCGTAACTATCGTTTCTTTATTTGCAAGTGCAAGGTCTATTCCCGCATCGATTGCGCACACCGACGCTTTTAAGCCTGCATAGCCTGCAATACCGTTTAAGATTATATCGGGTTCAACTTCCGAAATCAGTTTTTTAATGGCCGTTTCATCCGTTTGATGTTTAAAAACGGTTTCAGCATTTTTGGTAGAATAAAAGACTGCGCCGGGAAATTCCGCTTTTATTTTTTCTGCAAACGGTATGTTGCCGTGCACGGAAAAGCCTGCGAGCCTGAACCGGTCTTTAAAATTCCGTATTATATCTAAAGTGCTTTTACCGATTGAACCGCTTGCTCCTAACAGCAAAACCTTTTTCGGACACACTAAAAACCACCTATTAAAAATTTATACGAAATATAAAAAACAGGAATCGCAAAAAGAAGTGAATCCATACTGTCTAAAATACCGCCTCTTCCTAAAATAATCTTGCCTGAATCCTTTATGTCGGCCGCTCTTTTTAAAATCGACTCCACAATGTCGCCTATTATTGCGGCAGCAGCCGTCAGTAAAGATATTATGATAAGTTGGGGCAAAAAGTTTCTAAATTCTTTAAACAAAAAATACACTATAAAACCGATACAAAGAGAACCTGCAAAACCGCCTATAAAGCCTGCTATACTTTTTTTAGGACTTGCCTTTATAAGACCTCTGTTGTTTTTGCCGAAAAGTATTCCGAAAAACCATGCAATCGAATCGCAGGCAAAGGTCATAAGGAAAAACGTGGTAATTGCCTTATTCGCATACGGCAATGCAGTAGCAATAGAAAAATAAATTAAAAGCCCCCACGGATACACAAGCATAAATACGGCGGATATAATCCGGTTTATGCTGTCTTTAAAGTTTCCGTTAAACGAAAACAGTATTTCAATGGACATTATTAAAAGAATTTCTATCCAAAATCCATGAATAATATAAAAGCGGGGAAAGATACCTAGACCGGAAAGATAGGCAACCGTAAGCAGGATAATACCAAATGCGGATATAATATACTTAGGGTAACATTTTATTTTTTGCGACAACAGGTGATGAATTTCAAAATTTGAAATAATACCTGAAACATACGCAAGTATATGATACGCAAAAAAATTATAATATGGTATATAATAAATTAAAGACAAAATAAAAGGGCCGCCTACAAAAAAAATAATCAGCCGTTTCCACAGTTTCTTCATTTTTAATTTTCCTCCAAGCGTTCAATCTTTAAATTACCATACCGCTTTGAAAAAAGACGGATTAAAGCTATGCTTTCCCATACCTTCTTTCCCTTTGCATATAATCGGCTACGGCTTTTTGCAAATCTTCCGTTGTCCAATCCGGCCATAACTTATCTGAAAAATACAGCTCCGCATAGGCACTTTGCCATAGCAAAAAATTACTAAGCCGCTTTTCACCGCCGGTTCTTATAAATAAATCCACAGGCGGTATATTCTGCGTATCCAGCTTTGATGCAAAAGCCGCTTCGGTTAAAGAAGCTGTTTCATCCTTTGTCAACTTTTTTATTGCCCGAATAATTTCATCATGACCGCCGTAGTTTATTGCAAGCACGATTGAGGTGCCGGTATAACGGGAAGTTCTTTCTCTTATCGAAACAAGCTCTTCTGCAATATCTTTGGGCAAACCAGCAAGATTTCCTATATGCAAAACTCTTAAATTGTTTTCGGCATAAAATTCAAGTTCGGCCCTTAAATGCTTTTTTATAAGCCCCATTAAAAAACCGACTTCTTCTTCCGTTCTTTTCCAGTTTTCCGTAGAAAAAGTATAAAGGGTAATATAGGGAATGCCCAAATCGGAAACGGCCTTTACGATTTTTTTTACCGTTTTTAAACCTTCCGTATGTCCCGCAGTTCTGGGCATACCCTTGTTTTTAGCCCACCGTCCGTTACCGTCCATTACGACAGCGATGTGCTGCAGATTTACAGCCATTTTTAATTTTCCAATATTTCTTTTTCTTTTTCTTCCAATACTTTATTTATTTCCGCAATAAAAGAATCGGTTACTTTTTGCAAAGAATCTTCGGCAGTCTTTAATTGGTCTTCGCTTATCTGCCCGTCTTTTTGCATCTTTTTTGCTTCATCAATAAAATCTCGCCGAACGTTTCTTACAGAAACTCTGGAATGTTCGGCCATATTCTTCGCTTTTTTTGCAAGTTCCTTGCGGCGCTCTTCCGTAAGCGGCGGAATGGCAATTCTTATTACCTTTCCGTCGTTGGAAGGATTAACCGATAAGTCCGATTGTAATACCGCTTTTTCTATTTCGGTAATAAGAGATTTATCCCATGGCTGAATAACGACAAGCCGCGCTTCCGGAATAGACACGCTTGCAATTTGATTAAGCGGCGTAGGTTCTCCGTAGCAGTTTACCCTTATTTTATCGAAAATTGCAGAAGATGCCCTGCCAGTTCTGAGCATATTAAATTCATCTTTTAATGCAGATACTGTTTTTTTCATTTTTTCTTCGCAGTTTGCCTGAACTTCTTTCATAAACCCTCCAAAATTAATGAATTAAGCATTTAATCGGTACTGCTTTAAAACGCTGCCGTTTAGAAAACCGGCAGCCTTGCTTCCGTTAGAAAAGACGGCGGCTGTCGGCATACCGATTTTTCGGATACGTTTTTTACGCATGTACTCCCAACTGAAAAATAATAAGCTTTGATAAACTTAAACTTCCGCCTGCACTCTTGCCCGTTTCTTCGATTTTTTTTGCAACCGAAACCTTATCGTCTTTTACGAACGGCTGTTCAAGGAAACATATTTCGGCCAAGTGTTTGTTGACCTTTCCTTTTACGATGCCCTCTTTTACCTTTTCAGGCTTATCGAGCTCAGCCGCTTGCCCGCGGAAAATTTCTTCCTGTTCTTTGATGTAGACGGCATCGACATCTTCTTTTTTTACATAGCGGGGAACAAAGGCCGCCGCATGAAGGCAGCAGTCGTATGCAAAGTCTTTAACTTCTTTTTTCTCGAATATTTCCGGTTTATCCGATTTTAAAATAACCAAAACGCCAGTTTTTTTATCCGAATGAACATAGTGCGAAATATATTCATTGACCTCCGCTTGCACATTGACAATGCGTTCTAGCTTCATATTCTCGCGGACCTTAGTTGCAAGGTCAAGGATTTGGTCGTTTAATTCGGCGGTTATCTCCGTAAGGCATTTTTCTAAAGCCGTTTTTGCAATTTTTTCGCCGACGGCAATAAAGTCGGCATTTTTTGCGACAAAGTCCGTTTCGCAGCTCATTTCAAGCATAACGGCATTTTTTTCGTTTCCTTGTATGATGATGAGGCCTTCTCCCGTGGCGCGGTCAGCCCGTTTTTCGACGGCTGCAAGCCCCTTTTCTTTTAAATACTTTTCGGCTTCGGCCGCATCTCCGTTACAGTGCTGTAAAGCCTTTTTGCATTCCATCATTCCGGCGCCCGTTTTATCGCGCAGGGCCTTTACATCAGATGCTTTTATTTCCATTTATAGCGCTCCTTAAAATTTAATTGACGGCTTATTTTTCGTCGTACAAGTCCTCATCCCCAATAAGTGGGTTTTCTTCATCTTCTCGATTTTCTTCAGTCTCATTTTCTTTAGGCGTATAATTTTTATAATCGGTAATCTCTTCGTCCCTGTCCTGATATGGATTAACATCCGTTTCACCGAAGCTCTCTTCATCTTCTTGAAGATTTTCGATAATCTTTAGACCATGCTCGTTATCGGCTTCGACAACTGCATTTGCAATTACGCCCGTAAACAAAGAGATAGCCCTTATCGCATCGTCGTTTCCGGGAATGGGATAGTCGATTCCATTTGGGTTACAGTTTGTGTCCACAACTGCAACAACGGGAATGCCGAGGCTTTTAGCCTCTCTTATAGCAATTTCTTCTTTTCTTGTATCTATGATGAAGATAATACCGGGCAGTTCTTTCATTTCTTTAATACCGCCGAGGTTTTTTTCAAGCTTTGCTTTTTCTTTTTGAAGAGCCGCAATTTCTTTTTTTGTAAGTTTTTCGAAAGTGCCGTCAACTTCCATTTTTTCGATTTTTTTAAGACGCGCAAGGCTTTTCTTTATAGTAGAAAAATTTGTAAGCATTCCGCCGAGCCAGCGGTTATTTACATAGAACATTCCGCATCTTTCAGCTTCTTTTTGAATTGTTTGTTGAGCCTGTTTTTTCGTTCCGACAAACAAAACCGTTTTTCCTTCGGAAATAACTTTCCGTACGGCTTCATAGGCTTCTTTGATTGCAACTATTGTTTTTTGCAAATCGATGATGTGAATTCCATTACGCTCCGCGAATATATACTTTTTCATACGCGGATCCCAGCGCTTTACCTGGTGGCCGAAATGAACGCCCGACTCAAGTAAATTCTTCATGGTTACTACTGCCATGGGTTTCTCCTTCGGGGTTAAAACCCCTGCCTTCTCTATTTCTCGGAAAAAACTTTTAAGTTAAATCCGGATATTTACCGTAAAACGGCATTGTACGCTGTAAGATTCCAGCAGTTTCGGCCGGCTTCAATAATGTTCTTACAAGCAATGCCGATTATATATATTTTTTTTAATTATGTATAGTGGGCAAAAGAAATTTTATTAATGGAAACCTCGAAAAAGAGCAAGCCCATCGGCTTATTCTGTAAGGAAATTCATTAACTTGTTCGTCTTGCGAACCGCAAACAGCTTTTTGAGATTCCCATAAGATTTCGGTATAGAAATTTTGATGTCCGTTTTTTGTGATACAAAGAATAACCGCAGCTTATAAAAACGATTCGAACAATTTGCCGAATAAAAGGCCCCAGCCGTCAACCATTACAAAAAGAATCAGCTTAAACGGCATCGAAATTTGAATAGGTGGGAGCATAATCATACCCATAGACATCAAAATACTGGCAACAATCATATCGATTATGATAAAGGGCAAATACAAAAATATACCGATCTGAAATGCGATGGTAAGTTCGTGCAAAATAAAAGAGGCTATCAAAACATGAGTCGGAATGTCGGCAAGAGTATTCGGTTTTTCGAGCCGGGCCATCGCCATAAAGGTTCTGATATGGGTCGGATCGTTTTGCATCTGCCGGTACATAAAATAACGGATTGGTTTTTCCGCTTCACGGTACGCTTCTTCAATGCCGATCTGCCCGTCGGACATCGGTTTAAAAGAATTATTGTAAATTTGCGAAAAGGTCGGCCACATTATAAACAGCGTCAGAAAAAAGGCGATTCCGTTTAACACTTGAGTCGGAGGCACCTGCTGCAGCGATAATGCCCTCTTCACAAAGTCCAAAACAATGCTTAACCGCAAAAAGGCCGTCATTAACAGCATTAAACTCGGCGCAATGGAAAGAAGAGTTATAAAAATTAAAAGCTGGACGGAAAATGCAACATCTTTATTGGACGAAGGTTCCCGTATGGAAAAATTGATAAAGGGAATACGGCCGGCTTGACGTTCAGAATCGTTATCCGTTCTGCCGGAAGAAGAGCCATCCGGAAAATTCCTGTCTTGCGCATACGCAACGGTAACGGAAGAAAAAACGGTAACGGCCAAAAGCAATATCAAAAAAAACTTTTTTTTCACGGCGTTTCCTCTCGATCGGTTCTTGCTTGAGCGGCATTATTCAACCGTTCCCGTTGAGACGCAAAAAAATCTTTGTCAACAAGAGTTTCTTTTTCCCGCCTCATTGACGGAATAAAAGAAGCCAAAACGGAAGCAAAATCCTTTTTCGGCGAAGCGTTCTTTCTATCATTTTCCAAGTTCATAGCGTCAATAAGGTTTTTATCTTCAACCTCGCCTATCTTATTTACCGCCGAATCTGTAACGCCTATTATATAGGCCTTATCGCCTAAGGTAATTACGTGAATACTTTTGCCCTGTGCAATACTGATTGAAGCAACGTTTTTTAAATACGGGTCGTCCGTGCCGTAAAATTTCGACGATTTCTTTAAGAATTTAAGCACAACATAGGCTAAAAGACAAACAACCAGCAAGGCGGTAAAAAGCTGAAATAAGCCCACGCCCGATGATGATGTTCTGTTTCTTACTGCGCTATCCAATTCGGTACTTTGCTCATCGGGAGTAACGGCAGGCACCGCAGTGTTACCGGAAACGGAAGGCTCAGTTTTTTTTACAGCCTCCGTATCCGCACGGTTATCCAAAAAAACCTTATCTTCCTCCGGCAAAGCATCGGCACCTTTAGACGTTTGAGCCGATATAACCAGCGCAACAGCTGAAAATAAAACGGAAAATATCAATTTTCTGTAAGAGTATAAATTCATCTTCCCCCCACCCAAATAGAAAACCTAAATATCCGTTATGCGCTCCGCCGGCGATAGTATTTCGGTAATACGTACACCGAAACTTTCTTCTATAACTACAACCTCGCCCTTGGCTATCGGTTTATGGTTTACAAGAACGTCAACGGGTTCACCTGCAAGCTTATCAAGCTCGATAATATGCCCCTCGCCCATTCCGAGGATTTCTTTAATCATTTTTTTGGTTCTTCCGAGTTCTACGGTCATTTCCATGTAAACGTCCATGATAAGACCGATGTTTCCCTGTTCTTCTTGGGTTGTAAAACCTTGAAGCGGAGGAAATTGAACCGACTGAACATTTGTATTCATACCCATTTGAGGCATTCCCATTTGCATTCCCCCTTGAGGTGTATATTGGCCCTGCATTCCCGCAGCGCCTGTATTTTGCATAGCAGTCATCCCCTGCATATTTATATTTTGCGGGCCGCCCGCATTTTGTACGGAAGCAGCCTGCATTCCGGCATTCATTTCAGCCGGATCCGGCCCTGCTGTTGCATTTACGATAGAATCCGCAACATTTTCCGAAATTATTTCCCACATCGGATAAGACGTATCATCTATTTTGATGTCATAGGTTACCCCTACAAAATTTCTTTGCGGCAACCGTATCATCGCTTTGGGCACATGTAGGGATTCGGCGGGCTCGGAAGCACTGCCTTTAAGCCCTGCACTCTCAATCGCTGTAAGCTCCGCTCCCACATACTGGGAGACGGTTTCACTTATCACCGAAAGCCCCATATCGTCTATATCCGTATTTTCTTCGTGATTAACCAAACTTACTATCTTTTTTGCAAAATCGGGAGACAGTACAAAAACATGGTCCCCTTCAATAGCGCCTGAAAAGTCTATGAGTGTCGCAACCGCCATTTCGGAAACCTTTTGCAAAAAGGCATCCCGTTCCGTTAATTCGATTACGGGATCCGAAACGGTAACGGTTTTTCCTGTCATCGACTCTAAATTGGAAGCAAGTCCTGGAATATTTCCTTTAACAAATTGAGTCAGCGCATTTTGTTTAAAACTTGAAAGCTTTTCACCCGGAGCACTGGCTGCCCCGCTTGAAGCTCCGACTCCGGATAACAAGGCATCTATTTCATCTTGAGAAATCGAACCATCACTCATACAAATCATCTCCTTCCGATGTTAATTCTTCAAATTCATCGCTGCTAATATCTTCTATCTTTTCCAAAATCTGAACTGCAACCTTGTTTCCTTTTACGCCCGGCTGACAGAAAAACTTAGGCCTGCTTCCGACGGTCAATTTAAAAGGATCCCCCATATGCACATTAGGCAGCCTTACCACATCTCCCTTTCTCAGGTTTAAAACCTCGCGCACCGAAACATCTAAGGAGCCCACTTCCGCGATCATATCCACATCGACAGTTGAAAGCTTTTCCTTAATGGCCGCAGCATACTGGCCCGTAGAAGCCCTCCGCACAGACGAAAACCAAAACTGGGTTGAAAGTTTGGAAATAATGGGCTCAAGGGTAATATACGGAAGACAGATATTCATCATTCCTTCTTCTTCGCCGACCTTTGTTTCGAGGGTTACCAAAAGAACCATTTCCGACGGGGTTACAATTTGCACGAACTGCGGGTTTGTGTCTATGTTCCCAAGACGCGGGCGCAGGTCGATAACCGTCGTCCATGCTTCGCGCATATTTGCCAAAATACGGACGATAACACCTTCCATAACCGAGTTTTCGATTTCGGTAAGCTCCCGCTGTACCTTCGTGCCCTCTCCCTTACCGCCGAACAGCCGGTCGATAATCGAAAAGGTAATCGCGGGGTCGATTTCCAAAACGGCATTTGCCCGTAGCGGATCCATATTGATAATTGCCAAAGTCGTCGGCGTCGGTATTGATCGTATAAACTCTTCGTAGGTAAGCTGTTCTACTGTCGCAACATGAACGTGAGCCATGCTTCGCAGCTGGGCGGAAAGCGTAGTCGTTGTAAGACGGGCAAAGGTTTCGTGCATCATCTGTACGGTACGCATTTGCTCTTTGGAAAATTTATCCGGCCGTTTAAAGTCGTAAATTTTAATTTTGCGGGCGTCGTTTATGGATTTAAAATCCTCCGTGTCCGTATCGCCTGAGCTTATTGCGGTGAGAAGTTGATCAATTTCATCTTGCGAAAGAACTTCTGTCATGACCCTTCCTAGCGGTTTACTGTTCGACTATGTCATACTGAGTAAAACGCACATCCTTTATTTTAGTTTTTGTTAGTATGTTATCGTTTATTTCATTTCTTAATTCAATTCTTATTTTTTCCCGCTGCTTTAATTCCGCCGTTGTCTTATTCTGGAAATATGAAAGTAAATAGTCTATAATTTCAACCTTTCGTGCGGAAAGCTCCTGCGGCGTAGACTTATCATTTTTCGTATATCCTAAGTTTATGCCTACCATTACTGTAGACGGAATCCTTTCGGACGTTTGTATTTTTAAAACGCTTATAGCCCCGCCGTTAGCACCGTAAAAGTCCAGCTCATCTCTCGTATCGCGGTATTCTTCGGAAATTGGATACTCGGAATGCGATTTGCCTTTTTTATCGCGGACATTCATCGTAATGATTACAACCGTAACAATAAATATCAACGCGCCTAAAACTACGGCAACCCATTTAATAAGCATCGGGATAAGACCGCCGACACCCCTTTTCGGCTTCATGGAAGATGAAGCGTCATCTTGCATATCATCGTGTTCGTCCATTAAATCGTTATCAGCCATAAATTTCTCCTCTTATACTATTTTTCTTTTATACTATATATTGTCATAAAACCGCAAGGGTATTTTCTGCATTATATCATTAAAAATGACCTTCGTCCAGAATAATTACGTCAACCCTTCTGTTATAGGCCCTTCCTTCCGCCGTATCGTTGGAAAAAACGGGGCGCGTATCGGCATAACCGGCTACCGAAAAACGTGATTCTTGAGCCCCGAAGTCGGTTAAGTTGTGCAAAACGTTTACAGCGCGGGCTGCCGATAATTCCCAGTTGCTTTTCCATACGGCAGGATCGGTAACACCTGTGTCCGTATGCCCTTCTATTCTAAAACGCCTCGCGGCAAGGTCTTCCGCCGACAAAAACTGGGCAAGGTTTAAAAGCACATCGCGCGACTCTGCAATATTCAGCTCTGCCGTTCCCGGATAGAAAAAAACGTCGGAAGCAAGGCTTATAACAAGCCCCCGCTCATCGCTGGTTACAGCAATTTTATTCGTTTTAATTTCCGGCGCAAAGAGCGAGACCGCTTTTTTCAAAGACGATGCAAGCATTTTTCCCTTTTCCATAGAAGGCAGCGAATTGATGACATTGCCCAAATCGGAAAGCCTTCCTGCGGAAACGGATATACCGCCGCCTGTCGGGTCGCCGCTTATCGAAGCGGAAAGCGCTTGAAGCGTCGTCGTATCTATTTCCGTAGGCTCAAAAAGCATAACGAAAAAGCAGAGCATAAGGGTAACCATATCTGCATAGGTTGTAAGCCATCCGCTTCCCGCGGCACCTGCGCCTTTTTTACGTCGTGCCATATTAATCCTTTAATACTTCCGCTTCTATTGCTTTGCGGTCGGCAGGCTTCAGATAGGTAATAAGCCGCTGAGCTAAAATTCGGGGGTTATCGCCCGCCTGAATTCCTAAAACACCTTCTATAATCATCTCCTTGGATTTTACTTCAAGGTTGTTTTGATACGTTAATTTTGATGATATAGGAACCAAAAGCCAGTTCTGCATCATAGAACCATAAAAGGTCGTAACAAGAGCCGTAGCCATATTCGGTCCTAATGCGCTTTTATCTTCAAGGTTTAACAACATACCTATAAGCCCGATAACCGTACCCAACATACCGAAACCCGGCGCAAGCGTCGCCCATGCATTTACGAACGAAATCCACGTGTTATGCCGTTCTTCAAGCTGATTAAGCTCGTTTTCCATCAGCATTCGGATAGCATCGCCGTCTATACCGTCAACAACGTTTCTTAAACCCGCACGCATAAAGGCGTCTTCAAAATCTTCGATTTCTTCTTCCAAGGCAAGAAGTCCCGCCCTGCGGCTTTTTTCGGAAAGGGCGACAAAGCGCTGAACAAGGTTTTTTTCTTCATAATTGGTAACTTTAAAAACCCTGCTCATAACTTTAAAAATTCCTATAGTGTATGACAGCGGATAGGTTAAAAAAAGACACATATAGGAGCCGCCTATTGTAATAAACATTGAAGGAAGGTGAATAAGACCGCCGGCGGAACCGCCGAGAATAGCACCGAATGCAACGACGCCCAGACCCCCGAATATACCTATAAATGATGCTATATCCATACTTTTCCCTTTCTATTATAACTCATTTTTAAAAATGCCGATTTTACGGCGGTAAGCGGTTATTGCATTGATGATGTCTTCCGGGCTTTCTTTTACAACGTAAAATTTGCCCGAAAGCATCTGCAGGGTAACATCGGGATTACATTCTATTGTTTCAATTTGGTGAGGATTAACCCAATATTTAGACCCGTTTAACCGCGTTACCTGTATCATAAAAAACACCTACAATTATATCACATTATCGTTTAAGGTTCAAGACCGTTTCAAGCATTGTATCGGAAGTTTGAATTGTTTTTGCACCTGCCTGAAAACCTTTTTGTGTTACAATCATATCGACAAACTGATCGGCCAAATCCACGTTACTCATTTCCAAAGTGCCGCCGATCAGCTTACCCTTTCCGACTGTTCCCGATACGGAAATATTTGCAACACCTGAGTTATTGGACTGAACATAGGTGTTTTCACCGGCTTTTTCAAGACCGCCCTGATTAGCAAAGCCAGCCATGGCGATTTGGCCTATTTCCTGCCGTACGCCGTTGGAATAAACGCCAGTGATTACGCCGCTTTGATCGATCCTAAAGTTTTCAAGATAGCCCATTCCATAGCCGTCCTGTTCGTAGGCCTTTGTGGTGCTCTTGTCGGAAAACTGCGTAATGGTGTTTCTGGACGTTCCGATTTCGCCTAAATCTATATCGAAAACATGACGCTGCAAGGCGCCGGCTTCATCTGGACTAGAACCTGTAACATCGTAGGCGATTTGTACCAAAACCTGTCCTGCAGGAGCGGTAACGTTGCCGGCCGTATCGGTTACGGAAGCCAAATGACCGTTATTGTCGAAACGTACGATAAAGGTGTTTCCCGTGCCGTCGGTAGTACCAACGCCGGCTGCCGTTGCAGTTCCGTCGGGGTTAGTCGGGTCAACGTTTACGGTTGCCGTCCATGCGTTTTGTTCTCCCGGAACGCGGGCAAAATCTATTTGAAGCTCGTGGGCTTCGCCGAAGGTATCGTATACCTTAAATTCCGTAGACCACGTAGACTGCAAAATTTGCGCCCTATTGGCATTTTCAGGCAGTTCGGGCAGTCTTTTATCGAGGTTACAGGCATAATGTACCGTAGTAGTCGCCTTTGCATCGATTTTTTGCCCTATCGGAATAACAAGGTCTTCGGTTTGACCTGAAGTGTTGATAATCCTAAAACCGTCGGCTTCTTCCGCCATCCAACCTTGAACCCTCATTCCGTTTGCAGGGTTTACAAGCGTTCCGTCGCGGTCTATGCCGAAGGCTCCTGCGCGGGTATAAAAGCTCTTATCCCCGTCCTTTAACACGAAAAAGCCGTTACCCTGAATGGCAATGTCGGTATTTACACCAGTCGTCTGCAAGGCTCCTTGTGTAAAAATAGTATCGATACTGGCAACCATCATACCAAGCCCTACTTCTTTCGGGTTAACGCCGCCTAAGTCTTCAGTCGGCCTTGCCGCTCCGCTTAATTGCTGCGAAATTAAATCCTGAAAATTGACACGTCCGCGTTTAAAACCGGTCGTATTTACGTTAGCAACGTTATTGCCTATAACGTCCATTCTTGTTTGGTGGTTTTGCATTCCGGAAACACCGGAAAATAAAGATCTCATCATAATATTGCCCCCTGTTGCTTATTCTGCATAAATTGTTTTGACGGCAGACCAGCTGTACCAGTTACCGTTTACCATAACTTCCGGGTTTGCTCCGCGCGTTGCCGCCGAAATATAGCCCGAAAGAACCGAAGAACCCAAGTCTAAATCGACTTTTTTTCCAACCGCATTTGTTGCCGAAGAGCCTGTCAGCATATCGGAAAGGGCTGAAAAGTTCTTATTCATATTCGTCATTTGTTCAAGCGATGAAAACTGCGCCATCTGCCCGATAAACTGCGTGTCTTCCATAGGAGAAGTCGGATCCTGATGCGTCAGCTGCGCTATCAAAAGCTGAAGAAAGTCATCCTTCCCCAGTTCCTGTTTAGGAACCCTGTTCTCGGGGAAATTCTGCCTGTTTAAGGTATTAACCTCCAGTTCCAAACGAGCCCTTTCTGCAGGGCTCATTTCAAAGCTCGCATTTTCCATCATCTGCGCCCGTTCGGTAATGGCGTCTACCGCCTGACTTACATTATGTACCTGCATATTCCCTTCCTTAATTTTACGCTAAAATGTCTACCGTAGAACCGTAAACATAGCTGTAAACATTTAACTTATCGGCGCTTTTTTCAGCCTGCCTTAAATCATTCGTTCCGTTTTTAACAAAGAAATTATCTTCAAGCTCAAAGCCCTGCCCGAAAGATTCTTTTGAAGAAGAATCCGACCAGCTTAAACTGAACTCCGCGGCTTCAAACCCGTTTTCTTTAAATTCCTTAGCCAGATTATCAAGGTTTTCCTCAAAAGCCTCGTAAGCTTCTTTTGTTGCGACGGTAACGACGCCATTCACTTTTTTGCCTTCATCAAGCTTTAAGTGAATTTTTACGTTTCCCAAATTTTCAGGCCGAAGCTGCAGCCGTATTTCCCCCGCATTGTTATCGCGCAAGACTATTTTACCGGCCTGCACAAAGTCGGCGGCAGTGTTACGTATTTCCTGCGATAACATAGAAGAAAAGGTTTGGCCTGTTTTTTGGCCTTCGCCCGTAAACTGCAACGCGTCTTTTCCGCCCGAAGCGTCCTGCATGCGCCCCCTAAAATCGACAGTCATATCGACAAAATTATCAGTTTCAACCCTTGAGTCAAGACCTGCCCTGTGCACGGAAGCATCAGACTGTATCTCAGCTTTAAGGCGCAAGTCTTCTATGGTGATTACAGGCTTATTTTGTTTGGATGCCTGTTTTTTCGGCTTTACGGCCTTCTCCGGAACCTCAGCGCTCTTTTTAACCGCGTCTTTTTTTTCCGCCTTAGTCAAAAGGGCATTAGAGCCGATCCCCAAAAAGTTATCAAAGTTTTTCTCTTTTTTCTTTTCGGGTTTTTCAAACGTTTTTACCTCATCTTCCTGAAAAAACGCTATTTTTTCCTCTGCATTGATTTCCTGCGGAATAAGGTTTTTAATCTCCACCTCTTCTGCAAAGCCTATCTTTATGTCTTTTACGTTTTGAACCGCTTGTGCGGCTTTCAGGTTTTTGCCGTTTTCTGCAGCGGTTTTTTCCTTTAAATCGAAACTGTCTGCTTTTTTCGGCTTTCCCGCATCTTTTTTAACGGGTTTTAAATCAATGGTTTTGCTCTTACCGTTTTCTTCCAATTTGGAAAAATCCGATAAATCCTGCTCCCCTGCTTCCTCCTGAATCTCCTGCGTCCCAACTTGTACGTCAAAAGATTCTGCGCTTCCGTCCTTGGAGCCGGCAATCAGTTTTTTAACCATTGCCAGGAATGAATCTCCGTTTCTTACAGGTTCCGCATCGGTTTTTTTACCGTCATGCGGTTTTTCGGGGCATTCCGTTTCCCGAACCGCATACGGCTGTATGTTTATGTCAACCGCCTGCATATAGAACCTCCTCATAACTTGGCGTATACCGGTTTTGTACGGCCCCTGCCGCCCACCGGTGCTGCAATTACATATAATCAGCCCTTTTTTAACGCACATAAGACCACCCCACTATTGCAAAGGCTGACTTTACTAAATTTTCGGCATTATTTTTAAGAGGTTTAGAAAGTTGCGGTATTTTCTTTTTTGACTAATTTTGAAAGACGGGTTTTAAGTGCGTCAAGACCGGCACCGGTTTTAAGCGAAATTTCGGCCGAATCGGGGTATCGGGCCTTTATTTTTGTAATTTCTGCGGAATCGAAGACGCTGTCCGTTTTGTTTATTACAACCAGTTTTGTTTTTTCGCCGCAGTGTAATTCTTCCAAAATCGTTTCCGTGACGGACAGGCATTCCGACACCGCAGGGTGGGACGCGTCGCATACGATCAGCAAAAAATCGGCAAGGGCGGCTTCTTCCAAGGTGGAACGGAAGGCATCGATGAGCTGGTGCGGTAAGCCGCTTACAAAGCCGACGGTGTCGGTCAGCAAAAAGCGGGTTCCGTCCGGCAGGTAGATTTTTCTGGTTTCAGCGTCGAGGGTTGCAAACAGTTTGTCTTCTGCAAAGATGTCGGTTCCCGATAGTTTTTTTAAAAGCGACGATTTTCCCGCGTTTGTGTAGCCCACGACCGCCCCGATTTTTTGACCGCCGGTCATTCTGCTTTTACGGCGCAGGCTCCGCTGCATTCTTACCTTTTCGATGTCTTTTTTTAACCGGACAATTTCCGCACGGAGCCGCCTTTTGTCGAGCTCAAGCCTTTTTTCGCCTGAGCCGCGGGAACCTTTTACGCCGCCCCGCTGCTGTTCCAGCGCAATCCACCGCCGCGTAAGGCGCGGCATCGAGTATTCCAAGCGGGCAAGGCGTGCCTGCAAAACCGCCTCGCGGGTTTCGGCCCTGTCCGCAAAAATGCGGATAATAACTTCGCGGCGGTCGATGACGCACAGATCTAAGGCCGCTTCAAGGTTCCGCTGAATGCGAGGGCTTATGTCGGCATTAAAAACGATGATATCGGCCTTTGCCGCGGCCGCCGCTTCGGCAAGTTTTTTAAGCTGTCCCGATCCGATGAGGGTTGCAGGATTCGGTTTTGCAATTTTAAACCGCACCGGCGATTCAGGGTGCACAAAAACCGCCGCCGTCAAACTGCGCAATTCGCTTTCTTCCATATTTTGTAAGGCAAGCCGGCGCAGGTCTTCCGCTCGAAAAAGGCTTTGCTCCGCCCCTTTCCGCGGCACACGGATGTCGGTAAAAACCAAAACAGCCCGGTGCGGGCTTTCTTCCGTTTGCAAAGGCGTCGGATTCATTTTATATCCCGTACCATGCCCCAAACGGCTGTTTTTTCCGCCCTTGGATACTGGCCGGAATACACTACCGCACGCTTATCTGCGGACGGCTTCGGCTCACACTTCTTCATATTCTCTATTACCCGCAGCAAAGGCGCCGGTATCTATATCGATAACTTCGCGTGCAGGCTGGATAAGCGCCTCTTCATAGCGGCATACCCACGGTTCAGACGGAGCCTCTCCGTCCGGTACGCCGCCGATTGTATCGCCGTTTTTTATGGGGTTATCGTTTTGTAAAAGGTAGAAAGCCGTGTTATAGGCATGGTTTACGATTTGGTTCGGATTAAGGCCGTGAAAGTGATATTGTAAGTCGGGCAAAAACAAGAGGCTCATTCCGAGTGTGTCAACAAGCATATCCTCGCCGCCTTGAATAGTAAAAAAACGGACGTTTACGGCAAAGCGGATAAAACGGTTTTCACAGGGAACGGTATGGCTGCGGATTGTTTCTGCGGTAAAAAGTTTGCCTGAATTTTCAAAATAAACGGCAGTGCATTCGGGAAAAAGCTCAACCAGCGCCTCAGTAAAATCCATATCGAGCGCCGCCCGCTTTGATGCGGGAAGCGCCGCCGCCAGCATATCGGTACCGATAAGTGCATACCGGCACTCGGAGAAAATACGGTCCTTATCGTCTGCGCAGTCCCACATCTGACTTTTGGTAAAATCGTCAATGGTTTCTCCGTTAAAGGCGGCGGGGGCAATCATCAGCATGGGCGGGAATGTTCCGTCCTTAAATTCCGCCCGGTACCCCTTGGCGGCAAACTGCGCCGTACCGGTATCGCCGTCATACGAAAAGCATTCGGCTTCTCCCAGCCGTCTTTGCATCACCTCTTCCATCTGCTCCCGCGAAGGCATTTTTACCGGCTCTTTGAATAAGAGCTTTACGATAAAAATTCCGCCGGCCTTTTCTTCTTTGGTTAAATCTTGTTGAAAGGCTTCACCCATTCGTTTTTCCTTATATTATCTTTTCTATAAGAACGAGCTGATACGGTACCCGATGCCTCCAATGCCGGCCGTACTCAGGGTTATAACGCAATTTAGTTGGTAATTTTGACAATTTGGCGCTCCATATCTTTTCCATCCGGTTGTTGTACTGTTTCTATTTTAAAAGAAATCTTATACATAGATTGAGGCAAATGTTTAAAATTACGCTCCGTCAAATATCCGTAAAACAAATACGTCTTGTTCCCTGCCTCTACAGTCAAGTTTTGTTCATAATGAAGCGGCGGCGGAGTATTGCCGGCAAGAACATAAAGACCATCGTCTTTAACCGTAAGAGAGGCGCCTGTTTGATTTTTTATAAGAACGGTATAAGAAGGCGGGTTATCTGCAATGGTCACGGTGCTGCCGCTTTGCGTATATGTAACGATGTTTTTAGGACTTTCGATCCAAAACAAGTTGTAATATTCCCAGTGTACGGACTTTGATTGGGCCGCCGCCACGGTGTAATTATCAATACGGTAATTTTGACCCACATTGAAACTGACAGGATGAGCGGAGGTGTTTTGTACGGTTAATGTTCCTTTCTCCTTTTTTCCGCAAGCCGCCGAAAACAAACAGAGGCAGGCAACAGCAAATAAAACAGTCTTTTTCATTTCATTTTCCCGATTGTATGATTTAATGATAGCATAATACACTTATCTGCGAAAAAAATCAACGTCCTGCACACTGGACGACTAAATTATGCTTAGAGGATGCGTAGAACTATGCTCTACAGGCGCTGCCTACTATTATGCTGCGGGTATGTCCCCCATTATGCTGGTAGGGTGCCTACCATTACGCTGGTAGAGTGCCCACCATTACGCTGGTAGAGTGCCCACCATTATGCTGGTAAACTGCCTACCATTACGCTGGTAGACTGCGCCCCATTGCGTAATACTATTGACTTAAAGAAAAGGCCGATTAATACGCTCATCAGCGATTAACCGGCTCTTCTTTTATTTTCGTGCAATAAGAACCATCGTCCTAGCTTTTTCGTTATAAAGGGAAAAATCAAAATCCCCGTAAACTTCTACCGAAGAAAAGCCGCAGGTAAGCATAAGGCTTTTTAATTCGGTGGCGGAATAAAGACGCTGCACATAGGTGTGATCGGCCTTTCTGCCGGCACCGTCATATAAGATCCAGCGGGATTTTAAGCCTTCCCACGCGCCTTCGACGGTATATTCGGTTAAAACGGTAAACCCGCCGCGCTCAAACCATTCGCCTTCGGTAAAGTCCCTGACGGCAATTTCTTTTCCTGTCATTTCAAGAATGAACCAGCCGTCCGGTTTAAGGGATGCTGCAATATTTTTCAGTATCTGCATATCTTCATCTACGGTGCTGCAATAGCCGAAGCTGGTATAAATGCTTATAGCGGCATCGAAGGCTTCGGGGCGCACGAATTTACGCAAATCGCCTTGAATGAGTTCTATGTCAAGATGTTCATCTTGAGCAGATTCCATTGCCGCATTTAAAAACGGGCGTATCAAATCTATCCCCGTAACCTTCGCCTTTCGCATGGCAAGTTCAATCGAGATGCGTCCCGGCCCGCAGCCTGCGTCTAAAATGCGCAAGCCTCCGGCGTCCTTTGTTGAAGCGCCGATTATTTTTAAAATACCTTCCGCTACGGCCGGAGCTTCCGCCCATCGGTGGGTATCGAACATAACAGAAGAATATTCCGCCCAAAAAGTTTCGTTTGCAAACCATTCTTTAAGTTTTTCCATTATCTTGCTATGACCTCTTTTTGTATGTTGGTTAATGCCGTTTTTCCGGAAACGGCTTCTATAAGTGCAAAGGCAAATTCCTCCGCTGCGCCGGCTCCGCAGGCAGTTATGATATTTCCATCCCGCACAACCCGCCGGTTGGAAAGCGCTTTTACCGTTAAGTCCTTATCAAAACCCGGATAACAGGTAAACTTTTTGCCGTCCAATAGCCCCCACGAACCGAGGGCTAGGGCGGAAGAAGCACAGATTGCGCCGACAATGCCGCCGTTATTCAGCGTTTCACTAACAAAGTCCTTTACCGCAGTGCTGTCGGCGAGGGTTTGTGCATTCGGCATACCGCCGGGGAGAATCGCCATAAAAGAATCCTTCACTAAGCCGGCCGCCTCTTCCATTACCATATCGCATACTATGGAAATTTTCCTGGCGGAAACAATCGTTTTACTTTGAACACCAACCGTAATCAAATCAATTCCCGCCCTCCTAAGATAATCGATCGGGGTAACGGCTTCAACTTCTTCAAAACCGTTCGATAAAAACAAAAAGGCTTTTTTCATTTTTAAAAACTCCTTTCTTTAAATATTTAAAATCGTTACACTCATAAAAATATTACATAAAATTAGAAATATTTCAATATTTCACTTATTCCCCTATTGCAATAAGATAAAACCGGATTATAATAATAGCATGAATCAGGTTTTATTGATAGATGTCGCTCCTTCTTTAAGCAATTATATTGCAGGTAAACTGCACGATAGAGGCGTCGCTATGCTCTATGCCGACGGCGTAGATAAGGGGCTTGAAATTATGGCAAAGACCAAAATCGCCCTTGTAATCATAGATTACAGTATCAGTAGAGACGTGTTATTCGACTTTTTGGCTAGAAAACAGACAAACCCGCAAATAGCCAAAATTCCGCTGATTGCTCTTGTGCGGGAAGTCAATAAAAAAGACGTTTCCCTTCTTGTATCTTATAACGTAAAAAAGGTGCTTTCAAAGCCGCTGCGGATCGACGAACTGCTTACTTCTATAGGAAGCCTTTTAAAAATAACCTTTTCTTTTGACGATACGCCGTGCATTTTGGATATACGCGTTAACGAAGATATTATCATCATAGAATTGGCGCAAGGCTTAAACAGAGACAAAATTGAAATATTGCAATTTAGAATAAACGAACTTGTAGACCTGTACGCCCTTGCAAACCCGAAAATTTTGATTATGATGGCGGATCTGGATATTACCTATGGCGATGCCGCCAATCTTGAATATCTTATAAACACCATCTTAGCTATAAAGATTATTGTACCTGAAAACATAAAAATTTTAACCTTGAACAAATTTATTTTACAGTTCTTTCAGGAAAACCCGGATTATAAACACATAGAGGTCGTCTCCTCGTTTGAAAACGCGCTTTCGGGGCTTGTGCAAAAAAACGAAGAAGAAAAAATGAATATGGCGCAGGCTATTTTTCAAAACGAAGATACAGCGAGGAAATCCGGCGGTACTATAGAAACCCGTTTTAAGCTCGACTCGATCGGCAAGCTTTCCATTGCGGCGGTTGACGACGATGTGGTAGTAAGGCAGATGATGCAGACCATTTTTTCTTCCGTCAGAGCGAAAGTATCCGTTTTTGAAGACGGAGAGAGCTTTCTTGAAACACTCAGTGAAGGAAAATATGACGTCGTTTTTTTGGATATAATGATGCCGGGAATGAACGGAATGGATGTTGCCATAAAAATGAAGCAAATCGACACCAAAACACCCGTCGTCATTCTTTCCTCCGTTGCCCAGCGGGACGTCGTTTTTGAAGCGCTCCAAAAAGGCATAAAACGCTATTTAATAAAACCCATAAAACCGGAGCTTATTTTGCGCAAAACAAAGGAGATCTTGGGTGTCGATGTCTAACGGAACCATTCCCGATTTTAATCTTGAAAACTATTTAAACAACTCCAACATGGCATATATTATTTTTACGCCGAAATTATATCCTATGCATTGGAATAAGGCTGCCGAAAAACTGTTGCCGGATTATTTAACAGCCGGTTTAAAAACCGATCTTGACGCATACTTTTCCAAGGCCATGTCTCCCGACGAATACAAGCGTATTTCTATTTTTGTCGAACATTTTAAAAGCTCCGACGCGATCGAATTCGAAACCAATTTTATAAAAAACAAGTCAGAAAAGCTTATCTTAAAATTCGGCATGACAAAGCAAAACGACGGGAACTTTTTTGTTACGATCGACAATATAACCAAACAGCAGTTAAAAGAGCAGTTTTTAATAAGCGCAAAACAGGACGCCGAAAAGGCCAGCAGTATGCGCAGCCTTTTTTTGGCAAACGTAAGCCACGAAATAAGAACGCCTATTCAAACCATCATCGGTATGACCGAACTTATAAACGATACAAAGCTGGATGAAGAACAGCGCGAGTATATAAGGCAGGTAAATTTCAGTGCCGATGTTCTTTTGGCCCTCGTAAACGATGTTTTGGACTTTTCCAAGCTGGAAACCGGCAATATGCTCCTTGAAGATGAGGTCTTTAACTTAACCGATTCCATCGAGCAAACCGTCGACCTTGTTTCCATAGAAGCGCATAAAAAAGGGCTTGAAGTAGTCGTAGATATAGACACAGAAGTTCCCGAATTTGTCAGCGGAGATTCCAACCGTCTGCAGCAGGTGTTACTCAATTTCGTAAAAAACGCCGTAAAATTTACCGAAAAGGGCTTTGTTTCGGTTTCTGTAAAGCTTTCATTTGAATATGGAGATTCGCTTGAAAAACGCAGCCGCCCGTTTATTCTGTTTGAGGTAGCAGATACGGGAATAGGGGTAACGAACGAGCAAAAACAAAGAATCTTTAATTCGTTTTATCAGGGAAATGCCGCAATAAACAGAAAGTACGGCGGAACGGGTTTAGGGCTCGCTATTTCCAAAAATATAGTTACTATGATGGGCGGAACGGTCGGTATACGGGATAATTTTCAAGGCGGTTCCGTTTTTTGGTTTAAGATTTCTCTTAAAGCCGTAAAAAATAACCTTCCGCAAGAAAACATTCTTTTGGATAAACGCACCAGATTTTTATTGGTAGATGATAACATAAAAACCCGTACCGTTTTAAAAAAGATGTTGCTTAAATTCGGCTTTGAAGATATAACGATGGTAACGTCAGGCGCTCAAGCCCTGGAGATAATGCAGACAGCCGCCGCTTCCGGCCATGCCTTCGATGTGATTTTTGCAGATATGGTAATGCCCGAAATGGACGGCTGGCGGCTGGGAGCGGAAATCCATAATACGCCGCTTATTAAAAGCTCAAAACTGTATTTGATGATTCCTGAAGGAAGCCTCGGCGCCGACGCAAAGATGAAGCTTTTGCAATGGTTTGACGGCTATCTTTACAAGCCCTTAAAAAGGCGCATTGTTTTTAATCTTTTAAACGATATTTACCGAAAGTTTTTTGCAGGAGCTGAAAGCGATAGTATCACCGAACTGGAGCCGCTTGAAATGCCGGATTATAAGGGCTTTTCTCCTTCCGCACCGGCGGCGCAAAAAGCGTCTTTACAAGACGATTTTTCGGGGGCTAAAATTCTTGCGGTGGACGATCACCCTGTCAACAAGCAGCTTTTACAGATTATGCTTGAAAAAGCCGGCTGCACCGTAACGACGGCGGCGGACGGACAGGAAGCGGTGAACGAGGCTTCCAAAACCGAATTCGATATTATCTTTATGGATATTCAAATGCCGATTTTAAACGGATATGAGGCCGCTCAGTTTTTGCGGGAACGGGGGTATAAAAAGCCCATCATAGCCTGTACCGCGGGCTCGCAGGACGACGAAAGAAAACTTTGCCTTTCTATGGGAATGGATGATATAATCACCAAACCCTTTAACAAGGCGCGTCTTTTTGAAATCGTAAAAAAGTATTGTGAAAAATAAAAGCCGGGGGCATAATGCTTAAAAGAAGGCCTGCTGCTCCCCTGCGTTTTCTGCGTCCGCCGCTTCTTTTTCAGCCTTCAGCACATATTTTTCCGTAAACAAAAAACTGTGTTCTATAGCCTTTGTGGGGCAGACCTTTATACATTCCCCGCACCGTATACATTCGGGACTGTTCGGCGTAATATAGGTGGGAATATCTATCTTGCAGATACGTTCGCATTTTCTACATTTTATGCACTTATCGCTTATTTTTAAACGATAAAGACTTACGGGATTAAAGATGCCCAAAAAAGCACCGAGCGGGCAAATGAACCGGCAAAAAGGCCGATACACTATTGTCGAAAGGATGGTAACTATCGCCAATATCGTAAACTTTAAGCTGAACAGAGCCCCTACAGAGGCAGCTAAAGATTTGTTTACCGACATAAGCGGCAGGGCGGCAAACAAAACTCCCGACGGGCAAATCAATTTACAAAAGTACGGGCTGCTTATTCCGTATTTATCCTGCAAGGTGAAAGGCAGAATAAACACGAAGACGGCTAAAATCAAAAATTTTAAATATTTAAGAACTGCGGCGGCTTTTTTCGGAACCTTGAATTTGGGCATAGGAATTTTATCCAGTAAATCTTGAAAAAAGCCGAAAGGACAGGCATAGCCGCAAAAAAGTCTTCCTGCGGCTATTGCAAACAGCGACAACAAACCTACAATATAAAAAGCGAAATTGAATTTGGCGCTTCCGATAGTAGCCTGTATCGAACCGATGGGGCAGCCGAAAACCGCCCCCGGACATGAATAGCAGTTTAAAACGGGCATACAAACCTTTTTCATCGGACCTCTGTAAATTTGGCCTTTTAAAAAGCCGGTTAAATTTCCGTCTACTGCAAGCATTCCCAGCGCCTGAATGATATGCCGCTTTTTGTTTAGGGTTTTTTGTATCTTTTTTTTAGCCAATTCCTATACACTCCAAACATACGTTTATAGCTTTTTTTAAAACTACCGAAGCTTCCCCGCGGTAGGCTCCGTAGACTGTAAAAGCAACGGCAATAATCAAAAGTAACACCGCTGTAATCTTTTTATTCATTTAATTTCCTTTTCCGCTTTTTACCGTATCCAAGGCCTTTTGCATTGCTGCGGTAAAATCTTCCAAATTCCTGCGTCCTATTAAAACATCATTCACGGAAGCCGCTATTACGGAGCCTTTTTTGTTTACAAAAAAGGTTGTAGGCCATGCACTTATTTTTTTTAACAGGGGAGCAAGGCTTTGATGGCTTTGCAATATTGTATAAGCGCATTTGGCGTCTTCGGTCAATTTTTTTGCCAGCTCAAGGGCTGTTTGGTCTTTAACATTTACATCGCCGGTAATGCCTAAAACATTGCATTTTTTTTCTTTAAAGGTATCGTAAAGTTTTGCAATTTCAGGCAGCTCTGCTCTGCACGGCGGACACCATGTTGCCCACACATTAATCATTGTAACATCGTAGTTTTTAAAAATATTGCTTGTAACCTTGGCGCCGCCCAAATCCTTCGTTTCAAATGACAAATTCTTTATCTTCATTATCATCGCTTCTGCAGAAACGGGATCGGTGCACTTAATTGAAGCGGCAACAGGTCTGGATTCTAAAAGCATTGTCTTGTACAATTCTGCAGAACTTTCGCTTAAACCTTCCGGGTTAAAGTCGGCAAAGGCAAATATCTGGGTAAATTCCGGCGTTTTTCGTAAAACCTCATTGTGCGGATATGCGGTAATTTCTGCAAGCGGCGTATTACCTATTAAAGGCGTCCGCAAAACAGCCAGCGCATAAAGCGGTTTTAATTTTGAAAGAATATCAGATTCGACTTTTTTGTTTTTTTCTTCATCGCTCAAATTTTTATTTTGAACAATAGCTGCATATTCCGTATCAAGCTCATCGGAAAAAAACTCATATGCATAAATCTTGTACAAAACCTCATCCGTTCTCTTGTCTTCCTCGCCTAAGGCTTTTACTTCGACATTCTTTCCATGTGTATCAAAAAAAGCGGGACGTTTTACCTTAAATCCGACCGGAGAAAAAAAACGCCAGCCTGCTGCCGCATCAGCGTCGGTAAGCTGAAATTCCTTATTTCCGCCTGCGAACAAAAACAGCGAAAGTAAAAAAAACACTGCTGCCGTAACCAAAAACTTTACTCTAATTTTCATGCAAGTTCCTCCTACAATAAAACTTGAATGTTTCAAGGCTCTGCACAAAAGCGCCTTGTAAGATTTTTCGGAAAATCTGCTTAAAGAACCGCCGGTTTAACGGCCATATAGCGCTCCCGCGTATCACAGATTTATCGGCTTTTTTCCGAAAATACCGGACATCGCATTTACGCTACAATAAACAGAAGTCCCACAAAATTGTAACACGATATTTTCATTTTTGCAATATAAGACCAGTATGGATGAAGAAGCGGAACAGAAGGCTTTTATTCGTACAATGCCTTGAATACCGCCTCGCTTTCCTTGCATCGGACTATGTTGATTACAAACAGCTCGCCCTTTCCCATACTGCCCCTGATCCAAAACACAAGGAAAATCAGTGAACTTGCAATTTTCACACAAAAATGATACCATACAAAAACAGATTTTAAGGGGTTTTTTATGGCTTTTTTTTATGACGAACCGTCGCGGACTTTCAGCGAATATCTATTAATCCCAAGACTTTCCGAAGTAAAACATATTCCCTCCGCGGTTTCTTTAAAAACACCGCTTACCAAATTCAAAAAAGGCGGTAAGCCCAAAATAAGCCTTAACATACCGCTTGTTTCTTCGATTATGCAGGCCGTTTCCGACGATAGTATGGCTATCGCCCTTGCTCGCGAGGGCGGGCTTTCGTTTATTTTCGGCTCCCAGTCCATCGAAGAAGAAGCGCATATGGTAAAACGCGTAAAAGATTACAAGGCGGGCTTTGTAGAAAGCGACTCCAATCTTACGCCGCATAATACGCTGGCCGATGTTTTGGCGCTTACGGCACAGACAGGGCACACCACAATGGCGGTAACCGATGACGGCTCCGCTCACGGAAAATTGCTGGGTGTTGTAACGGGGCGCGATTACCGGATCGGGCACACAAAGCAAAGCACAAAGGTCGAGCAGTTTATGACGCCCATCGAAAAGCTTCATACCGCACAGGAAGGCATTACCTTAAAAAAAGCGCATGATATTATCTGGGAACATAAACTCAATTCGCTGCCCGTTTTGGATAAAAAGGGCGGGCTTGCAGCTTTTGTGTTCCGAAAAGATTATGAGAGCGCCGCCGAAAACCCGCTGGAACTTCTGGACGAAAAAAAGCGCTATATGACCGGTGCGGGCATCAATACCCGCGATTATAAGGAACGGGTGCCTGCCTTGATCGAGGCTGGAGCTGACGTTTTGTGTATCGACTCGTCGGACGGCTTTAGCGAGTGGCAGCGGCAGACGATCCGCTTTGTAAAAGATAAGTACGGCGATTCCGTTCCGATCGGTGCGGGTAATGTTGTCGATGCGGAGGGCTTTAAGTTTTTGGCTGAGGCCGGAGCCGATTTTATAAAAGTAGGCATAGGCGGCGGGTCTATCTGTATAACCCGCGAAACAAAGGGTATCGGCCGCGGGCAGGCGACGGCCGTCATCGAAACGGCAAAGGCCCGCAACGAGTATTTTAAAAAAACGGGCATTTATATTCCCCTGTGCTCCGACGGCGGTATCGTCTTCGATTATCACATCATCCTTGCGCTGGCGATGGGCGGCGACTTTTGTATGCTCGGGCGGTATTTTGCGCGCTTTGACGAAAGCCCGACGAACAAGGTTTTGATTAACGGCAATTATATGAAAGAATATTGGGGCGAAGGGTCGGCTCGAGCGCGGAATTGGCAGCGCTATGATTCTGGGGGCGAAAAAAAACTCTCATTTGAAGAAGGCGTTGATTCGTACGTGCCGTATGCGGGCAAACTGCACGATAATGTTTCCGTAACCTTAAACAAGATACGATCGACTATGTGTAACTGCGGTGTGCTCAGCATAGGCGAATTCCAAAAAAACGCAAAACTGACCTTGGTTTCTTCGGCAAGCATTATCGAAGGCGGCGCCCACGACATCGTTTTAAAAGACCGAAGCTTTTCTTCGGGCAACAGGTATTAACACGAAGATGACGGCTAAGAAGAGTGAATGCCTTTTTCATGCGGCGATAATCCGCATCCGCCAAAAACTTTTTATTACCGGCTGCAGAATACAGCATGCAATACGGTAATATCGGACTGTCCGGCTGCCTAAGTACCTACCCTACAGCCGCTTAAAAGATTAAAGGGTCTCCGAGATAAACCGTCTGTACCGTTCGGTATCTACCTTAAAGGCTACGATAGGCTCATCAGGCGAGGCCATAGCCCTTCCTGCCGCCGCAACCGCTTCTTCAATAAACCGGTCGGGAGAAAGAAGGCGCGAGGTTCTAGTAGTAATACCGACTGCAATCGGCTCGAATATGTGATATTCATCCATTATCTTTTTTATGCCTTTGTATATTTCTTCCGAAATTTTCATTGAAGCATCGAGATTCGTATCCTGTAAAATAACGGCAAAACCGTCATCGCCAAATTCAAAAATGCGGTCTTTAAATTTTATAAGCCCGATTAAAAGCTCGGCTATTTTTTTTGCTACAAGGCTTTCAAGGCTGAACTCTTTAAGTCTTATTATAATAAGAGCCAAATCCTGCTCAGAGGAAGCCGCCCGTTTTAACTCCATTTCAAGACATTCTTGGAAATGCTCTTTATGCGCAATTCCCGTTATAGGAGAGTAAAGGCCGGAACCGTTTTGGGCGGACTGCGGGCGGACACCGCTTACGGTTTCCGGTTTGACCTCGTTTTTTTCGGATACCTCCGATATGTAGGGTATGTCCTTAGGTTCAGGTTCCAAAGCCCCCGAATCCGTTTCATACGGGAACTTTTTATTTAAGTTCAAATTATTTAAGTCTGCAAGGGTATACTCTTTTTCCGTTTTAAGCGAAGACGGTTTAAAGTCGGTATTAAAGGTACGGTTTTGTGTTGTGCGGCTAAAGGACGGTTTGGTTTCCTCGACGGTTTCTCCGTAGATATAGTCCGAAAAATCGTTGTTACCGACAGGAATATTCGCGTATATTTTTTCGCCTGCCGCAGAAATTTTTTGTAAAAGGATGATGATAAACGTTAAAAGAAAGACTGTAAGCGAGGCAAAAAATACGGTTCTGCTTCTTGTATAAATTGCATCGGGTTTTACGGTGGAAAGGGCAGCGGAAACTTTTACAGCCAAAGACGGATTATTGGGGACTTTTACAGCAATATCCGCATTAAAATATTTTATAAACGGAGAAATCGTTTTAACCGAAAACCCCGCTTCTTGCGTATATGATATTAAATCCGGCTCTTTAAACCACGAAAGATAGGTCTGTTTTTCGCCTGAAGAAAGAACAAAAGCTTTTAGGTCAAGGTCTTCTGCCAGCCGGTTGAGTTTTTGTGTATATAAGGTGTCTGCAAAGGTCTCCTTATCGGCCAAAATGATTACCGATTTTGCAAAAAAATTAAAATTGCGTTTTGCTTCATCGTTTCCTTTATCGGCGTCTTGTATCAGTCCATATATAAATCCGAAGACGGTTCCTAAAATAACCAATATCGCAATTGCAGAATATATGTTAGTATAGATTTTTTTCATTGTGCTACAGTATACCCCAGAATGTCAAATAGTACAAGTTCTAAATTAAATAAATCCATTTTATTTTCGGCCGAATTTTTGGATTTATAAGTAAGATAAGGTAAAAACGCCGTTTTAAGGTTTGTGCTGCCGTTTTTTGCATCTTTTTTTAATTGTAACAAAAAGTCTTTGTAAGGGAAAGGCGTAAATTCATCTTTTTTCCATAAGGGAGGCATAGTCCGGTCTGTTTCGAAGAATTTTTTATAACTTTTTAAGAGCTCGGTGGTGTAGGTTATTCTGTTGTTGTCAATTTTTTTTTCTACCGGAGTTCTAAACATAAGGTCTATAAAGCGGGTTTCCAGCGGACAGAGCCTTTGGGCGGCTGCCGAAAAGGTTTTTGAAAGATATGTCCCGTTGGAGTAGGCTTTGCCGTGTACGTATGCAAAGTCCAGCCCTAAATATTCTATTTTTGTAAACCCAAGGGAAGACGCTGCCGATTTTGCGGCAAGGGCTACGGTTCCGCTTTTGGTTTCCATGTATGGAAAGGGAGAAAATGAAGCCGCATATCGGGTGAAGGGGTGGCCGCCCCTTGTAAAGATTATTCCGTTTCCGTTACGGACAAATTGAGCGGCTGCTGCAGGATTGGCGCATAAATCGAAAACAGCGGCGGTTTTATTAGAAAAGGGTCTAAAACAGTGCCCGTAGGATACTGTTTGCGGGTCTATGCTGATAAAAAAATCGGCCGTTATGCCATGCTCATTTAAGACCGGAAATGCCGTATCCGAGGAAAAAAGAGTGTAGGATGCTCTGTTTTTGCGTATTTTTTTTATGTTGTCTTCAAGGCCGGGTCCTGCACCTAGAACTAAGGCTGTTTTCGTTATATCGCAGGACGGAAAAAACGGCCGTATTTCAGAAGCCGTCTTTAGGTTTATTAAGATATTCCGCATCCAAATTTTACCGAAATGCGCCTGCGTGGAAACGTCGGCCTTTATCGTTTCAACAGCCTCGCTTACCTTCAATTTGAAGGTTTCAGTTTCGGTTTTGTAAAATTCCTCCCAAGGCCGCAGCGTTTTTACTTCAAAATTACCGTGAATGGCCGGGATGTAGGTTTGGGTTAAGGCAGCCGTAAATGCCGCGTCCGTTATGGGCGGCAAGAGGATAAGGTTCGGGTTAGAAAAAAGAGAGGAAAAGTCGATTTTTTCAAGAAGGTTTTTCAGCGCAGGATAGTCCGCTTCCGTACAGGCACAGGTTTTTTCCGGAAAGACTTTTAAAAAACGGTTGATGTGTATTCCGCTTCCGAGTCCGCAAAACAAAACGAAATTTTCCATACCGGAAAACATTTTTTCGGCTTCCCGTTCAGGATTATATTTTGAATGAAGGGACGCGCCGTTTTTTAATATGGGTAACCGTAAGCCCGTTTTTGAGTTTTCGGCACTGCTGTAATCCGCCCCTGTTTTTGCCCGCAGTACGTTTTCGTATATATACGGAAACCTTTGTTGTAAAGCTGATAAATTCTTATTTAGAATATTGCCGTCATTCATCTTTTAACCTTTGAAGCATATTTTCGGTAAATAAAAGAATGTCCGATTTTAAATTTTCCTCCGATTTTTTTTCCGCCTCGCTACCGAGCGCCTTTATATACCGTATATAATTTTGAAAAGAAATAAAGCTGCACAACTCCTTTTCTATTTTATTTTTTTCTCCTTCCATTTTGAGATTTTCAAAAAAAATATTTTCAGTTATACTTTTTTGCAGGTTTTTATAAAAGCCGTAAAAAAAACTTTTTTTTTCGTTTATCGTTTTTTGCGGTATTTTCGTTATGGCAGGTTCGGCAGTGCGGGGGTTTGCATTTTCGATAAAGCTTTTTTCGTCTATATTGCGTATGTTTTCTATCTTTTCCCCGGCCGTTCCTATACGGAAGATACGCTCGGCCCTGTGTTTCGGCATTTGCGAAAACCATGCCGCATAGGCTGCAAGCGATCTGCCGTCAAGGTTGGAAAGAGCGGCAAAGCCGGAGACGGTATTTACTCTTGTAAAGCTTTCTTCTTTGAGCGTTTTAGATTCGTGCGGCCGTACGTGAGCAAAACCTTTTGAGGGTTTTAAATCGAGGCCTGCCGCATAAATGTTTCCGCCCGTATGATCCAAAAGAAAGTCGGCGGCCGTGCCGGAAACACTTCCGTTTCTTTTAGCTTTTTTTGCGGGGATTTCAAGCTGGGTAAAAAACAGGTTTTCCAAGGCCGAACCGTAATTTAAAAAGAGGCAGGGGTTGTTTTTTAAAATATCGCCGTGAACCCGCGCTTCAGGAGGAAAAGCGGTAACGATGTTTTTTGGAAGGTTTTTTAAATGCCCGGAAGCCCAAAAGCCGCCGTCCGTCGTAATGCAGAGGGTAGGACGAATGCTTCTTGCGAGCAAGGCTGCCGCCGCAGAGGAAGCTGCCAGTATAAACCGTTTTTGTAATGCGGCCTTACAATTAGTCAAAAAAAATTCCAAACTGGGGCCTGAAGCTGCAAAAACGGAATCGTTATTTGTAAATTCGAAGGCGACGGGATTTTCGGCAAATATAAAATTATAAAAGATGTTTTTAAGCCATCTTTTTCCGAAAAAACTCCGCGTCGCAATCAGGCTTTGCAGCAATTTAATGGAAGAGGAAATGGTTTTCCAAACAAAGTCGGCAGATTCTTGCCATACCGTATCGGCGGGCTTCCACGGCAAAAAAACCGAAACGGATAAAAGTTCGTCGGGTATATTGTTTATAAGAAAAAAGAGAAGATTCCCGTTTGCAGGACGCCATACGGCATCCCACATTTTATCCGAACTTAAAAAATAATGATCGGTGTATCGTATTGCAATAAGCCGTGCTTTCGGAAATTTTTTCCGTAATGGCATAACAAGATACGATTCGCCGGGCTCCGTAATAATGATGATTTTAGGGTTATCACGGATTGTTCCGCAAAATCTTTCTGCCTCCCGCTGCGGGTTGTAGGCTGAATGAAGCTTTACCTGCTTTGTCATTCATTAAGATATTCCCAGTTCTTCAAAAAGCCGTTTATATGTATCGAAGTATTCCGACTTTGCAAATTCTTCTATCTTTTCTTCAGGCAAGCTTTCCAAAAGCTGATCCATATACGCTAAAACCGATTTTATTTCATTTTTAAGGTGAACAGGAAGGATGTCCTGTTCTGAGCTTTCCGCTTTCGGTTCCGTTCTAGGAGAAATATCTGCCGCCCGTTCCGTTACGGCCGCCGCTTTCGGTAAGCCGGCCGAAGGTTCTGCAGACGTCGGCGCATCGGTAATTTCGGCTCTTGCAGATTCCGGCGGGACGTTCAAGTCTTCGGCCGTTCCCATATCGGTAATACCTAAGGTTTCAGGCTCTGCCGAAACGGGAGTCTCATTTATCGAGGTGCTTGAGATTTCCGTTTCAGCCGTTTCCGTTTCTTCAGGTTCAGATAAACCGGCTGTAGTTTCCGGTTCCGCTAAGGCCGATAAATCGTCAGTTAAACCGCTTTCATCTTTTGTTTCCATATAGAAGGATTCGGTTTCGGCCAAGCCGGATAGGTCTTCAGGGTTAAGTTCCACTGTTTCCGTGCCGAATGCTTCAGTTGTGTCTGCGTTTTCAGTTAAACCGGATAGCTCTTCCGCGTTCGGCTCAAGGCTTTCTTCACCGGCAGCGCTGTCATCCGAAAAGGCGTCTGCGGGCATGTCCTCTTCCCCCAATATGGAAAGGTCTATTTCGGTATTATTTTCGGAAATAAAGCCGTTTTCTTCTGTTTCATTGGAGGGTTCGGCTTGGCTCTCCGGTATGTCATTTGCGGCAGCATCGAGGTTAAAGTTAAAATCATCGAGGTTAGGCTCTTCAAAATTCTCGTTTTCGAAGTCGGGCATATCGATATAATCTTCCGGATGTTCTGACGGCGTTTCTTCTTCAAAGATTCCGTCCGTTATATCCGATGTTCCGTCCGTATCGATTTGATCGCCGAGTGTGTTTAAATCCTGCGGGATAGCATTCGGCACCGTTTCGGGTATGGCATCGGCATCAAAAGCCGTTGAAGGGGAAGCTGCTCCGCCTTCAGCCAACTGAGCGGTGTCCAAGGTTTCGGGTATGTCGAAGTTATCGTCTGCACTTTCTTCGGTAAAGTCCGCCGTTATCAGAATATTGTTAAGCTCATCTCCGGTAAGGGCGATAGTTTCATCCATGTCGTCATCTCCGAAAAAGCCGCTTTGTTCTTTTTGCGGTGCTGCTGTGCTATCGTCCTTTTGTATAGTTGCAGCCGCATGCTGAATTTCGGTCTTCAATTTTTCTTCTCTGTCGGCCATTTCCGATTTTATGCTTGCAAGCTCCGTTTTAATGCCTGAAAGTTCGTCTGCAATCTGCAATAACAGTTCGGTGGCCTTACCGTCTTGCAGGGGATGAGTGTTTTCCGCTGCCGTTTGCGCCGAAGGTTCAGACTCATTAAAAAGATCGTCTTTTACCGCTTCAATATCATCGAAATAAATATTGTTTCCGATATCCGAAGGCTCTTTTTCAGCATCTTCAGGCGAAACAAAGCCTGCAGCATCATCCGCGCCGTCCATAAAGCCGCCGAGGTCGTCGGCTTTTTCTTTGGGTTCTCCGGATGCGGTTCCAATGCCCATTACATCATCCAGCATAGAATCCAAGGCCGAAAGGTCTTCGCCTTCGTTTTCATGGGGTTTCGGCTGAGTTTCGTTTAAGATTTTTATGTTTTCTTCCTTGATTTTATCGATGTTGTCGGCTTCAATGATGGTACTTTCAATTACAAAAGCATCGTCCCCGTTTTCGAAGGTATTTTCGGCAGGTGCTTCCTTTTCGGCCGCCGGCATATCTTCGAAAATTGAAATATTA
This sequence comes from uncultured Treponema sp., assembly GCA_963547785.1. Classification (GTDB taxonomy): domain Bacteria; phylum Spirochaetota; class Spirochaetia; order Treponematales; family Treponemataceae; genus Treponema_B. The sequence continues at coordinate 46,619 of CAUUSH010000005.1, read as the reverse complement.
TCATCTTCTTCGCCGTCTTCGTTAAAATTTTGTTCCGTAATAGCGGATTCGTCAGACTCCTCGTCAACATTTACGTTCAAGTTAAGGCCTTCTTCCTGTTCGTCTTGATGGGAATCGCTTTCGTCTTTTGCAGCCGGCGCATCTTCTTCGTCAAAACTGTTAATAAGGTCATCGAATTCGGAGGTGTATTCCATTTTATCGATAGAAGGAGCACTCGAGCCGGCGGCTGCGGTTTCCGTTTCGCCGGAATCGGATTCCGGAATAGAAAGCTCATCAGGGATATCGTCAAACTCTCCGTCATTTTCAAAATCGATGGCATTGCTTTCTTTGTTTTCCATATAATCCTCATCGAAAGCAAGGTCGAGTTTTATCGAATCGGAAGATTGGTCTTCTCCGTTATTTAAAAGGGCTTCATCCTGCATTTCCGTTTCGCCGCCGGCTAAAAAGTCATCTGCATCGAGGTTTTCAAAGTCCTTTGCGTCTTCCGTATCTTCAATAGCAGAGGAGCCTTCCGTTACGTTTTGGAATTCGGGTAAACCTTGCATATCTTCTTCGGAAATCTCGAATGGATTTTCCGATGAAATAAGGGGATCGATTCCATCATCGCTTATAATATCGCCGGAATCGTCTATGGCCTCGAACGCAGAATCATTCAAATCGAAATCGTCAAGATCCATAAACGCAGATTTTTCATCATCATCGGCCTTGTCTTCGGGCAAATTCTTATCCAAATATACCGTGTCGTATTCGGCTTCTTCTTTTTTTAAGGGTGCTTTTTCATCTTGAAATTCTTCTATTTTTAGTTCCGAACCGCTGCCGGACGGTGTTTCTTCATCTTCAGGTCTTTTTTTTACCCAAACACCGTACATATCAAGGTCCGAACCGTCTTCAAATTTTACCGGAAAAACAGAATCACCCGGTTCTTCATGTTTGTTTAAATCTGACGCCATATTTTCCTCCCGAATCCTTATGGTAATTATACTATAACATCGGCATTATTGTAAAGAACCTAAATATTTTGGTAAAGCTCCTTGTGCAACAGAAACGGTTTTGCATTTATAAATTTGTAAGTTACCTCCGTTTTATCGCATTTATCAAAACGATTTTTTTTAAAGACTGCTTAAGAAACGGCAAAAAAATGCCGTTAATTCTTACGTAGAGCTTATGAAAATATATTTTAGGGTTATTTTGCCTGTTTTTATCACCGTTTTAGTTTATACCGTTTTAGCCGTTTTTCTCGGCCCTAAAGGAATTTATTCCAAAAAATTTATCGAAACGCAGCGCGATGCCCTTATGCGGCACGTCAATTTGTTAAATCAGACAGGATATGAGCTTGACAGCCGAATCCGCAATTTAACCTACGACCCTTCTACCATAGCCATTTATGCCCATGAGCTAGGATATATTTATAATGATGAGGGGATAATAAAACTCGTCGATTTTAATTCCGCTTTCGGCAAAACCCTTAATCCGGGAACCGTTTTAAATCTACAAACGCCCCATTATCTTTCCGATTATGTGTGCAAGACTATTGCCATGTCATTCGGTATTTTAGTCGTGCTGTTTGAGATGCTTGCGGTAAAAAAGAATGACTATTTTAAAAACCTGTTCTAATTCCGCCTGTACTGCTGCGCGGGTATTGTCGAACGGGGGCATTGCAGTTCTGCCGACCGATACGGTTTACGGTTTTTCAGGTCTTGTTCCCGTTTCAAAGCAAAAGCTTATCGCCTTAAAAAAAAGAGATGTTTCCAAGAATTTTATCCAACTTATTGCAGAACCGGCGGATATTTTCAAATATACCGATTCGGTTATTCCCAAAGCTCTGTTTGCCCTGTGGCCGTGCGCTTTAACGTTAATTGTAACCCTAAAAGACGGGCAGGGTTTAGGCGCTTTCAGGTGCCCAGGCGATGAATGGCTGCGGTCGGTAATAAAAAAATCGGGCAGCACAGTTTATTCTACAAGCGTAAATTATTCAGGCGCGCCTCTTTTTACCGATATAGCCGCGATAAGAACCGAATTTGAAAAGAAGGTCGATTTAATTATAGACGGCGGAAATATAAGCGGCGCTCCTTCTACAATAGCCGATGTAAGTTCCGGAAAGCCGGTCATCGTACGGGAAGGAGGGATAAAACTTAGCGCGCTCATTTGAAAAGGTGCCTTAACCGAAGCTTTCGTTCCAAAAAGGTGCAGGGTAAGCCTTTGCCGGCCGTTTATAAGGGGGCGGTATCCGTGCAGGAGGGTTTAATCCCCCACGCTCTGCGTTGAAATGAAGAGGTTTGAATCCGGCTGCAATATTTCTTGAGAATGTACAGGACGAAATATTGAGTTCCGTACCTCGCTGTTTTGCGGCAAGGCTGTTGATTTTAATGCGACCTCCGATATTTCAGGAAGGCTCTTATCGCCCGCTATTTTTTTGATAAGAAGGGCAGCCGTTCCGCCGAGTGCGAGCCCTAAAAACAGTCCGCCGATGCTCGCTATTTCGGTTTTAAAAAACGAATAAAAAATATATGCCGCCGCCGCTGCAAAAAGTGCCGGCACAAAAACCGAAAACACGGCCTGCAGCTTCGCCTTCGATTCCTGTATTTCAAGCTGCACAGAATCGCCGATGTGTATGTTTTTACCGCTTTTATTTACAGCTGTAACCATATTGCCGGTAACAACAAACACCCCCTTTTTTTGCTTGCTAAAGCCGCAGCCTGAACACGAAGCACAGTCCTTTACCTGATTGCCGTCCGTATTAATTGAACAAGCCTCTTCTGTTTCCGAATTATCTAAAATAAGTCCGAATTTTTGAACACCGCTTTTTTTATCTTTTAATATAGAAATTACTGTTCCTGATTTCCGCATAGTTCCGCCTCCCTAAAAATACGTTCGGCCCTTACAGCCCCACCTTCTTTATCCAGCTCCAAAAAAACGCCCTGCAGCGTCGGCCGCTCCCATGCAGTTTTTCCAAAGTCAGGCAGACAGGTTTTGTATTCCCGAATCTTATCCTCCGCCGCATAGCCGCCTACGGAATTAAGGCTGCCCGTTCTGCCGGCATCCGTTATAAAAGCCGTTTTACCGGCAATGATATCAAGGTCTGCGGTCTGTACCCGCGTCCCTGAGCCGATTATTGCGGAAGCCTCTCCGGCCAGCATAAAACAAAGCGCCTGTTTTTCGGCTGTAGCAAAAGAAGAAAAATCTATTAAAACGGCCGCCGTATTCTTTTTTATATTTTTTACCAGCTTATCCAATTCCGTGTACGGGTTTTCGGCCGTTATCCTGTGGTTTCCGACCCTGCCCAATGCGGAAATAACGGCAAGCTTTTCATTTTTTTCCGAAAAAAGGAATTTAATGCCCATACCGGGGCTTTCGGCAGGTAAATTGACAGGACGCAAAACATACGTCATTTTGTGCAGGTATTCTACCAAGTCCTTTTTTTGAAAAGCAGAATCGCCTAGCGTAATGCAGTTTATTCCGAGCTTTTTAAGATAGCCTGCATGCTGCCTTCCCAAACCGCTTGAAGCCGTAGCCGAATTTGCATTTGCGATGATAAAATCGGGATTATACTCCCGTTTTAACTCTTTCAGCTTTGTTTTTATAAGCCACATTCCGGCCTTTCCTACAATTTCCGCAATATATAAAATCTTCATTCTTTATAATGTATATCTTTTAAAATACCCGAACATTTTTCGGCAAGTTCGTTGTTACCAAGCTCCAAATACGTGTCCCGCAGGTTAAAAAGGGCGTCGCCTAAATCCGGCTCCAGTGTAATTGCCGACTCGAAAGCTTTGCAGGCGTCTTTGTATCGCTCCTTGTTGAATAAAACAGCTCCGTAATTATTCCAAATTTTGCCGTTTGAAGGCTCAAGCCGGAGCGCCCTTTCAAAGGCTCTTTCCGCCTGATCCAATTCGCCGAGCTTAAATAAAACCAAGCCCAAAGAGTCCCACGCGTCCGGTTCTTCGGGATTATATTTTATGGACTGAGAAAGGGCGAATTTACAATCCATTTGGTTTTCCGCAGCGTAATAACTTAAACCCAAATTAAGCCATATAAGGCCGTTGTCGGGTTCAAACGTAAGCCCCTTTTTAAGGCAGGCAATAGCTTCATTATGAAGCCCTTCCATTGCCATTTTTACGCCCATATCATTAAAAAATTGTGCAGATTCTATCATTTTAGCGCCTTACAAGATTATTCGAAACAATTCAAGCAGTAAATCCGCCGCCTTGTTTTTGCCGTATGTATTTTGAAACTTTATCAATGAAGTTTCCACAATCCGCCTGCCGTACGCTTCTGCCCTGTTTACGGCCTTTGAGGACAAAAGAATGTCTATACAGTTCTTTACTGCAGAAGAGCGGATACCTTCCGCTGCCGCCCGCTTAAAAAGAGCCGTGAGCTCTTTTTTTCCTGCAGGATTTTCCTCAAGATAAAAGATGACCGGCAGGCTCTTTTTTCCTTCTACAATATCATCGCCGTACTCCTTGCCCGGAATGCCGCCTTTTATATTTTTTACATCGTCTAAAATCTGAAAACCGACGCCTATATCCGCCGTAAGCATACCATACTCCGCCGCCTCTTTTTCACTTTTTCCTGCAGCTATAAACCCAACCTCGCCTGCAAGCCGTGCAAGAGAGCCGGTTTTTAAATTAATCATTGCCTCATATTCGGCCTTAGCCGGAATATAATCGTTTTTTGAATGCCAACCGATGTCCATCGCCTGCCCCAAATGAAGCCGCGAAAGGTTACGGATATAAAACCGGTATGCAAGACTCTTTTCCTTATCGCCTAAAGCGGAATTAAAAATCGCTTCCGCCGCACGAAAATAAAGCCAAGAGCCCGCATTAATAGCAACGTCTTCTCCATATTTTATGTGGATAGCTTCCCCCCCACGCCTTGTTTCCGAACGGTCTTCAATATCGTCGTGGATAAGGCTTGCCGTATGACAAAGCTCGACAAGCGGCGTAAGCGGACAGATTGCCTGCAGCGTGCCTCCTGCAAGTTCGCAGGATAAAACGCTTAAAAGCGGGCGCCACCTTTTTCCGCCCCTTTTTACCAGCTCCTTCCCCGGATTTATCAAATTTTCCAGATACGGCCGGCTTACCGCCTCCGGCAACGGGCCAAAGCCCTTGCGGATATCTTCCCTATCGGCGCTCATATAAAAATCGATTGTTTTTTCGATTTCTTCAAGCCTTTTTTTCAAATTTTCGTTCATTCGTAAAGGATTATACACTTTAAACCGCTTTTTTCCAAGCCTTAAAAGCATTAAAAAAATAAAAACTTAGCGCTTGCTAACTTAAAAGGTCTGTTTTAATGAACATAAAGGAAAAGACTTTTAAACCAGGCCGAAAAGGTATGAAGTCATATAATGATTTCACTCTTATAAAATAAGCAACTGAAGGGATCTTCAAATCCTAAAGGTGCTTATTTTCTGCCGTTTCGAGAAAATGAGAAACGGCAGAAAATACTGCGATGTTTGCGGTACGCAAACTCGAAATTAAATTAAGACGCACTATCTGTGCGGATTAATTTAATCGTTTGAAAATTCAGGCGGATTATGTTATACTAACGGACAGGAAAAATAAAAACATGTCTCTTAAAATAATTAAAGCCGATATAACGGCGCTTACAGTTGACGCAATAGTAAATGCGGCAAACGCTTCGCTTTTAGGCGGAGGAGGAGTTGACGGATGTATTCATCGGGCGGCAGGCCCTGAACTTTTGGCGGAATGCCGCACTCTCGGCGGCTGTCTTACCGGCGAGGCAAAGATCACAAAAGGATATAAACTGCCGTGTAGATATGTTATTCATACAGTCGGCCCTGTCTGGCAGGGCGGGAAACACGGCGAACCGGAGCAGCTTGTTTCGTGCTATAAAAATTCTTTTAAACTGGCAAAGGAAAACGGATGCAAAAGCCTTGCCTTTCCGCTTATTTCTTCAGGCGTCTTCGGCTATCCCAAAGATGAGGCCTTAAAAATTGCCGTAGAAACGCTCCTTTCGCTTACGGCGGATTTTGATATGGCGGTTTATGTAGTCATTTATGAAAAAAGTTACGGCGAATATAAATATGTTTTAGAGCAGTATAAAAAATTTATATCTGAGAACCTCTAAAACTGCAAACGGCAGGCTTTATAAAAGCTGCAGCTGCCAAGTCCACAAGAAGAAAAAAAGTACACTGAACATAAAAACCTTAAAAAATCAAAAGCAAGGAGTGTAAAGTGATGAGGATGTAAAGTGCAATAGTTTTTAGACAGTAGAAAGAAATTAGTAGAAAGGAAACGGTTTGAAAAGGTTGCCTGCATTACGCTAAGGCTTGCCGACGGGTCTCTTCCCTCACGATTTTTAAGGGAAGAGAGCCGGCTTTGTTTTACGCAGTATTATCCCTCTATAATGAGAACTTTTACCGCTTTTTGTTCATCGCCTTCCATACCCATCTTATCCTTCCAGAAAAGAGCCTTTCCGCCTTCTTTTAAGGCGCTTGTATCAAGAGCATCTTTTGAAGCATGCATGGCTACGGGAGCATTGCTTTCAATCTTCCATTTCATTCCGGCCGTATCCGTTACAGTCAAACCCATATCGCCGGTTTCTACTGCCGCTATTTCTACGTATGCAGGAATGTCGCTTTCGTCTTGTACATTAACGAAAATCGTTTGAGCTGCCGTTTGCGGCGGAAGACTTGCCGTATAAGCAGGAGAAACCCATGCATAAATATCGGCTCCTTCTTTTATTTCAGCCTTTTTTGTGGAAGCACCGGCCGTAACGTCGATTGTAGGAGTTTTTTCCTCTATCAAAAGGATAACCTCATCGGTTCCGGAATCTTTTTTGCTGTTAATTTTAAGCTGAGATCCCATTCCATTACCTTCAGCTATGGTTCCATGTTCAAGAACGAATGCAGGCATCATCATGCTGCTGTCGGGCATCATTCCGTCGCCGGACATATCGCCTCCGTCTTTTTTATCGTTATCGGATGAACAACCGATAAACACCGCCACAGTCAAAGCCATTACGGCAATGTAAAACAATTTGTTTTTCATATAAACCTCTTTTGAAATAGTAAAATATTTCAGAAAGATAGCACAATCATTTAATTTGTGCAAGATAAAACACCGAAAAAATAGCAAAAAAGCATAAAAAAAACGAATTATAGGCCTATTTTACCTTATTGTGTCCTTTATTTTTCGAGTTTTTAGGTCTGCACTTTTATGATAACGGTTCAGTTGCAACAAAGAATAAAACGTGATATAACGTATACATTATGAATACCGTATTGGAACTATTGCAAAAAAGAGGACTTATTAAACAGTGCACCGATTTGAATCTTCTTTCAAAAAGACTGGACGAAGGGCCGATCACGCTTTACACCGGAACCGACCCGACGGGGAAGAGCTTGCATATCGGGCACCTTGTTCCCATATTCGCCTTAAAGCATTTTTGTAAGGCCGGACATAAGGCCGTCATTTTAGTGGGCGGGGGCACGGCTAGAATCGGCGACCCGTCGGGAAAAACGGAAACGCGGAAAATGCTCGGTTACGAGGTTTTGGACGAAAATGCGGAGCGGATTAAGGCGCAGCTTAAAAAGTTTTTAGCCGAAGACGCAGGCGCGGTAAACTTTGTCAACAACAAGGACTGGATTGCCGATCTGAATTATGTCGATTTTTTGCGCGAAATAGGTTCGCAATTTTCCGTTAATAAAATGCTCACCTTTGAGGCTTATAAAAAACGAATGGAAACGGGGCTTTCCTTTTTGGAATTCAATTATCAGATTTTGCAAAGTTTTGACTTTTTGACGCTGAATCGGCAATACGGGGTGGAACTGCAAATCGGCGGAAACGACCAATGGGGAAATATGGTGGCCGGAAGCGATTTGATACGCAGAAAGGCCGGCCGCGAGGTGCATGTGCTGACCTTTCCGCTAATTATGCATTCGGACGGACAGAAGATGGGCAAGAGCAATAAAAGCGCCTTGTTTTTAGATCCCGAGCTTGTTTCTCCCTATGACTTTTTTCAATATTTTAGAAATACGATCGATGCGGACGTAGAACGCTTTATGCTGCTGTTTACGTTTTTGGAAATATCCGAAATCGAAGCCGTGTGCAGCGGCGACATAAACAGGGCAAAAGAGCGGCTTGCCTTTGAGGTTACGGCGCTCGTTCACGGGCGGGCGGAGGCGGAAAAGGCTCTTGAAGGAGCGAGGGCGGCTTTTTCGGGCGGCGGAAACAAGGACGCAATGCCGACGGCCGTCATTCCGATTGCGCGTTTTAAAGAAGGTATCGGCATTATCGATTTGTTTACGGAAGCCGGGCTTACCTCAACCAAAAGCGATGCGCGCCGGCTGGTGGAACAAGGCGGCGCCTTTGTTGTAGACGAAAAAATTACCGACGTAAAGGCGGTCATCGGCTCGGAAAAACTGGATACCGATAACGAGCTTATTTTGCGCGCCGGAAAAAAACGGTTTATGCGGATTATCGCAAAATAATGCCTGCACCGTTTAAAATGCGTTTTTTATACCCCTTTTAGTAAATGTATTTCCGCTTCGGTCAGCTCCCGGTATTCGCCCTTTTTTAAAAGCGGATCGAGGTGTACCGAAGCGACGGCAATCCTTTTTAAATAGCATATCTCGTTGCCTGCCGCAAGACTCATCTTTTTTATTTGATGATATTTACCTTCGGTTATGTGAATGAGAAATCCGCTTTTTCCCGAGCCGGTTACGTTTTCCGTTTTTTCAAAACCGGCAGGAAGACAGCGGTATCCGTTTTTTAAAACAATGCCGCTTTTAAATTCCGCCGTATATCTTTCGATTTCTTCACACGAAGGCTCTTTTACGAATTCCAGATAATAGGTTTTTACGATGCCCGATTTTGGCGAAGTTATTTTATGAGCGGTCTTGCCGTCATCGGTTAAAATGATAAGCCCTTCGGTATCTATGTCCAGCCGCCCAATCGGAAACAGGTTCATTTTATCGAAAGGCGGTTTTAAAAGTTCTATAACCGTTTTATGCTCAGGGTCGCGTGTAGACGTTACGCAGCCTGCGGGCTTATTCAGCATAAGGTATATATTTTCTTTTACGGCAAAGATTTCCCCGTCAACCATAAGGGTGTCCGTTTCCGTTTCGATCAAAAAAGACGCGTCTGTAATTCTGCTGCCGTTTACGCAGACAACGCGCTTTCGAAGCAGTTTTTTGACCGTACTCCTCGACCCCAAACCGCCTGCGGTTAAAACCTTATCAAGCCGCGCCTTCATTTTTTTGAACCTGCGTTTCCTGAGGCGGCTGCGAGTCCGTTTCCGCCCGTTATTTTTTCCAGCATTTCTTTTATGCCGTTTTCCTTATCGCGCAAAAGACCCGTAATACAGGGGCGCCCCAACAAGACCTCGGTTATACTTAAGGATGCGGCCGCGGCCAGGTCTTCCCGCGTGCGAAGCCCGCCGTCCGCCCAAACCTCGCCGGTAAAACGGCTTAATTCTTTTGCATGGCGCGCCGCAAAATCCGCAGTGCTGCCTTTTTCGGTTTCGATTCGCCCGCCGTGATTCGAAATAACGGTTATGTCGGGTTTCAGTTCTTTTATGAGCTCAATTCCTTCCTGCGTAAAAATACCTTTTACGGCAAAGGGCGTTTTCGCCCGCTTTTTTAAGGCGCGCAAATCGGCGGCCGTCTTTTTTTCGAGGTTTACGAGATTGCGCATGGTTACGATATTATAAGAATCGATGTCTACACCGAATATTTCAGCAGAATCTATGGCGGCTTCTATTCTTTTAAACAGCTTGTGCTGAGGATAAGGTTTTAGAAAAACGGCCGCTTTTTTTTTATGCGTTTTAAGAGCGTCCAAGGCAAAAAAGAGTTTTTCGTCGGGGTGCCCGTCTCCAATGCTCAAGGCAAGGCCGGCGTTGACAGAGGCTTGTATCAAATCGAAATAAAATTGTTTTTCATCACCGTAACCGACGTTTTGAATGCCGCCCGCTATCGGTGCAAGCCGTACCTTCGGTAGGGCGGTTAAATCTTCGGTAAAATACTTTTTCCATGCGGCACAGTTTTCGATAAAAACGGAGCTGTCAAACACCCCGCCCATTCCCGGCAGTTCCCCGATGCAGCCTTTGCCGTTGCATACCCTGCAAAGTTTGCACTTGAATCCTCTATCCATAACGGCCATCATATTTTTTTTTACCCCTTTGTCAAGCCGTGCCGTTATACCCTTTTGCTTACTTTATTGTGCGAGGCCGCTGAACCGAAAGCTCGTCCGCAGGACTTATAAACTTTTTCGTTGCTCTTTTGCAGGGTTTATAGTATACTTTTATAGTCGGGAGGAAAAATGAATTATATCGCTTTTTTCGGTTTTGTTTTTGTAACGTCCATTACTCCGGGGCCGAACAATATAACGGCGATGGCCTATTCAGGGAAATACGGTTTCCGCAAAGGGGTATTGTTCGTTTTAGGCTGCCTTATCGGTTTTTTCTGTCTGATGTTGTGCGGTGCCGTCTTCGCCGCGGTATTGTACGAGGCGCTGCCTGCAATTAAGCCGTTCTTTTTGGCGGGCGGAACCTGTTATATGCTGTACCTTGCGCAGCTTATATGGCGGGACAAACCGCACGGCGATAAGACGCCTGTAAAAGAATCCCGTATTGTGCTATACGGAGCCTTGCTGCAATTTATCAATATTAAGGTCATCATTTATGCGGTTACGGTATGGTCTACGTTTATCTTGCCGCATTACAACAAAATAAGCGCGCTTGCAGGATGGTACGTTTTTTTGTCGTGTTTCGGGCCGCTGTGCGCCTTGTTTTGGGTTGCCGTCGGTGCATCGTTCGATACATTATTCGGAAAATACGGTAAGGTTATAAATGCGGTAATGGCTCTCGGTTTGGTATATTGCGCCGTAACAATGGCTCTCGACATCTTCCGCTGAATGCTCAAAATGAAAAAATTCCGCCTGCCCGTAATAAAACATTAGAAAAATCTGCTTTTACCTATAAAGATAACCGGCTATAACCGCCGCTTTTTTGCCCTCTTTGTCAAGATTAACGGATGCTTATTTTAGACAATGCAGTTGGCATTGTCTAAAAACACTGCAAGTTTCGGTTTAGATATTTGGTTGCCGAAACATCGCATGATTATATATCGTTTCTCGTTTCACTGCGAAACGGTGAATTGAACAGCTTCCAAAATTGATATTTTGTTCAGCTGTTCAATTTTAACGGACTTTTAAAGCAAGGAATTCTCTATTGACATTTTTCATTATAAAAAATACACTAAGGCTCTTGTGAAGTTAAAAGCATCTACCCTGCTGCCGGTTTTCGGGTTTTTGTGTGTAAGTATCTTATCCTACAGCCAGCCTGCCGAAAAAAACGTAAAGGAACCCCTTACTCATACAAATCAAAAAACCGGCAGTAAAAATAATGAACTAAAATCTTTTTCTATCGGCCTTGGTATAACCTCAACGCTTCAATTGGGGGCGGGATACGAATACGTATTTGACAAAAGCGGCTCCGTAAAAAGCCTTCTTGAATGGCAGACCCTTCCGGCCCAGTCCTTAGGTATACAGGCGGAGCTGTACGCAGCCGGCGGACTGCATACTCTTTTTTCGGCAGATTTTTTTATTCCCCTAAAATCGGGAAAAATGACGGATAAAGACTTTACCCTGTCCGCACATATGCCGCTTCTTACGCAGTATTCGGAGCACCAAAATCGTCTTAAAAACGGTATGCACTATAATGTTACGGTAGGCTGGATACGGCCGCTTATAGAATATACCGTAAACAAAACAGACCGCATTAAAATTTCAGCGGAGCCGCTTATCGGCATTACATATCTTTATCACCAATGGGAAGCTTCAGAAGGCTATACTCAATATGCCCATAATGCGAACCCGCCTCAAACGGAGGTAACCGATAAAACACCAAAGGAGGCTTGGAGCGGAAAGGCGGCCAGGTATACCCAAAAAATACTTTTGCCGAACATAGGGCTTTTATTTCAATTCGAACTTCCGCAAAAATGGGAGCTGAAAACAGCGGTTCAAGTTTGCCCGCAGATTTTAGCCGTTACAGAAGATATTCATTACGGAAGAAGTATAGTTTTTTACGATGCGTTTGCAAAAAATGGTTTTTCGTTTCATCTTCATTTTTATGCAGAAAGAAATATAGCCGGCTTGTTCAATTTTTTTGCGGCGGTAGATTACACCTCTGTCGTTTCGTATAGCGGGCAGACGGCTGTATATAATCTGCAAACCGAAAAACTGGAAAATATGTCAGGATACGGGGCAGCGGGAACGTCTTTTCATATGGGCGGCATACGTATAGGGCTTATCCTCCGCTACAAGCAATAGATTCCCCCTATTTAACGGGTTTAGATACGGCTTATCCTACAGTATTCCCACATAGAACTGATAGTATACTTACAACCGGAGCATCATTATCTATATGCTCAAAGCGCACCGCCGCCTCTTCCAATATTGACAGTTTTACTATCATACGGTAAAATAAGGGTATGAAAAAAATATTATTTACCCTTTCAACTTTTTGTTTGGTTCTTTTAGGTTGTGCAAGCTTGCCCCATTCGGCCGTGCACAAAGAAAATATCGTTTTGAAAACGGAGGCGCTTAAAGCCGATAATTCTTCAGAAGCCGTCTATTCCATAGACTACTGTTTTGCGGAAAAAGAAAAAAACGATTTTGTTTCCTTTACAATCAAAACCCTGCTCGATGAATACAGGCTTGATTTTTATACAAACGGAAACATAAAGGATATTCTTCACACCTTTTTTAAAATAGACGATCCTGATTCGGAGGGGCATAAAAAAAACGGCGAATCCGATCTTGGCTCTACAATGCTTTATTGTTATGCCGTTTCTGAAGACCACTATATACGCTTAGACGTTATGGGCAAAAAACAGGATTTTGTGGACTTTTCTCTTATAAGCAAAAACGGCGTAAAAGCTTTAACGCTTAACCGGTTCAGCATAAAAACGATGAAAGGTAAATCGGATATTAATGGATATGTGGAGCCCGTTTCTTTTTCATACGCAGATATAAAAAAATTATACGACTTTATGGGCGATAAGGATAATTTAGAAAAACTTAGAGCCGAAGCTGTTCAGCTAAAACAGGAAGAAGCTGCAAAGGCAAAGGCTCCGCCTGTACGGGCAGAAGAAGAGTAGACATTGTTAAATCAACACCCCCGATGCAGAGCATCGGGGTACAGTGCTCAATGTTTCGCACTGTATGTGTAATCAGGCACGGATGCCGGTGGTTCCAAACAGAAACTAGGTGTTTACAGTCGGCTTTGATACCCTTTGTTACGACGCAAAACATTGCCGAAACGGCGGGTCTTAAACCCTCCGCACGAATAAAAAACACCGGAACTGCAAAACGCAATTTCGGCGTCAGCCTATTTTTTTCTTAAAAATTCTGCACGGCAGATTGCATGGGGTGCCTGATAGATCAATTAAGTAATAAAAAACTATGAAGATAAAAAAATACCTGTTTTTTCCGCTTTTTATATTCTCTTTGTGCTGTTTTTCGCAGGAAGAACCTGAAACGGTCTTACAAAAGGCGGATGAATATTTTTTAAACATAAACTGGAGCGAATCTGAAGATATTTTAAACGAGCCTCTGCCTGAACCCTTTGCGGTAAACGATATCGGCATAAAAGAAGTTTCGGCTTATGCAGACATCAACCTTACCGAAGGAATTTTCCCCTCAATCGAGGGTTTGGGGTTTTTGGATTACTCCGGTATTGATTCTTCGCTCATTAGGTTTTTCAATACCCTTTCTGCTAAAATCAAGGGGCAAAAGATAGAAGGCGCATTATGCGTAAAAGAAAAAATATTCTTGCCGTTTATGATAAACTACCGCTTAAAGGAACTAAGCGATGTAAAAAATATCTTTTTTTCGCGCCCGGAATACCGCTCTGGGAATAGAGCGAGCGCAAAATTTCGGTGTGCCAAAAATGGCGAATCCCCCTACTTCATAGAAATTACGGCCTTACAAACCGGAGACAAATGGCTAATTGAAGCAGCCGACTTTATCGGAGAAGATTATGCGGAAGCCTCTTAGTAGAATAGAAAGCGAATATATTCTCAGTTCATTTTTAAAAGAACGTCCGAAGCTGACCGTTTTATGCAACAACAACTTTATCACCCTAACCGCTTCACAATACAAAATACGGGATAACCACATTTTCTTCAAAACTGAAAAGATAAAAAAAGACGATGACTTAAAAATATATTTTAACCATAAGGGGCGGCCGCTTTATTTTAAAACGGCAGTAAACGAACGGCAGGGTATCTTGTTTTTTGAGCTTTTACCGAGATTCTATAAAGACAATGCGGAAGAAGATACATCCGTGCCGTTTGTGCGCCTTATGTCGGCGAGCGGTTTTAACCTGCGTATCGGTAATTTTGAAGACTATTCCGATTATATACTGCCTTCAGCCGCAAAAACCGGCGAGCTTTCCAGCTTTGCCGAACACATAATTTCCACATGCAGTTTTGATGCAGAAAACCCTCCTGAAAAGCTGATAGATGTTATGTTTAAGATTTTATACGGAAACCAACTGCCGATTTTCTGCCAGAGCATAGCCTTTATGGATACCGAGAACCTTTTGATATTCTGCTCAGCTGAAAAGGCACACCCTTTTTCCGACAAGCGCCCTGCAAAAACGGAAATAGCCTTTACCGGCCGGAAAATCCATTGTTTTTCCGTTTTTGCGTCTTCTTATCCGATCCAATCGGAAAGGCTAAAAGAAGATTCTTGCCTTGCGCTTTTTTCAATTAAAGATATGCAGGAAGAGGATAAGCGATTTTTGCATGAAAAAGAATATAAAACAAAGTACGGAAAGCCGTAGCTGTTAAAAAACCAAGATCACCTCACCCGAAAAGCTCGGGGTACTGCCCCTATGCCGGAAACTTTAATTACCCCGCAACTGCAGATCACCCCGTTTTTCAAATTCTATAATTGCAAAACAATAAATTCAATTCTAAGCACTTGGTTTGCAGGCGATCCGCCCCGTCCGGAACGGCAACCTGATGTTTTTTTAAGACTAAAAGGCAAACCCTGCCTGTTTTTTCGGATATTTTTTCAGCATTGCAACATTGTTTCTTTTGTTACCGAACACAAATCCGCCGTCCCAATACTCAAGTGCTGCAAACAAGGCATTTCCGCCGTCATGCTCGTCGCTGTGAGCCGTTCTGAAAGAAACATAAGAACCGAGATTGGCAAAATCTTGTTTATGCAGGCATTCTAAGCGCTTTCGGTTAAATTCGTTCCATTTATCGATGTCTTTAAATCCTTCGCCTTCATCCTCTACAATCAAATGGGCATGCGTAGAACTGAAATCGTACCATACTTTTACTTTTTTTGTAGGGTCGCATTTATTTCCATGTTTTACCGCATTTTTTATAATTTCGCTTATCTGCTGTTCCAAAAGGTTTATGCCCTTAATTTCAAGCGGCGCAGACTGCACGATTAAAAGGGTAAAATATCGTATTTGCCGATAATCAGAAGGAAATTCCTTATGTAACATTCCCGTTTTATCGAATAAGGGGCTGTTCTCATCAATCTTTAATTCTTTTATCAAATTGAGTTCATCCATTTTTTAGTCCTCCATTTTTTGTAACGCTTCTTCAAGGCTGTTCGTAATAGGAAAATATCCCATAAGCTTGGTAAGCTCTATAACCTTTTTTACCGAACCGTGGATATTAGTAATATACAGTCTTAAACCAATCTTTTTTACGGTTGAACAAATATAAATGAGGGCACCTATTCCAGAGGAATCTATATAATCGACTTCCTCAAGATTTATTATCATACGTTTTATTTGACGTTCTATCATTTTCATAACGAGTTCTTTTAACTTATAAGAGTTGTATAAGTCCATTTCCCCGCTTACATCAATGATATACACTTCTTTGTTTTTTCGGATTTTAAGCTCCATAAACACTCTCCTTAATTATAAATCTATAATCTATTTTTTATCTTGCTTTTATAACCAAAACAGTATGATCGTCGCGCTGCAGTGCCCTTCCCAAAAATGCTTGAACATCGGCCTTTATCTTTTCGGCCGCGGTTCTGGAAGGTTTATCGAAATTTTCCGCAGTCACCGTCGCCAGCCTTTTTACGCCGTACGGCTCACCGGCGCTATTTAAACATTCGATAACACCGTCCGTATACAATAAAACGGTATCTCCCTTTTCCAGCGGAATTACCCTGCTTTTATAGCTTGAACGTACATCAACGCCGATAGGGTCTGTTTTTTGCTGAAAAATTTCGGCCTTTTTAGATCCCGCTTTGTATAACAGCATCGCCTGATTTCCGGCACCTATAAACTCAAGGCTTTTCTTTTCAGGTTCGTAGCACAATAACGATATGCTTGCAAAATGGTCTATATCTATTTTACCCGTTATTCCCTTATTAAGCCAGTCCAAAATAGCTTCTGTACTTTGATTTGTATTAGTAATAAGATATAAAATAGCCCTTAGCATAACCATTACGACTGCCGACTGAATGCTTTTTCCTGCAATATCGGCAACAACGATAAAAATACGGTTTTGCTGCACTATCACATCGTAATAGTCGCTGCAAATTCCCCTTGCCTGCAAAAAATATTCGCCGATATCCAGTGCCGGATTCTTTTTTAAATTTTTCGGCAAAAGCAGTTTTTGTACTTTGGAAGCCGTGTCGGTAATGTTTTCTATTTCCGCCGATTCGTTTGCGTCGTTTACGGCTGTAATAAGGTTGATCATTTCTCCGATATAACCGGCAATCTTTTTTCCTAAGTCTATATCGTGCCGCTCAAACGGCTCCTTTCCAAAAGATCGGGAAACGGCAGCGATACCCATAATCCGTCCTCCTGAAACCAATGGGAAAAAGATGGAGCTTCCGTGCCGCAAAAAGGGTTCATCTCCGTTTTGCGGTAACAAACCTTCTTCATCTTCCGGCAAAACAACAATAGGCCTTACCCCTAAAGCGGTTTTCCCGAATATCGAAGCTTCGTCAATACGAAATTCGGCATGCTTAAAATTGGAAAAAACATGGTCTTCTTTGTGCGGCACATCTTCAGGCAGCTTATACGGCGGTGGAAATTCTCCCGTCAGGGCCTTAACCGCAAAAACATTATCAAAAACATTCGCAATTAAAATAACGGCGCCGTCCGCATGGAGTTCCGTTTTTAAAGCCGCAGCGGCACTTGCGTATACCTCATTCGTTACATCTTTTTTATTTATCAAAAGAGAGGCGGTTTTATTTAAAAGTTTGCCGCTTAAAACGATTACATTTTCAACCTGTTCAAGTCTTTCGGAGGGGAGATCCTTTAAATGAGCTATATCAGCCTTAAGCCGCTCCTCTTTTTCTTCACTTTCTTTTATATTCCTCACATACATCCGCAGCGAGTAGAATAAAATCACGGCAAATATTAGTGAATTTATAAAAAGCCCTGCATTTAAAACTAAATAGGTTTTTAACAAGGCCGCAGTCATAGACGAAAATATGATAATAAAACCGGTAATGATACAAGCTCTTATCAACAAAGAAAAGGCGCTGTCCGTTTCTCGTTTTTTACTTATTTCGAGCATTTTCATTAAGATAAAAAGTACGGCTATAGTCATTAACGAAAGAACCGTCGATGCATAAAGGTAAAGTGAGTCAAAATTTTTCATCTCGGCAATTCTAACACCTATATCAAATATCGTCAAGATTGATTGACAAAATAATAGCGGAAATCGATTTTATAAAAATCAAGGCTAAATTCCGCTATTTTAGAATATCATCAAAATTTAAATCCCGAAAAAAAGCCCATCCCTGCCCGTAACTTCTTAAAACAGCACAGACAAAAAGCGGCCGAATTTTTAAAAGACTACGCATTTATTTCCAATATGTACCGGCTATATGCATTCACTACTTCCGTTTTTTCCGAATAAGAAACCCTGCCCGTCTCAGGATTATAAATATGAACATGCCCATGCACCAAATACTTAGGCTTAAAAAACCTGATAAAGGGTAAAAAACATTTAAACCCGAACCTGTCCTCTCCGACGTCCTCATCATCTGCGGCAGCCGGAGGGGCGTGTGTTATAAGAATATCAAGCCAGCGTCCGTATCTTATTTTATTGAATAAAAGGTGCGGAAACAATTTTAACAGCTTCCGCTTCATCTGGCCTTCGGTAAACTGATTTTTGCCCTCATTTTGCTTTTTTACCCCGGAAATTCCTGCAATCAAAATAGAATCGAGCTTATACGTTTTAAAACCAAGATAGATGCCGCAGGCGCTTTTAAACGTATTATTTTTTTTATAGATGTTGACACCGCCTTCGCCGTTTGCATGTGTTTTTTCGGACATTTCGGGATGATAATACGTTAGCGCTTTCAGATAATGACTACCAAAGACAAAAAAAAGCGGCTTTTTTAAAGAAGCTTGAATAAAATCCAAGTATTCCATCGGCAAGTCCCCTGCCGATATTATAAAGTCAATGTCTTTGAACCGATCCGCTATATTTTTGTCATACACCACCGGATCTATTTGATCCGAAACGCACAGTATCTTTTTCACCCGGCTTCCTAAAAATTAAATTTCACTTTTTCCAAAATCTTTTCGAGTTTCGGCCGGTCAATCAGTTCAAAAGGCCTGTTTTCCGCAAATTTAACCGCTTCCTGCGAAAATCCGGAAGACGTTAAAATGTGCGCCGTTACAATGGCCTGTTTCTTCATTTCTTCTTGAATCTGCCGCAAAAAAGTTTCGCCTATGATAGAGTTTTCCCTTGAAAAAATCAATATCTGCGGTTTTTTGCGGGTATTAAGCCACTGCTCCGAACCTTTTTCAACAGCTAAAATACTGCATCCTATCTTTATTTCTTTAACAGCCTGTACCGGATAGTCAAAATGCTGTTCGGTTATACACCGGCACATTTGAAAAAATTCTTCTTTTACCAGCGTAAGGTATTCTTTCATGTGATCATTCGTTCTTAAATCGCTGTATTCTTCAAGCCTTTTTGCAACATCCTTAAATTTGGGTTTTACAGCACTTATTGCCTCCCACTGCTCGATTGCCTTGTCAATATTGCGCTGTTTTTCATAGCATTCGGCCAAAAAATATCTCGAATACAGTACTTCCGGATCGGAGGCTTGTTTTGTGGATTTTATTGCCCGCGAAAATTCGAAAATAGCCTTATCAAGGCTTCCCGCTTCTACATAGCAGCAGCCCCGCTCCAAAAAGCATTTTATTCTTATGTCTTGCTTTCGAGCCGCTTTTTCGAGGGCGGCGAGGGCATGCGCATAATCCTTTTTTCCGCGCAAAATTCTTCCGTAATAGTAAAGACTTTCACTATTTTCAGGATCAAGTTTTAAGGCAACAGCTATAGCTTTTTCGGCTTCAGATATCTGCTTGCTCCTAAAAAGCAAAAGCCCTAAAGAAGCGTAGGCAGGAGCGTATTTCGAGTCCAGATTGATTGTTTTTTTAAAATAAGCCATTGCCTGTTCGCTCATATTTTTGCCTTCGTATAGCTGTCCCGCTTTAAAATAATACTTAGGATTTTTCGGATCCTTTTTATTTAATAAAATATATTCGTTTAAAGCATCGTCAGGCTGCTGGAACTTTATGTACAAATCTGCTATAATGCTTCTGAATTCTATTTCCATAGCAACATTGTTGAACAATGCCGTTTTATTAAGCGCCTTAAATTCGATAAAAGCTAAATCAGTTTTTTTGTCCGCAAGATAGGCCTTACCCAATAAATAGCGGGCTTCGGAATCTCTGGGATTTTTTGCAAGCAATGCTCTAGCATCCTTTATGGCGCTGGCGTATTTCCCGGCTTTTAAAAACTTTTGAATTTGGGATATTTTTTTGGGAGACAGAATAGATTTTAACAAAAAGGCTATAAGTAAAACTACGACGCTGCCGAGAATTACTATGAGGATAATCATTTGTTTCGACATGCCTATATAGTATATATTTTAGGGAGGAATGTCAAATATGAAAATACAACTTTACCATTTTAGCTTAAAAAAAACGGTCTTTTTCCCCATTTTTCTTCTATTTTTGCAGGTTCTTTATTGTGCCGATTATTTTGAAGAGGGAAAAAGGCTATTACTCGAAGATAGACCCGGAGAGGCGGTAACCGCTTTTTTTGCAGCATCAAAGGAAAGCACCGTTCCGCCTTCGATTAATTTGTATTTGGGCGTCTCTTATCTGCGGCTGGGAAAATACAACGAAGCGCTCTCGTACCTTTCGCTGGGAAGAAAAACCGACGCCGTCAATTCCTACCTGTACTCATACAATATGGGAAATATCTATTTTTTACAAGGCCGATTTGATGCCTCGGAACAAGCTTATAATGATACAATAGCGGCGAACGGGCTTTATGCGCCGGCATTTTTAAACAGAGCAAATGCAAGAATCAAGCTCGATAAACACGAAGGTGCTTTACAAGATTATAAAATTTATTTAAACTTAGAACCCGAAACTCTGCAGCGGCCTTCGATTATAAAACTGATTTCACTATTGGAAAGTGCAGCTGAAGAAGCGGCAAAGGCAAAAGCCTTTGCTGAAGCCCAAAGAGCCGCTGAAGAGGCAGAGCGGGCTGCAGAAGAAAAGTTAAAAAAATATAAAGCCGAAGAAGCGGCAAAGGCAAAGGCCCTTGCCGAAGCCCAAAAAGCTGCTGAGGAAGCGGAGCGGAAGGCGGCGGAAGAACGATATAAAAAACTTATGGACGAAGTAAATTCAAGTCTTCTTTCCGTCGATGAAGCTGACGCGCTTTCGGTAGGAGCCGAGGGCACATTAGATTACACGGAGGAAAACGAACTTGACTGATTTTCAAAAATTTTTTATAGGTATTTTAAGCGGCCTGCTGATTGCAGCCATTATTATAGGCAGTGTCTTTCTTTTTACTACAAGAAAAACGGATGCTCCATACGAAACGGATATGGAAATGACAGCCAGACTGCAAGCCGAAAAAGAAGAGCTTGCAAGACTGGAAGCCAAGCGGTCACAGATAGAAGCGGAAATAGAGGCGCTGCGCAAAAAACCCGCCGAAAGAGAGCTGACTCAACTGGAAAAGGAACGTTTAAGACAGTCCGAAGAGGCGAATAAAAGCCTTAATCAGTCTTCCGCCGATGCAAATAAAAAGAAGCTGGAGGAACAGGAACGTCGCAAAAAAGCTGACGAAGCTTTACGGCGAGCGGAAGAAACACGTAAAAGACAGGAAGAGCTTATAAAACAGCAAAAAGACTTGGAAGAAGCCGAAAGAAAAAAAAGAGCCGACATCGAAAAAACGGAAAGAGAATCTGCCCTGCAAAAAGCGGAAGCCGACAAAAAACGCCTTGCAGAACAGGAAGCGGCAAAAAAAAGAAATGAAGAGCTTGTACGGCAAAAAAGAGAACGGGACGCAGCCTTAAAAAAACAAAGAGAAGAAGAACAGCGGGTAGCCGCAGAAAAAAAACGGAAAGAAGAAGCGGCTGCTCAAAAGCGTGCTGCAGAAAAGGCAGAAGCCGATAAAAAACAGCGTATATGGGAAGTCAATAGACTTGTTGATAGAGGTATCCAAGCCGCAAAAAAAGGAAACTACAACGAAGCACTCGAAGCATTTAAACAAGCCGATAACAAAATGCCGGCAAACGAACCGCAATATTCGGCCGGAAAATACTTTGATATGGCCGAAGCCTTAAATAATTTGACAACAGCTAATCCATCCGCGCCGCAGACTGCAAATGCCCTCTCCGACGCGGAAAACTACATAAAAAAATCGGTAAGTGCCGACGCTCAAAAAGCAAAACCGCATTATGTCTACTCGCAAATTGCGGATAAGCAAAAACAAGAGCAAAAGGCTATAAGCGAACTGGAAAAAGCCCAAAGCCTTGATCCGGAAAGTTATCTTTATAATTACGAACTGGGCAAAAAATACTATACACGTGGGCAGTACCAAAAGGCAAAACAGGCCTTTGAAAAAAGCGTCAAGATAAACCCCGCATCTGAAGCGGCCTTTTTTAATTTAGGAATGACCAATAAAAAACTTGGAAAAGACAATGAAGCGGTTACGGCCTTTTCTTCCGCCGTCAAAATAAAGCCCGATTATGTAAAGGCCTTACTGGAAATGGCGCGCATAAAAAAGGCTCAGAAAAAATTCACGCAGGCTATAGACCATTACAAAACGGCTATGGGCTATGAACCTTCAAACACGATTGTGGTGCGGGAAATGGCTCAAGTTTATTCCGATTTGGGACAAAACGAACAATCCGAAAAGTATTTTAAAGACGCCTTAAAAATGGGCGATAACGATGCTTTAACCTATTACAATCTTGCTTCGGTTCAAATAGAACTGAATAAGCAGCAGGAAGCTCTTTCCAATGCCGAAAAAGCATATAACTTGCGGCCTTCGGATGAACGTTTCCTTTATACCTATGGGCTGGCGCTTGAAAAAAACAGACGAAAAGATGAAGCAGCAAAATTCTACCTAAACGCAATATACGAAAATAAAAACTATGCAAAACCGAGAATAAATTTAGGAAGAATTTATCTTGACACAAACAAAATTGACGAGGCGGAAGAACATCTTCTTGCAGCCCATGCACTTGAACCGAGTAATTTTGAAGTAAACACGAATTTAGGTAAACTATACGGACTTAAAAATGATTTTCCCAAATCGATATCCCATTATACGAGTGCTGCAAAAACCCAGCCGAAAAACATTACGGCAAAACAAAACTTGGCAGCAGCTTTTATTTCAGGCGATTTAAAAGATAATGCGGCTGCCGTATATGCCCAAATAATCAAACTGGATGACAAAAACTGGGATTCTTACTACGAGCTGGGAAGGCTATATATAAGTATGAACAAAAAAGAAGAAGCGAAAACTATTTTGCAGACTCTTTTAAACAAAAACCAAGGCTATAAAAAAGCAGGCGAAGTACGATCTTTGCTTTCGTCATTATAACGCACAAATACACAGGAGATGCTATGGCAGCAGGCGAAAAAAAACGGATTTTAGAACTTCCGTTAAAACTGATTTTAACGCAGGAAGGATCCACTTTTTTTATCAAGCGGAAAAAAAAGCTTTTAAAATTTAAACTTGCGGATAACGTAGAAGAATATGGTATCTATCTGCAAAGATTTACTCCGGAAACGGTTCAGCGCCTGCTGCTTGCCGACTATATTTCAAAAATAGAAATCTCAAAGCCCGAATTTGTTTCTTCGCGGCAAGAAGTAATGGATATTGCAAAACTCATTGTTTATACCGTACTTTACAAGCAATATGACGATTACATTTTTAAGCAAATAATAAGCTCTCCCGTTATCAAAAAATGGAATAGGCAAAACCCTGCGAGCATTATAGACGAAAAAACAAAAATAAACGAAAAATTTTTAGGTAAGGTACTGCAAAACAACGAAAAGATAATATATGACACAAAACAGGAAATCTTAAATCCGCTTTTTACTTTCATAATGAAAAATATGGATCTTTCCCCGCAGGAAAAGAACGTTCAACTTTTCTTAGGTGAAAAATTCTTAAACAACATGCGCCCGTTCGTTTGGTTTATAATCACCAAATTTCAATCTTATCCTGATTTTGATCAAATAGTAAAAACTATAAGAACAGTACTGGTCGAATATATGGATAAAACCAAAATTGCCGAATACATAGCCTTAATGCTTATGGAGCTGGTAATCAGTGCAGAAAATATGAATTTGCGCAAAGAAACGGAAATCCTTTTCCCCGAATTTGAAGACCCGCAGGATGCCTTGCTGGACCCTGCCATACGCAGACGGCTCGTTGCGGAGCTGGAACGCAAGCAGGAGCTTGTTTATGTTTCGTGGAAGATAGGAAGCGGAGGAGTTGCCTCGATAGGCACACAAGGCAAACTACAAATAACCCTCTTCAGCAAAAACGGAAATTCGGGGGCAGTGCTCTCGTCTTTAAACGATATGAAAGCCGCCGACGTAGATAAAAATTCTCTTATCGATTTTTATAAAAGCCTGCCGGAAGGAAGCGGAGACTCAAATTTAGGTATGTACTACATTTCCTACCTAAGCGAAGCTTGCGAAAAAGTAAACGTCCGCTTTGAATCAAGCACAAACCGTTTCGATTCCGACTTGACAGTCATAAATATGTCTTTTATGTTATAAATTATGAAAAAACCGATTAAAAAGGGGGGCGCACTTTTTCTCCTGTGTTTTTTATGCTTTAACTGCTCTTTTAAAGCTCCTTCGATAGCCGAAATTTCCGTAAAACGGCTGCAAATAGAAACGGAAACCTTAGCCATGGCCGAAAGACTTTCAATCTTTTTGATCTATCTTGACGAAGACGGAAAAGACGATTATAGCACCGTAACCGTCATTCACAAAGAAAGCGGCCTGCTGTGGTCTTTAAACCGGTTTAATTCTTCTTTTTTTACATCGGAATACAGGGATTCACAAAAAACGGAAACACGGCTTTGGATAGGCTCAAACAAGCTAGCTGGACCGCAGGGACACATTCCATTAGGTGATTATTCTGTCATTGCAGAGGACTTGGCGGGAAACCAAACCATAAAAAACGTAAGCATTACCGCCGAAGTAAAGCCGAGGACACTGCCCTTTTCTTTCAGTCTGCAGGAAGATAAATGGCGGATTCAGGCGGAAAAAAATTCGCGGTATACAATCTATTCGCTCATTATTTTGGGCGCTGACAGGCAGCCGATTTTTGTAAAAAAGCTCGGTCCGGCTGAAGACGGCCTTTTGGAAGACGCTTTAAATGAATTAAAAAGCCAATATCCCGATGCACGGTATATCCAATGTATGGCGGAAAACGATGAAGGTTCTGCCGCCTTTCTGACCAAATTTTACAGCCTGTATTAAAGACTTGTAATCAATGGAAAAAACGGAAGACGAATACGGCGGCGAAACTCCAAAAGAAAAAACCGCCGCAATTTATAAAGCTCCCAAACCGATGCAGCCGGACGGTTCTCAAGATAATCCCAAGCTCCTTAATTGGCAGCCATCCCCCCTTACGCCTAACCGCGCGCAGCAAAATGCCATCCCTTATGCGTCGATAAAAACATTTGTGCGGCGCTCCGGCAGAATAACCGAATCGCAAAAAAAAAATTACGAAACCCTTTACAGCAAATGGTGCCTTCCGTATTCGCAAGAAAAGCTTAACATAAAAAAAATATTTAAAAACGATAATCCGCTTATTATCGAAATAGGCTTCGGCATGGGAAACGCCACAGCTGAAATTGCAAACAACAATCCCGACAAAAACTATATCGGTATCGAAGTTTTTAAAGCCGGAGTGGGAAAACTTTTAGGCGAAATTGAAGCAAAGGGGCTTAAAAACTTACGTATAATAGAATATGATGCCGTCGAAGTTTTGCAAAATATGATTGAAGATGAGAGCCTTTATGCCTTGCATATTTTTTTCCCCGACCCATGGCAAAAAAAACGTAATCACAAGCGCAGACTTGTGCATCGGCCAAAAACCGATCTTTTCGCTTCAAAGCTAAAACCCTGCGGATATATCTATATGGTTACCGATTGGCAGGATTATGCCGAAGACGCCTTCAGTCATCTTTCTGCAACGCCTCGGCTAAACTCAAAATACAAAGGCTTTGCAGAACCTCAGCCATGGCGCCCTTTAACAAAATTCGAAAAAAAAGGGCTGCAAAAAAATCATACCATACGCGAACTTATGTTTAAAAAAGTTTAATGGAAAAAAAATCAAAAATATGCTATACTCAAACCCATGACCTTATACGAATACTACATAGTCTTTCCCGAAGGAGAAATGCAGGAAATACAAGGGGCGCTTCCTGCCGGAAAACTCATCGATATCAATGGAAATGTCCTGCATACTCCCCTTTCAACAAATAAAATAATCGCTTACCAAATTACAGGTAAAAGGACATTAGAAGAAAACGGAATAATAAAAGTTATATATATCTTAAATCAGCTTACCGCACAAGAATTAACCGCATATATGTAAAATTGTATGATAAACACATATAATGAAAGCTCCCTGCACAAGACGTTAAAAGAATTATTTTGCCCGAAAAACGGAGAAACGGAAGAGCCGGTTTTAGGCTTTATCTGCGACATCGTATGCAAAAACAAAACCGTAATAGAAATCCAAACCGGAAAATTGACCAGCCTGCGCCTTAAACTCGAAAAGCTTTTGCCGGAATATAAAATAAAAATCGTCTACCCCATCTCGAAAAATACCCAAGTTTGCCTTTTAAATGAGGACGGAAGCAAAAGAAGAATAAGGAAAAGTCCGAAACACGGCAATTTTTTTCAAGTTTTTCGGGAAATCATAGGCCTTTACCATCTGGCCTCTCACCCGCATTTAAGCCTGACAATAGTGTATGTCGAAAGCGAAGTTACAAAAATAGACGATAAAAAAGGAAAAAGCCGTTTTAAAAACCCCAGAATTATCGATAGAAAACTGATAAAAATTATAAAAACGGAAAAATTCAAATCATTAAAACAAATGAGCCTTACCGTGTTAAAAAAATTGCCTAAAGAATTTACAAATAAAGATTTAAAAGCAATGGGGGCAGGACCATATGCCGCCTATACAAGTCTCTTTTTTAAAAAAGCTGGATTAATAAAGCCCATTGGGAAAAACGAAAGATTTATTTTATATTCAAAAACCTCAAAAGCTTAAAAAAACTTATCTTAAACACAAAAAATGCGGCAAACGCTTAAGCAGCGCTTACCGCATTTTCAAAAATGCCTTAAACCTAAATATTTTACCAGTTATCGGCCATATCGTCATCATCACGCATATCAACTTCATACAAGTCGCTTACAACGCGCAGATCGTCGAAATAGATATAGTAATGACCATAAGCTTCTTCAGGATCACATTCAATGCGGAAACCTACAATTTTTAGGCCCATCGTAGTCGAATAATGGTAGTCTTTTTGAACAATTCCCGTTCTTCCAGCTGCATTTTGCGGAGGAATAGCAACAGTCATAAGCTTCCAGCCGGAATGATTTAGTTTTCCGACATAAAGTTCAAATCTTTTGCCCCAGAAATCTTCTACGATAAGCTTCATCGTGTGGGGATAGCTTCTTCCAACAACCCAGACATTTGCTGTTTTTGCAATACCTTCAACAGGAAGGGGTTTTACCGCTTCAACTTCAAAAGAATTATATCCGCGTCTATAATAAGAAACCTTTACACCCAAAACCTTGTTATCGGGAATATTAAGGCCTTCTTCCGCAGGAATCGGCTTTTTATTCTTGGGATTTCCGTTAAACAGCCTTCCGCGAATAACGCCTTCATCGGAGGACATTTTAACAGTCCACGTTCCTTCGTTTTCGAATTTATCGACAGAAACTTCTTTAATTCTTTGCTCAGCCGTTTCGTTTCCCACCTGCGTAGGATCTGCGGCATCAAGATTTGATAAATTGTTATTATTTCCTGCATTTTCTTGAGCAAAAATAAATGCACAACCAGTTAAAAATAAAACTAAAGCCAAATATTTTTTCATCTTAGTTCTCCCCTCCTGCAGTACGATTTCCCGTCTGTTGATCGCCGTCAAAAACGGTTTCTGTCAATTCAAAGCCGTCGTACGAATCTACGTATACGTTAGTAAGCGCCTTGAACTGGTCAAAGAAAATCTTAAAATCGTCTACTCTTTCGGTCGGTCTTGTTCTTATTCTGAATGCTACAAAAAACATATGCCTCTTGTTTCCAAGATATTTGGAACGTTGAGGAATACTGGTAGGAACTCTTACATACATATTTTTCCAGCCTTTAAAGTTTACAGGCCCCATAGAAAGCGTATGTGTTCTTCCCTCACAGTCTCTTACAATAATTTCCAAATCATAGTAATAACCTGCACCCCAAACCCACATATCAAAACGCTGAATAATACCCTTAAACGGGATTTCATACGCTTCTTCTCCGTTGGCACCTTGCTTGGTCGGAACAATATCAACCCAGTTATCGCCTTTTCTGTTAAACTTGAATTGAAGCCCCAAATACTTGGCTTTTTCATCGCTATCCTGCATTACGCGTACGGATCTGGGCATACCGTCAAAGTATTTCAAAAGAGGATAGCCGTCGGCTACAAATTTACTTCCCACTGCCTTATAGGACCAATCCTGCCCATCAGGATTATCAAAATCATCAACCATATAAGTTTGATAATTGATAGCACCCTCATCAGCCGCGAGAGGAACGAATACGGACAAAAATACAAGAACAATGCCCGCCAAAATTAAACCGCCATGTTTCATTTATAACTCCTTTTGTTTCGTTTCTAAATTAGGTCTACTCCATTATATCGGAAAAACCCTTATTTGTCAAACCGAACTTAAAATTTTTATAAAAAAATTATACTGTAAAGGTATCGGTAAATTCAAGCCCATTCTATAGGTGTTTTAAAAAGAATAAACCGACCATTGTCGACAAGTATATCAAATTTATGTTAAAATATCAATGGATTTTATGATAGAATTAAAGAAATTTTCAAAACTTGTGCGGGATCCGATATGGAATCATATACGGTTAACCGAACAGCTCTACGATATTACAAAAACAGAGCCCTTTTTACGGCTTTATAACATAAAACAGCTCGGCCCTGCACAGCTGGTGTATCCGGGAGCAAGCCACACGCGGGCAGCTCACAGTATCGGCGTTTACAATGCCGCTTTAATTATGATAGACTCTCTTTTGCAAAAGGGGGCTTCCGTATGGGTAAGCGAACGCGGAATAGTATCGTTTTTAACCGCCGCCTTGCTCCACGACCTCGGTCACTTTCCTTTTACGCATTCTTTAAAAGAACTTCATTTAAAAGAACACGAAATGCTGACAGGAGAGCTGATTTTAGCCGAACCTTTGGCAAGCCTTATTTACAGGGCAGGAGCGGATCCGGAACAGACGGCCGCGGTAATTACAAAGAAAAAAACGGCGGATACGGAAACCGTCTTTTTTCAAAAACTGCTTTCAGGCGTTTTAGACCCCGATAAAATGGATTATCTTAACAGGGACGCCTTTTACTGCGGAGTGCCCTACGGCATCCAGGATACGGATTTTATCTTTTCACAGCTGCTTCCCGATAAAAAAAACGGAATTAAACTGGAATCAAAGGCAATTATAAGCGTAGAAAGCATTTTATTTTCAAAATATCTTATGTACAAGGCTGTCTATTGGCATAAAAAAGTCCGTATTGCGACGGCTATGATGAAAAAAGCGGTTTTTGCAGGCCTTGAGGGAGGCTTTTTTTCGCCTGAAG
Organism: uncultured Treponema sp.; assembly: GCA_963547785.1. GTDB lineage: Bacteria > Spirochaetota > Spirochaetia > Treponematales > Treponemataceae > Treponema_B. The sequence continues at coordinate 17,451 of CAUUSH010000005.1, read as the reverse complement.
CCTTGTACAATCAAGACGATACCGGCTTATTCGATATGCTGGAACACTGCCGCTATGCCGAAAGGGAAACGGCCTTAGCACTGAAGGCGGGCAAAATTTATAAAACAGCCGCGGAAATCCCGTTCGACGAAAAAAACAAACAATGCATATTGCTTGAAAACTTAAAAGAAAGAACAAAAAAAGAAGCTCACATAACCCAATCGCTTTCTTCACTTTTAAATATAAAAATAGAGCCGAAAGAAGTGTTAATCGACATTCCTGAACGGATTTCCTTTGAATCGGACATCTTTATAGATGACGAAAAAAAACGCTTCAGTGAAAGCTCAACGGTCTTTTCGGAAGAATTTATCAATAAATTGGTACCTTCTTTAAGAAAAATAAGGCTTGCCGTATCGGAAAGAATTCATAGAAAAATAATAAAAATAGAGAAATATCGGCTTGCCGATTTTTTAAATATAATATAGAATAATCAGCATCGGTTTGACCGAGCCGTTCATTTGATACCGGCGGATTTTTACCGGCATTACCGTAAAAGGTCTTAAAAGCCTTATGACCTAAAGGAGTATACTTATGATTATCCACAACGTAATGGAAGATATTGTTTCCGACGAGGTAAACAAGCTTTTCGATGAAGCCGAACAAAAAAAGGAAGATTGGGTAACCTGTACCTGTATACAATGCCGGCATGATGTCATGTGTTATGTCTTAAACCGAATTAAGCCTCGTTACATAAAATCGGGCAGAGGGCTTGCACATTTTCTGAATTTCACAAAGGATGAACGGGATCAAATAGCAACGGATATAACGGCCCTGACGTTGGATGGTATGCGGAAAGTGCTATCTATAAGACGCCCGCATGCTGCCGAAACGGAAGAAGCGGAAACCGAAGGCCCCTTTTTCAATTTTCCTGCAATTACGGGAAAGGTTTTAAACGGAAATAACTTTAAACCGATGGAAAACGTTAAAGTAACCTTAAAGCTCGATAATCAAATAGTGCAGCAGACGGATGTCTTATGGGATAACCCGTACACCGTTTCAGATAAAACGCCCGGCATTTATACCTTTTGTCCTAAATCCATTTATGCGGCGGATGCAGAAAAAGGCGGGATTAGGAAATTTTTGTTTTTAATTATAGCAGAAAAAGAAGGATTTGATTCTACTACCTTTTTATTCACCATAGAAATAAAACCGGAAAAAGAAAAAAAATCAGCACTTGATACATCCTACTTCTATAAAACGAAGGATTTATTCCTTTTTGAAAAGGTTGAAGAGGATACTCAATTTTAAAAAAAGCTTTACATTTGTGCCTGCCGGAGCAAAATGCACTGTCAGCAACCTTATAATCGTCATGATATGGAAGAAAACGGCGGAAAGATCAAAAACAGATACGGTTTAAAGGTTAATGAAAATAACAAAAACTGCCGAAAATATACAGATACGTAGTGTCAACTTAAAAATTATCGAGCTTTTTGTCAGGAGGAAGCCGCAGTGAAAAAGATTATTCTAGTACTTTATTGTATTGTTTTAAGCTTATTTGTATTTGCTCAGGAAAATATGACGGCCTTAAACGAAAAAACGGATATCGCCATAAAATTTTATGATAGACGCATATATTATCCGGGAGACGGAGATTCTGATCCTATTTTTGTGCAGCTTTCCATTACAAACAAAAGCGCCGATACCTATCGTTTTAAGCTCGCCGACGACAGATCCTTTAGCATAGATTTTTCTGTCATAAATACAAAAAATAGAAAACTTAATCATACGGAAAACTGGATGCGCAAGCGCAACACAAACCGCCAAATATATTTTAGAGAAATAAGCATAGAACCCGGCGAAACCTATTCTTTTATAGAAAACATAAAAGAATATATCAATATAACCGAGCCCGGCATCTTCTTGTTAAACGCCGACTTTTATCCTGAATTAAAACGAATGTCCGACAGCTCCGAACAGCATGTAAATTCGAATAGATTAAGCTTGGAAATAAAACCCGCACCTTCCGCTGCCTCGCTCGGCTCCTTACCTGTAAGCCCTGCAACCGGTGACGTATTAAAGACAAAACCAATCCCGCCGGATCAAGTTATAACATACACACTTACGGCGCGGCAAAAGTCCCTTTGGGCACAGTTTTTTCTTTACATGGACTTAGAAAAGATGATAATGAGAGACCCGTCACGAAGTAAACGGTTTAAAGCCGAATCGGAAGCCGGAAGAATGAATATGATAGACGTTTATAAGCGAGAGCTCAGTCAAGAACGTGTAGACAAGGATATAACCGTCATCCCTTCCGATTTTAAAATAGAGCATACCGGCTATACCGACACACAGGCGGAAGTAAAGGTCATCGAATGGTTCGCCTACAGAAACTTTAAAGAAAAAAAGCGCTTTACCTATTTTCTGGCTTCAAAAGACGGAATTTGGACGATATACGATTACATAGTTGAGAATTTAGGAACGGAATAGGAGGGAAGGCAGATGAAAGCCTTATTGATTTCGGAATCATTGAATTCCGCAGAAAAATTAAAGCCTTTTCTCGGCAGCTATAATTTTGAAATTATTCATTACCGCTCTCCGGTAAAAGTCATCGACAATTTACAGGAGATATCTCCCAACGCAGTTATCATAAATGCACTGGACTTTCCGCGCCACTGGAAAGTTATTACCCAGCACCTGCGGTGGGAAAACGCTAAGGGGCGCATTCTCATCATTCTGTTGACAGGCGATAACTTTTCGCAAGGCGATTCTGATAAGGCTTTCAGTATGGGCATTCAGGGAACAATAAAAATCGAAAATGGAGATTTTGATTCGGTTATTCCCGAAATGAAAAAAATTTTTGAAAGCAATGCTTTAAGCGGTTTAAAATCTTCTCCAGACGATATTTCAAAATCGGTACAGTTTTTATTTACAAACCCGCTCAACGAAGCAATCGTAACAGGCAAGGTAAATAAGCTTTCGGACAGCACCGTCTTCTTTACACCCGACGCTCCCGCCAATATAAGCGGTTTGGAAGAAGGAACAGTCCTTGACCGATGCTCTTTAAAGCTGAACAACATACTCATCGTGCCGGTTTGCAAAATAGTTTCAGCCGGAGAGGATTTGGAGCTAGCCCTTTCGGATTTATCCGAAGAAGATAAAAGGAATATACGAAGCATATCGGCCGGCGCCTAAAGCCCGCAGGATAAAGTGGAACGCACCCGTCATTCGATTACGATCTTGTATTCAAGCGGCGGGTGTTTTACTTTGTAAGTCTGCAGAATAAAACCGCACCGGATACCCGATCTCCGGTTCATCCATAGTGGGCGGTAAGTGTACATTTTTCTATCAAAACAGGCTTGACAAAAAAAGGATAATAGCATAAAATCACGCTCGTAATAAGGCGCCTTTCGAAATTCGTTTTTGCAAAACCGCCGGAACTATTCTTCGGAAAATAAAGCGGCTTCGCTTGAAGGTTAAGCCTTAATTACGCCACTTGACTTTTTTTTGGTTTACGTATATCATAACCGTTGCTCACTGTAAAAGCGAGAGTGGTGGAATTGGCAGACACGCTAGACTTAGGATCTAGTGCTTAGGCGTGAGGGTTCAAGTCCCTCCTCTCGCACAATTCCACAGCTTAAAAATAAGTGGAGTAAAAATTGCGGGAATAGCTCAGTGGTAGAGCGCCACCTTGCCAAGGTGGATGTCGCGAGTTCAATCCTCGTTTCCCGCTTTTTAAGCGATTCGGTGAACGGATCGCTTTTTTTTTGCCTGTACAAGCGGATGGCCGTTTTATTTTTATCTGCGTCTTAAATCTTTTAAAAAATCGGCAGCCTCAAGGCGCAGGAGAACCATAGCATAAAACGCGCCGCATAAATAATGCTCAAGGCGCCTTTATACAAAACCGTCAAAGCGTAAACGTTTGCGGGTTAAAAAACAAGCGATGAGGAAGGAACAATGAACTACGAAAAAAAATTGACCGTAAAAGAAAAATCCAATGCAGAACTTTCGGTAACAATCAAGAAAGAAGAAGTTAAAAAAAGCTACAACGAATTATTACATAAATACTCAAAAGAACTGCAAATACCGGGCTTTAGAAAAGGCAAGGTTCCCGTAAGCATATTGGAAACAAAATATAAAAGTGCAATTACCGGAGACTTGGCGGCAAATCTTATCGAAGAGAGCTTAAAAGAGCTTTTCGAAAAGATGAACGAATACGAAAGACCTCTTCCCTACTCTTACCCCGAAATGAAGGAAAAACCGGAGCTGAACCTTGAACAAGATTTTTCGTTTACCGTTCACTACGACGTTATGCCTAAAGTCGAAATGAAAAAAATCGAAGGCTTTAAAATAGAAGTGCCGGAGGTCGAACCTTCCGAAGCAGACATAAAAAAAGAACTTACCGCTTTGCAGGATAGAAATGCCCTTGTTACAGTGTGCAAGGAAGGGGCCGAAGCGAAAAAAAATAATATCGCTACAATAGATTACTGCGAAATAGATGATGCGGGAAAGATCATTGCCGGCACGGAACGGCAGGATTTTGTTTTTACCATCGGTACAAAAATGAATCTTTTTAAAATAGACGATGATATTATCGGTATGAAAAAAGGCGAATCGAAGGATATTACAAAAACCTACGGCGAAAAGGAAACCGATAAGGAGCTTGCAGGTAAAACAAAAAAACTGCGGGTAACCTTAAAGGAGCTTAAATACAAAGACCTTCCTGCAATCGATGATGAACTTGCCCAAGACATAAGCGAAAAGTACAAAACCTTGGACGATTTAAAGGCCGATATCAAAAAGAATTTAACCGCCGCTGTAAACGATAAATTAAAAAAACTGAAAGAAAAATCCCTCATAGAACAAATGATTGAGGCAAATCCGTTTGAACTGCCTGAATCGATGGTACGGGCAGAACTTGAATCCCGGTGGATTATGACGGCAAACCAATTCCGCACCGCGCCGGAAGAGCTTGAAAAAGTCTTTGCAAAAACCGAGCAGTCAAAAGAAAAGATTTTTGAAACATGGCGCGAGGATTCGCAAAAAAGCTTAAAAGGCCGCGTCTTAATCGAAACATTATTAAAAGACAGAAAGATTGAAATAAGCGAAGAAGAAATAGAAGCGGAATATAAAAGACTTTCAGAAATTACCGGAATGGATACTGAAGCCGTAAAAAAATACTATGCCGACCCGCAGCAAAAAGAATATTTTATCGACAATTTAAAGGAAGATAAACTCTACGATGAACTTTACACAAAATGCACTATAACAAAAGGCAAAAAAATGCCGGTAGAAAAATTCCTTGAATTAAAATCGAATTAAAGGAGAAAAAATGAGCAGGTTTTTTCCACCGAATGTAATAGAACAAACCGGAAACGGTGAGCGCAGCTACGACATTTTTTCGCGGCTTTTAAAAGACCGGATTGTTTTTGTAGACGGCGAAATAGACGATTCTTCGGCGAACATAATTGTTGCGCAGCTTTTGTTTTTGGAATCTCAAAATCCTGATAAGGATATAAGCCTTTATATTAACAGTCCTGGCGGCTCGGTAACTGCAGGGCTTGCAATTTATGATACCATGCAGCATATCCGCCCCGATGTGCAAACCATTTGTTTAGGCCAGTGCGCAAGTATGGCGGCCGTTCTTTTAGCAGGCGGAACAAAAAACAAACGCTTTGCCCTGCCTTCTTCCCGCGTGATGATTCACCAGCCGTGGGGCGGTGTACAGGGACAGGCATCCGATATTAATATCCAGGCAAAAGAAATTATCCGCTTAAAAAAACTGACGATAAAGTATTTTGCGGAGCACACCGGAAAGAGCGAAAAACAGGTAACTGCCGACATGGAAAGAGACTTTTATATGACGGCAGAGGATGCCCTTGAATACGGCATTATAGACAAGGTAATGGATAGGAGAAAAAATGGCACGAAATAGAGCTGATGAAACTTTAACTTGTTCCTTCTGTAACAAAAAAGAAGACTCCTCCCGTTTTATTGTTCCCGGACCGGGCGGAGTTACGATTTGCGAGCACTGCGTTGCACTATGCGAAAGGTATATCAAAACGTACAAAACCGTAAAGCCGGTCATTCGTAATAAGCCCCTCCCTACCCCGGTTGAACTGAAAGATTATCTTGACGAATACGTAATAGGGCAAGGTCAGGCTAAAAAAGCCCTTGCCGTCGCAGTATACAATCACTATAAAAGAATTATGAACCCGCCCGTTTCGGCAAACGACGTTGTAATCGAAAAATCCAACGTACTTTTGCTCGGTCCTACAGGTTCCGGAAAAACGCTTTTGGCAAAAACCTTGGCACAAAAAATGAGCGTACCGTTTGCAATAGCCGATGCTACAACCTTAACGGAAGCCGGCTATGTTGGTGAAGACGTTGAAAACATCCTTTTAAAACTTATTCAAAATGCAAACGGAGATATAAAAGAGGCGGAACGCGGAATTATCTTTATAGACGAAATCGATAAAATCTCCCGCAAAAGCGAAAACGTTTCCATAACGAGGGATGTTTCAGGAGAAGGCGTACAGCAGGCGCTTTTAAAAATAATTGAAGGCACTGTCGCATCCGTTCCGCCGCAGGGCGGAAGAAAGCACCCCAATCAGGATATGCTTAAAATAGATACAAGCAACATACTTTTTATCTGCGGCGGTGCTTTTATCGGCCTCGATAAAATCGTAGAATCAAGGATTTCCTCCCAGCCTATTGGTTTCGGCGCCGAAGTAAAAAAGACCGATGAAAAAAATCTTGCAGAACTGTACGAAACCCTTTCCCCAGACGATTTGGTAAAATTCGGGCTGATACCGGAGCTTATCGGCCGCATCCCAATAAAGGTTGCCTTAAATGAACTGACAAAAGAAGATTTAAAACGCATTTTGGTCGAACCGAAAAACGCAATTATAAAACAGTTTCAGTCGACTTTTAAATTGGATAATGTGGATTTGATTTTTGAAGATGAGGCAATAGCAGCGATTGCGCAGCAGGCGATAGACCAAAACACGGGAGCGCGCGGCTTACGTTCAATAGTCGAAAAGCTTATGCTCGACTCCATGTTTGAAGCGCCTTCAATTAAAGGAAAAAAAGAATTACTTATCACCAAAAAAATGATAGACAATAATTCGATAAAACCGAAGCTTAAAGTGTTGGACGGAAAAACGGCATAAGGAAACGCCCCAATAAAGCCGGCCTCTGCAAGAAGACAAGGTATGCAAGCGGCACGCCTAATTTAGGTTTCCTTTTGCCGCCACAATTAAAATTGAAAAAAAGACTGCGGCAAACAGCGAAAAAAAAAGCAAAATTATATTCGCGATAAGAGAAAAAAGGTGCTTTTTTTCTTTGTATTTTACCATATAAAACAGTTTAAATAAAACGGCCGTAAAACTGAACAGGACTAAAAGTATACAAAGGCCTATCATCACATGTAAAATCAAAAAAAGGCTTTCGTCCAAAAAGTTTTGAGAATCGCTAAAAATGTATAAGGTAATAATGGCCAGCAGGGAATAGGTTAAAAACCGTATGGAGCGGTCCAGAAAGCGAATGGTAAACTGCTTATCATAGTGGAACTTTACTTTTTTATCTTCAAGGTTATTATCCATAGCATGAACATCCGCTTATAGGTTTATAAAATGCCGATTAGATTTTCTTAAAAACCAATAATCGGCATTCTTTTTAAGTATAGGGCATCTTCTAAAAGCCTTGTTCGACCTTCATAGGTTTCCCTGTAGTTTTTGTTTTCCCTCACTTTTTATTCTGCCTGCAAAGGCGGGACCGGCTTTAAAATCCTTGCGCCTTAAACTCATCATAAAAGGAAACGCAAAAGGATCCTAAAGCTTTGCCGGTAAAAAGATTTTGCATAAAGGCAAAACCTTAAAACCTGATTTTACTCTTCGGAAGGGGAAGGGGAAGGCGCAGCTGAATCGGCTTCTGCAGGAGTTTCGGCAGCTTCGGCTTGTTCAAGTGTTTCTTCTTTTTTGTGCCGCGGCTTTTTTTCCACAGTCTTTGAAGTCCTTTCTTCCGTAATTTGCGCTTCGACTGTAAACTTTAATTCGGCCGTAGAATTCTCGTAAAGCTTTATAACCGCCCTATGTTCTCCAGCAGACTTTACCGTCTGACCGGGTATTTCAATACGCTTTCTTTCAATATCAAACTGGAGTTTTTGCAGTTCATCAAAAAGTGTTTGGGTAGTAACGGCACCATACAGCTTTCCGTTGGGGCCTGCCGGCATAAGAATTTTAATTTCGGCGGCTTCAAGCTTTTCTTTAAGGGTTGCAGCATCCTGACGCTTGACAGCCTTTTTAGCTTCCAGCTCTTCGCGGCGGGATTCAAAATGCGCTAGGGTGAATTCATTACACGGCACAGCCAAGTCTCTTGGAAAAAGATAATTGCGTGCATAACCTTTCGCTACATTTTTAACATCCCCTTCTTCACCGAGATATTTTACATCTGCATTTAAAATTACTTTCATTTCAAGCTCCTAAAAAAGTATCCGCCCAATTCCGGGAGTCGGAAAGGGCTTTTCCCCGTTTTAAAATATCTTATAGAATTTCAAAACGGCTTAAAACCGCCTCAATCGCTTCGATCTTCTTGCAAAAACCTTTTCAAAGACTATTCTTTGCAGAAAATGAAGGGAAGCGGTCATATCATCTATTCGTTAACAACATACGGCAATAAAGCCAAAACACGCGCCCGCTTTATCTCTACGGCAAGCTTGCGCTGGTGCTTTGCACAAGTTCCCGTAATTCTGCGGGGCAAAATCTTTCCGCGCTCGGTTATAAACCTTCTAAGGGCTTCAGGCTCCTTATAATCGATCTTCAGTTTTTGAGTACAAAACCTGCACACCTTCTTTTTATAAAAAGATCTACCCTTTTTTCTATCCTCGCCATCTCGGATATTTTCAAGCATATTTGCATCTACGTCTACATTATTCATTGTTTCGTCCGACATCATTATCTCCTTTAAAATGGAATATTATCTAAATCCGAATTACCGGTATCCGGTATATACTCGTTGTTGAAAGAAGGCTCGCCTTGCCTTCGCTGATAACCGGGCGGGTTTCCGTTAGAAGCGGAATAACCGCCTTGCCGCGGCTGTCCTGAAGCCTGCGAAACGGATCCGCCTTGCCCCGAACTACCCCCTAAAAGCTGAAGATTATTAGCTACTATCTCTATCCGGCTGCGGCTTTGCCCGTCCTGCTCCCAGCGGTTTTGCCTAAGCTCGCCGTCTACAGCAACCTGCTTACCCTTTACCAAATATTGATTTAAGGCCTCCCCTTGTCTGCCCCATAACACAACATCGAAAAAGCTAACCTCTTCGCTCCACTCGTCACCGCTTTTTTTGCGCCTATTAACCGCCACGGCAAAATTACAAACTGCAATACCGGAAGACGTATACCTTAACTCCGCATCGCGTGTTAACCGTCCTACCAATACCACATGATTTACATCTGCCATAAAATCCTCCTTAGAAAACCTATTGTTCAACCCGGATAAACAGGTAAGCCAACATTTGAGTGATAAGTTTAAACTTCTTATCAAGCTCAATCATTTTTGAAGGATCTGCCTCAATGTTAAAAAGCACATATCGGCCCTTGCGTTTTTTCTTAATTTCGTAGGCTAAGTCGCGATCGCCGAAAGGCTCTTCGGATATGATTTGTACACCGAAATCGGCAAGAATTGAATGTAGTGCTTCCATTCCCGGTTTATAGATATCCTCTTCCACCGGAAAAACCGTCATAAGCTCGTATTTTCTCATGTTCCCTCCTATGGACACATTTCTGAGGCCCGCATTCTCTGAGGGCCGGAGTTGAGCCTATTCTATACGGATTTTGAGGTTTAGTCAATATACCTGCTGAAAATGTACATCCTTGTACATTTTCAGCTTCGAGTTTTTTGCCTTACGGCAAAAAACTCGTACACTCAAGAAACCGCCGGCATCCGTGCCGGCTTTTTGAATGTACATCCTTGTACATTTTCAGCTTCGAGTTTTTTGCCTTGCGGCAAAAAAACTCGTACACTCAAGAAACCGCCGGCATCCGTGCCGGCTTTTTGAATGTACATCCTGTAATACGGCTGCCGCAATCAGATATGCCTGCAACACCATATACACATCGTTCGGAAGGATAATACTATTCAATGTTGCATTGTCATGTTATTTAATGCTAAATAGAAACCGCATTCAGAATTGCACTGTTATATAATCTAACATTGCACCTATATCATATCTAATATTGCACCGATATAGCATTCAAGACTGCACCGTTGCACTATCTATCCTTGCAGCGGTACAGCCTTCAAGCTTAAATAGAGACTGCATTCAGTATTGAACCGATACCGCATTTAATGATGAATATAGATACAATCTAGTTTTACACCGATACTATATTCAATATTACACCGCGACGCTGTCTAGTGTTGAAGGCAGTCTTAGGTTCAGGCAGGGTACCGATACGCGTTAAGACAAGGCGGAACCGTACAAACGGAGCTTCGCCGCAGTATGCGTAAAGCGGCTTCATGGGGCAGGTTTTACGGCGGTACAGGCAAAGGGGCAGACAATCTCCCGGATGCTCTTTAGCTTCCTTGTGCCGGTTGTGAACTTTGTCCGCACGATAAGTTGTACCTGCCCCGACGGCAGCTGCGCCGGAACGCGGACAATAAGTTGTTTGGGGGTGTTAAGCAAAAAGCGCCGATCGGTTTTGTATTCCGTGCCGTCTTCGGTGCGGAAAAAAACGCCTTGCTCCAGGTCGTTTTGGTCAACTTTGAGTTTTTCGCCTGCAATGATAATGCTGTCCCCGATGCTCAGCGTTCCGTCTTGTAAGCTTGTTGCAATGTCGCTTACAGTGCTGATGCGGGCACTCATTTTTTGTATGCCCTGCACTTTTACGGTTATTTTGGTTAGTATGTTTTTAAGTGCTGCGGTCGCAAACATGTCGGTTTTGCAACGGTGAACGGCCGGGTTAAAGGGGCTGCGTTCGTTTTGCCATAGGCCTGCTACGCGCGGCCGTATGTGCGCAATGCCGTCGGTAAAGCACATGCCTTCTTGAATGAAGCGGGCGACGGTTTGGTCGCGCAGTTTTAGTATGTGCAATATGGTTTCTTTGCGGAATTCCGAGCGTTCTTTGACTATTGCGTCTGCGATGTCTTCGTTGTGTTTTACCGCAGCCGGTGAGCGTACGTCTGCAATGCAGCCTTCCGTACCGTTCGGCCGCAGCGGGTTGGGACGAAGATGAACGTTCCAACAAAATGTGCGCGGGTTTTCTTCCATAGGGTGCCTCCTAAAATAATGCGACGTTTTCATCAGGCGTAAGCCTGAGGAAAACTCGGCGTTGAAACGCCGAACGGTATTTCCGTGAGGCGGTTCAACATGCCTCCTATCGGCGCTATTATAGACTATTTTTGTGCAAGGGGGCAATGGCGGTGCGTACGGTGTATGGCAAAAGGATGTCCTTTTTAAGCTTGCCGCTTCCTTAGCAAATTCTTTTTTGCCTTCCTCTTTTCTTATTGCCGTAACTGATGTATAATTAGCCAACGGAGCTTTGATGATAGATTTAAAGAAAATTCTTTGGCAGTTAAAGGGCGTTAGCGTTTACGCTTTAGTCGGAGAAAGCGGAACAGGCAAAAGTTTTAGGGCAAAACTTTTAGGCGAAAAACTAGGTATTGAACTTATCATCGATGACGGTCTTCTTATCAAAAACGATAAGATTATAGCGGGGCATTCGGCAAAAAGAGAAAAGACTTTTTTAGCGGCGGTTAAGACAGCCTTGTTTGACGATAAAAAGCACCGCGATGAAGCTGCGAAAGCCCTTCAATCCCGCAGTTACAAAAAGATTTTGATTTTAGGCACCTCCGAAAAAATGGTCAACAAAATTGCGGTGCGCCTTCAAATTCCGCAGCCTAAAGAAATTATAAAAATAGAAGACATTGCAACACGCGAAGAAATAGAGGCGGCAATGCGTTCGCGCCGCATTGAAGGTAAGCACGTTATTCCCGTACCTTCAATCGAGGTGCAAAGAAATTATCCGCAGATTTTTTATGATAAAATACGCCTCTTGTTTAAAAGCAAAAAGGGCTCTATTTTGGGTTCGCAGCAGTCGAAGCTGTTTGAAAAGTCCGTGGTGCGCCCTAAGTTTTCCAAAGTCGGCAAGGTGGAAATTTCCGAAGCGGCCTTAACGCAGATGGTCTTTCACTGTTTGGAAGAATACGATAAGAATATCGCCGTTAAAAAACTTGCGGTGCGGCACGAAAATGCAGGCTATAGTTTAAACCTTACGGTGGACGTACCTTTCGGAACGCAGCTTACCGGTAAGATTCATCAGCTGCAAAAATATGTAATAGACAACATCGAAAAATATACCGGTATTTTAATTGTTCAATTAAATATCATCATCGATAAAATTATAACCGAAAAGGCGCTGTAAAGCAGGCTTCTTATTTTTTAAGCTCGTGCAGTGAATCGAAGGGGTATACCTCGCCGACGCTGGTAAACACTAAATTGTCCGCCGAAGAGCCGAAAACTACGGGTGCGGCGGCGGGCATAAACTCCGAAATAACTTGGCGGCAGGCTCCGCACGGACCTACGGGGTAATCTGCATCGGGAGTCGCAACCGCCAAGGCCTTAAACCCGCGCAAGCCATCCGAAACGGCTTTAAAAATTGCCGTCCGTTCCGCACAGTTTGTAAGACCGTAGGATCTGTTTTCTATGTTTACGCCCGTTACAACATTTCCGTTTTCGAGCAAGAGTGCCGCCCCTACGCTGAATTTGGAATAAGGAGCATAGGCTTTTTCGGCCGCTTGTAAGGCTTGTTGAAACAAATTGATTAGTTGGCTTGAATTTTCCATAGAAATAGTATAGCATATCAATTATGTTTTTTAAAGGGAAGAATAAGTTTGTTTTTTTACTTGCCGTCATTTTTGCATTATTTTATATTTTTGTTACGCCTACACCGATGGGCTATGATCTTTATTTTATGCCAAAATGGGCGGTTTCCGTTATTCCGGCGCCTTCCGTATTAAGCGGTTTTGAAAATAATACCCAGCCGGACGGCGCTTTGAAGACAATTTCGTTAAATGGCAAAACTCCTGTAAACTTTATGTTAGGCAATTACTTCGGCTACTTTTCCGAAGACGGCCAAATACTCAAATCAGAGCAAATGAACCGGAGGGTCAGCCTTTCCCCCTATGCTTGGACGGCTTATCCTGAAAAAGCGCTTTCTTCACAGATTTATTCGCCTGAAGGAGAAGCCCTAGCCGAAATAAAGGAACCCGGATTTACATATATTGATGAAGACCGCTTTTTTTTGTTTGAACCCGGCGGAAGCGGCGTTTGTAAATACAGCGCTGACGGCCAAAAAGAATGGCGGCATATTCATACAGCGCCTATAACCGCATTTCATTCTTCTGCCGGCGGGACGGTTGTAGGCTATTCGGATGGAATGCTTGCCTGCATAGACACTTCCGGAAACAATATCTTTAACTTTTATCCAGGCGGAAGCAAATATCAGGTAATTATGGGTGCAGCTATTTCTGATGATGGAAAACGGATTATCTGCGTTTGCGGGTTAGAACAACAGCGGGTTATTTTAATCAGCGTTATCGATAAACATTATAAAATAATTCATCATACCTTTTTAAAAAAAGATATGCGCCGGCAGCTTTTTACGGACTTTGCCGAAAAAAACAGGTTTGCTCTTTTTGAATCGGCGGACGGGCTTGGCATTGTTGACGGTAAAGAGCTGAAAACTTCGTTTATGGAAGAGTACGGGACGGTAATTAATGCAGGTATGGAAACAAAAACGGGTATTTTAACCGTCTTGGTAAAAAACGGCGGTGAACATTCGCTTATCACAGCGGATTTTCCCAACTTTATCACGGGAAAAACTGCATTTAATTCGGAGGATTCTTTTCTGGTCCAATTAAAAAACAGGGTTTATTTAGGCGTAAACAATAAGATTTTAGCCTTCGATATTAGAGGTTTGAAATGAAAAAAATTATATATGCGGCTGTATTGATTGTTGTGCCGGTTTTTTGTTTTGCGCTGGAATGGCCGACCCAAGCGCCCGAATTTTTGATGTTTTTCGGACAGCGGGGAGAGAGTTACAACAATTTTTACCAAGGGCTTATTTTTAAAGATGTTCAAACGGCGAGAGCTTCGGAAGACGGCAAACATCTTATCAGTATAGAAAACAGGCGTAATGCTCGCAGTTTCCCGAGTACTCTCGGCAATGCCGTTATCCTCGTACACGAAGACGGGCTGCAAACTATTTACGGGAATTTGGAAAATACCGACACTTTTGTTTCCAGAACGCAGACGGAAAGTCTTTCGGTTGTGGGTAAGCCCGGCAAGTCGGGCTGGGGCGATGAAAACACTTTAATTTTTCAGGTTGCCGATACTGAAAAACGTGTTTTTATAAACCCGCTTTTGCTTATGCCGTCCGTCAGCGATACCGTTGCACCTCAAATTCATAATGCGTTTTTGGTAAATTCGGAAGGCCATCCGATAAATCTTTCTTCGGCCCGCACGGTTAAACAAGGTTCGTACGATTTATATGCGAATATAACCGATCGCATACGGAAGGATGGTAAGGACTTTGCCCCTTTTAGGGTAACTGTTTTACTGAACGGGGCGGATATTACCCTGTTGGCGTTTGAAGTATTGGCCGATGACGGCAAGGACTTTTACCTGCAAAATGCCGGCGTAACGGGAAGTCTTTTGTACAGCAAACCCGGCGTTATGTATTTAGGCAAGATTACCGTAGTAAGCGGAAAAACGGAGCTGACTGTAAATGCCCGGGATATAAGCGGAAACGAAAAAATCGAAACCTTTGCCTTTTATGTAGAATAACCCGCCCTCTTATTAAAACGGGGCTGCAACCGAAGCCGTCTGTGCCGCTTACAACCCCGTTAAGTTACCGCCTTTAAAATCAGCGCCTTTTACTAAACCTTGAATTTATTGACTTCATTTGCCAAACTCTCAATACTCCGCTTATTCTTCTGTGTAATCTCATTAACTTCCTGTACGGCATTGTTAATCTGTACCGCGCCGGAGGCCATTTCGTTCATACTTTCGGTGATAACGCGGGTCAGGTCATCGAGTTTCCGCATTTCTTCGGCCACACCCTCACCGCCTTTAAGCATTTCTTCAGAACCGGCTTGCACTTCCGTCGTTACCGTGTTGATGTTCTTGATGGCAATCAACACCTCCTTACTGCCGTTTTCCTGCTCGCGCATAGCTGCGGTCAGACGGGCACTCATTTCTTTTACCTGTTCGGCCAAGTTAAAAATAGCATTAAACTTTTCTTCGACGGTTTTGGACGAGGCGGAAAGCGTCTCGATTTCGCCCGATAAGTTTTTTAGCGTTGCCGTGATGGTCTTACCCTGTGTGGCAGAGTCTTCTGCTAGCTTACGGATCTCGTCGGCAACGACGGCAAAGCCCTTTCCCGCCTCTCCTGCGTGAGCGGCTTCGATGGCGGCGTTCATCGCCAAAAGGTTTGTCTGGCTGGCGATGTGTTGGATAACGCTGGACGCTTCCATCAGAGAACCGGATTCTTCGGCTATCTTTTGGGTAACGCTGTTGGACGTTACCAATGTGTCTTTGCCGTCGCCTGTTGCGGCAGTCAGCTCTTTGATGGCATCATCGGTTTTTTCAAGCGTCTGTCCGATGGACGCAATATTTGCGACCATCTGTTCGATGGAAGCGGAAGATTCGGCAACACTTGCGGCCTGCGTTTCAATACTGGTATTCAGCTGCTTAATCGTACGGACAATCTCCTCGATAGTAGAGGCCGTTTCGGTAACGCTGGCAGCTTGGGTCAAGGCCTGCTGTTTAACGCCGTCGATGTTCGCGCTGATCTGGTTTATGGCACTAGCGGTTTCAGTCATGTTGCTGGCAAGCTCGTTCCCGATGTCTTCCATCGTGTTCGAGTTTGTGCCGACGGTTTTAATAGACGAGCCGATTTTTTCGATTGTTTCATTGAAGTATTCCGATAAATCGGTTACTTCGTCATTGCCGTGGACGGGAAGGCGGACTGTCAAGTCGCCTTCGCCTTGCGCGATGTCTTTGAGCGCGGTAACGACCACCTTTATCGGCTTTACCATGCCTCGCGCAACAAAATAGACGATGATGAGGGTAATCACCAAGATGACTGCGCCGATACCGATCATCGAAGTGCGCAAGGTTTGCACCGTACCCATAAATTCATGCACCGGAGCGCGGATAATTACAGACCAGTCGGTCGTTTTCATAGTGGCATACGAGGCAATATAAGAATTACCCTTATAATTGTAGTAGCCGACTTCACTTTCATCCGTTTCTATTGCATGTGATAAAAAGCTTGCAACGGAGGCAAGGGAAGCGTCTTGTTTTGCATTGTTGATAACATTAGTCATGTTCTCGACCAAGTTTTTATCTCTATCTGCTATTATGGTTCCTTCCATACCTGCTATATAACATGCTCCGGTTTTGCCGACTACGATATCATCGATTTGATCGGTAAGCCATAAACCTTCAATAAGGGCAACCAAAGAAGCGATATGGTTGTTGTTATCGTCCATAACCGGCATGATGACCGCTATAACGAGCTTGTTTATAACAGGCGACATAAACGGCTCTGCAAAGTGTTTTTGTCCGCCGTTTGATTCTTTATACCATGCAAGATGCGAAATGTTTGTCGATTTGCCGTCGCTCGTGTAAAGGTTTCCCTTTCTGTCGGCAATATTCAAGTCAAGAATCTGATTATTGAATGCCGCCTCCTTATCGAGCAGCAGGCATTTTTCCGTATACGATATGGCAGGATCGCGGAACGCCGGCATACGGGCAATTCCTTCAAGGAACTGCCAAAAAGCATTGACCCGTCCGTCAATAACTTCGGCCGTGTCGGTGGCTTTGTCGATAAGGTGCGCCTCGACTTTTTCGGTTACGGCTTTGCTTGCCGTACGCACGGCAAGTAAGCCTTCGACCAGTCCTGCTGCCAAAATCAACAAACCGAAGATGATGATTAGTTTGTTGCGCATTGAAAAGCGTTTTTTCATTGTATACCTCCTGTAGTTTAAGGGGGTGTCCCCCTTAAAAATCCCCCAATTAGGGGTGTTTTTTTCTTTTTTCCGACAAAAGAAAGAAGCACCCCTATGACCCCGAAAAAAGAAAAGTGCGGCTTAGGGGCTTACGCCCCTAAGAACCCCATTTTTTTCAAAGTTAAGGGTTTAGTTTATTTTGTTTTGGATTGAATTGTCCCAATCCAAAAGGACACTATTGAACTATCGACATCCGTGCCGGTTAATAAATATACATCCTTATATGTTTATTAACTGCAAGTTTGTTGTTTTAATTTGTTGTACAAACTTGTTATTATTTAAAACCTCCTGCTCCCTGTCGGGAATTATTTTTGAGAATAGTTTTTCTGTTTGTTGTTTTAAACAATCCTTTTTTGAAATAGGCGAGGCAGATTTACTGTTTGCCCTTTGTAATAATCTTTTT
>CAUUSH010000004.1:0-124831 GCA_963547785.1 uncultured Treponema sp. | reverse complement strand
CTCTTCATTAGCGTGAAGAACACCTCTTCATTAGCGTGAAGAACACCTCTTCATTACCGTGAAGAACACCTCTTCATTACCGTGATAAGGTGTCTATCATTACCGTGATAGGGTGTCTATCATTACCGTGATAGGGTGTCTATCATTACCGTGATAAGCCGGTTATCGTTACTGTGATAGGGCGCTCCCGCTGAAAATGTACGTCCTGTACATTTTCAGCGTCGAGTTTGCGACAAGCGCAAACTCGTACGATTATTCCGGGCGGACGTCCGTGTCCGCCGCGTGGAACCGGCGGCATCCTGAGCCGGTTTTTGAATGTGCGCCGTACAGGATGTACGGTGGTTTAAACGTACGAGTTTTAGGCGGTAAGCCTAAAACTCGTGATTAAAAAATATACCTCCTTGTATATTTTTTAATCGGCTGCGAAGAAAAAGCGCCTTGTACCGTTCGGTGTCGCTTTTCGATTCGGTGATAAGGGCGTTATCTTCTACCCGGCCTAAAACGGCGGTGCGCTCGCCGCTGTTTCGATAGGTAATATCTCTAAAGCGGTTTTTATAGTCCTTGTTCTTCGTAAAAAAGATTTGTTCTTCGATGTAGTCTGCAATGTGCAGAGCCTTCTCGATCAGGGAGTTCCACAAGGGAGCGCTGATCGACGGGTTTTCTGTAATGCGGCACAGGACGGCATAGGCATTTTCCGCCTTGTCCTGCTCGTATTCGGCAAAGGCCGCATCATATTCGGCATGAATGGCGTCCCAGTCTGCAAGGCTGCCGTTTTTTATTTTTTGAAAGATACCTTCAAGCCGTTTTTCGCGAATAAGCTGACCGCCCGCATTTATCCACGCAAAATCGAAGGAGTCGGTATAGTTAAAACCGCAGGTTTCGGCAGTCAGCTTATGTTTTTCGAAGTATTCCGTCAGCACCGTAATGCCGTACCAGATAAGCATGTCGGTGTACGCGTCGTAGGCTTCGACCGGTTTTATTATTTTTGCAGGCCGTTTTGAGCGCTCCACGTCCGGCGCCGTTACAAAAAGCGTTTTCGCCTTTTCTTTGTACGTTTTCAAAACGGTTTCGACGGGTACGGGCGGGTTTCCTGCATCGGTCCACGCCGTGCCGATTAGCCGGCACAACAGTTCCCGCGCCTGTAAAATCTCGCAAGCCGTGTCAGGGGCAAGATAGGCTGTTTCTATGTGCTGTGTTTTGGTTGTGCGTTTATCGCGGCGGACAAATTTTTTGTTGTTGCGCTCCAGTGCATACATATTGTGCATCCAATAGTAAGCAGGCATAATTTCCAGTCTGTTTTCGTGTGCATTGTCCAAGACCAGACTGAATGGAAAGGGGATGTCCAGTTCCGCAGGGTAATTGCCCTTGCTCAAAAGGACGAAGGAGGCGAATTTGCAGTTGTGTTTTAAGGTGCTCGAAAGCCCGGGCCAAAACCCGCGGCCTGCGATGATTTCGCCGTCGTTGCCGCGTGTGTTGTGATTGGAGCCGACGGTAGCTCCGGCCGCCATATTGGACTGCCCCTGTATGAGGGCGGCGATTAAAAACGAGTTGTTGTGGTGCTGTTCGTGATACGGAAAGATGAGCGAATTTAAAACTTCGCAGCAGGAAATGGTCGAGTTATCCCCGAGAACGGAGTGAATAAGCCTGGCCCCGTATTTTAATTCGCAGTTATTGCCCATCACAAAACGGACGGCCTTGGCGCCGTAAAACACGCGGGAGCCTAAACCGATAATTCCGTTTACCAGTTCTACGCCTTCGCCTATCTGGCTCGGTTCCGCCTCCGTTGATTTGACGGTTAGGTTTTTTAGTTTGTTGGCTCCTTTGACGTAGACGCATTCGCCGAAGTTGACGTCTTTAATGACGCGCGAGCTTTTTATAACCGATTCGGAGCCGACCTTGCCGTAATGTCCGCGCCGTGTGTCTGCCGACTGCTGCGTAATAGCTTCGAATTTAGCGATGAGCGTTGTGTCTTCTCTAAAGCGCGCCCACAAAAAGGCGTCCGCAGGGATCATTTTGCAAAAGGGAAAAATTGCCCTGCCGCCTGCCTCGTTAATCGGTTCGAGCGTTATTCTGACCGCCTCTGCTTCTCCGTCTTTTACGATTCCTTCGCCGAATTTAGCATGGTCGGTAGTGCTCATCTCGTCAATCCGGTATAGGATAACCCGCTCGCCGACGATGTAGTGCGAAAGGTAGGTGCAGTAGTGCACGGCGCTGTTTGTGCCTATGTCGCAGGAAATAACGGTACTGTTTGTAATGCCTGCGGGGACGGTAAAGTCGTGGTATCTTAAAAAGATGTTTTCGCAGGCTGCAATTCGTATAAGCCCTGCAAAGGTGTTATTTTTAAACAGGTTTGGATGAAAGGGTTCTTCGACTGAAACCGAGCTCCAGTTTGTGCAAGCATTTCCGTTTTGTTCAAGTTTGAGTATTTCGTCGGCGGACAGGGGGCGGTAGCGGCGGCTTTTATCAGGGTTTTGTTCAAAGCGGAGATAATATTCGTCTTTGCCTTCGGGCAGGTACTTTTTTTCAATAAAGTCATAACCGAAATGTTCGGCTGTTACGGTAGAAGTTTTGGCCATAATGTCTCTCTTTGCAATGTTTTCTGAACGCGTATTAAAGCCGTGTTGTAAAAATTGCGCATTCTTATACCAGATATAACCCTGACGTGTCAATAGGAATTTTGGGGGAAGGAGAAAGCACAAAAGCGGCGGCTTTAAGAGAAGAGGGGAGTGAGTAAGTTTTTGTATATCAGTTTTCGGTTAGCTTCGGGTTTTTAAAAAGAGAGGCTGCCCAAAAGCATAGGAAAAAGCGGAAGGCTTCCCTTGCGATTAAATCCATATCCATAACTACGCTTACAAGCAAAGCAGAATTGATGCCGAGTGTACCGCTTCTAAAATGTAAAATCCATTCAATAAACTCCGAATCGTTTAACCCCTCTTTTACGAAGGTTAAAAGAAGGTCTCTTAGTTTTGTATCTTGTTTTTTTCTTTTTGCGAAAGCTTCATCAAGCACGTCCGTTAAAACGGCTGCGGTCGATTTTGTTTCGTTTTTAAACCGGTCGTATGCATAATAAAAGCCTTCTTCAATCTTCATAAGCGAAGCTAAAACCAGATAGGCCTCATCTTCGATATGGGGCGGAAGATTTTTGCGCCTTAATATGTCCAAAAGGAGGGGAATCGAGGCTGCCGAATTGTATATTTCCATTGCACGGATTCCGCACAAAAGCAGTTTCGGGTTATCTGTTTGTGAAAGAATTTGCGAAATTTTAAATTGAGCGCTCGTATCGTTTAAATAGGCAAGTGCAGTCATCGCTTCTCCGGCCAAAAGATAGTCTTGGCTTTCAAGCGCTTTGCGTAAAAGCGGTGCGGCCTGATGAATTTTAAAATGTCCCAGCGTTGCGGCTGCGGACGCTGCAGTGGTAAATTCTCCGTTTTCCAGCTCGTATAAAAGGGCGTCCTTGTTTTTTGAAGAGAGCTTTTCTAAAGATTGCAATGCAGAAAGAGCGGAAAACCGTATCGCAAAGCGCGGGGAATGCATATATTGATTTAAGCCGTCTGCGGCCTCAGGAGAGGCTATTGCAGCAAGTTCGTGCAGTATTTTTTCTTCCGTTTTTAGGTTTTCGTTTGAGTTCAGCTTGTAAAGCAGGTTCAGCGTCTTCATATCCCGCGGCGAAAAAATAACGGCAAGGGTGTCTTTAACATGCCGTCCGCCTAAATTTAATAGACGTGACTGAAAAATAATTCCCACCAAAATGATAATGATAATTGCTGAAAAAAAGATTCTGTAGGCGATGAGGCTTGAAACACCGTGCTGAAAAAAAGTATCTAAAACCCGTCCGCCTAAAACCGAGCCGGCCGAACCGGTAATGCCGAGCACAAAGTAATAGAGCATACTTAAGTCCATAAGAGCACTGCCCGGTACAATGCCGAAAAGATAGGCCTGTGCAGCATCCAGCTGGGCGGTAAAACCCATATTTACCGTTACCGAAAACAGGATTAAAAAGACAAAGGCTGCGGTCGGAAGGCCGAGCGCGGGGGCAAGGACTGCAGGAATTAAAGCGCTCATACTTACGGAGGTAAAAATAACATACATCGGTTTTGCGCCCATTCGGTCAATTAAAAGCCGCATTAAAAGACCGACTAAAAGGGAGCCTGCCGTTGAAGCGAGAGAAAACACGATGACAAGATTATCCGAAACGGCATACACGGCCTTTCCATACACGATGATAAAAGGCCGCGCTAAACTGATTCCGAATTGAATAATAAAAAACGATACAATGTAAACGGTAAAATTCTTATCTTTAAAGGCTTCCTTTACGCTGGAGATAAAAGAACCCTTGCTCTTATTTTGCATATCCCATTTTAGCGCCAGTATTTCTTTTTTGCTTTTTCCCTCCGTTTTTGCGGCAAAAAGGGCAGTCTTCTTTTTTTCAAATTCAGGATCAGGCAGTTTAAACAAAAGAAAGGACGAAACAAAGCCGGTAATAATACCGATGATGGACGTTATGTTGTATACCGAAACAATATTAAAGCCTCTTTTGGTAAAGAGCCATAAAAAAACGGTTAAAAAAATAATTGCCGTAAAAGTCGCCGCATTATTGGTAAGCGAAACCCGCACTATGTAGGAGCTTCTGTCCCTGCCCGGCGCTAAAATACCTATTACGGGATTATTGGCTATTATTCCCGCCCCTCTGAAAAAATTAAAAAGAGCAACCGCCGAAAGGAGCATAAACACGGCATCGTAAGTTTTGCCGCCGAAATAAAAAAACGGGATAAAAAGCATCGGTAAAAGAGAAAAGTTGCGCAAAAACCATGTGTAGGCAAAGGTGTTTACAATGCCGAACCGCCGCACCATCAGTTTTCCGAACGGTATGGCAAAATAGCACATATACATAAAGGCTGTCAGTAAGCCTATTTCGGTGCTGTTTGCGTTTAACGCCAAAGCGTACAGCGTGATGGTGTTACCTGTAACAAGTGCAAACGAAAACGAATTAACGCCGTTATAAAGGTCAAAAAATTTCCTGCCCTGCTTTACTCTGAACTTGGATAGCTGCTCATTCATTGCAGGCATTGTATAACGTTTTTATGAAAAACGCAACCGTATCTGATTTTAAGGCATACAAAAAGCGGCCGGTAAAAAAACGCCGGTATCTTTTAGGCTGCGAGTTTTTAGAGGTACTCCTTATTCAAGTTACTGCTAATCCGCTTGTCCTTTCACCGGCATTGGTGTATAATGTCAGTATGAAAAACTCACACATACCGAAACGTTCCGAGGTCGCAAAAGGCGATAAATGGAACATAGAATTACTGTTTAAAAACAATGAAGAATGGGAAAAGGCACTTGCCGCCATCGCCGAAAAGGGTAAGGAAATTTTAAAATACAAGGACGCCTTTTCAAAACCCGAAACGATAGACGCACAAACGCTGGCCGCCTGCTTGCGCGCTTCTACCGAGGCCGACC
The DNA here is from genome assembly GCA_963547785.1 of uncultured Treponema sp. Lineage (GTDB taxonomy): Bacteria > Spirochaetota > Spirochaetia > Treponematales > Treponemataceae > Treponema_B. The sequence goes on along the minus strand of CAUUSH010000004.1, from coordinate 119,374 downwards.
GCCTTGCAGAGAGCGTCGGCAATTACGCTTTTTTGAACAAATCGACGGATGAAGGCGACCCGGTAAACATTGACCGCTCAAGCCGCTACCTGATGACAGTAACGGAGCTTTCCGCGGCAACCAGCTGGCTTATGCCTGCGATAATGGAAATTCCTGAAGAAAAAATCCGCGCATGGATCGACCCTGCAAGCCCGACGGGAAAGGATTTTGCCGATTTTAAGGTCTCGCTGGAAAAAACGCTGTACCTTAAACCGCACACCCTTTCCGATAAAGAAGAAAAAATCCTTTCCATCCTAAGCGAGCCGCACGGGACGGCAAGTCAATCTTTTTCCGTTTTGACCAATGTGGACCTCGATTTCGGAACCGTTAAAACAAAGGAAGGCGAGGTTAAGCTCAGTCAGTCTTCCTATTCTTCCCTTATGCTCAATCCCGATCGGGACATACGGGAGAAGGCGTATAAACAGTTTTACGGCGTGTACAATGCGCATAAAAATACGATTGCAAGCCTTTATACCGGGCAGGTGCAGCAGGATATCGCCCTTGCGAAAATACGGGGCTACGCGTCAGCGCGGGAGCGGGCTCTTTATCCCGATAAGGTGCCGCTTGCAGTATACGATAATCTCGTCGATACGGTGCATAAAAACTTAAAACCGCTTCATAAATTTTATGGGCTTATAAAAAAGCATTTGGGCTTAAAAGAACTTCGCCACTACGACGTGTACCTGCCGCTTGTAAGTGCCGTAAAAAAAATTACGCCGTACAACGAGGCGGTTGATCTTGTAACCGAGGCCTTGCAGCCGCTCGGTACGGATTATGTTAAAACCCTCCGCGACGGGCTTTTAAACGGCTGGGTTGATAAGTACGAAAATAAGGGAAAGCGTTCGGGGGCCTTTTCTGCAGGCGGATACGACAGTGTACCCTATATTCTGTTAAATTACAAAGAAGATGTTATCCGCGACGTGTTTACACTTATTCACGAGGGGGGGCATTCCATGCATTCGTGGTATTCGGTGCGGAACAATCCCTATCCTTGTTACCATTACACGATTTTCGAAGCGGAGGTTGCCTCGACCTTTAACGAGGAATTGCTGTTCCGCTATCTGGTAAAAAACGCCTCCGATCCCAAGATGAAGGCCTACCTTTTGAGCATCAGGGCAGGGGACGTACTTGCAACCCTGTATCGCCAAACGATGTTTGCCGAATACGAAAAAATTACCCATGCCCTTGTCGAAAGCGGCACGCCCCTTACTGTGGAAAATCTCCGCAGCGAATACCGCAAACTGTTGGAACTGTACTTCGGCCCGGAAATGGTCTTTGAAGATGTAAGCGATTTGGAGGGGATGAGGATACCGCATTTTTATCGGGCCTTTTACGTGTATAAATATGCGACCGGCATTTCGGCTTCGATGGCGCTTGCCGAGCGGGTTTGTTCGGGCGGTGATACGGAACGCGAAGACTATTTCAAATTCTTAGAATCGGGCGGTTCGCGCTATCCCATCGAGTCGCTTAAAATTGCGGGTGTCGATATGGCTAGTTCCGCTCCGGTGCAGGCTGCCTGCGGCAACTTTGCAAAAATCGTGGACGAACTCGAAAAAGCCTTGGCCGCCCTCAAATAAATGCCCATAAAAATACCGAAAGAGGCCCTTTCGAGGGCTTGTGAACTGATCCGTTCGGCGCCGTTTACGGAATTTTTAAAACCGCAAACCGACCGCTGCGCCTTTATTTGTGCATGGCTTAAAAAATACGGCATTCCCCACACGGCGGTGGAGCTTGCGGGGAAAAGACACATAATCGTGCGGTACGGCGCCGAATTTTATGATCCTGCCTTTACGGGGAAAACCTTGGCGGTGCATTACGACCGCGAAAAAAATACCCAAGGCGCAAACGACAATTCGGCGGCCTGCTTTCAGATGATGCTTTTTGCAAAGTATCTTTTAAAAGAAAAAACGGCGCACAATATAACGATCATTTTTACGGACGGGGAAGAAGCGGGATCGCGTGGCATAGCCGAGCAGGGGGCATACAGCCTCGGGTTCGGGTTAAAGAAGCTTAAAAAGGATACCGACGATATTTTTGTGTTCGATATGTGCGGGGCGGGGGACACGCTTATTTTGTCGCGATCGGGCATTGCGGGCCGCGAAAAGGGCCGGATCGGGGAGCTGGACGCCCTGCATAAAAGGGCCGCCGCGTATGCGGATAAGTCCTGTCCGGGGCGCTGGCTTTCTATGCTGACGCCGTACAGCGACAATGCGGGGTTTATTGCGGCGGGGCTGTATGCGCAGGTTATTACCGTGCTTCCGCGTGCCGAGGCCGAAGTCCTGTTGCATAACCTGCCTAAGTCCGAAATAAATATGCTCCAGTTGTGTTCGCCGCATCAAGCAAAGCCGGTAACGGCCGTGCAGGATTTGATCGACCACATCATCAAAAACAAAAAATGTGCCCCGCATTCTCCGTTAAAAAAAATAATTCCCCGCACATGGCAGTATATGCACACCGCCTGCGACACCGTAGAAACCCTCACCCCCGAAGCCTTTATCATCACGGGGACGTATTTGCGGGGGCTTATCCGCGCGGAAATTCCGGCCTGCCGCAACGGAAAGGGCGGGTAGGGCGGTTTAGCTATTCCTGTTTTGCCGTATTTTGCGCTTGAAACGGCGATTAATTGCCTACGGTAAATTTAAGGCCGAGTTCCGCATCGAAGAAAAAGCCCTTTACGGCAGCCTTTGTTGCAAGGTCAAACGAATATACTGCCGCTCCGAATTTTACAAACCATTCAAACCCGCTGCTTACCGTGTGCGTAAATCCCGATTCTACCATTATATTGCCCGTTTCGGTTCTGTTTGCGCCGTTTTCGAACCGTATTCCCCGATAAAAAATATTGACGGGGATTTTGATACGCGAAGGCTTTGAAAAGGCCGTCGTGTATAAGCCGATGTCGCTTGCAGTAATAGTGATGTCCGATGAGTTTTGTACCTGAGTTTTGTTTCTTTGCGATAACTTTAAAAAGGCAAGCATATTGGGAAAACGCCAGCCTATTTCGAAAAAACCGTTTTGCAAAAAAATGCCCTTTTGCTTTACGGAAACGGAAGGAATAGAAAAGTTCGTATCCACGGCGGCCGAAAACCCCTTCGGTGTTACAAGCGATAAGCCTGTTCCAAAACCGGGCTGAAAAAGCGTGATAAAATCCCTTTTCAGCGGCTGCGTATTTAAAAAGCCCAAGGTCGGCCCAATCGAAATGTTTATGTAATCGGTAACATATGCAATTCTTCCGCGTATTACATTTCCGAAACCCGGATCCCGCTCTACCGCAAGCACTCCGTTTATGCTTTTACCTAAATCCTCTTTTAAAACAAGCCTAAAACCGAAACCCGGTACTTTTGAAAAAGCGCCGTTTGAATTAAAAATCGAATTACCGGAGGTCAGCGCAGTTTCTATATCTACCGCATACAGTAAAGCCGCCGCCAAAAGAAAAAATAAGAGAGTCAGTTTTTTTACATTTTTCATCAAAATACCGCCTTTATGGAAAATTGTCCTACAATCATATTTTTTAAATCGTTATACAGCAGCGGGTTTATAGGAAGCCTAAAATCCAATTCCGCGCTGTTTATTCTAACCGTGTAAAAAGGAGCGAGTGAAAACGAAAACGGCGTTATCAAAGCCGGTTTTTGAGGGTTTACGCTTACTAAAACCGATACGCCGCCTTCCATTTTGCCCTCAGTAAGATTCCCGAAAGCAAAAAGGGCGTTTAAGCCCAAAAACGACGAATCTTTTAAGCTCATATTTGTTATGCCTGCAGGCAGCAGAAAAACGGGGGAAAGAAAACTCGAAATAGATGCCGTAAAAATATTCTTTTTTATTCTGGCTTCAAACAAGGCATAAAAAGCCTTTGTAAAATCTTCAGGGCTTATATTCCGTAAAGAAATTTTTGCAAGTCCCGCTTCCGCAAAAAAATCGTAATTTTCGCCTGCGGTAAAAAGCATTGCAGTGCCGGCCCTGAAAGTGGAATTCCCCATATTAAGCGGGGAAATTGCGGCTCCTGCAAACAAATCGAAGGTAAAAAAATCGAAGGAGCCGCCCATTCTAAAATCGGTTTTTACTTCAAGCGTGTCATGCAGGCGTTCGTTCCAATACGTATAAACGCCGGTATACATTCCTGGCTGGAATGCCCCGTACACGGTAAACCCGGAGCCCTTAATTTTTTTTTGCGGTTTAAAAGCTAACCCGGGATAGTATTTTTGAAACCGCGGTCCTTCCATCTTCGTTTTTAAGTGTTCCTGTAAAACGGAATCGGTACCCAGTTCGCCGAAATCTCCCGTAAAAAGGGAAAAAGAAACCGTCTTGTTTTTTATATGCGGAAAATTTACCGACGCTCCTAAAAAATTAAATTCACCTTTATATGCGGGGTTTTCCTGCACCGGATTAAAAAACTTTATAAGGTCGTTTACCTTTGCATACAGCCCTGCATCGAAATAGCAAATATACGAAGGCGTAAAGCGCAGCTTTAAGGCCGTATCGGAATAGGCTCCTATGTAGGGACTGTTATTTGTACCGAAAAAAACGTTGGTGCTTTCAAGATGGGGAATCGATATAATTTGAGCGTATGCAGAGTGAAAAAGAGTTAAGCACAAAATAAACGTTGTAAGGCATATTCTTTTCAATAAATACATAAAAATTCCTTAAAATTTAAAGCCCTCGAAAAAACAGCCTTGCATTTTTTGTAGGCGCTTTTTTTGTACCGAAAGGCCATACCATACCCGTCCATGCAGGGCTTTTCAGTGTAGCGTTTTAATTATATCTTTATTTTTAAAAAAAATCTACCTATCGGAAAATCTTATACCATTATTTTTATATTGAAACTCGCGGTTAGGCTTGTTTTTTGATTTTAAATGGATTTTTTCGACAAAAATTTAAAAAAGCGTACTTTGCTTATTGACTATTATTCAAAATAGTATAAAATAATACATATGAGCGACTATCTTGACATTAATAATGAAGAGCTGTTAAAAGACTTTTTTAGTGAAGCCGAACAGCAGGTAGAGATACTTGAAAGCAGCGTCTTGGTCATTGAACAAAATCCTGAAGATAAAGATGCGGTAGATGAAATTTTCCGTGCAGCCCATACCTTAAAAGGCGGGGCCGCGACCGTCGAAATGACGGAACTATCTCAGTTTACCCATGCTGTAGAAGACCTTTTGGATGCCATCAGAAGCGGTTCCGTACAAATTTCGGAAGATACCGTTGATATTTTGTTAAAATCCATCGATATTATAAAATTAATGTTAAGCGCGCGATCTTCAGGAAGCGTTTATTCGGACGACGTTTCGGATATGGTAAACCGTCTCCGCTCGTTTATTCCGGAGAAAAAATCAAAAACTGCGGCAAAACCCGCAGCGCCGAAACCAGCCGCAGCGCAGGCTCCCAAACCGGCTCAGCCTTCTTCATCATCATCTTTTAACTTAGACGATTATTTTTCCGAATACGAAGTTTTGGAATTGCAGGAGACGGTGCAAAAAGGAGAGAGCTTTTATGCCGTTACGGTTAATTTTGATGAATCCAATTTGATGAATACTGTCGGCGGAATTCAGGTTTTTACCGCGTTAAAACAACAGGGAAATATGTTAAAAACATCTCCCGATTTTGATGCTCTTTACGAAGATGTCTTTCATCCGACCGTTATATATTTTATGTCTTCGGCAAAGCCTGTAGATGATTTGGAGCGGGCGGCCTTTATAGGAGACGTAACCTTATCTGTAAATGCGGAAAAACTTTCGCTTGCTAAGGAAAAACCTGCTTCCAAACCGGAACCCGTCGCTGCAGCAAAGCCCGCAGAACAAAAGGCTCAATCTGCGCAGGCTCCGCAGGCAGCAGCTAAATCCGCCGCTCCGCCGAAACCTGCTGAAGGGGAGAAAAAACCGGCGGCAGGGCAGGGGGCGGCTCACGCTTCAAGCTCTGTCCTCCGCGTAGACGCAAAACGCATCGACTATCTTTTAAATTTGGTAAGCGAAACGGTTATTACAAAGGCTTCTTTAAACCAAACCGCAATCGAATTTAGCGACCTTTATTCTACGTTTCAAAATGCAAATGCCGTTTATAAGGATAAAACGCGCCGTCTGTTGGATAAAATACCCGATTATTTGGATAAGCTCCAACAGGGTTACGATTTAAATGCTATAAAACAGGAACTTTTAAACGAATATTCCGACCTTTTCGAATTATTCAGCGACTTTGATTCTTCTATGAAAACGTCGGTTACGAAATTTAAATCCGCTTCTCAAAACCTTGGCCGTATTTCAGGCGAATTGCAGGAAGGTGTTATGAAAATCCGAATGGTTCCGATCAGCCAGATTTTCAGCCGCTTCCCGCGCGTTGTGCGCGACCTTTCCCGCGACTTAAATAAAAGCGTTCAGCTTGTAATAGAAGGTGAGGACACGGAATTGGATAAGTCCGTCGTAGAAGACCTTTTGGACCCGATTATGCACTGTGTGCGTAACTCCCTCGATCACGGTATCGAAACGCCTGAAGAACGGAAAAATATCGGCAAACAGGAACAGGGTATTCTGCTTTTAAAGGCAAGCAACGAAGGAAATATGATCGTAATCGAAATAAGCGATGACGGACACGGAATTGACGTAGAAGCGGTAAAACGTAAGGCCGTCGAGCGCGGAATCCTTCATCCGAATAAAAACCTGACCGACATTGAAGCCTTTCAGCTTGTTTTTGCGCCCGGGTTTTCAACCAGCGCTACGATTTCCAGCGTCTCCGGCCGCGGTGTTGGGCTTGACGTCGTTAAAACTCATATAGAAAAATTGAACGGAACCGTTACAATCGAATCGGAAGCGAATGTCGGAACGCGGTTTGTCATAAAACTGCCGCTGACCCTAGCGATTATCCAGGGCCTTCTTATCAGGGTTGCCGATGAGGTCTACTCTATTCCGATTACGTCGGTTATCGAAAGCCACCGTGTACGGGCAGAAGAGATAAACCGTATCGACAATTACGAGGTCTTTAACGTTAGAGATGAGGTGTACAGTCTTTTGCGCTTAAACCGTCTTTTCGGGCTGGCTTCCGCCGATACTGACGAGGACGGCTACAACTATATTGTAGTCGTCGGCACCGAAGAAAAAAAAGTCGGGCTGATGGTTGACAGCCTCATCGGTGAAGAGGATGTTGTTATAAAACCGCTCAAAGATCAGTTTACAAATTCGCCTGGTATTGCGGGCGCTTCCATATTGGGAGACGGCTCGGTTTCGTTAATTATAGATGTGGCTCAGCTGCTTGAACTCGGTTTAAAACAGGAACTTCAAGCAAGGGAGCGCCGGGAAGCTTCTATTTGGTAATTTAAAATTGAGGATTTGAGTATGGAAGATATATCTGAAACAAAAAATAAGGCGGAGCTTGATACAAAAAATTTCGACGAGCTTCAAGAGCAGATGACCATTGTCGATTTTAAAATGGTAACCTTTTCGCTTGCAGGAAAAGATTACGCCATTGATATAATGCGCGTAAAAGAAATTGCCAAGGCCGGAAATTTTACCTATGTGCCGAACACTTCTCCCTTTGTTCTGGGCGTATATAATCTGCGCGGCGATATTATCCCGATTATCGACTTGCGCATCTTCTTCAATATACACGTTCCGGCACGCAAAAAAGGGCAGGCCGAAAGTATGGTTATCATTAATGTGCAGGAACAGACCTTTGGTGTCGTCGTTGACCATATCGATAAGGTAGTCGGTGTTTCAAGCAGCACTATTCAGCCCCCGCATCCCATCTTCGGCGATATAAACATAAAATATATTCACGGCGTCGTTGAAAGCGGCGGCAGGCTTTATATTCTTCTTGATGTAGATAAGATTTTTGCTTCAAGGCAGCAAAAACTTGAAGAAAAAGAAGAAATAAGCGCGGCTGTGTTACCGCAGGAGGTAAAACCTGCCGTTTCGCAGTCTGCGGAATCCTTGGATATAAAATTTATAAGCGACACGCTTTCGGCTATGGGTAAATTTTTTGTTACCGGCGTAAACCAAGACTGGGTTCAAAAAAGGTATCTTGAATGGTGCGATGCACGCTCTTCTTCTAATTTACAGATTCAGTCCGAAAACGATGCAAACGAATTTTTGTCGACCTTTCTTTCGCCGCATAATAAGGCTTTTTGGAGTGATAGCTATATCAACGCTTATTCCAAGCTTTTACCCGAAAATGGTGCGACGGTCATAAACGTATGGTGTATCGGCTGCGGTCAAGGTTACGAAGCATACAGTTTTGCCGTTTTATTAAAAAGAAAATATCCGCGGGCAGTTATCAAAATTTATGCTAACGATTCGGATTTATTGGCAATTTCTAACGCGCCCATGCTCACCGTTTCCGATGATATGAATGACGGTGTTTATGGACCATATCTTACAAAAACCGTAAGCGGTGCTCTTACCTTCTCGAAAGAAATAAAAGATATGATCTTGTTTGAATATCACGATTGTGCCAATCAAAATACGCTTCCCGATATCGACATTATTTTGGTACGGGATGTTCTTTCTTTTTTAAATCCTCAAATCCAGCATGTTTTGATTGAAGAGTTTAGGGAAAAGCTGAAAAATACGGGTGTTATTATTTTGGGCAAAAATGAAGCGATGCCCAAGCAGGACGGTTGGCTTCGCAATGCCGAAGGCGATATGGCAGTATTTACCAAAGAATAAATATTTATAAAAAATTAAGGAGATATTGATGCGCGTAGAGTATATCAATCCGTTTAGTGAAGCTGCGTACAGCATACTTATTGAAGTTTTGCAGGCTGAAAAGGACGCCGTAAAACGCGGTAATTTGTACCTGAAATCGACATGTATGCCGGTTATGGGTGTGGCGGCAATCGTAGGTCTTGCCGGAGACGTTGAAGGCCGTGTCATATTCGATATGACTATGACTACGGCGCTGAATATTGCTTCTGCAATGAACGGCGAAGAAGTTAAAGAATTCGATGAGCTTGCCAGGGCTACTATTGCCGAATTGGCAAACCTGATTACAGCCAGGGCTATAACAAAACTGCACGATTTAGGCTTTAAATTCGATTTGACTCCGCCTGCCATTCTTTCGGGTGAGAATATGCAGATTTCGAATAAAGATATGGAAGCATTGATTGTTCCGCTGGAGACGCCGCAAGGAGAGGTGGAAATCAATGTCGCTCTTCGAGATAAAGTATAATTTGGAGGAAACGATATGATATCAAAACAGGATTTTCCGAATATAAATGTAAAAGAACCGGATGGAAAAAAGCCTGACGGGGCTGCTTATAAAATTTTGGTGGTAGATGATTCTATCTTTGTTACCAAGCAGATTAGTCAAATTCTGACCAGTGAGGGGTACGAGGTTGTCGCCACTGCCGTAGACGGTTTTGACGGTGTGGAAAAATACAAGGAATTATGCCCGAATGTAGACCTTGTAACGATGGATATAACGATGCCTAAGATGGACGGGCTTACGGCGCTTGAGCAGATAATGGAGTTCGATAAAAATGCCAAGGTTATTATGATAAGTGCTTTGGGAAAGGAAGAACTTGTAAAAAAAGCGCTTCTTTTAGGTGCAAAAAACTATATTGTAAAACCGCTTGATCGAAAAAAAGTTTTGGAAAGAATTGCAGGTGTTTTAAGTAGTTAAGTTTTTATTTATGTGAAGAGTTTAATATCCCGATGCTCTTGCGTCGGGGTATTTTAATTTTTAACGGTCATTCCCTGCAATAGGGCGGGGGAATGTGTCTTTTTTTTCTTTTATGCTTAAAAATTTACATCTTAGCGGTATTCCGGTTAATAAGAAGCAGATACATATTTTGTTTGAGAAACAGCAATTCTGCAGTTTTAAAATCTGATTCGCAACCCGCTTTAGCAGATATGATGTATCGGTCACCTTATAGAACAAGCCGATAAGCTTGATGTTTTTTTCAACTGCCGAAATTTATAGGGGTATTTTATGCTTCTTCCGCCGGCTTTAATAGCCGTTTTATATTTATAAGGCGGTACAGTTCCTTTTCTTTGTGAATGATATATGTATCATTGTATCGCTCTTTTAAGAATTTTCTTAGCTTATAGATGTGGGCATAAATATTGTTCGCCTTATTAAAAGCGTTTTCACCCCAAAAAAGCCTTTCTATTTCCGAATTGGTAATTCCCGTTTTTTCATTTAAAAGTAAATGTCTTAGGAGAATTCCTGATTTTTTCGGTAAGCTATAAATAAATTCATTCGTTATATTGTCAGGATCTCTGCAGGATAAAAGCAGTTTTTTAAATTTATGGTCTTTTTTTCCGAGCTTTCTTATATCGGGAGCCGTAACTTCTATATCTTTGATATAGTTGTCATCATGATTGTAGGTATAAGTAATTAAATTCGAATTAAACTCTTTAGAAAAATAGTCCGGTTTTACGTTGTAATGTTTTAATTCTTTTTTGCAGACAACGACTACATCAAAAATGTTTTCAAGTAAGCCCTCCAAAAACATACTGCCGTTTTCGGCGCTCATTACGCCGATGCCCGCATTTTTTAATTTATCGGAGATAAAGACCAATGTTTCTAATTTTCTATCAAAAACTAAAGCCTTCATATACAGATTCTCGGCATTTAAAAATGTTTCTTTAGGTTAAAATAAAAATATCTTATCTGTAATGTACTATAGAGCATTTTTAAAAAAAATTCGTTAAAATTCAATAATTGAACAAAATATCAATTTTGGAAACTGTCGAATTTCCGCACTTTTGCAACGATAGTGAAAGAGTGCAATCACTAAGCGAGATCGGTAATTTGTATCTGCTGTTTTTGCGGTAATTTCAAAAATTGTTTTATAGCCTTATTTTTTCATTCAATTTTTATCATATAAGAATTATATAATATTATAAGGATTTAGTAAAAAGGTTTTTATAAGTTCTTATACTTTGTTTTGATAAAAGGCAGATATAAGAATAAAATTAATTTTTTTATTATTTTTAAGAATTCTCATTTTTAAAGGTTGACAGTTCTTAAATTCGCATTATATAATTTTACTAAAGGTTGGTGTAGTTGTAGTAGTGTATTTTTAACAGAAGGAGTTGTATTGTTTATGGAAGATTTTTTAAGCAATTTGACGAAGTTTGTTTCCGATGTAAACGGTTTTGTGTGGGGCCCGTATTTTCTTATCCCTCTTTTATGCGGTACAGGTTTAATTTTTACGGTCAAATCAAAAGGAGTGCAGTTCAGAAAGTTCGGCAAAGGCTGGAAAAACCTTTTAGGCAATTTTTCGCTTATGGGCAAAAAAGCAGGCAAGCACGGTATGAGCTCGTTTCAGGCGCTGGCAACCGCGATTGCCGCACAGGTCGGCACCGGAAACCTTGTAGGTGCAATGACGGCCCTGATTATGGGCGGTCCTGGAGCGATATTTTGGATGTGGCTTGCCGCCATTGCCGGTATGGCGACGACCTTCGCCGAGGCCTGTATTGCCCAAGTGTATAAGACCAAGGACGCTTCAGGCCAAACGGTCGGAGGCCCTGCCTATTATATTTCCACCGGGTTAGGCAATACCAAGTTCGCACAATTTCTCGCCGCCTTTTTTGCGGTTGCGGCAATTCTTTCCCTGGGTTTTATGGGCAGTATGGTACAGGCAAATTCCATATCGGATGCTTTTAATAAGGCGTTCAGCATTCCGCCGTATATTACAGGCACCGTGCTTGCGGTCATTACAGGTATGATTTTTATGGGAGGTATTAAAAGGATTGCCTTTGTTACCGAAAAGATGGTTCCGATAATGGCCCTCATCTATATTTTTATCGGGCTCATCGTAGTATGTGTTAACGCAAGAAACATTCCGGCGATGTTCGCGATGATTTTTAAAGGCGCCTTTAATCCGCGTTCCGTATGGGGCGGCGCCCTCGGTTTCGGTATGGCACGATCTGCCCGGTACGGCATAGCGCGGGGCCTTTTTTCGAACGAGGCGGGAATGGGTTCGACCCCGCATGCCCATGCGGTGGCAGAAGTCGATCATCCTGCCGATCAGGGCGTTTTGGGAATAGTGGCGGTTTTTATCGACACCTTTATCGTCCTTAATATCACGGTTTTTGTAGTGTTAAGTTCCGATATTATCCGGTTCGAAAACGGAGTTGCAACGATACAGGGCATTCAGCTTGTGCAGGAAGCCTTTTCGGCCCAGCTTTTCGGCAAAACCTTCGGCTATTCGTTCATCGCTGTCTGTCTTTTTTTCTTTGCCTTTTCGACGATTATCGGATGGTATTATTTTAGCGAAGCAAATGTGCGCTACCTTTTCAGCCCTAAGGCACTGACCCCGTACAGAATTATGGCAGCCCTCTTTGTTTTTTTGGGAAGCGCGGTAAAACTCGATTTGGTGTGGGAATTGAGCGATTTTTTTACAGGAATCATCGTCATTCCGAACCTGATAGGTTTGCTGGCCCTAAGCGGCGTTGCCGTAAAGGTACTAAAGGATTATGATGCAAAAATACCGTTTAATGCGGCCGATTATAAACGGGCCGATTAAACTTGTGAAAAAAAGGAAGGGAGCCTCTAAAAACTCAAGCCTATCGGCTTGTTCTGTAAGGAACTGATTCTTATATCCGCTAACGCGGATTGCGAAACAGTTTTTAGAGATGCCCGGAACTGCACCGCCTTGCACGGGATGGGCTGCTTTGCAGACCCTGCTTAAAAACGAAAAAACAAGGGTTATCCTACGGTAAATCTTGACGGCAAGATTTTACTGTTGTATAATAAAATTAATTATTGAGAGTACGCGGTATCTTTTTTGCGTGTGAGGGTAAGGCCGGCAGGTTTTCCGGTTACAAACGTTTGCCGAAAACGGCAGCAGTATGTAAGAGGAAAGAAACAACAAACCGAATCCGAAACGCAGTACCTTAAAACCGAGCCTGCCCGTGTACGGCTATCCCGTATACAGGGCAGCGCATTGATTTTGTACTCTATAGGAGGATCTTATGATTATTGGAATTCCTAAGGAAATCATGCATGGAGAAGACCGTGTTGCAGCGACGCCGGAAACGTGCGCTATACTGGTAAAAGACGGTTACAAGGTTTTGGTTGAAGAGGGAGCAGGCGAAGGTTCCTATTTTCACGATGCGGAATATGAAAAGGCGGGAGCCGAAATCGTTTCCGACGTAAAAAAACTGTTCGCCGATGCGGAACTTATCTTAAAAGTAAAAGAACCCCTGCACAATGAAAAAACGGGCTTGCACGAAATCGATATGATGCACAAGGGGCAGTATCTTATCACATTTATTCACCCCGCCGCGCCCGTTAACCACGAAATGGTAAAAAACATGGCAAAACAGGGTGTTATCTCTTTAACGCTTGACGGCGTTCCGCGTATTTCGCGGGCGCAGAATATGGACGCCCTTACCTCGATGAGCACCTGTGCAGGCTATAAGGGCATCTTGATTGCGGCTAATCTTCTGCCGCGTTTTATGCCGCAAATTTTCTGTGCGGTCGGTATGATTAAACCCATTAATGCTATGGTCATAGGCACGGGCGTCGGCGGACTTCAGGCTCTTGCTACGGCCAAACGGCTCGGTGCGGTCATTCATGCGGCGGATATCCGTCCGGCTGCTCGCGAACAGGCGCAGTCGCTGGGTGCGAAGATCATCGATGTGGGCGTTCCCGAAAACGAAGCGATCGGCGAAGGCGGCTACGCCCTGCACCTTAAAAAGGAAACGCTGGAACACGAGCGCGAAATGCTCGCCCCCCACGTCAAGGATATGGACATCATCTTCCTTTCGGCCCTCGTTCCCGGAAGGCTCGCTCCCGTTATCATTACGGAAGAAATGGTTAAAACGATGAAGCCCGGTTCGGTAATCGTCGATATTTCCATCGATCAAGGCGGAAACTGTGCGCTGACGCCGCCCGGCGAAGTCGTAAAAAAACACGACGTTCACCTTGTCGGCATAAAAAACATTCCCGGTCTTCTTCCTTCAAGTTCCACATGGATGTTCGCCCAAAATATCTGCAATTTGGCGCGCTATCTTATCAAGAATGGAAAAATTGAGCTTGACCGCAATGACGATATCGTCAAAGGCATTTTGACTACCATCGACGGCGAAATCGTGCATAAGGGAGCCAGGGAGGCAATGGGCTTATGAGTCTGGAATTGATATTGGTTCTTGTGTTCGCCGTAACGACCCTTATCGGTTACAAACTGATCAAGAACGTACCAAGTCTTTTGCATACTCCGTTGATGTCGGGAATGAATGCACTTTCCGGCATCACGATTTTGGCGACCATGACCGCGACGGCAGCGGCCCTTACTACCGGAAGCAAGATATTCGGCTGTATCGGCATTATCTGTGCAACGATAAACGTCGTCGCGGGCTTTGGGCTGACAAACAGAATGCTGAAGATGTTTAAAACCGGCGGATCGGGCGGAGACGAAAAGGCGGAATAAATGACAAATACTTTCTATTACATAGTTTGTACGGTGCTCAGCATAGGCGTTCTTTTGGGAATAAATATGATGAGCAAGGTCAAAACGGCAAAACGGGGAAACGCTTTAAGCGCTTTTTGTATGCTCGCAGCCGTATGCGTAACCCTGTATAAATATCAAATTTTTTATGCAGGAATGATGTGGGCGGGGCTTGCAATCGGTACGCTTATCGGTCTTGTACTAACCGTAAAGGTGGAAATGATTACGATGCCGCAAACCGTCGCCCTGTTAAACGGTTTGGGCGGGGCAGCCTCAGCTGCAGCGGCGGCCCTGACGCTTTTAAGCAGCGTGACAAATAGCCGTTTTGCCATCGTTACTGCGGGTATCGCGCTGGCTGTTGGCGGGCTTACCTTTTCGGGCAGTTTAATTGCCGCAGGCAAGCTCCACAAGCTCTTGCCGCAAAAGCCCGTCGTGCTTCCGGCTCATCAGCTGTTTACGCTTATGACCTTTTTGGGAATGGCGGCTTTCGTAGTTTTGCTTGTGCTCCAATCGATAGGCTCTATTATGCTCTGTCCTGCCGAGCCGCTTATCGTCATAGGTCTTATTATCAGCCTTTTGTTCGGCGTCTTTTTTGCAATACGCGTCGGCGGGGCGGATATGCCCATCACGATATCGCTCCTTAATTCCACGTCGGGGGTTGCGGCGGCGATTGCGGGTATGGCAATCGGCGATATTCTTCTGGTTTCCGTCGGCGGCATCGTAGGCGCTTCGGGGCTCTTGCTCACGCAGATTATGTGCCGCGCAATGAACCGGAGCCTTGCTTCGATTTTGTTTGCTAAGGGAGCAAAACCCGTCTCGGCAGGTTCAAAGCCGAAAGAGGAAAAACCGACAGCCGAAGCGAAACCCGCCTCGGACAAGGAGAATGCAGGAAATTGGCTTTCGGAAGCGAAGGACATCATCGTTGTGCCCGGCTACGGTATGGCCCTTTCGCAGGCCCAAGGATTGGTCAAGCAGTTAACCGACAAGCTCGAATCGCTTGGGAAAAAGGTGCGGTTTGCCATTCACCCCGTCGCGGGAAGAATGCCGGGTCACATGAACGTCCTTTTGTGCGAGGTCGATATTCCCTACGACAAGCTCTACGAAATGGAGGCGATTAACCCCGACTTTGAAAAGGCGGATTTGGCTATAGTCATCGGTGCAAGCGACGTTATAAACCCTGCGGCGAACACTGCCGAGGGCACGCCTATTTACGGTATGCCCGTTTTGGCGGCGGACAAGGCACGGCGGCTTGTCATTTGTAACTACGATTTGCAGCCCGGTTATGCCGGTGTACCGAATCCCTTGTACGAACCGAATCCGAATATCGTTATGCTCTTAGGTGATGCAAAAGAGAGTATAAACACATTGCTGGACGGTCTTCGGGGAGGTTCAAAGGCAGAGGGAAAAGGCGAGGCGGGTACGGCGCAGGCTTCTGACGGGGCGCTCGGTGCATGGCTTTCGGAAGCGAAGGACATCATCGTTGTGCCCGGCTACGGTATGGCCCTTTCGCAGGCCCAAGGATTGGTCAAGCAGTTAACCGACAAGCTCGAATCGCTTGGGAAAAAGGTGCGGTTTGCCATTCACCCCGTCGCGGGAAGAATGCCGGGTCACATGAACGTCCTTTTGTGCGAGGTCGATATTCCCTACGACAAGCTCTACGAAATGGAGGCGATTAACCCCGACTTTGAAAAGGCGGATTTGGCTATAGTCATCGGTGCAAGCGACGTTATAAACCCTGCGGCGAACACTGCCGAGGGCACACCCATTTACGGTATGCCCGTTTTGGCGGCGGACAAGGCACGGCGGCTTGTCATCTGTAATTACGATTTACAGCCAGGTTATGCCGGTGTACCGAACCCCTTGTACGAGCCGAACCCGAATATTGTTATGCTCTTAGGCGACGCAAAAGAGAGTATAAACACATTGCTGGACCAACTACGGTAAAAAAAATCGTAAAAGCCGTACCGGTTAAAGCCTGTAAAAAGTGTTTAACCGGTACCCCATAAAAAAAGCCCCGAAACTGTCGGGGCTTTTTTTGTTTCAGCGGATCCTTTGCTTAAAGAGGTTACCGCTGTTGTTTTACCTTTGTTGTTTTACTTTCTGAGATATGATTCTATTTTGGAACCGATAGCCTGTAGTCTCGGCCCGATTTCGGCTGCAATATTTTTCCAATCGTCCATTTTGGTCAAAACGACGTCAACCTTCTCTTCCGGCATCGAAACTTCCGCCAAAACATCTTCGGGAGTATCTTTTGTATACACCGTAGACGCATCGAGGTCCAATGCAAGAATCAGATCCGTATTATCCTTAGTATCCGTTATTTCCATTCCTAAAAACTTAAGCTTGGTTTTAACGGAATCGGGAGTTTGTTTGATATCTCCGGCGCACTTGAACATTGAATATGCTGTGGAAAATTCATTACTGCTTAGATCCTCGACTCGTACACTACAGTCAAGTTCAAAATTATCAGTTTCCTTTGTCATATCCGTTTTAATATCGTAGCCGATATTCGCCTTCATCTTGCCGGAAATGCCCATACTCCAGTTGATATGCACATCGGCTGTCGACGAATCCGCCTTGCCGCCGATATCTAAGGCAAATTCCAGCATCTTGCCGGGCTCAGTATCCTTACAGTCATAGGCATCTGATGTACTGCGGAGCAGTGCTTCGGCACGTAAACCAAAAGTGCCGTCTTCCGCACCGTTTAGCTCGTAAAATATTTCAGAAACAATATCGTTGTTTTCGTTAATATATCTTATTTTATATTTATGGATAAAACCGTCTTTAACCGTCAATGTTTCCGTTATGCGGATATTGTCGTTTAAAAGAGAAAGGTTGCCATGCTCAAAAAGTTTTTTAAAGTCTTCGCTCTCTTTCGAAGACGTCTTTTCGAAAATATCGAAAAAGGCTTTTAAACGGTTGTCGTTTCTGATTGCATACAAAAAAAGATTATTCGATTCTTTTACATCGTCCTTATTCAATTCGATAAAATATCCGTCATCAGTCTTTTTGATTAAGGCATGTGCATATTTTTTCTGCATGGCCTTGTCGTATCGTTTGCGCGTCGGGTTATCGGCCTTAAATTCATAAAATTTCTTGATAGCCGAATACGAAAAATTCAAATCGTCGAATTTGCCCAAAAAAGACGGGTCAAGAAGCTTCATAAATTTGCCCCAGCCTTTTACGGGAATAAAAAACGATTTGGCATAAATATCGGGACTGGCAGCTTCGATATTTTTCTCGTCGATTTTCAGGTTAATAAGCGTCAGATCGGAATTTTCACCTAAAATATTTTTCAAGATATACGAATACTTCAATTCTTTCGCTTTTGCATCATCGATAAAAACGGTTTTAATACCGAGCCGTGAGTTTACGGCCTTTTCCAAAAAATCGGAAAGCTCGGCATGCCGGCCGGTACCCGAAATGCGGTAATCGTCGATATAAATTTCTGAAACCGCAGCGCCGCCCTTAGAAAACATAAGATTGCCCGATTCCTCGTTCGCCTTGGCGATTGCCTCTCCAATGGCGGCAAAGGAATCCTTTTGCAGTTTTATGACTGCCGCCGCATCCTTGTTTCCGCAGGAAAAACACAAAACGGTAAAGCCAACAAAAAAGCTTGCCATTAATTTTTTCATAATTACACCTCGCCCTTTTAGTATATCATAACCGTTGCCTTATATCAATAAACCTGTTTTAGAAACTTCAGTTTTAAAGAATAGAAGATGTCTATACATAATGAATGCTTAAACTTCGGCAGCCGTAATAAGGCTTGTCTCATTAACCGGCGAGTTTTCCTTTCGGCAAATGTCGTCAGATCGCATATCAGCGCTTCGGTTAAATAAAAAACGGCGGGGAGGTCTTACCGTTTAAAACCTTCCCGCCTGTGCGTTTAAATTATATAAAAGCTGTTTGCCGGCTTGCGCATTATATCTGTACGCCAGAAAATTCTCCGGGTGTCTTTTTCCCGCGCGTAATCATCTGTTCTCCCTTTTTTCCTTTGGACGTCCACGAAATAAAGGCACAGGCTATAAATATCGAAGAATAGGTTCCGCTGACAAGGCCGACTAAAAGCGCCGCCGCAAAATCTCTCATCGAGCCGGTGGTAAATACAAAAAGCGAAACTGCCGCCAGCATCGTTGTAACGGTCGTTATGACGGTTCTACTGAAGATTTCCGTTAACGCCGAATCTATAACTTCGTTACATTCGAGTTTCGGCTCCATGCCTATTTTTTCCCTTATTCTGTCAAAAATAACGATGGTATCGTTTATAGAATAACCGATTATCGTAAGAATGGCGGCAATGGTTGTCGAATTAAATTCCATCTGCGTCCATATAATAAAGGCAAGCATAATGAGAGTGTCGTGTATAAGCGAGAGAATTGCAGCAAGCGAAAAATTCCACTGGAAGCGGAACATCGCATACACAAAGATCAAAATCAAAGCTCCTGCAACAAGCAAAACGGCTTGCCTTGCAAGCGAGGCGGAAAAACGGGAACCGACAAAATCGGTACCGATAACGGCGACATTTTCGGCACCGTAGGCATTGTTTAAGGCCGAAGTAATAAGCCCTTTAAGCTCCGTATTTGCATTTTCGTATTTGCCGTCGTCAGGGAGCCGTACCTGAAAGGCTGAGTCTCCTACATCGCCGATCTGCTGAACCGAAACGGACGAAACGGCTGAAAGGGCATGTCTGAGCTGATCTGCGGTTACCGGTTTTACTGCAGTGTTTATATAATGCAGCCTCATACCCGCTGCAGAAAGTTTAGAAGAAGATTCATAGTCGGAAAATAATTGGCGCAAAAGAACTCTTTCGGCAGAAGCCGAAATTTTTACCGTAAGCCCTTCAATTTCAGAAAGGCCATCTTTTAAATCCTTAACTGTAGGATTATCTGCAAACGCAAATCTGTAGGCATTGTTTTGCCCGTCAACCGAAGTGGCTGTAACGGATATTTCGCTGCTGTTTTGCGAAAAAAGAACCGTCTTAGGTCCCGTATAGGAAAGTTCGGCGGCGGTTGGTGCAATTCTGACCGTTTCTATAAAACCGGCCTGAAAGTCTATACCGAAGTTTATTTTTTTTGTAAGAAGTCCAGCGGCGCCTGCAATCACAATAACCATACTTAACAGCGCGCATGGGACAAACGCTTTGCTGAATTTAATTATTTTCATTTAAACGCCTCCAGCTTATCCTTATCTTTTGCAGTTTTAGGGTATACGTTCCAAAATCGAAAATTAGTTTTGAAACGAAAAGAGCGGTAAAAACGGATGAAACAACACCGATTGAAAGGCTGTATGCAAAACCCTTTATCGGGCCCGTTCCCAGTATAGAAAGAAAAAACGCCGCTATAAATGTAGTGATATTTGAATCCATAACGGCCGAAAGAGCATGATTGAAGCCCGCACTGACAGCGGCGGCTCTGGTTTTGTTTAGGCGGAGTTCTTCTTTAATTCTTTCAAAAACGATAACGTTTGCGTCGACTGCCATACCGATTGTTAAAATCATACCGGCAATGCTAGGCAGGGTCAGGGTAAGGTTAAACGCCGACAAAATGCTGAACATTATGTAGAGGTTCAAGATTTGGGCGATGCAGGCATTGATTCCCGCTTCCCTGTAATAAAGCAGCATAAAAATAA
The DNA here is from genome assembly GCA_963547785.1 of uncultured Treponema sp. Lineage (GTDB taxonomy): Bacteria > Spirochaetota > Spirochaetia > Treponematales > Treponemataceae > Treponema_B. The sequence continues at coordinate 99,321 of CAUUSH010000004.1, read as the reverse complement.
GAACGGCAAAAAGGCCCCACTGCAAGGCCTTGATACCTTCGTTGATTTTCTCTTCACCAAGGCTCGCTCCTACAACCTGCTGGGTTTCAAGCTGCAGCGGCACGTTAAGCCACGCGGTCCGTAAAACGGTTTTTAGGTTATTGGCCTCGCTTGCGGAAAAACCGCTTATTGAACCGCGTCCGCCGGTAATAGGCTCTTTTACATTCGCAACCGATTTTATCTTATTGTCAGAGACAACTGCAAGACTTTTACCTACGTTTTGCGTAGTTAAATCGCCGAAAATCTTTGCACCTTCCGAATCAAGGGTGAATAAAACTTCAGGTTTACCATAGGTTGAACTTGACATAACATCGGCGCTTGTAAGATGCTTGCCTTCAAGTCCAGGCGTCTTTTTTATAACAACAAAGGGACTCCTTTCATCCCGCTCATCTATTCCGTAGGCGTCCTTTTTGTACACGCCCAAAACCATACAGTCTTCGGGAATTATTGACGGATCCAAAAGATTATACTCGGCATCGAAGGTCTGACCCGGATTGTTTTTGTAATATTCCGTAAAGGACTTGGTCGCTTCATCATCTACAAGGTGAATGGCTAAAAGTCCGCGCCCCATAATAATGGAATTAATCCTGTCTGCGTCTACGGCGCCGGGCATTTCAACGTAAATTCTGTCTTCGCCCTGCTTTCTGATTACCGGATCGGAAAGACCGAATTTGTCGATACGGCCTCTGATGGTTTCCATCGCCAGTTCCATTGCAGCGGTTTTCGATGATTCCAAAGTCTGACCCTTTTCGCCTTCCGCAGAAACGACGGCATCAATGTCCGCCTTTATAATAACCAGCATACCGCCTGAAAGATCGAGCCCCAGCTTTACTGCATTTGTCTGATACTTTTTTGTAGAAAGTATTTTATCGCGGTATGCGCTTTCCAAAATGGGCTGTAAAACGGGTATAAGTTTTTCTTTTGAAGAAGAGGGAAAGCTTGCAATCACATCTTCTGCCGTCCATTGGGCAGGAATTTCTTTTTTTGCAAGCTTCCTTTTGTTTTTAGCCTCCTTTATGAGGGGCGCATATTTTTCCAAAACTGTTTCCTTAGAGCCTGAAACGGCCATTTCGATTAAAGCGTCTATATCCGCCCGTGCCGTGTTCTCGGAATAATCCTTGATCTTCTCTCTGGATGCCAAAGCCAATGCCGTATCTTCTTTATCTGTCCAAAAATACCATTTTAGGGTAGGATACAAGAAGGCAAAACAAACGGCCATAACAACAAGAACAACTATAAATCTAGTTCTTTTGTTCATTATCGTCTCCCTATAAATTCGTTAGGCGGTCTTTAAATTACGCATTGTAAAAACCGCCGTCAATTACCGATTATTCAGTTCGTTTCCGAACTTTTGTTCTTTTTGCCGAAAAATCCTTTTTTTTCGTTCGAGCTTACGCCGCCGAAGTCGGGAATTGGTTTTTGCAGTTCATCCTTTAAAACCGTACCGACGGCAGCCCTGTTAATTTCGATTTTACAGTTTTCGTCCACTTTTATGATAAGCGTTTTTTCCTTTGCAGAGCTTACAACGCCGTGTATGCCGCCGATTGTGATAATCTTATCGCCTTTTTGCAGCTGGGCAATCTGCGCCTGTGTTTTTTGCTGTTCTTTTTTTTGCGGTCTTATCAGTAAAAAGTAAAAAATGATAAAGACCAAAAACATTGCAACCAAAAAAACATAAGAATTACCGCCCTGTGCGGCTTGTAACAAGAGATTATAATTCATAGTCTCATCCTCGCTTAAAAATAGGAGCCTTCCGGAAAGGCAGGGCTTCCGAAGATTTTCCTTAAAATGGGATAAATGCGGTTTTGTAATAACCGATGTAAAATCGATATGAATTTACGTAACCGAAAAGGTTTGCACCCTAAAAACGCACGGGTCTTAATTATGCAGAACCGTCCTTAAAAGTAGCATATTTTCAATAGTTTTGCAAGTGGCTGGAAAAAAGAGCCTTGCGGTACGCAAACTCGCCGGTTAACTTCGTATGTTTAGCCGTGTTGGACAAAATTTGGTTTTTATGATGTGCCTTGCCCGTAATTATTGACAGTTTTAAAGGATTGTGGTACCCTCGCTTTTATAAGGACGTTGTTTTAAAGGATTTAACTATAAACAAAGGAGTTTTTATGAAAACAAGGCTTATTTTTACGGTTTTGCTTTTAAGCGGTATATTCGCAGTTTTTTTTGGCTGCGGTCAAAGCGGCGGCGGTAAGGTTGAAGATGTTGTAGTGTATGCGTACATAAAGTCGGAAGGAGGCGGTGAGGCTACGTTAGTAATTGACCCTTTTGATGAAGGGACATATAAAGGAAAATTTAGCTTTTTAAGCCCTCAAGGAAATAAAAACGGTTCTTTTAAAATTACTAAAGACGGGGCGGTTTGGAAATGGGAAGATGATAGCACAGAAAGGCCAATCGATGCGGATAAAAAACTTAAATTTGAGATAAGCTCGACTACCTATTATTTTCGTTTACCGGGTAAAATGCTGCCCTAATCAAAGGCTCTTATAAGGAAGGGATATTTATGAACACTATAAGCGGCTATGTATACGACAAAAACAAAAAAACCGTCAGCAATGCAAAGGTTGCATTGCTGAATGGCAAATTCGAGGTGGAATTTGCTGCGGAAACCGATGACAAAGGCTTTTTTTGTTTACAAGCCGATCCTAAAGTATACCCTTATTTTATCGCTGTAAAAGAATATAAAACAAATTACTTTGAGTATTGGAGCTATAATGTCCGGCTGGATAAGGATATTATGTTAAATCCTAAGATAGACCGGCTTGAAATTTTAAGTTTAATTTTCTTTCCGTCCCTCGATGCGGATAATACTATGATGATTTATTTCCGCCCTGCAAGTTTGACCTTGTTTATGGCAGGCGATCGGGGTATTGCGCCTGAGATAGACTCCGAAAACGTTACGGTTTCCATTAACGGTGAATTTTGCGAAATTATTACCTTACGTGAGATAAGGGAAATTCAAGAGAAGGGCGTTGAACCCATAAAAGCTTATGCCATAAAAACGGCGCCTCAGGATTTGCAGTTTAACGGTAAAAATATGCTTGAAATAAGTATTACCGATAAAAACGGAGATTATGGGGAAGCGACGCTGTTTTTCTGATTTAAAATGATTGACCCTCACGTTCATTTAAGGGACGGGCTTTTAGCAGAAAAGGAAACGATAGGACACGGCGGTTTACTGGCATATAATGCGGGTTTTACCGCCTTATTCGATATGCCCAATACCGACCCGCCTCTTTTATCCCGAAAAGAGATTTCCGCCCGCATTGACTGTGCAGATAATGCTTTGCACAAGGCGAATGCGCCGCTTTTTTACGGGGTGTACGGCGGTATTACCTCCGATTTTTCGCAAATCAAAGAGGCCGTAGATTGTTATAATGCCTATTTTCCGCGAGTTGTCGGCTTTAAAATGTTTGCAGGGCACTCTACGGGGCGGATGGGTATAACCGGAAGGGCTGAGCAGCGTGCGGTTTATGCGGCTTTGGCCAAGCTCGGTTATACGGGCGTTTTGGCCGTGCACTGTGAAAAAGAGGAATACATTGATGAGGCTATTTTTAGTATTGAAAAGCCGGAAACGCATAGCAGGGCGCGCCCGCCAATAGCCGAAATAGAATCTATAAAGGACCAAATTACCCTTGCCGAAGAAGAGGGTTTTAAGGGGCACATTCATGTCTGCCATATTAGTACAGCCGAAGGTATAAAAACGGTAAAGGCGGCTAAAGAAAAGGGCCGTGCAGTCTCCTGCGGTGCGACTGCACACCATGCCCTTTTAACGGCTGCCGCGTATGCAAAATACGGGGTTTTTGCAAAGATGAATCCGCCTTTACGGGACGAAGCAGACCGCGCCGCCGTTTTTGCAGAACTTATGGCAGGCGGAGTCGATTGGATTGAAAGCGATCATGCACCCCATACCGCAGCCGACAAGCAAAAAGGCGCTTGCGGTATTCCGGGTTTTGCGGGCTCTCTTTTATTGGTGCATGCACTGCGGCGGGCAGGTTGTTCCGAAGACCGGCTTAAAGCATTATGCGGCGGCGCCGTCAACAAGGTTTTTCGTTTAGACTTGGCCTTTGCCGTACCTCAGTCGGAAACGATTGATAAGAGTGTTCCCGTCTTAAAGGCTGCCTATCCGTACAATATTTTTTGAGTAAGCGGAAGGCGCAGTCTTAAGGTTTTGCACTCACCTTCCGTATAAGGTTAACTTTGTTCCCCTAGCGCTCTTTTTAAAAGTTCCGCCGCCTGTGTGTTTTTGGGGTATTTTTCCACTATATACTGAAAAGCCCTCACCGCTTCTTCCTTTCTTTTTAAGCGTAACAGCAGGATTCCTTCGATTAAAAAGGTTTCAGGTTGTATTCCGAACAGGTTCCGTGCCGCCTGTAATAGGCTGAGCGCAATTTTTGTCTTTGCCATTTTATCCAAACAAAATACAAGATTATGCAGCAGCCCCCTTTCTTCAGGTTTTGCTTTGAGCATCTTTCTGTATAAGATGGCTGCCTTTTGATATTGCCCCGCCTTCCTGCGGAATAAGGCAAGGTCAGGCGTAAATTGAGCCTGCGGGTATTGTCCCATCAGTATTTCAAGTTGATCGGCGGCTTCCTCCCACATATTGAGCTTTTCCAAAAACAGAACAAAGTCTTTGCGCACATAGATGTTTTTATCCCATTTGCAAAGATAGGCTGTGTAAGCGGCGTAAGCCTTATCATTAAGTGCCAGCGTTTCGTAACAGGCAATTTTGCCTACAAGGGCTTCTTCGTTTTTAGGGCTTACCTGCAAGGCTTTTTCGTACCAGTTTAAGGCTATGTCTGCCATATCCAGTTTAACATATGTACAGCCGAGCGCATTGAAAAGCGCAGAGTCGGGTTTTCTATTTTTGATTAGGGCTTGAAGACAAGAGAGCGTTTTTTCCGGCCGATTACCGATGTGTGCCTCGGTGATGGTTTTATAGTAATAGATATCATCTGGGGCGCATGCACCTGAGGCTTCGGCGCGGCGGAGTGCGGCAGGTAATTCTTTCCACTGATAACTTTCCTGAAGAGTAAGCAATATTCCGTAATGGGGATAAGGGCTTTTCGGGTCATCTTTTATGGCGCATTTATAATGATTTAAAGCCGTCTTTATATTGCCCGATGCCCTGCTTGCCTCCGCTGCAAGAAGCCGTATTTCAGCGCTGCTTCCGAAAGAACGGATATAGACCTTCGCCGCATAAGAGGCCTTGGAAAATTCGCTCTTTTCAAGATGCTTTTTAACGGCACCCATTGCGATAAACTGTCCGCTGATTCGGTCTTCAGGTGCCTGTATGCCGAGCTCTGCGAGGTCTTCGGCTGCACCGGCTGCATCGCCCATCTCCAATTTTATCATTGCAGGATATAGCTTTAAGGTCTTATCCTTAGGAGCGAATTCCGAGGCCGCTTCGTATTGGGAGTATGCTTCTTTTAGATAGCCTTGCATTTTTAAGGCATGCGCAAGATAAAGACGCGGCACAACCCCATCGATATTGTTTTTAATAACAAAGGTGAACATTTGCCGCGCCATATCGGGGCTGCCGTTTTTAAGCTCATAAACGGCTTCTACAAAAAGCGCATTTAAATACCCGTTATTTAGGCGTCTGTCGGAAGGGGCGTATTTTAAAGCTTCTTCAAAAACTCTGCGCGCAAGGCGGGCTTTTTTTCCTTTTAGATAGACAAAGCCTAGCATGGCGCGGGCTTCAAGCGAACGGGGGTTGAGTTTTACGCTTTTTTCAAAACAGCGGGCTGCCGCGTCAAAAAAACCGGCGGCGGCATAGGCCCTGCCTAAAAAAAAGAAACCGGCAGGGTCTTCGGGGCGGCGCTTTGTATAAGCCTTTCCGTAAGCGGCTGCCCTGCCGTAGTTTTTTTCGGCCGTCCATGCCCTCGATAAATACAGATAGATTTCAGGATTGCCGCCTTTTCCGCTGCCGCTAAAGGGGGAAGAGTCTTCGGCAAACCCCTGTGCTGCGAGGTTTTCCAAAATACGGATTGCGGTTTTATAATCTCTTTTTTTGCCCGCTTCTACGGCCTCGGCGATATGCGTTGTTACGGATTTAGCCATGATATTTATTTGTGCAGGGGCGGTTTTTAGCAGTTTTATAGCTTCTGCCGAAACCGGTCTTGCAGCTTCCTTTGTGGGAATTTCCGCACCCGGCAAAAAGCGTCGGATAGGGGGTTATCTTTTACCTGCCTGAACCAGCGTTACGGCGGCGGTGGTTATAATATCGTCTACCGAACAGCCCCGTGAAAGGTCTGATATGGGGCGTGCAAATTCCTGCAAAAACGGTCCGAAGGCTTCCGCGCCTGCAATTCTTTCTACAAGCTTATAGCCGATATTTCCCGAACCCAAATCGGGGAAGATAAGCGTATTTGCAAGCCCTTTTACAGGAGAACCCGGCGCTTTTTTTTTCATAACGTGAGGGACGATGGCGCAGTCCAGCTGCATTTCACCGTCAAACACGAAATCGGGCTTTCTTTCTTGCAGAATTTTTATAGCTTCCCTTACGCGTAAAATATTTTCATCCTTATCGCCGCCTGAGCCCTTTGTCGAAAACGACAGGAGTGCTACAATCGGTTCTGCACCGGTAAAAATTCTACAGCTATGCGCCGCCGAACAGGCTATGTCGGCAAGCTGTTCCGATGTCGGTTCGGGATTTACCGCGCTGTCCGAAAAAATAAACAAGCCGTTTACGCCAAGCCGCGGGTTTTTAGTATCTACCAAAAAGCAAGAAGAAGCGGTCTTTTTTCCCGGTTTTGTCCCGACAATTTTTAAGCCCGTCCTTAGAACATTTGCCGTAGTATTAAACGCACCGGCAACCAGCGCATCCGCCTTATCCTGCGTAAGCATCATGGCGCCGAAGCCTAAATCCTTGCTTACCTCGGCTCTCGCTTCTTCCTCTGTCATTCCCTTAGACTTCCGCTTTTCGTAATACGCCTCAATAAAGGAATCAAGCCACTCCGATTTCAGCGGATCTATTATTCTAATTCCGTCAAGTCCAATTCCCACAAGTTCCGCGGCGGCCTTAACCTTATCCGTATCGCCTATCAAAAAAAGCTCTGAAGCAATTTTCTCGTCAATAATTGCACGGGCGGCTTTTAAGGTTCTGTCTTCAGTTCCTTCGGGGAAAACAAGCCGGTTACCGTATTCCTGTGCTTTTTTTTTCATTTCTTGCACAAAACCCATATGTCTCTCCTACATATAATTACAAAGCGTAAATTTTAATACCAATTTTTATTGTAAACATAATATCACTTTTTATTTTTTATGTCTAGTTTGGACGGAACCGTCTTTTTAAGTTGACAGCTGTTTTTCTATTGGAAAAATTTTTACTAAGCACAATAATTCAAGTAATAAAGATTCTCTCTTGTATGTGCTGATTTTTAAAGGCTGTTTAACACGGCGGCAGGTTCCGTTTTAAAAATCTGTTTTACGGCCGAAGCAAAGGCGTTTGGCAGGGGGGCGGTAATTTCTTCAGGCAGTCCCGATAAAAACGGTTTTTCGAATTTCAGTTTAAGAGCGTGTAAAAAATAATGCCGGGTACCTTTTATCTTTTCTTTGGAACCGTATTTCTTATCGTTTAAAAGGGGCGTTTTAAAAAGCCCGCATTGCAGGCGGATCTGATGCTTTTTACCTGTTATTAGTGTAAAAAGCACCAAGGCTAGGTTATGGTTTTCGGAAGCCGTTAAAACTCTTGTAAGGCAGGTGCACTCTTTGCCGTCTATAACGCTTTTTAAAACAGGCTGTATCCGTACGCCTTCTGCAATACCTAAATAATACTTACCGATACGGTTTTCGCGCAGCGCTTTCGAAAATTCCTGCGCCCCTTGAAGACTTTGGGAAAAGGCGATGATGCCCGTCGTATTTTTATCCAGACGGTGCAAGGGGCCCGGCGTAAATGAAAGGCTTTGTTTTTCCGGCGGAAAATAATGCAAAACGGCCTGGCACAGGCTTTTTTCTCCGTGTACGGTTTGTCCTTTCGGTTTGTTTATAAAAATAAGGTCATCGGTTTGTAAAAGTACTTCAGGCTTCTGTATATTATGCAGGGGCGGGGCGGTTTCTTTTTTTTCTTTTTTGTTAAAATGCGGAGTTATATAAAGTATGTCGCCTTTTTGTGCAAGGTAAGAAGGTTTTGTTTTTTTGCCGTTTATTTTAATTTTTCCCTGCCGCAGTGCAGAATAAATAAATGAAAGCGGAAGATCGGGTAAAAATTTGCGTAAAATTCTATCTATGCGCCGCCCTAAATCGTTTTCGGTAATGGTAAAACTCGTATTTTCTTCCTGCATTTGTCCATTATATACTATTTTGAGGCTTGACAAAAGAGCCATTTTGTAGAAAATTAGAGGCATGGTTGAAACAATTGATAAGGAGCAATGGATATTATTTTTTTCAAATCCGATTTTTTTGGCGGCTACAACCAGCTGGCTTTTAAGTCAATTTATAAAAACGATATTTGCACTGTTTAATTATTCCATACACAGCCCATTAGATTTTATAGAACTGATATTATGGCGTACCGGCGGTATGCCGTCAAGTCATTCTGCATTGGCGGCTTCGTTGACAACCAGTATCGGTATAAGGCAGGGATTTCATTCCGACTTGTTTATATTTGCCGTTTTTTTTGCAATGGTCGTCATCAGGGATGCCGTCGGTGTGCGCCGTTCAAGCGGGCTGCAGGCAAAAACCTTAAACGACCTAGGCTTAAAATTCGGTGAAAAAAACGAAGATTATCATTTTAAGCCGGTAAAAGAGATTCACGGACATAAACCGATTGAGGCCGTTGCAGGTTGTATTTTAGGCATTATTATAGCAATTTTATTTGGATATTTCGGATAAATAAATGGGAATTTATAAAAAATATTCCGTTTTTACGGGATTTGCAGCGGGTTTTTTATTTCTCTGCTCGATTTTTTGTTTATTTTTTCTTCCTCTTACCTCGAACCGCACAGTCTGGAATTCGTATAGAATTTTGTTTTTACCGATAAGTGCGGATGAGGGGGCAATTTTACGCACAGCGTATGAGGAGGAGATAGCCGGAGTTATTTCACTCTCCTCATCCGAAGCCAGATTTAAGGATTTTGAGGAGATTTTTGAAGACGCTCCTTTTTTTACAGAGCGGGAGAGATATATTCAATGGTTTATAAATGATCAAGAAAATTTACAGTATATGTACATTCCTTCAAACCAAAAAATAACCGCCGGTTTTTTATCCTTCTTAAAAAACAATACGGATTTTTTCTATATAGAAGAAAATTCTAACCTTTCTATGTTTAATTTTGCCGTTGCCCTTTTGTTTTTTGCGGCAGCACTTTTTTACACCAGCCGAAAGAGCATGTATTTTACGGCGGCCGCTCCCTTTTTACTGTATGCAGCCTTTCAAAAAGGTATTTTGGCAGTTTCGGCGGTTATTTTAATGCTGTATACGATTGCCTTTTGGACTGAGGCCGTCGGCTCTTATTTGAAATTTACCAAAGAGCAGCTGATAAAGCGCATAAAAAAGAATTCGCTTTTGGTGTTTTTGCCCTTTGTTTCCTTTACCATATCGAAATTCGGCAGCAATACTTCGCTTTTACTTTTTTCTTCCGCCTTTATAGCAGGACTTTCTTTGACGTATATGACGGAAAAGATGCGCTTTTTTATCGGTGAGCAGCCTAGCGCAGAAAAACTGCATAAAAAGATTACGCCCTATGTTATGAATCCTTCCTCTATTGTAAAGTTTTGGGATAGGGAAAAACTTTTTAAGGTCTCAGGGCTTGCAGCCTTTTTGATTATTGTTGTGGCGTGTTTTTTATTCTTTCATTTTTCAAAAACGATTAAGGCCTATAAAAACATTCTCTATTTGCCGCTGCCTGACAGGGTTGCCGCTGAAGCGGGGTTTTCTAAAAAGGCCTTCGATTTTTTAGATGAAATACGGAGCGGGGTGGATATTCCCGATTTGGGTAATTATATTTCGGATTTATGGAAGGCCAGGGCTCTGCCTTATGTAAATCTTCATAATCCGCAAATCGATAACGAAAAGGTTACTGTAAACGAATTTACTGCAGATGAAAGCGGCGTTATGACGGAACGGGAAAAGGTGCTTTTTGTTTTTGACGATGAATTTATAAGCGATGTGCTTTCGTTGCGGCCGCGGCCTTCCATTGAAGATATGCTTTGCGCCCAGGGGCGTTTTATGACGGTTTCTTATTCGCGTAAGAAATTTCCGCTTAACAGGTTTAATTTGGCCGCCTTATTAGTCGCCATGCTTTCGGCCTTAATGCCTATTACGGTTATTGTACACAGAGTGTTTGAAAAATGACGGAAGTTATCGGTTTTAAACGGGGTAAGGAGCTTTTGGAGTATCCTAAAATTACTGCTTCGATTGAAGGTAATGCTTTTTTGCCCCAAAAGGCTTTTATTCCCATACAGTATGCGGATATTCAAAATACGGAGCTCCTGGTTTCCCGCGGAGATTGTGTGCGGGAAGGACAGCTGATAGCCCGCTCCGACGGCGCGGTTTCTGCGAATGTGCATGCTTCGATACCGGGTCGGGTGTACGATTTTGTGCGCTTTAAGCTGCCTAACGGTAAATCCATTTCTTCAGCTGCAATTAGGCTGGAAGGCTCCTTTGATATTTTAGGGAAACCTGCGGCGAACCGTTCGTGGCGGGATATTCCTTCTGCAGAGATTGTGCGGATAATAGAGGCGGCGGGCGTTTTAAATACCGGGAATAAGCGCAATGTTTCGCTTGCACTTGATATAAAGGCCGCTCTTAAAAAAAACGAAAGAACACTTTGTATCAATCTTTTTGATACCGACCCGACCTGCAGTTTAGATTCGATTCTTTTTGAAACCTTTTATGAAAAGGTGGTTGAAGGTATGGCAGCCCTCGCCAAGGCGCTGGACGCTTCTTCGGTTATGTGCATCTACAAGGCCGGCACCTTAAGCAGGGAGAGGCAAGAGAACATTGCTTCGGCTTGCAGCACCAGTGAGGTGGACTTTATCAAAGTGCCTAATCTCTACCCAGTTACCGAGCCTTTTATATTAAAGGCCGTTCAAAATTCGGTTTGTATCGATATTTCGACTGCTGTGTATACCTGCGATGCGGTAAGCTCAAACACGCCCGTTACCGATGTGTATGTACTTATTTCAAGCAGGGCCGTAAACGAATCAAAGGTTTTAAAGGTAAAAATCGGTACGCCGATTGGAAGCCTTATAGAAGAATGCGGCGGTCTTTTTACTAAACCTGAATCGATAGTGCTGAACGGGCTTATGACCGGCTTTATTATCGATAATTTGGATACACCTGTAAGCAAGTTTTTAAAATCGGTTTGTATTTTCGGAAAAGAAACCGTAAAGGTCTCACATATACACGAATGTATCAACTGCGGGCTTTGTTTTAACAGCTGTCCCTTCTATTTGGAGCCGAAAAGAATGGTAAACGCCATAGAAAAAAACATTATAGATGATGAAGTCGAACAATTTATCGGGCTTTGCAATGGCTGCGGCTGTTGCTCGGCATGTTGTTCGGCAAGGATTCCCCTTTCGGCCATAATTGCCGATGCAAAAGAAAGGCTTTTAAGGAGGACTCTTGTATGAAAACTTACTTAAATGTCGTGTTGCCGGCGCCCCCGTTTATTTATACGCGTTCTTTGGTACTGAAAACTGATATAATGCTCATAAGTCTTTTGTGCATTCAGCTTGCACTGCTCGCTTTTTCGATGGATTTTTATGCGCTTTTAAATATCGCCTGTGCACTGCTGGGCGCCGTTTCTGTAGAGTATTTGTTTCAATATATGAATAAGTGCCCTGTAAAATTTTCGACGCAGGTTATCACAACAGGCCTTTTAATAGGCTTTTTTATGCCTATTTCCATCGGTTTTGTGTTTGTATTTTTTTTAAGTGCCTTTTCTCTATTCGTTTCAAAAATAATTTTCGGCGGTTCCGGCAAAAACTGGATAAATCCTGTTGCGGCGGCGGCCTGCATAGCTTACATTTCGCACCCTGAAAGTTTTCCGCCAGCGCTTTACGGAGCGGCGCTTATACGGGGACATGGCGGTTTTTTTCAAGTTTTGGAGGCAAATGGCCTTTTAAAACTTAAAACCGATTTTTCCGTTACTTCGCTTTTAAATTCGGTGCTTCTGCACGGGATAGGTGTAACACTGCCTGAAGGCTATGTTAGTCTTTTTTTAAACTCAACCTCCGTAGTACCGGCTTTTCGGTATAATATTATAAGTCTTTTATCTTCGGTGGTACTTTTTGCGTTTAAGGCCGCCGACTATATTCTGCCTTCCTGTTTTTTAATAACGTATGGAATTGCAGTATTCGTTTTTTCGCAGGTGCCTATAACAGGTGCATATTTTTCAGGCGATATTCTTGCAGCCCTTTTAACAGGCGGCATTTTGTTTTCGGCCTTTTTTGTGCTTACCGAACCTTCTTCGTCGCCTAAAACAAAATACGGCAAGGCCTTATGCGGCTTTTTAACCGGCATAATTGCCTTTTGTATTTGCGGATCTGGGGCATCGCCGGCAGGGGCTGTTTTTTCCGTTCTTTTTGCGAACATGATAACGCCCCTTATAGAAAAAATGGAAGTGAAAATTCAGGCCGGAAAAAGGAAATTATATGAATGAAGGCAATGCAGAAAAACTGAAAAAAATATTTATCCCCATAGGCGTTTTTATTTCCGCTTTATTGATATTGTGTGGTGTTTTTTATTTAGGTTCTATATTGAAAGCAGATGTTTATTTTAATGCGGCAAACGAGCTTTTTAAAACTCAGTCTTATGCGGCGCATAAAAATATTGAAATAAGACGCGGCGGTAAAATCTTTCATTCGTATCCTTATTTCTGCAATGCCGTATTTCAGGCGCAGGAGGACGGCAAAGACTATTACGTGATTTTTGTAAGAATGTACGGAAAATACGGCCCGTATCAAGGGCTTTTTTTGTACGGCAGGCAGACCGGCGCCGAATTTTGCGGCTTGGCCGGCATTCAAGACCCTAATAAAAATGCGTCCTTTTACGGAATAGGCAACTTGGTTATTGAAAAGTGGAAAAAAAAGATAGAAAAAAGTTTTTCAGTCTTAAACAGAGAGGGTTCATAATATGATAAAAAACAGAGATTTGACCGCCTTCGTTTTCGGATTGTGTCCGCTTATTCCCGTGTCTTCTAATCTTGCATACGGTATTGTTTTAACCGCCTGTCTTTGGGTTGTGTTTTTCGGCGGTGTTATTTCCAACGGGTTTTCAAAATTGATATATATAAACGGGTTTGAAAAGGTCTTTGTGCATATTTTTATCGTTTTTATTACCGTTTTTTTGAATTTTCTTTTGCAGGGGCTTTTTCCCCTTATACAAGGGGCGCTTCAAACCTACATTTATATTTTAGGCATTTCTTATATCCTTTATTTGAGTATAGAAGATTATTTGTCGATCTCCGATTCACTTGATTTTCCTGTAACCTATTCGGTTTTAATTTTAGGTTTTTCCATAATCAGGGAGATAGTTGCATTCGGTTCACTTTCTTTTCCCGTACCGTCCGGATTTTTAACGGTGAATATTCCATATCTTTTTAAAAATCCGCCGTTTCGGTTTTTAGGTACTTCTGCAGGCGCCTTGATTCTTTTGGGCGTGTTTTTATGGGCATATGTTTATATAAAATGGGGTTACAGTTTTCCTTCTAAAAGGAGCGCCAAATGAATTTTTTTTCCGACTTTTCGTTTTATACTTTTATCGCTTCGGCAGTTTTTGTATGCGGAATAGGGCTTGAGCGGCTTTATATCCACTCAAGGGGGACGGACGGCCTTTATACCTTTATTGTAAAAAATGCCGTTTCGGCCATTATTACCGTTACGCTGCTGTGGCTTTTTGACCGGTATGTGTTAAAACCCATTGGAGCCGGTTTTTTGTTGCCGGTTTTTATAATAACCGTTTTGGTTTTTCAATCCTTTCTTTTTAAGCGGCTTTTTCCCGAATTTACCGTTACTGTGGAAGAAGAAAACGTTTTCGGGTATGGCCTTGTTTTTTTTGTCTTATACGAGACGGCTTCCTATTTTGAAGCCTTGTCCGTAATCTTTTCTTCGTATCTTATCCTTTTTGTTTTTTCGTATATTTTGCACGCCGTAAATCAAAAAAGCGATGACGGATGTGCGGGCGAGCAATGGAAAGCCGCTCCCTTGGCGCTTATCGGTTTGGGTTTTATGGTACTAGTCTTTTCTTTGATAGACAGCGCATGGTTCTTTAATATAGATTAGTACGGACTGCCTGTTCCGCCCGTAAAATTGATAGCAGTATTTTGGCGTATTTGGATTAACGCTTTATTTAAATGATTCCAAATGGAAGACGTATTTGCATGATATAAATTAGTATACTTTTTTGGGTTTAGCTGGTACACTTGTATTATGAGGGTATGCGGGTATTTTGCGGATACATCTATGTACAAAAGGCGAGGCTCCGTTTCCGAGTATTCGGAAAGCAGTGGGGTGTGGTACGGTTAAAACACCGTGTGCGGTTTAGGTTGTGCTCTGAACCGGTAACAGCCGGCTGTTTACGGAAAACGGATAGGGGAGTTCTTCCTGCATAATACCGGCAAGACCGGCGCATAACCGTATCATGTTCTTTATACTATCGCCGGCGGACAGATTGAGCGGGCTATTACAGCCCATCTTTTGGCCTAAACCGAATGCGGGGTACGGGGAAGCGCCGACAATAATACCCAGCCCCTCAACGAAGAAGCCTAAGGGCGGGAATTTAAAAACAGCACCCATGCCGGCCATGTTTTTTTAACAGACATAAAAAAGGCAGGCCTTTAAAGCCTGCCTTTTGATTAAAAACCGTTACAGTTTTTTAATTTCAATTTGACGGGGTTGTGTGTCGGGTTTTTTCGGAATGTCGATGGCTAAAACGCCGTTTTCAAACTTTGCAGAAACATCTGCACTGTCTATATCCTGCGGCAGGGTAAAGCGGCGGGTAAACTGTCTCGAACATCTTTCCCGTATAATGTAACCGCCGTTCTCTTCTTTTTTCTCCGTTTTTTCGTCCTTGTGCGAAGAAGAAACCGTAAGCGTTCTGTCCTTTAAATTAATCTCGACATCTTTTTCCGTGTAGCCGGGTAAATCGATTTCCATAATATAGGCTTTTTCCGTTTCACGTACATCCACGCTGGGTGTCTTATAGCCTGAACCCTTAATAGGAGCAAAAATCCCGAAATTCGTATCTAACCCCCTGTCAAAAGCATCGATAAAATTGTCCGCAAAAGATGGACTGAAAATACTTAAGCTATTCATAAAGAACCTCCTGCTTATATTGTAATTTTTTGTATTTAAGTTGAAGTTTTACATTCAACCTATCCATATACTAGCAATTTCCGTGCCAAGCAGTCTTTTTTTTCGCCGGTTTATTATGTGTTTTATAAGTCCATAATAGATATAGAGTTATAAAATTTATATAATTTTCTTTTAGTGAAAATATACGGTTAAAAATGATTGTATAAAAACTGATGGGACAAAAGAATACAAGTGTGCCAAAAAAGCAAGATAAATAGTGCCGTTTTAGCACAGCTATTAGGTAAAGCGTGAGCGGTTTTAAACCGTTTTATGATCCTTGCAGCTTGGGTTAGGCTGTGCAGGATTCCAAAATGTCCGTTAATTCATTCCAATCCCGTATTCGAGTAAATGCACAATTCGGCACGATCTGTGAATCATTATGATAGGGACATTTTAAATCGGGCACGAACAAAAACGGGGTTATGCCTACGGAAGATGAACCTATGACATCGGCACGCGGGTTATCGCCGCAGTACCAAACCTCTTTTGGATTAAGATTTGCCTTTTTTAAAGCTGTTTTAAAAAGAATAGGGTAGGGTTTTCGAAATCCGTATTCGCTTGATGCTATTATAAATTCGAACTTATTTTCAGGGAGGTATCTTTTTAAACGGGCTGTTAAAGCCGTCTTGGAAAAAACGATGTTGCTTATAACCGCCGAACGGATATTGTGAGCGTTAAGATATTTAAGCATTTTTTCGGAATTCGGCATAGCTGTTGCAGGTGCTAAAGCTTCCCAAAAAACGAATTCCAGTTCATTGTAAGGCAAATCAAATTCTATATCAAGGCTGTGAAAAAGAGCATTGTAAATACTGTGGCAATGAATTTCCATATCGTTTTCTATAGCTTTTTTGTTTACTTGCTCAAAAAGATTTACTCCTTCTTTATAGAATTCAACGGGGCTGAGGCCGGAAGGTTTTTTCATGATATGTTTGTATAACTCGCTGAATGCCTTTTCCATATCAAGTCCTTTTTCATATACGAGCGTATTACCGTAATCGAAAATAATCATTTTTGGTTTTTGCATATCGTAAATCCTTTTTTTAAAGAACCGGTAAACAGCCTTTACCGGTTTGCAATTTCATCGGCGGCATCTTTTAAAAAAAGTTCTTTTTCCTCTCTGGTCGAAAGATTTTTTAATTTTATTTTTAGACCGTCCATATTTTCCGATGTACTTTCCGTTTTTGTAATAAAAATCCCAAAGGGAATATCTTTTTTTTCTGCATACGTATACTGGTGATTCATTTTTTTCGGTTCAGGATAAACTTCTGCCGTAATGCCTTTTTCTTCTAAAAAATTAACTATTTTATAGCTTACGGTTTGCTCCGTCTTATCGGAGGAAAAAATAAGGACATCGGTAAAACTGCTGCGCGTTTTTTTTGCTCCCAGCTGTTCCAATCCTGCAAGCAATCTGTCAAGGCCTATGCTTGCCCCGGCCCCGTCGACCGATTCTTTCATATAAAGACCGGTAAGGTTGTCATATCTGCCGCCTGAACAAATGGAGCCTATGGAAGGCAGCTCGGTTAAAAAGGTTTCGTATACAATCCCCGTATAATAATCGAGGCCGCGCGTAATGGAAGGGTCAAAAATTACCGTGTCCTGTAAACCGCAGGCGCAAATCAGGGCGTAAATTTCCCGCATTCTTTCCGTATCCTTACACGGGCCGCCTGCAAGCTTTTCAAGATGTAAGAGCGTTTTTTCAAAATCGTTTTTCTTATCTGCGCCTGAAATATATTCCAGTATTTTTTCGGCGGCACTTTTAGACGATATTTCGGTTAACAGTTCTAAGACGCTTTCTTTTCCTATTTTGCTAAGCTTGTCGACAATACGTAAAATTTCTTCGTTTTTTTCCTTTAGTTTCAGCGCTTCCAAAAAGCGGTTAAAAATGCCGCGGTGTGAAACATGTATTTTAAAATGAAAAACGTTGATGGCACGTAAGGCTTTTTGTATGAGGCGTAGAATTTCAAAATCAATACACGCAGTGTCCGAGCCTATAATATCGAAATCGCATTGTAAAAATTCCCTGTATCGGCCTGCCTGCGGCTTTTCTCCCCGCCAAACCTTACCGATGTGATACCGTTTAAACGGAAAATAAAGCTCCGAATTATGTTCGGCGACATAACGCGCCAGCGGGACGGTAAGGTCAAAGCGCAGGGCTACATCCCGCCCGCCGTTATCGGTAAAACGGAAAACCTGCTTCTCCGTTTCGCCGCCGCTTTTTCTTAAAAGGATTTTAGAATACTCAAGTGCAGGGGTGTCGATAGGTACAAAGCCGCATTGTCTAAAAACGCTTACCAGCTTTTCGAGAAGCAATGCCCGCTTTATTTCCGAATCAGGCAGAAAATCCCTAAACCCTTTTAAAATTTTAGGCTGTATTAAATCACTCATATTTAATATTCTACTATATTTACGGTAATTCTGCAAGTGAAAATAGCGCGACTCAAAAATCCTTTCCTGCAAACTGGCATTAAAAAAGGTGCAGCAAAGCTTTTGCCCCTGCGTCTTTACTTTTTTGCAACGTATACGGCCGAATATTCTTGTAAATTGCTTTTGGTAAGACCGTAGTCGGAATAGGCTCTTACTGATTTAAACCCCGCCTTATGCAGCAATGCGCACAAGGGCTGTTGGATAAGCGGTAAAAGAATTGTAGAACCTAAGTGTGTTTTATTTTGTTTTTTATCCGTAAATTCTATGATAAACTTGATTTTTCCGCCTGATAAAAATTCATAATGCCGTTTAAAAATAAAGGCTGCTGTTTCCATTACCCTAAAATCGATTTTTTTATCGGAAAGGATTTTATCGTAATTTAAGATTTGGAAAAGAAAAAGCCCTCTATCCGAAAGGCTTTTTTGAACGGAATGAAAAAAGGCCGATACGATATGTTCATTTGGCAGGTGCGGCAGGGTGTTCCCAAAGCAAAGGACGGCATTAAAGGTACCGAACTCGGTAATGTCTGTAATGCCGGCCGTTTTAAAATTTATATCCGCATTTGTGCCGAGATTTTGAGCAGCTGCTTTTTTTGCAAGCTCAATCATCTTATTGTTTAAATCTACCCCTAAGACGCTGTAGCCTTCCTTACAAAGCCGTATCGCAAGGCCGCCCGTTGCGCATCCTGCGTCGAAGATGCGGGCAGAAGGCGGACAGAGTTTTTTTATAAAATCGATCTTTTCACTTTCGATCGGAAATATAGTTTCATAATTATCCGCTATTAAGTCGTACAGTTCCATAAGCGCACTTTATGAGGATTACACAGCAAAATATTTGAGCTGGTATCCCGATGTAAAGCATCGGGATACGTGGATTTTTTTAAGTTCTTATTTTGTTAAATTTCTTACTTCATCATACCATGCGTCATCGGTTTTTACCAATCTTGTGTTTTCGGTATATTTTAAATACATACCCTTTTTATCAGAGCCTTCTATTTTAAAGATTCCGGGAGTATTCGCCGTTTTTTCAGATGTAAGAGCTTCCTGTATTTTCTTTTGATATTCTTTGGAAATATTTTCGCTGTTTACGACTATCGGCGCATTTAACACCGGTATCGATTGTATGACTGTCATTTCGGTTCCTGCAAATTCGTCGAAGGTATCAACAGCACCTTTTACAATCCTGTAGCTTGAGCCTGTTTGGTAAAACGTTCCTGATAAAAGCTCATACAGGCCTAAGGTTTGCGACATTGCAAAGGCAGCCGCGTCTGAATCCTTTCTGAAAAGGTTTATTTGGGCAGCTTGATGCGTGCCTGCAAAGATGACATCCGAAAAAACTTTTTTGCTTTGGATAATTTCATCTAAATCGGAAATTCCGAAGCGGGAAGCTATTAACGATGCCGGGATTGTAAAACCTGATGTAGAGCTCGGCGTTACAAAGGAAATTATTTTTCCTTGCAGTTTTTCCAAATCGTATCCCGTTTCCGTTTTGTACATATTTTCATCTTCTTTGCGCACTGCAATAAGACTGTAATATTTTGCATCTTCCAAGGTTCCGCTTGGGCCTGAGTTTGTTGCTATGGGGATAATTTTCGGGTTACGCTTATGCGCATTTATATACCCCTCCGCTCCGATATAGGCCATATCGGCCTGACCTGAAATGATAGCTTCCAAAGCAATGTTGTAATCCGTGGTTGTTTTTATTTCTACCGTCAAACCGGTCGCTTCTTCAAGGATTTCTTTAAACGCAAGACGCGCATCCTTCATTGACTCATTCGATTCATTCGGTAAAAATACCATTATCAAATTCTTTTTTTCATTACTTTCCTTATTTGTACACGAAAATAAGGTACAGAAAACCATAAAAATTACGGCCGCCGCGATACATTTTTGTTTCATAAATACTCCTTCTATGAAAAGTCGGCTGAAAACGTCTTGAGCGGATATTACCGTTAGACGATTCAATATAATTTTTATAAATATTGCTTTCAAGCAAATTTATATAGTTTCAATAATATATTTTTTATAAATAAAAGTCAATAAAATATAAATGTTATGTCATATAGATATAAAAAATTTTGTATGTTTTATCGATATTATTTTTGGGAAAGCCTAAAGTTCTACTCACTTGCCCGGCCGCGCTTCAGTCTTTTTAAAGAAGAGGTTTACGAGGTTTACCGTAATGGGGATAGTGCAGATAAGACCTATACTACCTGAAACGGCGCGTAGTATTTCTGCAGCAAGAAATTCCAAGTTGATGATTTCGGTAAAGCCGTTTGAAAAAATAATAAACAGAAGCAGCACCGGAATTGAAGTGCTGACGTATGCTAAAATAAGGGTGTTGGACATAGAGCCGATGATGTCCCGTCCGATATTCATTCCCGATCTTACCAGCCGTTTGCCTGAGATGCAGGGATCTATCGAAATTATTTCCCACATTGAAGAAGAAACCGACATTGCAACGTCCATAACGGCGCCCATAGCACCTATCATCATACCGGCGAACAAAAGTCCCTGATAATCTATTTTGCGGTGCTGTGGAATAAAGGCGAGCATTTGGGCATCCTCGTTTCCAAGCCCTGTTAAGCGCAAGATTTTTCCGGCAATAAAGGCAAAAAGGCCTGCAATTATAACGCCGCCGATGGTGCCGAGAACGGCAGTGTAGGTTTTTTTGTTGTTGCCGCTTATTATAAAAAGCGTACTTACGGTAGAAGCTGAGCAGACGAACAGAGCAAGCAGGATGGGACTTATCCCTTTCATAATAAGGGGCAAAAACAGACCGAAAATAAGGGCAATGCTTATGCCGAGGCTTATTAGGGCTTTAATTCCGTTTTTTTTGCCGACAAGTACGATGGCTGCAGCAAAAAAC
The DNA here is from genome assembly GCA_963547785.1 of uncultured Treponema sp. GTDB lineage: Bacteria > Spirochaetota > Spirochaetia > Treponematales > Treponemataceae > Treponema_B. The sequence goes on along the minus strand of CAUUSH010000004.1, from coordinate 78,678 downwards.
AGGATAATGAAATAGACCTTTGTGTCCCGCTCCCGCTCATATATTTTTAAGTTGTTTATGGTCCCGTTTTCATCTTCGTCAAGCTGTAAAACCATTTTTTCGTGCAGCTTAAAAATCAGTTTATATGGAACGGCAAGCTCAACTGTGTTCCGCACGGTGTAAATTTCGCCTTTGTGTCTGCCCGTTAAAATTTTAATTTTTAAATGCTGATAGCGGAAGTCGGATTCAATAGGAATGTTGGGGCGGTTTTCTTCCGTATCGTCGTAAACGATTTCTATAACACGCGCCTTGATTATCCGGCTTTTCGGGCGGTTCATTTGGCCTTCATAGTATTCGGCTAGGCCCTTATCCTTAGGATCTGTTTCCGTATCGTGCCGGTTATTTTGAGCGTGCAAATTAAATAAAGATAAGGTGCAGCTTAAAACTAAAAGTAATATTTTTTTAGGCATTAAGCAGATATTCGTTTTCCTCATTGGCTTTTTCAAGTTCCGGTACTTCATATAATACGAGAAGATAAAAGTAAAAAAACGCCGGTTACAGTGCATGAGACGCTATAACCGGCCTATTTTTTAAACAAACACCGCTAGTTGCTTATATCTTTGATATAGTCTACGGGTACAGGTATGATTGTTTTTGCTTTTTTAATTTCATCGATTAAGCAATCCCGAATCGGAATATAGGTTTCGACGATATTCGAAGCCTTGCTAAAATCGTAAGCGTCTCCGCCCATAAACATAAAGTCGTTTACTACAACCTTATACGTTTTGTTCATATCAAGGGGCGTTCCGTCCAAGAGGGTAATTTTTGTTACACGGCTTTCAAACGGTTTTTTGCCGTCGTATTCAACCCTTAATCCGGCAAATTGCCCGTCGGTAATGTTCGGATTGACGATACCATGGTCGATTGCTTTTTTGATTTCGGAACCGGGTAGGTCGAATACGACCAAATAATTGTCAAAAGGCATTATTTCGTATAAGTCACCTACGGTGATATTTCCTGCAGCAAGGGTTCTGCGTAAGCCGCCGCCATTTTGGATTGCAATGTCTGCGTGCCCTACAATGCGTTGTACTTCCGAAGCCCAAGCGCCCAATAAGGTGTTGCTGCCCTTTTCCGAACGTTCATGCGTAAATTCGCCTGATGCTGTACCGATAAGCTCACCTAAAATCGGTTTCAGCTTATTATCAAATTTTGTATATAAGGCTTTTCCGCCATCATCTTCGATTATGTCGCTTTTGGTCTGCCAAATCTCATCGAGGATAGGCTCTATGTTTTCCAGTTTTTTATTTTCTTTGAAGGTCAAGCGTAATTTTCCAACTGCTCTGCCGTGGCAATAGGCTTGAACTACAGGTACTCCGTTTACGGCACCGCTTACCGGCCGGTGGCTATGTGCAGAAAGTACGGCATTTAAGCCTTGAACTGCGGTAAGTTTTACGGCATTACCGCTGATCTCTCCGGCCTTGTTTTGGTCTGAATCAATGTGCGTTAAGGCGATAACGGCGTCAGGTTTGCCGCCCTTGTCTTTTCCCGCTAAAAGATAGTCCGTCCATTTCTGAGCCGCTGCTGCAGGGTCGGTGAATTCCAAACCGCTTACGTGCTGTGCCTTGGTGAGGGATACCGTATCAGGATGTGCCAAGCCGATAAAAGCGATTTTATACCCTCCTTTTTCGATAATTTTATACGGTTTTGCCCACGAAACCGGCTGTTTTGTTTTTTTGTCGATAATGTTTGCAGCTAAAAATTCGAATTTGCCGTCCTTTTGCCACTTTGTCATGTTGGTAACGCCCCAGTCAAACTCGTGGTTTCCGACTGCACACACCGAAACATTCATCGCCTTCATCATAGCGGAAACAGGAGCTCCATAGGTTAGGTTGGAAATTGCCGTTCCTTGATAATTGTCTCCGCCGGCTACGACAATTGTATTCGGGTTTTCGCGCTGAGCGGTTTTGGCATAGGCAATCATCTTTGCCATACCGGCGTTTTTACCTTTGCCGGGCCTGGTGTCCTCCGCAACGTTTCCATGAAAGTCATTAAAAAGCAGAATATCGACCTGATTGGACGGAGCCTTTACTTCGATCGATGCGTATTGGCTCGTCGAAGAATGGGAATCCGTTTCGCAGGACGAAAACAAAAACACGGCTGCCGTTATAATAAAACAGGCACAGAACAAAAAATGATTTTTCTTTTGCATACTCAAAAATCTCCTTAAGTCCTTATAGTATATATCAATACCGGTAAAAATACAATATTTTAAAACGGTATTTAGTGTAACTTTAATATGAATTTTTTTTTCTGAGAAAAATACCGGATGAATAAATTCCGCTTACTAAAAATGAGTCTTAAGTGTAAAACAAACAGTTTATTCAACTCTTTCACTTGATTTTTTTTTTGTTTTTTTTAAAATAAGGTACCGCAAAGTTAAAAAAAAGCAGGTATTTATGAGCGAATTGATACACGGTTTTGAAATTATAAGCAAAAATCCGCTTCCCGAATTTAATGCCGTAGGCATTTATGCAGTGCACAAAAAAACGGGACTGGAGCTTTATCATATTTTAAATGACGATGAAGAAAACCTTTTTTCGTATAATTTTATGACAAGCCCTTCCGATTCTACCGGAGTTGCCCACATAATAGAACATACCGTTTTATGCGGTTCTAAAAATTATCCTTTGAAAGACCCCTTTATGGTGCTGGCAAAGCAAAGCGTTAACACGTTTTTAAATGCAATGACCTATCCCGATAAAACGGTATATCCGGCAAGCTCCATAGTCGAAGCCGACTATTTTAATTTGATGTCGGTATACGGCGATGCCGTCTTTTTTCCGAATCTTGATGAGTTGGCTTTTAAGCAGGAAGGGCACCGCTTTGAAATAGACGAAAACGGAAAAATGACGGTACAGGGCGTTGTGCTCAATGAAATGCGCGCAAACTATTCCGATTTTGACGGCGTTATGTATGAATGGACAGCCGCATCAGTCTGCCAAGGCAGCATTTATGCAAAAGATTCAGGCGGCAGCCCCTTGGAGATACCCGATTTAACCTATCAGGCGTATAAGGACTTTTATAAAAAGTACTATCATCCTGTAAATTGCCGTGTCTTTTTAATGGGAAATATTCCTACCGAAAAACAAATGAAATTTTTGGAGGAAAAGTTTTTATGTCATTTTGAAGCTGCAAAAAAACCCGAATTTATTCCGCCTGTTCCCCGTTATGCCGAACCGAAATTCTTTTCCGTTCCGGCTCCTGCAAGCGGCGGCGCAAAAGATGCTGTTATGTTAAATTGGCTTTTGCCTGAAAGCTCGGATGCAGTGAACTTGATGGAAAGCTATCTTATCGGAGAAATATTGATAGGGCACAGCGGCGCCTATTTAAATAAAATTTTGCTCGATTCAAAAATCGGGGAAGACCTGTATCCGTATAATGGAATAGGGAAAAACATTAAGAATATTACGTTTACGCTTGGTATGAAGGGTTTGGAAAAGGGTAAACATGAGGAATTTAAAACAATAGTATTTGACGCTTTGGAAAAAATCGTAAAAGAAGGAGTTGAGCCTAAGGCGGTTGAAACGGCGGTTCATTCCATCGATTTTTCAAACCGCGAAATAAAAAGAAGCTACGGTCCCTTTGCCCTGTCTTTGATGGAAAGGGTAATGTCGGGCTGGTCGTGCGGGAAAACTCCTGAAGCGGCGCTCCAATACGTTCCCGCCTTTGAAAAAGTAAAGGCAAATATCAAAAACGATAAAAATTATATTACGGAACTTATCAAAAAATATCTTCTTTTAAATAAGCACTATGCACTGGTAAATGTATATCCCGATGCGGATTTTTGTAAGCGGATTGACGAAAGCTTGGAAAAACGGGCGGCGGATTTCGAAAAAACATTGACGGCGGCAGAACGGAAAAGTTTTTTAAAAGAGCAAGAAAAGATAAACCTCTTTAAACAAAAGCCGGATGACCCTGAAAAATGCGCCTTAATTCCAAGTCTTTCAAAAAAAGACCTGCCGCCGCTTCCGCCTGAGCCGGTAAAAGAACTGCTTTTTATCCGAGATGTACCCGTTGTTGTGCACGAGCAGCCTACAAACGATATAGGGTATTTTGAATTAGCCTTTCCCGTAGACAATCTTTCCCAAGAGGACTATCAATATCTGCCGCTTCTTTCGGCATGTATGACGGGTATGGGAACGGACACGCTTTCGTGGAGCGAGGCCGCTTCCCGCGCCGCTCATCTGCTCGGCGGCTTTTATGCAAATACGGCCGTGTTTTCCATAAGTTCTGAAGTATCCTTGCCTATTTTTGATTTAAGCGGTGCATTGCAGGCCGGGCAAATTACAGGCCGCGACTGGATTATAGCCGGCGGAAAGATGCTCGGCGAGCTTATCCTTCAGGCTGTCGATTTTGTCTTCGGCTTTTTAAAAGCGCTTTCGTTTGAAGATACCGACCGTTTAAAAGATTTGATAATGCAGCGCAAAAACGACTTTGAAAGCCTGCCTGCCCTCGACGGCAATTCTTTAGCCCTGCTGCGGGCTGCAGCGAATTTTTCCGAAAAAAATGCAAAACGCGAAATTATTTCCGGAATAAGCCAAATTACGTTTTTACGCTCCCTTTATAAAGATATGGAAGATACACAAAAGCTTAAAACGATATGCGAAAAACTAAAAACGATTTTTCATTCGGTTTTAAATTCCGGACTGATTATAAATCTTATAGGGACAAAGAAAAATATAGCTGATTTTAAAAAAGCTTTACAGATAAATTTAGCCGGTTTTAAGGCGCCGGTCTTAAAACAAAATACCGCATTCAACAACCGCTTTACTTTCGGCAGCACTGAAAAAAATAGATTAGAGTTGATAGAAGCGCCGCTTCAGGTCGGCTTTGCCGTTTCCGTTTTTAAATCGGCGCCGTTCGGTACAAAGGAAAATTCCAGCGAGGCCGTCCTTTCAAGACGGCTATCAACACCTCTTTGGGAGAAGATACGCAGCATAGGCGGGGCATACGGCGCCTATACGGTGCCGATGGGGCTTGAAGGTCTTTTGGCCTTTGTTACCTATCGGGACCCTAACCCCATAAATTCTTTATCGGAATTTTTAGCGGCTATCGAACAAGTCCTTTCAGAAAAATTGCCGGAAGAAGAACTTGAAAAACTTATTACGGGACGGTATTCAAAAGAAATTATGCCTAGTACGCCTGCGGGAAAAGGTTTTGTTTCATTTAAAAATCTTTTATGCGGAATCTCTTATGAAACAAAAAAAGCCTTTGTTTTAAATATGATAAATACCACGGCGGAAGATTTGTACGGATGTGCAAAAAGATTATTGGAACAAAAAAATACGCTTTCCGCTGCGGTACTTGCTTCAGGTGCTTCTATTCAAAATACGGAAAGTGTAAAAGCTTTCTTACCTAATCGGATTTATTCCGAAAAATTATAGGCGTATACAGTGAAAATAGAAAAATACGCCGTTCCGTGCGTTATGGGAATTGATCCGGGCTTACGGAACACCGGCTTCGGCATCATCTCTTTTTCCAAAAACCGTTTTTCCTGTTTTGAATACGGAACGATCTTTACCCCGCAGGGGTTGACGCAAGGGGAGCGGCTTCTTATCATCTTCGATAAAATTTCGGCCCTTATAAAAAAATACAAGCCCTGCGAGGCTGGTATTGAAACCCTGTATTTTGCAAAAAATGTTTCAAGTGCGATGGGGGTTTCCGAAGCTCGGGGCGTCGTTCTTCTTTCGCTTGCTCAAATGGGGGTACGCGTTTTTGAATATGCGCCGAATACCATTAAAAAGGCTGTTACCGGCATTGCGACAGCGGAAAAAAGACAGGTACAAGAGGCGGTAAAATTGCTTTTGGGGTTACACAAAATACCGGAAACAGACCATGCCGCGGACGCGCTTGCCGCCGCAATTACAAAAATAAATCTAGGCGGCGCAGGGGAGGGGCAATGTTTAATAGTATAAAAGGAATTCTTACCGGAAGATCGTACGAATGCATCTATATCGAAACGGGCGGAATAGAATGGGAGCTTCTCGTTCCGGCTCTTTCCTCCGATTTATTCGGAACAGTCGGCGCAGAAACAAAGGCCTACACGTGGCTGTATCACCGTGAAGATCAAATGCGGTTATTCGGCTTTGTAAGCGCCGAAGAAAGAAGCCTTTTTTTGGATTTAATTAAGGTGGACGGCATAGGCCCCAAACAGGCGGTTAAAATTATGTCCGGTTTGGACTTTTCCGCTTTACAATCCGCTCTTGAAGAAGGGAACGTTGATAAGCTGCAAAAGGCACCCGGCATCGGCAAAAAAACGGCTCAAAAAATGGTTCTTGCGTTAAAGGGAAAGCTTACCAACTTAAATGTGCCGATAGAGGAAACCGGCCGAAAAAGTTTTGAATTTGAAGATATTGCCGCAGCTCTTGCGGATATGGGGTTTGATCGAAAGGCCTCTGTCGCCTGCCTTGAGGAGCTAGCATCCGAAATGAAACGGAATGGTCTTATTCCCCAAGAACACGAACAAGAACTTTTCCGCAGGGCTATTGTCGGCTTGAGCTAAAGCCTGTATCTTTTCCGCTTTACATGCTATAAGCTTTTATCTGTTTACGGATTAAAAACCATAGGCTCAGGAGCCCTTATTCTTACCAAGGCGGTAAAGGCGTCTTTATTGTTTTGTATAAACCGGCTTATAGATGTTTCTTCTCCGTTTTCATACACATCGATATGGAAATTTCCTAAAATATCAAAATACGGAAAAAAGGCTGCGATATGATGGTATTGCCGTAAAGCCGCAGCCCCCTGATCGCGGCTTACCGCACCTAAATAAAAATGACCCGGCTCCGAAACCGAAAGATAGTACAGCAATGCTTCAAGATATCCGGTTTGATACCCTGCATTTTTTTCATATCCTTTAAAAGAAAAAGAATCTTGCTTATTCCCGCTTCTTATAGGCGGAACAAGCGCAAAGGGCTCTACTTCCACATCAACACCGGAGCCTACAGGCATAACTGTCCGCTTTACGTTTAAGGTTAAAGCCGCCGCTGCCAAATTGCGTATCCACTCCAAGCCGAAATACAAATCCCTATCTGCATAGGGTTTTGTAAAATAGGTATCCGGTACCAGCGTTTCTGTTCTTAATTTTTTTATAAAAGTCCCTTGTCCTGCAATCGGCCGTATCATACCGTCTACAATCCATTTTGCAAAACCGGAACAGTTTACTCCGCCTATAATACCCGAAAGCTTTTGACCGGGTCGCACATGCAATAGAATCTCCGTTTCCGTTTGCATGCTTCCGTCTTTTAAATGCACGGGTCTTCCTTCTTCATCAAAACCGCCGTCATCAAGATAAACTAAGGTCTTTAATCTTTCCCGAATCGTGTCGGAAGCCGATTCGACTGTGCTGTAGGCAACTGGCGGGTCAAAAATCTCCCACGGAAGCATTCGCTTTGTTATTGCCCGCATCTCCGTAAGCGATAAATAATACAGCGCATCGAAGGATAAACTTACGGGGATATCTTTTCTGACATATGCATTGAATAAACAAATACTGATAAAAGATCGATTTTCCTCTTTTTGTGAAGGCTTAAAACTCAAATAAAGCTCAGGGTTTTCCCGCGGATATATCTTTATGTACTCAGGTTTACCCGTTTCGTAGTTCCGGTATAAAATCCACGTTCCCTGCGGAACTTTTTCCAAACCGGAAAATTCGGTATCCATTGGGCTTATAACTGTTGCAAGCAGATTTTTTTCTTTTAGATGAACGGCACGTATTTTAAATTGATTTCCATTTCTATCCGCCGCTATTTGTTCTTCCCGCACGGCAATTTGCGAAGGAGGGTCTAAAAGCCACATCTTTGAAACAGCCTTTCTAACTAATGCCGAATCGGGAATACGCTCAAACGAGACGAGCGGAATTATTTCATCAAGTGCTTTATCGCCGTAAGCCGCTTTTATCTTTGAAGCGGTGCCCTTATCCTTCATATCCGTTTCGGAAAAAAGCCATAAAAAAGAAGATAAAATAAAAAAAAGCGAAAAAAAAGCTCTTAATTTAAAATGTAAACCTTTCATACCTCGTATTTTCGGCATATATGCTCTATTTATTGAGTTTATATTCCCGTATTCTTTTAAGGGCATTTTGTAGAAACTTAAAGAAAAACTTGAAGATTCTTTAAACGGAGGTTTAAAAATATAAAAAATCTCAAAAAAATCTTAAATGAGGTTGAACCGTATGAAAAACCGTGTTATACTTGTATGTAATGAAAGATAAACGCTTTGACGGCAGTTATAAACGTTCTCATAAAAAAAGTACAAAAAGTTTATGCGAAGTACTTGACATAAAGTTGTGTGTCGGGCAAAATTCGCAGCCTCGCAGCCTCGCAGCCTCGCAGCCTCGCAGCCTAATGAAAAATGGCTTACTGACATTACACAAATTGCCTGCAAAGATGGAACTCTTTATATAGCACCAGTACTAGATTGCTTTGCAGGAGAAATTATTTCGGTTGCAATGGATGATAATATGAAAAAAGAATTGTGTATAAGAGCTATTCAACAAGCGTATGAGAAAGAACGGCCGAAGCCAGGCTTTATTGCGCACAGCGATCCGGGCAGCCAATATACGAGCCATGAATACAAACGTACGATTGCATCTTTACACGGTGTGCAGAGTATGGGCGGAGTTGGAGCCTGTTATGATAATGCCCGTATGGAAAGTTTTTTTGCGACGTTGAAGAAGGAAAAACTTTATCGAATAGACACGAAAAAACTGACGATTGAACAGGTAAAAACGATTGTATGGCGTTACATCATGGTGTACTACAACAGGTTAAGAATCAATACTTTTAATGAAGGAGGATATCCTCCTTCTGTATATAGGCAAAAAGCAGCTTCAATAAAAGCTGCTTAATTATAAATTTAGGGGCTGTACTAGTATTGACTTTTTCATACCTTTTTTAGCGGGGTTTCCAAAGGGGTGTCCCCTTTGGTCGCGTTTTTTCTTTTTTTGGGGTCGTAGGGGGCTTTTTTTCTTTTTCTCGACAAAAAAGAAAAAAAACCGCCCTACAACAGGGGGATTTTTAAGGGGGATGTCCCCCCCCTTAAACTACATAAAACAATAGGAGGTTTCACTATGAAACACAACCACAAGGCATTCACCTTCAAAACGACAAGAGCCGCGGCACTCATCACAGCCGCAATTGTTGCAACAGCACTTACTTTTACCGGTTGCCCGCAGAGGGCAAAAAGCGGTTCAGGTTCCGGAGGCGGCGGCAACTCAGGCGGAAGCGGGGGCGGAGGGGCGCCCGTACCGCCTGATGTAGGCTACGGTTTTGTACAAATAACCCCGCCTGCAAAGGGCATCGAAGGTGTTGAGCCGGATGCCGGTACCTTACCCGGATCTCAAGATCACTGGAAAGGCGTATTTATTAAAGACCGCACGGTAAAATTAAAACCCTACAAGCTAGGTAAAACAGAGGTAACGTACAAACTGTGGAAAGAAGTATACGACTGGGCAGCCGGAAACGGGTATACATTTGCCAATCCGGGGTCAAAAGGCAGTTCCGGAACCGGGAGCGAAGATGAGCCTGTAACCGATGTAAGCTGGCGGGACTGCATTGTATGGTGCAATGCGTATACGGAAAAAGAAAAAGGAATAGACGCATGTGTATACCGCAAAAGCAAAACCGATACTGCGGTATTAAAAAATGCAATGGATGGGGCTGCTTGCGATGCAGCATACGCCGATATGAGTAAAAAAGGCTATCGCCTTCCGACCGAAGCCGAGTGGGAATATGCCGCCCGCTATCAAGGAAGCGACAACACAAATGCCGATAAATGCGGAGACGTATACCTTACCAAACTGAACAGTGCAAGCGGAGCCAAAGACAAATGGGATACGGCTGAAACGGGAAAAGTTGCATGGTATAACGGTAATTCAGGCAACAAAACCCATCCTGTAGGAGAAAAGCGGAAGAATGCTCTTGGCTTATATGATATGTAGGGAAATGTTTGGGAATGGTGTTTTGACTGGTATAATGGCAATCCTGCATCAAACGATACCGCTTATAAGCAAGGTGGGATTGTTATCGACCCTCAAGGTGCCGCATCGGGTACTAACCGCGTCTTACGTGGCGGCAGTTGGTACTACTACGTGTACTTCTGCACTGTGGGCAATCGGCACAACGGCAGCCCTGACGACAGGAACTTCAATCTTGGCTTCCGCCTGGCTTGGCGGCCTTGAGTTAATGGGTAATTATACATTTCAAATTGCTTAATCTGACCGCCGCTGAAGAGTGTACATCCTTGTACACTCTTCAGCGGTTTTTTTATGTGTGCTGGTGTTCTTACAAAACCTGTCAATATATGCTATACTATAACAGGCGAGGAGGCTGGCTATGCAAAAAAGTTTTGATGATTTAACGATTACCGAAGATTATATGTTTTGCGCGGTTATGGTGTCAATCAATGTACGTCCGTGTACATTGATTGACCACGAGTTTTTCTAGCGAAAAACTCGCTGTTGCTTAGTTCCCCCGCCATCCGTGGCAGTCTGTAAAGAGTTTTTCGAAATGGTCTTGGCGGATAAAATCGGGCCGATTGCCGATATAAGCTATCAAAAAACATTCGACCAAGCAGGCTATGCAAAGGGCATACGCCTTGACGTATGGGTTACCGACAGCAATGGCAAAGTGTACGATGTGGAAATGTCATTTTCCGATAGATGTCTGTGTCTATTGGAAAATACGAGTTGTGCTATTCGGCAAAACGTCGCGGCTGCTTAAAACCACCGCTATCCTGAGGAGGTTCTGAAAAGCCTTTTGAAAATAGTGGTGCCGGATACAAGGCGCGAACAAAAATAAAGCGGAAACGTATTGTTGTACGTTGAGCATTTATTTTTGTGCAGCAACGTAGTAGACGGCATGCATATTTTCAAAAGAGGGCGACGTAAGCAGACTTGAAAAAGGCGGGCATTATACCGACTTACCCGATTCGTTTATCATCTTTTTTTGCCCGTTCGACTACCTGAAAAGCGGTTTACCGGTATACACCTTTAAAACAACATGCAGTGAAAATAACGCAATCACATTACAGGACGGCGTAACCAAGGTCATTATCAACAGTACTGCATCAGATAAGGCCACTGACATGGAACTAAAAGCCTTCTTGGAATACATGAACGGCATAACAAGCGACAGCCCCTTTATTCGCAAGGCGGATCGATATATCAACGAACTGAAAGAAAATGAGGAGAGGAGGAAAGAATATATGTTACTACAAGCATTTGAAATGGATGCCCGCAGAGCCGGTATCGCCGAAGGTATTGAACAGGGCATACAACGGGGAATACAACAAGGTAAATCGCTCGGTCTTGCTGAGGGTTCCCGTCAAGCAAAGCTTGAAACGGCGCGGTTTATGAAACAAGTAAATTGCGATATACCGTTTATTGTACAAGCTACCGGTCTTACCCAAGAAGAAGTGGAAAGCCTTTAAATAATTGGTAATTCGGTCTATCCCCGGCTTCGTCCTTGTATATTTTTTAATCACACTCGTAATTAATCTGTCATACAATTAACGAAGCCATTTCGCTTTTAAATTTGTATCTTTTTTGCCGTATTTCCGTACATTTCGGTGCGCAGCTGCTTTACCTGTTCGTCTTGAATATAATCTTCGAAATTCATCATTCGGTCGATAACCCCGGAAGGCGTAATTTCTATAATTCTGTTTGCAATCGACGAAATAAATTCGTGGTCGTGCGAATTAAAAAGAATAACGCCGGGAAAACTCGTCAGAGCCTCGTTTAAACCGGTAATGGCTTCAAGGTCAAGATGATTTGTCGGCTCATCCAGAATTAAGACGTTGGCTCCCGACAGCATCATCTTACTGAGCATACAGCGCACCTTCTCGCCGCCTGAAATTACCTTAACCGGCTTTAACGACTCATCACCTGAAAAAAGCATCCGTCCTAAAAAGCCGCGTACGTATGCGTCGTCCTGATCGGGGGAGAACTGCTTGAGCCACTCGGTAATATTCAAATCGTTTTCAAAAAACTGTGAATTTTCTTTTGCAAGGTACGAAAAAGAAACCGTCTGCCCCCAGTACACATCCCCCGAATCGGGGCTTATTTTTCCCGCCAAGATGTCAAAAAGCGCCGACTTTGAATTATGTTCTTGTCCGACAAAGGCGATTTTGTCCGTGCGGTTTACGGTTAACGAAAAATCCTTTAAAAGCTGTAAACCCTTTTCGGCTCCAGAATCCTTAGTCGTATAAAAAAGCTTTTCCGCCCTGACCACATTATTGCCTATTTCGCGGTTCGGCTTAAAATTGATATAGGGAAACTTGCGGGTCGTTACCTCGACTTCTTCCAAGGCGAGCTTATCATATATCTTTTTGCGGCTGGTAGCCTGACGGCTTTTGGCGGCATTCGAGGCAAAACGCAGGATAAACTCCCGTAAATCTTTCATTTTTTCCTCGCGCTTTTTTTGCTGATCCTTTGCCTGCCGCTGCATTATTTGGCTCATCTGATACCAAAAATCGTAATTGCCCGAATACAGCCTGATCTTTCCGTAATCGATATCGCAAATATGGGTACAAACGGTATTCAAAAAATGGCGGTCGTGCGAAACGACGATGATGATATTCGGAAAATCGATTAAAAATTCTTCAAGCCATGTAATAGATTCAAGGTCAAGACCGTTTGTCGGTTCATCTAAAAGAAGAATATCCGGCGTTCCAAAAATAGCTTGTGCAAGCAAAACCCGAACCTTTTGCCCCTCATCGAGCTCGCTCATCATACGGTCGTGGTAACCTTCATCAAGGCCGAGCCCCGAAAGCATCTGCTCGACTTGATTTTCGGCATCCCAACCGTTTAAGTCGGCAAATTCGCCTTCCAGTTCGGATGCCCGTATGCCGTCTTCTTCCGAAAAATCTGCCTTTTCGTAAATGGCCTCCCGCTCCTTGATAATCTTATAAAGCTGCGGATAGCCCATAAAAACGGTATCTTTTACGCTGTAGGCGTCGAAGGCAAAGTGATCCTGACGCAGCACCGCCATGCGCTCCCCCGGCGTAACGGCGAATTCCCCGCCGTCATGCTCCTGTTCGCCTGAAAGTATTTTTAAAAATGTGGACTTGCCGGCACCGTTTGCGCCTATTATGCCGTAGCAATTCCCCTTCGTAAATTTTAAATTGACATCTTTAAAAAGATATTTATCGCCGAATTTCAAACTTAAATCGCTAATCGTAATCATTATCTTCGATGATATAGCAAAAAGGATAAAATGTCAATGAACGGTTTTTAGCCGAAATTGCAGGGAGTCTCGGCAGCGGCATCGAGGCTTTAAAACGGTTTTAAGACCTTACAGCAGCGGAAGACCGCAGCGGGCACATTCGTTTCGCATATCTTCAGGCCATACCGATACCTGTGTTTCCCCGATATGGGCCTTCCGCAGCAAGAACATGCACAGGCGGGACTGACCTATGCCGCCTCCGATTGTTTGCGGCAGCTCTCCAGCCAGTAATTTCGAATGAAAAAAGAGGGAACTTCGCTCGGAACAGTCCCGCAGTGCAAGCTGGCGCCTCATCGAATCGGGGTTTACTCTAATCCCCATCGACGAAAGCTCCAATACGTCTTCTAAAACGGGGTTCCATACCAAAAGGTCGCCGTTTAAACCGTGCCGGCCTTCTTCTGTGGGGGTGCTCCAATCATCATAATCGGGTGCCCGTCCGTCGTGCGGCTTCCCGTTTGCAAGTGCTGCTCCGATACCGATAAGAAAAACCGCCCCGTATTCTTTTGCACATTTTTGCTCCCGCTCCTTATCGGAAAGCGACGGGTAGCGTTCGTATAAATCTTCCGAGTGAATAAAAGTGATTTTTTCGGGTAATAGGGGCCGTATCGCTTGATAATTATCGTAAATAAAAAATTCGGTGCGCTTTAGGCAATAATAAATCTTTTTGACGATACGTTTTAGAAAGGTAAGTGTCCGGTTTTCTTCCGTCATTGCCATTTCCCAATCCCATTGATCGACATACAATGAATGGATATTGTCAAGCTCTTCGTCTGCTCTGACGGCGTTCATATCGGTATAAATGCCGAAATCCGGCGCAAGGCCCATCTCGGCTATTTTAACCCGTTTCCATTTTGCAAGCGAATGAACGATTTCCAAAACCTGCTCGTTCATATCTTTTACCGGAAAACGGACGGCCCGTTCGATTCCGTTAAGATCATCGTTTAAACCCGTGCCCTGCGGTACAAAAAGGGGGGCCGTAACCCGCGTCAGGTTTAATTCCGTGGACAAGGTCAGCTGAAAAAAATTCTTTATGCGGACAATGGCCTGTTCCGTTTCTTTTACGTTTAAAATGGGCCGATAGCCGCCTGGAATACGTAATTTCGACATAATTGTATACCTTTAAAAACCGTCTTTTTAATTGGTAATGTGTAATTTAAGAGGTTTGTAAAAACTCCCCCGCTTTATGGCGGGGGGGGGCAGCAAGGGGCTTTTAGAAAAAAGTTTTTTAAAACGCTTATTTTGGTTTTACCGATCCCATCGCTTTTTCGGCAAGTCTGTATTCAAAAAAGCTGGGGTTTTTTATTGCCAAAACTTCGGTATAGCAGGTTTCTGCCAGCTTCGGTTTATTCATTATTTCGTAAAATATAGCAAGGTAAAAAAACATTCTGCCCCTATTAGTCAAATTTTTTTCTGCAGAAGCCTTGCTGTGTATCTCCGTGTCCCCTGCAAAATCTACAAAAAGCCTGCACATAAGATAATCGGTCGGTCTTTTTGCCCGATCGATGGTTCTTATATACTTTTGCATAAATTCCTTTGCTGCCGGCTTTTCGTTCATTTTAGCGTAGCAGATAGCCGTCAGCATTGCGTATTGGTAGGCCTGCGGTGCCTTTGCAAGTGCTTTTATAAAAGAAGCGCCGGCATTTTTCCAATCGCCTTTTTCCCAAAATAAAATGCCCGCCCCTTCACAAGCAAAGTAATAGGACGGATATAATTCGCATACTTTAAGGTGATCGTTGAGTGCTTCCGCTTTATAGCCGAGTTCGTCGTTCAAACCTGCCCGATAAATATAGGCAACGTGGGAATCGGGGCTTAACTCGATGGCCTTGGTAAAGGCCGCCCGCGCTTCTTTTTTCTTTCCTAAACGCATATTATAAGAGGCTAGGTCCATCCAGTGCGAAGTATTTTCCGGTGCAAGGTCAACCGCTTTTTTTATATCCTGTAAGGCTTCATACATACGGTCGGTTTCCGATTTTATTCTTGCAAGCTCTGCAAGCGCAATATTATTATCGGGTTCCAAACTTAAAGCGGATTTTAAATTCGCTTCTGCCTGATCCAATTTATTCTGCATATAATTTACCCGCGCAAGCCCGATCAGCGCATTGATGCATTTCGGATCCGCTTTATACGCTTCCGTAAACTTTTTATGCGCCTCGTTATATTTCGCTTTGCTGTACAGATCCATTCCCTGTTCGGAAAGCGCCCGCGCGTCTTTCGGGTTTTTAGCAAGGATTTTTTCAAGGTACATATTTTTCTTTTTTGAATTATTTTCCGCCTGAGCGAGCATTACCAGTGCAAACATAATATCCGTATTACCGGGGTTCTCCTTTTCGAGTTCCGACGCATATTCTGATGCCTCTTTTATCCTATTTGCGGAAATCAAAATAGAAAGTTTTAAGTTTTTTATTTGAGGATCGTTTTTAAGTTCTTCTTTTACAGTATCGAAAAGAGCTAGCGCCTTTTCATAATCACCTTTTTTTAAGGATTCTTCAAGGTCATACGCAAATTTGATTTTGGGATTGTTAGTTTTCGGTCTTGATTCAAGTGCTGCCGGTTTTGAAGCGCAGCAGGTAAAAAGAACGATAAACATAAAAAAAGACAATTGTCCGCATATTTTTCCGCTTATTTTCATTATAACTCCTTACACTATTGCAATTATCCTTAAATTTGGATACACTGTTTAACCGTGAAACATCGACTGAGCAGAATAGTTGCAATTACCGCCTTATATATACTTATTATTCTCGGCATTTTTATAATTCAGTTTACAATCGGAAAAACATTTTCTTACAATATCGGTGTTATGACCGTATCGGGAAGACATGATACGGACAGGGCCGGAAACACGGCACCCCTTTTGCCCCTTCATATTATTTCTAACGGACTGGATTTTTACATAACTGAAAAAAATCCCGTTATCGCACTTAAGGCCGACGGTTCCGAAATCCCTTTAAAGGTCTTGGAATACAAAAGCGGGGACAATTTCTTTACGATAGATTGTTCCGATAAGGTTTCCGTCAATTTTACATCTTACGATTTAAATGCCGAAATAAACAGCATTCGAATTTCCGTTTTACTGCCGCAAGAAATAACGGCTGTGTATTTTCCGTGGAAGCTTTCAGGATCCGCCCGCCTTGAACGGCAAAACAATCAAATCTTCTTGCGGCACGGAAAAAAGCGGTATGTGTTTAAGGGCGGTTATGGTTTTGAAAATTCGAGTGAAGATATAAACAGCGAATTTCCTCATTTAATTCTTACGGCAGAAAAACCGGCTGCACAATACGAAACATATATAGAATCCAAGAGTTTGGCTTTTGAAAATATTCCGAATAACCCGCTTGCATCCGATACCGTATATGAAGAAACAAGGAAAAATTTTAAAAATCAGGCCGAAGTGTCTTTAAAAAATTCCTTGCAATCGAAAAACTATAATGAAGCGGTTTTAACCGCCTATATTGCACAGGCGGCTTATAACGGCGGCTACAGAAAGGCATTGCTGGAAGCGCCTGCAAGTCTTTTGCCTAAAGAAAAACGAACCTATCTTTCCTGCACCTTTTACAATAACCTTCTGCAAAACAGCAAATTATTAGCTGCACGGAGTATAGAAAAAATAAGGGAAATTACAGCCGATATTACGCGCCGAAATGCCGCCGTTTTTAACGTAAAATCACTTTTGCCTTATTTGATGTACCATTCGCGTGCAAATCTTATAGTGCAGCTTGAAAGGATAGCCGCTTCCTTACCAGAAAACGATCTTAAGGCCGATATTGCGGCAGGCATTTTGGAAGCTTCTATGGATTTTGACCTTTATTTTCCGGAGAGGCAAAACACGTTTAGAGACATGGAAGAAAAATGCGAAACGGCTTTAAAAGCCGCCCTTTTTTCTACAGACGAAGGTCTTTACATCTCTTCCGATTCGCAAACCGTCGATACCGAAAAAACCCTGCGCATAGCTTCGGTTTTAATCCGCTACGGAAAAGAAGATGCACAAAAGCGGATATGGAAGGCGGCGGGACAAATGCTGTATTCTTCGATATTTTTGCTTTCAGGGAATTCTTCCGCACTGCCTGCTTCCTTTGATATACAGGGAGATAAGTCGGTTAAAATAGGGCTAAAGGCAGATGATTCCGTTATTTTGCGTGCGGAGCGGCTTTATCCGATGGCCGTAACCGATAATGCTTTTTACCCCCATGAAGAGAATCTTGCAAATCACGGCGGGCATGGATTTTGGGCGTGGACTTCCGCAAAACGGATTACAGTCGTTCAAAACACGGCAAAAAATTTTAATTTTAAGGTCGAATTTAAAGAAGGAGAAACGCATCATTTAATTTTACATGGGGTGCGCCCCTTTATCCGTATCCAAATACACGGTATTGATTTTAGGTCGGATCACCGTTTTGAACTTTATAATTCTTCAGGCTATGTTTACGATGCAGCTGCCAGAACGCTCCTTTTAAAGTTAAAGCATAGAAAAGATGAAGAAGAGATTATGCTGTTTTTCGGAGAGCCGCCGCAGCCTGTTCCTGCGCCGCCGTCCTCCGCCGTTCAGGAAAACACAGAAGAATCGGCTCCTCTACCGAATACCGAGCCGCCAAAGGCTCCTTCCGCCGCTCCGGATCAGAAAAGCGAAGAACAAGCCCTTATAAAAGAGGACAGCTTCAATAAAACGTCTTATGAAAAACGTCGCAAATTAAAATCAAGGAAATCCTTAGAAAAAACTGTTTTGCAAGTCCGCAAAGCGGGTAAGTTAATGAATTTTCTTACAGAATAAGCCGATTAGCTTACAGGTTTTATAGGATTTTAAAATTTTTAACAATTTTTTTTAAAAAACTACAAATTCCGTTAAAAGTGTGATATAATGCTACAATCGGATACCGATGTTAAGGAGCTAAGGTGAACAAGAAAGATTTTCCGAGGGTTCATTTTTATGATCAAGACCTTGTGGACTTATATGACAGAACATGGGCTTTGGTAAACGATTTTTGGCTTTCAACTGAAGATATAAAACAAGGGATGGAAGGGTATTTTCTTTATCCTGAAGCAGATAAAAATAAATATTTGAATCAATACGAAACGATTTTTTCTTCCTTTTTCTTTGTTTATTCAAATAAAAACTATACGGCAAATTCCGCCCTCGATTTTTTTTATGCGCGGCAGGAGGAAAACGGGGCTATACGGAATAGGTATAATTTCGATACAAAAGAGCCGGTAAAAAAACGGGATAATCCAGAAGGCTTAGGCATTCCGCTTTTTGCGTGGGCGGAATACAATATTTATCATAAAACAGGAAACAAAAAACGCATAAAAGACATAATACCTGTTTTGGTAAAGTATATGACATGGCTTGAAAAAACGTTTAAAAGCGAAAACGGTTTGTACCGAAGCCCGCTTGAAGCGGTAAATATGCAAAATGCGCCGCGCAAGGAAGCCGCTTTTTTAACGGATTTTAATTCGGCTGTGGCGATTAACGCCCTGTATATGTCAGCCCTCGGCGATATTCTAAACGACAAGGAAATCGACTTTCAATATAAAAAAGCGTATTTTACTATGAAAACCCGTATCAATTCTATGATGTGGAACGAAGAAGACGGGTTTTATTATGACCTCGATGCGGAAGGCAAGCAAATAAAGAAAAAGACCATTGCAGGTTTTTGGCCTATGTTGGCGGAAATTCCGAACGAGGATAAGGCGGCGCTTTTAACGGAACATCTTGCGGACCCCGAAGCCTTCGGCACGGAACACCCCTTTCCGAGCCTTGCCGCAAACGAGGCCGAGTTCGACGAAACGGGGAACGGTTCGTGCGGCAGCGTGTTCCCGATTTTGAATTTCGTTGTTATCAAGGGGCTGGAAAAATACAACCGGTGGGAGCTTGCCCGCGAATGCGCAATCCGCCACCTGTATGCGGTGCTCGAAACCATTTCGCCTGCAGGCAGTTCCAAAAAACAGGGCTTTTTATGGGAGGCCTATCTTCCTTCAAAAGAGGGGCCTGCCCAATGGAAGGGCAAACCGGCCTTTCCCAGAAAACAATACCTTTTAAGCGTCGGCCTTTCTACCATCAGCCTTATGATCGAAAACGTCATAGGCCTTACCATTAGTCTGCCGCGCAAAACCGTCAACTGGACAATCCCTAACCTTGAAGTAATGGGTATAGAAAATTTGAGCTTAAAGCGGAACCTCATCACGATTCTGTCTTCGAAAAGTCAGCGCGGCTGGGAAATACACATGGAAAGCGAAAAGCTGTATTATTTTACGATAAACATTTTAAACGAAAAGAAAAAAACGCTGCCTATTCCGTCGGGAAAATGTTCTATGCTGATAGATAAGTTATAGGGAAAAACGGCGTTTTATCGATTGGAGGAAACATGGATTGTACGAATTGTAAGGTTTCTTACGATGAAGAAGTTTTCGGTGATAATTTGATGGTCTGCCCGCATTGCGGCTGTCACCTCGGCATCGATGTAAGAAAAAGAATTTTGTACCTTACCGACGAAAATTCGTTTAAAGAATTATACCCGAATCTTAAAAGCTGTAACCCAATAGAAATGGAAGGATATGAAGAAAAGCTCTCGGCTGCGGAGGCAAAGGCTTCCGAAAAAGAGGCCATTGTTACCGGCTCTTGTACGATAAAGGGCAGGCCGGCCCTTCTCGGGGTTATGGCCTTTCATTTTATGGGCGGTTCGATGGGTTCGGTGGTCGGCGAAAAAATTTCGCGGTTAATGCTCAAAGGTGCGGAAGAAAAAATCCCCGTTATCATTTACGCAACCTCAGGCGGAGCTAGAATGCAGGAGGGGCTTTTTTCGCTTATGCAGATGTCCAAGACCTCAAGCGCCGCGGCTGAGTTGGACGAAAAAGGCGTTCCGCTTTTTATAATGCTGTGCGACCCGACTACCGGAGGCGTTACGGCAAGTTTTGCAATGCTCGGCGACATAGTTACCGCAGAACCGGGGGCTCTTATCGGCTTTGCCGGCCCCCGCGTTATCGAAGGGACGATCCGCCAACAGCTGCCCGAAGGCTTTCAACGGGCGGAATTTCAGCTGCAAAAGGGCTTTGTTGACCGTATCGTGCCGCGGCAGGAACAGCGGCAGTTTTTTGCCCGAATGATTGATGCACACACGGCGCATTTTAAAACGGCAGCAAAAAAGACCGGAGGGAATACGGAAAAATGAGCGATATTGATCAAAAGGCCTTATTGACAAGCCTTCAGGATATGGCGGAAAAGGCGGGGCTCGACATAACGGAAGAGCTTGAAAAAATAAACACAAAACTGAAAAGTACTTCTTCTCTTTCAAAAACATGGGAGCGGGTAGAACTGGCGCGCCATAGCGACAGGCCCCGCACCCTGGATTATATCAATATGATTTTTGAGAATTTTACCGAGCTGCACGGCGACCGTTTTTTCGGAGACGACCCTGCGATGATAGGCGGTATCGGTTTTATCGATGGAAGACCGATAACCGTCATCGGAACGCAAAAGGGCAGGAATTTGCGCGAAACCATAGACCGCAACGGCGGTATGGCAAACCCCGAGGGCTACCGCAAGGCCCTGCGCCTTGCAAAACAGGCGGAAAAATTCCAAAGGCCAATCGTTACCTTTATTGACACGCAAGGGGCCTATCCCGGACTCGGAGCGGAAGAGCGGGGTATCGGAGAGGCCATTGCGGTCAACTTGCGTGAACTGAGCAGGCTGAAAACTCCCATCATCTGTTTTGTCATCGGGGAAGGCGGTTCGGGCGGCGCCTTGGGTATCGGCGTCGGCGATAAAATCTATATGCTGGAAAACGCCATTTTTTCGGTTATCTCCCCGGAAGGCTGTGCTTCCATCTTGCTCCGCGATTCAAGCCGGGCAAAGGATGCCGCAGTCATGCTTAAAATAACCAGCCGCGACATTTTGGATTTAAAAATGATAAACGGTATCATCAAGGAGCCGGAAGGCGGCGCCCACACCGATCCGCAAAAAACGGCCGAGGCGATCAGAGCCCAAATCGTAAAAGACCTTGATGACCTTTGCAAACGGGATCCTGCCGTTTTGGTAAAATACCGAAGCAAAAAGATTCGTGCCATCGGCTGTTTTTCCGAATAACAAAAAAAGGCGGATACCGGTTTATCCGCCTTTTATTTTAGGGTTTACACAAATCCGCCTTTCGTATTACGGATTCACTTTTATTTATAAAATTCGGCAAAAACCCGCGTAATATACTCTTGATCTGCCGTGCCGCCCAATTCCCGTATCGAATGCATGGCCAAAATAGGATTACCTATATCAACGCTTTTTATATTCAAGTTTGAAACCGAAATAGGCCCTATCGTAGAGCCGCCCCGCATATCCGAACGGTTTACGAAATTTTGAAAAGGAACGCCCGCGCGCATACATAGGTCCTTAAAAATCCCCGCCGAAATTCCGTCCGAGGTGTAACTCATCGATGCGGCCACTTTTATAGCGGGGCCCTTGTTCACAAGCGGAAAATTCGTAATATCGTTTTTTTCAGGATAATTGGGGTGAAGCCCGTGCGCCTGATCTGCCGAAATCAAAAAAGAGCCGGCCAAGGCCTTTTGCATTTCTTCAAAAGCATTGCCCGTACAGGCGCTTAGCACAATCCGCTGCAGGGTGTCCTGCAAAAACGGGCTGCCTGCCCCTTGAGCCGTTCCGGAACCTACTTCTTCGTTATCGAAAACGGCCGCAACTTGTACAAAATCGGCAGGCGCGGAAGCGGCAAGGGCGTCCAGCGACGGATAGGCCATTCCAAGGTTATCGATCCGTCCGACCGAAAAAAACTCGCCGTTTAAGCCGGTAAAACAGCCGGGCTGCCTGTCGTACAAATACAGATCGAAGTCCAAAATATCGTGCGGTTTTACGCCGAGCTCCTTTGCGATAAGGCCTGTCAAAAAACCGTTTTTTTCGAACGTTTCATTGACGATGGCAGCGACGGGGAGGGTATCCTTCTGTTTGTTGTACGCATATCCCTCGTTGACTTCTCGGTTCATGTGAATAGCCAAATTCGGAATGATTAAAAGCGCCGTATCGAAATTTACTAACCGTACTTCGGGGGCAAGGAGAGTGCCGCTTCTCAAAACGGCCCTGCCGGCTGCGGAAAGGGGGCGGTCAAACCACGTCGATAAGATCGCACCGCCGTACACTTCCGTATTCAGCTTTAAAAAGTGGTTTTGCACCGTAATTTCGGGACGGGGCTTTATTCTGAATGTAGGAGAATCGCTGTGACTGCCGATAATTCTAAACCCGTTTTTCGAATTACCGCTTTTCGGCATCTGCCACGCGATGACGGCACTGCCGTTATTGGTCATAAAATACCGGCCTTCGGGCTGAAGCGAAAAAGAATCTTGTTGATACAGGCGGATAAACCCGCGTTGTTCCAAAAACTCGGCGGCATTGTGTATGACGTGATACACGGACGGGCTTTTATCGATAAATTGCATAAGCTCTTCGGCTTTTTTTCTGTTTATACTTTCCATATTTCTCCCATAAAAATATTTTGTAAGGACTAATCCCGAAAAATACTTTTTCAAGTGCTGTAAGGGCAACCGGTGTTACGGACTGTGCGGATTACTGGTACGGCACGATTATACTCGGGATTATAACAAAACGGGGTATTAAAAACAAGATGATGGGCAGATTGAATGTCTTACAGGGAGTAGCGGTTTTATGCGGAGTACTGAAAAGAAAAACAGTCTTCCGTCTTATTTTTGTATTAAGTAAAAAGAATTTGAAAAAAAATTCAAAAAAAATATTTTTTTTGTTGACAACAGAAAATTTCAATGCTATAATCGTATAAGTGCAAAGACCGATAAGCAGCACCGGTCTTTAAAAGACTTGTTCGTGTTGTTTAAAGGTATATGTGCCTAAAGACAACTTTATAGAAGAAGTTTTAGGTAAAGTGGTAATTCTTTGCGGTAAAAGCGGTATAGAGTATGTATGCAAGGTTTAAACGATAGTAAAAGATGCGTTAAAGCTTGAATTATGCCGTTTTAACCCGCCTAATGATAAGGGCGCATACCGAATTGCCGTATTTTTACGGTTTCGGTTAAAAGCGGAGAATATATCGAAAAATAGACAGTATCTTTTGATTTTTTCATCTAAAGAAGAAGGTCTTGTCCTTCTATTTGGAATAAAATTAAAAGAAGGAGGTCAGGAATGGGTATAACGGATGATTTGTATGAGCGTTTCAAGACGAATCTTGAAGCTGTGAACGGAACTGCAAAGCGGGTGCCTAAAGCAGGGCTTGGAAAAGCCGTTGCGGAGGTATTTAAAGAGCAGGGAATTTCTTCCACCTGCGTATTTGAATCTCCGCTTTTAAAAGAAGCAGGAGTTGTATCGGAGCTTACGTCAGCGGGGATAGAAGTCCATACGGACCATATCCGCCTGCATGCCGAGACGGACAAGGGCGGTGTTTCAGAAGCACAGCACGGAATTGCCGAACTTGGAACCATAGTGCAGGAGCAAGATGATGTTGACGGAAGAATTGTAGCTACGATGTCGGAGTACTATATCGGAATTATAAAAGGCTCCCTCATTGTTCCCACCTATGACGATATGTTCGACATATTAAGCGAAATGCCTCAATTACCGAATTATGTAGGGTTTATAACAGGGCCGAGCCGTACTGCAGACATTGAATGTGTCGGCACAGTAGGGGTTCACGGCCCTATTGACGTATGTATTATCGTTGTTGAGGACGAATAGTCAATTTTAGGAGGAAATCGAATGGCTAACGAACAATTAAAACAGGAAATAAAATTTGCTTTGGCGAATGCTACCTTGGGCAAAACCTTGGGTAATTTTTGCAGAACCTATCCTGCACGAAGAGAAAAATCTTATGCCGGCGTTGACTTTAAAGCCACACAGCAAATGATCAAAAAGGTCAAGTCTTATGCGGCAGAACATATCGACGAATTAATTGAAGAATTTACGAAAAACTGTGAAGCGCGGGGCGGACATGTTTATCGCGCAAAAAGCACGGAAGACGCAATGGAATGGATCCGTAAGCTCGTAAAAGAAAAGGGTATTAAAACCATTACCAAATCGAAGTCGATGGCGTCAGAAGAAATACATCTTAACAAGACTTTAAAAGAAGACGGTGTTTTGGTTCAGGAAACCGACCTTGGAGAGTTTATTATCTCGCTGGAACAAAATACCCCCGTACACATGGTTATGCCGGCACTGCACTTGAACAAAGAACAGGTCGCAGATCTTTTTACCGATTATACGAAGGTCAAAAACGAACCCATTATTTTGGAAGAAGTCAGAACTGCCCGGAGGGTTATGCGGGATAAGTTTACCGCTTCGGAGATGGGTGTTTCCGGGGCTAACGTTGCAGTTGCCGAAACGGGAACCGTATTTACGATGACGAACGAAGGAAACGGACGAATGGTCGGAACCCTTCCCAGCTCGCATCTGTACATTTTCGGTATCGAAAAATTCGTCAAATCGTTTTCTGATGCCCGCTGGATCTTTAAGGCTCTGCCGAGGAACGGTACGGCCCAAAGAATTACCGCATATATATCGATGTATACGGGTGCCTGTGAGGTTACCGTCAATAAGGAAACGGACGAAAAAAGAAAGAAAGATTTTTATTGCGTAATACTCGATGATCCGGGACGCAGGGAAATTCTTAAACAGCCCGATTTCAATCAGATGTTCCACTGTATACGCTGCGGTGCCTGTCTTGACGTCTGTCCCGCTTTTGCACTTGTCGGCGGTCATGTTTACGGTTCAAATGTATATACGGGCGGTATTGGAACACTGCTTACACACTTCTTGGTTTCAGAAGAACGGGCCTCGCAAATTCAAAGTATTTGTCTGCAATGCGGACGGTGCGATGAGGTCTGCGGCGGCGGGCTTAATATTTCAGAAATGATTATGAAGCTTCGGGAAAAGACTATGGCGGAACAGCCTGATGTTATAAAGAAATTCGCATTGGATGCGGTATCCGACCGAAAGCTCTTCCATTCCATGCTCAGAATTGCTTCCGTAGCACAAGGCGCCTTTGCAAAGGGGCAGCCGATGATCCGGCACCTGCCGATGTTCTTGTCGGGCCTTACCAAGGGAAGGAGCTTTCCAACGATTGCTCCGGTACCGTTTAGGGATATATTCCCGACAATTCAGCAGGATGTAAAAAATCCTAAGGGAACGGTCGCCATATTTGCCGGCTGTCTTTTGGACTTTATCTATGTCGATCTTGCCCGCTCCGTCGTTGCCGATATGAATTCCATCGGTTATAAGGTGGCAATGCCGCTCGGACAGGCTTGTTGCGGATGTCCTGCAACAAATATGGGTGATGTGGAAAATGCCACAAAAGAAGCCGTTATAAATATCGAGGGTATGGAAGCCGAAAAATACGATTATATAGTTTCGGCCTGTCCATCGTGTACGCACCAGCTGCATCTGTATCCGACCTTCTTCGAAGAGGGTACGCCCATGCACAAACGGGCTTTGGAGCTTGCCGGTAAGGCGGTCGACTTCTGTAAATTATTCCATGACCTCGGCGGTGTTGCCGATACGGGAGACAATAAACCGCTTAAGGTTACCTATCACGATTCGTGCCACCTTAAACGGACACTCCACGTTACGGAAGAACAGCGTGAGCTTTTAAAGCGTACAAAGGGAATCGAGTTTGTCGAAATGGAAGAACACGATAATTGCTGCGGTTTCGGCGGCTCTTACTGTATGCTGTACCCTGAAATTTCGGCTCCTATTCTTGAAAAGAAGATTAAGAATATACAGGATTCAGGCGCGAATGTTGTTGCCGTTGACTGTCCCGGCTGTATGATGCAGATTAAAGGCGGGCTTGACGCTAGAGGCCTTAATATACAGGTTAAACATACGGCTGAACTGCTGGCTGAAAAAAGAGGCCTGGTTTAGGAATTGAAAAAAAAAGGAAGCGAAGATGCGCCGAAACCTGAAATTTATGGATTAGATGGTCTTATCGAAGAGTTGACGGATTGCGTAAAGCAAAAAATGAATTTGATTGCATGCAGTCCGTCTGCGGATACGGAGGCAGGCCGCGTAATAAGCGATGCGGTTGATTTGTCAGGAAAAATGATAAGACCGAGGCTGTTGTTATTGTGCGGAGCTTTGGGGCCTTTGTGGAATGACAAAAAGGAAAGGCTGTGCATACTGGCGGCAATGGTTGAACTGACGCATCTTGCTTCTTTAATACATGACGATATTGTTGATGAGGCTCCGTATAGGCGCGGAAAGCCTTCGATACATAGTAGATACGGCAGAAATGCGGCCGTGTATGCGGGAGATTTTCTGATAGCGCGGATTTATCATTATCAGGCCGAAAACAGCTTGAATGAGCCGGGAGCGGTTATTTCGGAGGCTATCGAGCAGATGTGCGCGGGAGAGATAGGGCAGGATGCCTGCCGTTATAATGAAGCGGTTTCGGCAGAGACCTATCTTCGAAATGTTAAGGGGAAAACGGCCGCTTTGTTCAAGGCTGCCTGCCGTATAGGGGCTCGTGAAACCGGCTGTTCCGAAGGGATGGTAGGCAAACTTGAAACGTTCGGGGAGAATATAGGCTTTATGCTTCAGCTTCGAGACGACTTGCTTGATTTTACTTCCGATGGAAAGGGTTTGGGGAAAGAGGTTCACCGGGATTTTTTAAGCGGAATTTATACGATGCCGCTTATTAAAGCGCTGGAACACTCCGAAGCTCAGACGGTTTTACTGCCGGTTATGCGTGAGAATGCACAAAGGCCTCTTTCAGTAGAAGAAATTACGGCTATGGAAGAAAAGGTGATACGCTTCGGCGGGGTTGAAAAAACCTGCGGTGTTATAAAAGAGCTTGCCGAAAAAAATGAAAAGATTTTGGGCACGATCGAAGGTAATAAAGAGACCGTAACGCTTATGAGAAAGATAACGGCTCTTTTAAAGGTATAACGGGGATAAATTATGGAAGAATACGAAAGACTTACCGCACGAATGGCCATTCAGCTGGCTGTGCCTAATACTTGGGTTGCTTCAATTTATCCTGCGCTTTTCGGCGTGCTTTTTGCCGGTATTAAAGGGTACGGCTTGAGTATTACGTCGGGGGGCTTGCTTGTAGCCGCCTGTATACTGATGCAGGCTGCAGTAAATACGCTAAACAACTATGCAGATTATGTCAAAGGCACCGACACTATGGAAGATAATTTGGAAAAAAACGATGCCGTCCTTCTGTATAATCATATAAACCCTGCGCATGCACTTGTCCTCGGGGTTGTGTACCTTGCGGCAGGCGCGGCGCTTGGAACAGCCTGTTGTATAAAAACGGGGCCGATGCCGCTGTATATAGGAGCTGCAGGTGCGGCGGTTGTACTGCTGTATTCAGGCGGACCGCTTCCTTTATCGTACTTGCCTGCAGGAGAGCTCGTTTCAGGCTTAGTGATGGGCGGTTTAATTCCGCTTGGAATAGCCGCCGCCGCCGATAACGGGCTGCATCTTGAAGTGCTTTTGTACAGTCTGCCTCTTATTATCGGTATCGCGCTTATTATGATGAGCAATAACGGTTGTGATATTGAAAAAGACAGTATTGCAGGGCGGCATACCCTTTCCGTTCTAATCGGAAGAAAAAAAACGGCGGCGATATACAAAAAACTGATTGCATTATGGCTTGCTGTTTTGTGTATACTGCCTGTAGTATGGTTCGGCTATCCGGGCATTATCTGCCCCTTAATGCTCATATTTTTCGGGAAAAGGTTTTTTTCCGTCCCGATAAGGTCGGATCTGAGCGGCAAAGACAGAATTGATTTGATGAAGAGTATCGTTACGGCAAATGTATTTGCTAACGGCGCTTATATAATAGCTGCGGCGGTAAAATTCGGTATTACAGGAGGTGCTATGAGGTAGATTATGGGGGAAGAGCAGAAAGAGGAAAAAGTATACAGGATTTTTGAACGCATATCGGATCGATATGACAGGGCAAATAACCGTATAAGCCTGTATATGCACGGAAGATGGAAGATGGAGTTGGTTAAAGAGCTGACTGAAAGGTGTCCTTTGGGAGAGAGTATGCTTGATGTCTGTTGCGGTACCGGAGATATTGCAGTTTGGACAGCAAAAAAAAGGAAAGACCTTTCTGTTACGGGAGCCGACTTTTCACCGGCTATGCTTCAGGAGGCTGAAAAAAAGAGCTTTGGAATAAAGAACATTACTTGGAAACAAGCAAATGCTTTAAGACTGCCCTTTCCGGACAACAGCTTTTATGCGGCCAGTATTTCATTCGGACTGCGTAATACGTCCGACTATGAAGGAGTTTTGGCCGAAATGAAACGAGTTGTAAAAACCGGAGGGTATATCTACTGCCTTGATTCATTTTTTCCTGAAAATCGGTTTATTCGGCCTTTTTACAAGTTCTATTTCAGATACGTAGTGCCGTTTTTGGGAGGCGGCAGACGGTATAGCGAAGAATATTTGTGGCTGTATGAGTCGACACGGATCTTCCTTAAAAAAAAAGATTTAATCGGTCTTTATGATAAGATAGGGCTGATAAATACGGCTTGTGTTAGCAGGTTTTTTGGATGCTGTGCACTTGTATGCGGGCAAAAGTGAAGATATAAACATTTATACTAGGAGGAAATTATGAGCGATGAAAAATTTGATGCCATAGTGGTTGGCGGCGGTCTTGCCGGTAGTTCGGCGGCTATTGTTCTTGCAAAAGCAGGTCTTGAGGTGCTTCTTATAGAAAGAGGGGATTACTGCGGTGCAAAGAATATGACGGGGGGACGGCTTTACGGCCACAGCCTTGAAAAAATCATTCCCGATTTTGCCAAGGATGCTCCGATTGAGAGAAAAGTTATAAAAGAACAAATTTCACTTATGAGTGAAGACGGTTCCCTTGATGTAGGATTTAGATCAAAGAAGCTCAGTTCTGAAGCAGATAATGCTTCTTACACTGTGCTGCGTGCAACCTTTGACCAATGGCTTGCATCAAAGGCTGAAGAGGCGGGGGCAGAAATTATTCCCGGAATTCTTGTCAATGAGCTGATCATCGAAAATGGTAAGGTTGTGGGGGTCGAAGCTACGGGTGACAAACTGTATGCAGACGTCGTTATTCTTGCTGACGGGGTCAACTCTTTGCTTGCGCAAAGTCTTGGAATGAAAAAAGAACTTGAGCCTAATCAGGTTGCAGTCGGTGCAAAAGAGGTTATAAAGCTCGGCGAAGACGTTATTAACCAAAGGTTCGGGCTTGCGGAAGGTGAGGGCGTTGCATGGCTTTCCTGCGGTGATCCTACCATGGGCGGCTTCGGCGGCGGCTTATTATACACGAACAAGGACACGGTTTCTATCGGTATTGTAGCAACGCTTAGCGATATAGGCCATACCGATCTTTCTATAAACCAGTTGCTCGATAGATTTAAGCAGCATCCGGCGATTGCACCTTATATCGAAGGAGGGGAAACGGTAGAGTATTCCGGTCATCTTGTGCCTGAAGAAGGAATACATATGATCCCTGAACTTTACAGAGACGGGGTTCTGGTTACCGGCGATGCAGCGGGTTTTTGTGTAAACTTGGGCTTTACGGTTAGGGGTATGGACTTCGCAATCGAATCCGGACGCTTAGCTGCGGAAACGGTTATAAGGGCGCATGAAGCAGAGGATTTTAGCGCTGCTTCTCTTTCATATTATAAAAAGCTGCTTGATGAGAGTTTTGTTATGCGGGAAATGGAAAGCTACAAAGGCTTCCCGACAATATTATCCAGAAGGGAAGTTTTTGAAAATCTGCCTGAAATGGTAAACGATATAGCCGCAAAGGCCTTTACCGTTGACGGAAAACCCGGACCTGGCTTGATTATGTATATAGTCAATTCTCTGGCACAGCGTACAAGCGCTTCCGAGCTTGTAAATTTAATTACTACGGTAATGGAGGCTTTTTAATATGAAAAAGATGAAAATTGAAGATAAACTTGCGCTTGATATATTTCATACCGATGAAGAAAATTCTCACATCGACGTCGATAGGGATTATACGGACTATACGGAAATCAGAAAACTCCTGCTTGCCTGTCCTGCCGAATGCTATAAATACATAGATGGTAAAATGAGTTTTAGCCACCTCGGTTGCCTTGAATGCGGTACGTGTAGGGTTATTTCCAAAGGAAAAATCGTAAAAGGCTGGAACCATCCCATCGGCGAGATCGGGGTAAGTTACAGGCACGGATAAAATTTTTAAAGAGTGCTTTTAAAAGTTTCGGTTTTTAGAAGACACTCCAAACTCTAAGAAACAGGCCGCAGGTCTTTGCTTGCGGTTTAGTCCTTACTGCGGCGCAGACGGCTTTTCGAAAAAAACATTTATCGTATTTTGGAAAAAGTTGCCTGTGCCGTTTTTGTTTTTTTTTGCAGAATGCAAAACTACATACAATAACACGACGTTTGCTTGAAAGGCAAACTCAAAGATAAACAGCAAGACCGAATTCCTGCCGAGCTGTTTCTCATATCTCCTATTTTTATTATAGTTAGGATTATGCACCAATACAAAAAAATTACAAGTTTACCGGAACATAAATCTTACTATTTACTAAAAAGAGTAAATTTATAGACCTGCCATTTGGATTAATTTTAGTGCGTCGGCTTTATTTTTTGCATCGCTTTTTGCTTTATCGGGTTCCTTCATGGTTTCTATAAATGTAACCGTACCGCCGTGATATTTATATGTATTAATAGCTTCTAATGTTTTTCCCGACGGGTGACAAGCACAAAAAATAATTTCGCACTTTTTTAATAAAAACCTTTTAACATCCTCATATATATACCCATGATCATCGCCTCCTGTTTCTAAACCTACACGTATAATTTTTCCGTTTACATTAAGATCGTATATAACCCAAAAATCTTTAGATTTACCATTACTATATTTGGAAGCAACAGACTCAGGATTAGGATATTTTTCTTTTAATAAGCCATCTATCAGTTTAAGTGTGGTAGTCTTACCGCTGTCTGAAACACCTTTTAATACAAATACTTTAAGCATTTATTTTTCTCCTTTGGGATTTTAGCCCTATAATTAATATTTAATCAATTGTGTAATGGGTAATCTGTAATTCAATTACCCACTACACATTACACCTTACCAATTAATCTTAATTTTTCTTCCACCATTTATCGCAATAACCGCCCTTATCGGTTTCTTCGCGTAAATATTTGGCAGCTGTTGCATAATCTTCCAAACTGGTTGAATCTATAGTAGTCGAACCTGCATCCCAGCGGTTTTTATCTGCAAAGACTGCACTAGTTAAATTTACACAGTCTTTAAAAGCCTCCTCGCGTATTTCGGTAAGGCTTGCAGGCAGTTTTACCTCGGTTAAACCCTCACAGTTTTTAAAAGTACTATTTTCTATTTTGGTAAAGTTTGCGCAAGCAGAAAAATCGGCTCCTTGCAGTTTTTTACAATATTGAAAGGCACCTACAAAGTCATAAGGATAAGAACTCTCTCTATAACTTTTGATGGTTTTAAGGCTTGCAGGGAATACTATAGTTCCCGTTAATTTAGAACAGTTTGTAAAAGCCCTCTTGCCTATTTCGGTAAGGCTTGCAGGCAGTTTTACCTCGGTTAAACCCTCACAGTTTTTAAAAGTACTACTTTCTATTTTGGTAAAGTTTGTGCAAGCAGAAAAGTCGGCTCCTTGAAGTTTTGTACAACCTTCAAAGGCTCCTACAATGCTATAAGGATAAGTACTATTTGTATAACTTTTAATGGTTTTAAGATTTGCAGGGAATACTATAGTTCCCGTTAATTTAGAACAGTTTGTAAAAGCCTCACCGCCTATTTCGGTAAGGTTTGCAGGCAGTTTTACCTCGGTTAAACCCTTACAGCCTTCAAAAGCAGAAATTCCCATTCCGGTAAGGCTTGTGCAGGCGGATAGGTCTAAACTTGTTAAGCCCGTACAGCCGTAAAAAGCATATTCACCTATTCCGGTAAGGTTTGTGCAGGCGGATAGGTCTATACTTGTTAAGCCCGTACAGTTGCTAAAAGCCCAATCGCCTATTTTAGTAAGATCGGCAGGCAGTTTAAGGGCAATCTTTTTACCGCTTTCTTGAATGATTTCTGCAAAAGGGGATATATGTCCATAGTATGTGGATGTAAGATCATTTGGAGAGAAGCCCCTTACTTCGATTTTGTGCACCGTTTCAGGCTCACCTGCCAGGTTTTGCAGATAATTTTTTAAGCCGTCTCCGTTTTCGCCGTAGGCTACAACTGTATACTCAGGAGGTGCGGGCGGCGTTCCGCCTCCTCCGCCTGAGTTACCGCCTCCGCCGGAATTGCCGGAGTTTCCCGTACTGCCGGAGTTACCTCCGCCGTTACTGCCCGCCTGTTTACAGCCGGTAAACAGCAGTGCCAGTGTTAAAAGTGCGGCTATGATGAGCGCCGCGGCTCCCGTCTTTCCTAAGGCAAATGCCTTAGCCTTTGAATTACTTGTTTTCATCTTGAAAACCTCCATAAAAATTGTTTTGTTTAAGGGGGTGCTCCCCCGCCCAAGAATGTACGTCCGTGTACATTCTTGGGCTTCGAGTTTTCGCTAAGCGCAAACTCGTGCGATTGTTCTGGGCGGACATCCGTGTCCGCCTTCGGCTTAGGGGCTTTCCTCCCCTGATTTGGATTGACTAGTCCCAATCCAAAAGGACATTTAGATTATCCGCACAAAAGGTGCGGCGTTCTCGAATTACCTTTCGAGATACCCTCGAACGATGCTTCGAGGCTGCGTCGGCTTATGCTTCGAGCCATCCTAGAACGGTGCTTCGAGACTTACTCGAAGTATGCTTCAACGCATCAGCTGATTATGCAGCAACACTCAAGGCTTTATTAAACCTTCCGGTTTTAAGTGTTTTACCGGATTTGTTGCCTTCCAGTATTTTTGTGTGCACTTCGATGTAGTAGGTGTCGGCCGGCAAATCCGCGGGGATGATTGCCACGAGGCGGGCGGGTTTGTTTTCGGCTATTACTGTTGCCCTCACCGCTTCTCCCGTTTCGGGTACAAAGAAGATGCCTTGCACCGCGTCTTTTGCATCGAATTTAAGGCGGCTTCCTACCAGCTGGACGACCCCGCCTTTGGTGAGTACTTCGTTTACCTTGCCCGATACGACGTCTTTTACCTCCATGTTTTTTGGATTGACGGGTCTCAATCCAGTAGGACATGCTATAAAAAACGCACGAAGACGGTAATCCCGCTCCGTGCGTATTATTGGTTGAGAAAATTCGTGTATGATTGTTTGTGAATTTATTTGGACATAACGAGCCTTCAGCTGTGAAGCTGTGAAGCTGTGAAGCTGTGAAGCTGTGAAGCTGTGAAGCTGTGAATTTTGTGCCGATACGCGGTTTTATGTCAATAGCTTTTGCAAAAGTTTTTTCATCTTTTTTGTGAGAATGATTGTAAGTGCCGACGGTGCATTTGTTTTTCATTACGGCACAGTATAGGACATTTTTGTATAGTTTTCAATACTTTGGGGAAAGTTTTTTACTTTTTTAACCGCAAAAGAGTTAAATTGTCAATTAGTCATTTGTTACAAATTATACCGTTTCAAAGACAGTAAACGGCATAATTAAAGGCCGGTCTTTTTTATTGCCGAAACCCATTTCGTATTCAAAATAAGAATCAGCGCCAGCAAACCCGCCGTTATATTCGAAAAAAGATTTCCCCAGTAAATCGAATAATACGAAAGATATTTTTCCGTTAAAAGAATAAAAACATACCGCAAAAACCAAATCCGCAAAATGCCTATCATAAGCGGTATCTTCGTTTTACCCAAACCGATAAAGGCGCCCTGCACAGTCATACAAAGACCGAAGCCTATCACCGAATAGGTGTAAATGTGCAGCGCCTTTACTGCAATTTCGCCGATTTCCGGCAGCTTCGGCTGAAACAGGTTGACCAAATAAGACGAGGACGGAACGACGGCGGCAATTAAAACGGCGGCACTTATCATACTGACAGCACAGCCTAAAAAGCATGAACGCCTTGCCTTTGCAGGGTTTTCGGAACCTATCTGCATACTGACCATCGTCGTTACCGCAGCAGCAAAACAGCCGGGTATATTAAAACAAACCGTTGAAATATTGTTTGCAATACTTTGGCCGTTTAAAATAACGGGGCCGTACGGTTCCATCTCTTTATTGATTAAAAAAAAGCCTGCATAAATAAAAGCGTAATTTACCATTGCGGGAAAACCGATCCGCAGCAATTCTTTTAATACGGGAAGATGAAACCGAAAGCCTTTTAAGGTCAGCTTATCGGGCGACTTTTTTATAAACAAGTCGGCGAACATCCAAACGGCAACGATGACATTTGCCAAAAGCGAAGCGAGCACACAGCCTTCTATTTTTAATCCGAAGCGATACAAAAAAATAACGTTGCCTACAATCTTAATTGTCAGCATTATTATCATTCTGATAAAAGGCGCCTCCGGTTTGCCGTTTGCGTTTTTAATACCGTTATAAATGGATTCCATAAAAGCGAACGGCATTACAAGAGCGTACAGCGAAATATAGCGGAAAACGACCGGCCCGATTTCGCTCTTTAATGAGGCGGTAACAAAAACGCCGACAAAAAAAAGGAGCGGGGCTGATACAATACCGAGCAAAAAACCGGATACGAAGATCTGCGTTGCAACCCTGCGGCTCTCATCGATTTTGCCTTTGCCGTTCAGCTGGCCGATAATTGCCGAAGCGCCCACACTTAAGCCCTGCCCCAGGGCCAGCACGATGGAAATAACAGGTTGAGAAAAACTGACGGAGCTTGCAGTGATATGATCGGTCAAACGGTTAATAAAAAGCCCGTCTGTAAACGGCATCATTGCTTGTAAGAGGGCCATCATCAATGCGGGAACAGACAAAACCAGCAGTGTTTTTATCGGCGAAGCGTTTAAAATAAGCTCCCGCCTTTGAGCGGTCGTCTGTCCCATAAAGTTCAATTTCATAATCCGTATACTGTACCCGATTATCAAAAAATAGGGAAGACGGAAGCTGCCTTTTGAGAATTTGCCGGGTTCCGGTAAAGAAAACTTTTTTTAATTACAAGGATGGGATGGTTTTGCTTCTCTTGCAATAATTTAAAAATAAGTATACACTGCATCCTCGCGGTGCAGGTACTGCCCATCAGATACGGCTGTTGCCGCCGGTATTGAACCCCCTGCTTTACGGGTAACTAGAAGTTACGGTTTAATGTAAAAAAGGGTTTTCATGGCTGCCGCTTTTTGCACAAGACCGGCAAAATCGCACCGCTGGTTTATAAAAGAATTTTTAAGGAGAAATACTATGATTGTAAAACCGATGATACGGAACAATATCTGTCTTAATGCACACCCTGCAGGCTGCAAAAAAAGCGTTGACGATCAAATCGCCTACATAAAAAAACAAGCAGCTGCGCATAAAGTCTTTTCTGCAATGCCGAAAAATGTACTAGTTCTCGGTTGTTCTAACGGATACGGGCTTGCAAGCCGCATTACCGCCGCCTTCGGTTATAAGGCCGCCACCATAGGCGTTTCTTTTGAAAAAGAAGGTACGGCAACCAAATACGGTACACCCGGCTGGTACGATAACCTTGCCTTTGATAAGGCGGCAGAAAAAGAAAATCTTATTCACCAAACGATAAACGGCGACGCCTTTTCCGACGGAATAAAGGACGAAGTTATTGCCGCCGCCTTAAAACACAACATCAAATTCGACCTTGTTATCTATAGCCTTGCAAGTCCTGTCCGTACCGACCCCGATTCGGGGGTTATGTACAAATCCGTCTTAAAACCATTCGGCAAAACCTTTACCGGTAAAACACTCGACCCTTTTACCGGGGTATTAAAAGAGATTTCTGCAGAACCTGCAACGGAAGAAGAAGCCGCCGGTACGGTGAAGGTTATGGGCGGTGAAGACTGGGAACGCTGGATACGCCGTCTTAATAAGGCGGGCGTACTGGCGGAAGGCTGCATAACGGCGGCTTATTCGTATATCGGCCCTGAAGCTACGCAGGCGCTGTACCGCAAGGGCACAATCGGCAAGGCCAAAGAACACCTTGAAGCGACGGCAGGCGCCTTAAACGCCTTTATGGCAGCCTTTAACGGAAAAGCCTTTGTTTCCGTAAACAAGGGCTTGGTAACCCGCGCAAGTGCCGTTATTCCGGTTATTCCGCTCTACCTTGCCGCTCTTTTTAAGGTGATGAAAGAAAAGGGTACGCACGAAGGCTGTATCGAGCAAATGAACCGCCTTTTTAGAGAACGGCTGTACCGTGAAGACGGCACTATTCCCGTAGACGCCGAAAATAGAATCCGCATAGACGATTGGGAGCTTGCAGATGACGTACAGGCTGCCGTTGCAAAATTGATGGCGCAAACAACAAGCGAAAACAGCGAGCAGCTTACCGACCTTGCAGGCTACCGGCACGACTTTTTGGCCGTAAACGGCTTTGATATTGAAGGCATCGATTACGGCGCCGACGTTGCACGTTTTGACTGCATATAAAAAGGCCGTTACAGGCGGTGTATAAAAAAGGGCGGCCGCCTTAAGCGGGGCAGGGGTACCCGCTTATCTAAGGGAGCTCTGCACAGTTAAAAAATATTTATGGAGGATAATATGATAAGACAATTTAAAATAGCCGTCTTTTGTATGCCGCTTATACTTGCGGCCATCGTTTCGTGTTCTACTATGCAAAAGGACTTTATCTACACCGCTTCTTCAAAAACGGATAATATCCGCGCCGCCGAAGAAATAGAAAAGGCCATTGTCCTGCAAGGAGAATCGGAAAACGCTCAAGCACTTGAAAACATTAAAAAAGACTTGGATTCGCTTTTATCCTCGCCTTCATCCGATTCAGGTTATTTAGCCCTTGTTTATGCCCTCTACGGCGACTATTATCTTCTTAAAAACAATAAGGCGCAGGCAAAAAAAATGCTGCGGATTGCCGAAAAATACAACCCATATGAAGAATACGTTGAATTGCTTGTTGCGCGCCTTATGCCGCCTGAAGATGCGGCCGCATATCTTTCAAAAAAAATTGAAGCTAACCCTTCCTTTTATCGGCTTGGGGCGCAGCTCGGTGCGGTGCAGTATACGGCCGGCAATTATACCGAAGCGCTGGTTGCCTTTGACGGCGCACTTGAGTTTTTGCCGAAGGAGTATCGGGTGCGTTACGGGAAGCTGCGGGATTATTGCAGCGAATTTCACACCGTCGATAAAGACATAAAAAAGACGACGGCACAAATCTTAAAACAGGATAGGATCTTGCTGATAGACATGGCGGTTTTGACACAGGACAACACCCACGCCCTAGATTTTATAACTGGCACTGCGCAGTGGAAGCCTAAGATGCTTGCCGACAGGCTTAAGGCGGCTGGCTGGTATGCGGCTGATCTTATCGTACAGGAAGATTATGCAAAAAGAAAAGATGCCGCTCTTTTTTTGTGGCGGTTAATTGCGGGAACCGACAGCCGAATGCTCAGCAAATACAGCCGTAAATACGCAAATAGGTATAAGCTGCCATTAGCCGATGTTGCGATGGACGGGGTGTACTTCGATTCGGTTTTAGGCACGGTTGAAGAAGACGTTATTCCTTTAGTCGGCGGAAAAATGTTCGACCCCGACGGTTCCGTAAGCGGCTTGGAATTTTACAACTGGCTTAAAAAGGCCGATGTCTTGCGGTAAAACGCTTGCGCTCAACGCCGATACGGAAAGCTGTGCCGAAACGGGGCGCTTTTTTTATAAAAGTCTTTTACAAAAATAATAGCAGGCTTCATTTCATTATCGATAAAATTTCTGTCTTTTTTAATTTGTTCTTCGGCAATATGGTTGAAAATAACAATCAAAAAAACAGCGAATGCAGCCGTAAAACTTAAACTGAAAATAATTACTGTTTTTCTTTTCATTTCAAGCCCGTCCTTAAAGCTCCTTTCGGCGGCGAAGGTTTGTATGGCCGGCTTTTACCGGCCTGCGCATCACTTAAGTCTTGAGTAAAACCGTTTAAAACGAATTAACCGAAAGGGGCGAGCCGACCCAAACCCCCTCGCCGCCGAGGTACTGTTTTTTTTCGCCTTCAATTAAAAACTGCACTGCATCTACGGTGGGAAATTCGCAGACGGTAAATACGATTTGAGCAAGCTGTGCCTGATACGCTTCTATCCCGTATTGGTTAAACTGAAATTCTTCGCTTAAATTGATGACCGCCGTTCCGTTTTTTACATAAGCCGAAAGAAGCCGCGTTGCAGGCGGAATAAAGGAGCGAAAGCCCTGTTTTGCTTCTTGTGCAGTGGGGCCTTTAAAAAGAGCCGTCAGCGCCGCCGTCATGGGAGAACCCGTTTTTGCAAGTTCCCTGTTTACTGCCCTTTTGACAATTTTTCCGTCGTTTTCTACATGCACGAAAAACAATACGGTTTTTCGGTGCGCCTGTTTTTCTTTTGTTCCGTTATCGGTATGTTCCAAACCCGCCGCAAGTATACCGTCTTTTTTTATGCCGGCTGTTTCACCCTTATTGCGAACATCTTCTTCATCGTAATCCGTCTCCACGGTGTGTAAGGCCGTTTCCTCTTCCGTTTCTTTTGCACGGGCGCTTTGTTTATTCTTTTTTCCGTTTTTTGAAGCTGCGTTTTTTTTGGTTTTAGCTTTTTCTTCAAAAGCCGTAATTTTTTCTATTTCCTTCTGAATTTGTGCAAGGTCAGGTTCCGGAACGGCTTCGGTTCCGCCCTCTTTTTTTTGAAAAATAGTTTTTGCATTGGTCTTTTCTAAAACCGATTTTATATTGTCTTTATTGATAAAAAACAAAAGGGCTACCAACGCTATAAAAGCAACCCAAAAAAACCAGCCTAAAGACGCCTTTTTACCGTTCTTTTTTGCCATACCGGAAGGATAATAATATATTTTACAAAAAAATACTATACTTTTTAAGAAAAACTATATACATACCCTTAAAAAATTTATATAATGTAAAGATATGATTGTGGCCATCGACGGACCTGCCGGATCGGGTAAAAGTACTGTTGCAAAAATGCTTGCCGACAAACTGAACCTCATTTTTATGAATACGGGAAGTTTTTACAGAGCGCTTGCTTTAGCAATTTTGCGGAGCCTTGACGGAAAAGAAGACGGAAGCGGCGGAGCTGTTCCTGACCTTGCCGATGAACGGCGCTGGACTGCCTTTGCCGAAAATGCCGGTCTTTTTTATCGTAACGGAAAAATGTACATTAACAGCGAAAATGCTGAACCGTATTTGAGAAGCGATGCAGTAGAAGCCGTTGTAGCTCCTCTTTCCGCAATTGTTCCTATACGTCATATAATAAACAAAAAAATACGAACGGAGGCCGCCAAAACGGGCGTTGTATGCGAGGGCAGGGATATGACGACCGTCGTTTTCCCCGATGCGGATTTTAAATTCTATCTCGATGCATCCGCCGAAGCGAGGGCACGGCGGCGCTTTGAGCAGGGCACGAGCCGCCTGTCCTTGGACGAAATAAAAAAAACTATCCTCGAACGAGATGAAATCGATAAAAATAAAAAAGAAGGAAGTTTAAAAATTGCTCCCGATGCATTTTATATCGATACATCGGACTTGACTATAAAAGAAGTTTATGTAAAAATGCTGGACAAAATAAACGATAAAGGGTTATCTATGGAAAAGACGGAAGTGGTAAAGGATGTTGAAAAAGACTCCAATGCAAACATCCAAGCACAATTACAAGAGGAGTACTTAAACAATTTTGAGGCTCCCAGGGCTGGGACAATTAAAGAAGGTTATGTTGTTGATGTAAACAACGGGACTGTTTTTGTCGATGTAGGCGGTAAATCCGAAGGGCATATTCCTTTGGACGAATTCGATGAAGAACCGAAGATAAACGATAAGGTAAAGGTTCTTATAGAGCGTACCGAAGGGCTGAACGGACGGCTTGAAGTTTCTAAAATCAAGGCCGACAAAATGATTATTCGGGAAGCGTTAAAAGAAGCTTTTACCGATAAAACGCCGATTGACGGAACGGTTGCAAAGCAGGTTAGATCCGGTTACGAGGTAAAACTCGGCGGCGGTTTAACGGCGTTTCTTCCTTTAAGCCAGGCCGACCTTGTAAGAGTTGAAAAACCCGAAACGCTTATCGGATTAAAATCTAAATTCTACATCGAAAAACTGAGCTTTAACTCCAGAACCGGAGAAAATATAGTCGTAAACAGGCGCAAGTATCTGGAAGAATATACAGAAAAACAGCGCGCTAAGTTTTTTGAAAGCGCGAAAATCGGCGATACGGTAAAGGGCGTTGTAAAAAGCTTTACCAGTTTCGGAGCCTTTGTGGACTTAGGCGGTTTTGACGGACTTTTGCATATAAACGATATGAGCTGGGGCCATGTTACGCGGCCTAAAGACTTTGTAAAAAAAGGTGATGAAATCGAGCTGAAGGTTGTAAGGCTTGATCCTGAAAACAAACGCATTAACCTTTCGCTTAAACACTTTACGCCCGATCCGTGGCTTCAATTTGAAGATAAATTCCACGTTGACGATATCGTAACGGGAACCGTTACAAAAACAACCGATTTCGGCGCCTTTATCGAACTTGACGAAGGAATCGAAGGGCTTGCCCATATCAGCGAATTTAGTTGGGTCAAAAAAATCAACAAGCCTGAAGATATGGTAAAATCCGGCGACAAGGTTTCCTGTATGATTTTGGGCTACGATATTCAAGCCGGCCGTGTTTCGCTGGGGCTTAAACAGGTAACCGAAAACCCGTGGGACAAAATAGAAGAAAACTATCCCGTTGGTACCCGCCTTACGCGCAAGGTCGTTAAAATAACAAATGCGGGCGCCTTTATCGGGCTTGAAGAAGGCATTGACGGCTTTTTGCATGTTGACGATATTTCGTGGGTAAAGCGGATTAAAAATCCGGGAAACGAGCTTGAAGTCAATCAGGAAATTGAAGTTATCGTTACCGAATGCGACACCGAAACGAGAAGAATAAGACTTGGCATTAAACAGCTTACCGAAGACCCGTGGCAGCAGTTTTCCGCCGCCTATAAGCAAGGTTCGGTTATCGAAGGCGAAGTTTCTTCCGTAACCGATTTCGGCGTTTTTGTGAAGGTACCCGGCGGTATCGAGGGGCTTATTCACAAACAAAACCTTGTTGAAAATAAAGAGGATTCGCCTGAAGACGTCTTGGCAAAATATGCTGTCGGAGATAAGATTAAGGCGGTTATAATCGAATTAAATCCGAGAAACAAAAAAGCCGCTTTTTCGATTAAAGATTTTAAGAGAAAGCAGCAGCAGGAAGAAATTTCTCAGTATATGTCCGATGAGCAGGAGGAAGGCGATTCTTCTTATACCCTGGGAGACTTATTAAAAAACAAACCCGAGTAAAGACGTCAAAAAGAATGCAAGAGCGGCCGCAGGTAGGGCGGCCGTTTCTGGATTTTCTTGAAAAGAATGCGAGGAAGTTGGAAAAATGGCTTTGGAAAAAGAAGATAGAGATTTTGCCGCATCGGTAAGCGCATTTTTGAGCGCAAACAGAAAGGCTATGTTAGCGGTTTTAGGAACTGCGGTTACGGCTGTTATTGCGGTTATTATATTTTTTGCGGTTTCCGAAAAGATGAATGCTGAAGCGGTTTCATCGGTGGAAAAAGTTATATATGATTTTGAACAATTCAAAGGAAAAAATAAACCTGCAGAAGAAAATAATGAGCTTTCTGAAGACACATACGGAGAGGAAAAAATCGCCGGAACTTCTGACGCCGTTACGGCCGAAGAAGATAAAACGATTGAAGCGTTAAAAGCACTTCTTTTAAAACATTCTTCCTCCTATGCCGCTTTTAGAGCAAATACTGCCATTGCAGAGATTTATTTTCAACGCAAAAATTATACCGAAGCATTGCAATTTTATGAAACGGCGGCCAAAAGTGTAAAAAAAGGCTATCCTGTAGGCCTTGCGTATTTTAATGCCGCCGCCTGCTCCGACGAATTGGGTGATAACGAAAAAGCCTTGTCATTGTACAAAAAGGCATCCGAGGTAAAGGCCTTTCCGCAGGTGCCGCGGGCTTTATTCAATATAGGGAGGATGTATGAGGCCTTGCAAAAGACCGATGAGGCCGTAACCGCCTATAATAAGCTTTTGAGTGTGTACCCGCAAAACGAATGGGCCTTACTGGCAAAATCGCGGGTTATTGTTCTATCGGGGGCTGCTCCACAGCCTTAATGTTTTGTAAATGAAAAAAACAATACTATTAATCGTTTTTAGTTGTGTTTTTTTTTCCTGCGGGATAGACGGTATAGTCTATCTTGTGCCGCCTATCCGCGTATGGGATCCGTCGGGACTGGCCGATGACTCGCAACTGTATTTTGAATTTACTACAAGCGATTCTAAAAACAGCAGCAATGCGGCCGGATATTTTAAAGGCTTTGATATTTTTTATCGAATTTACGAAAGTAAAGCCGAGTGCATATCCGCTATTAGAGCCGCAGAATCCTATAATGTTTCCTATCCTTCCGCATCTGCTTTTTACCTGTTGTCCTCTCTTTCTTTTAAATTTTTAACCCATACCGGACGAGACCCTTCTTCACGGCCGTTTATTCATGAGGCTCCGTCCGACCGGCTTGTCAGATTCCGCTTTTCTTCTTTTGCCGCCGATCATGACGATTTTTTTATAAATTCGGTAAGGCAGGGGCAGTCTTTGCGTCAAAACGGAAAAAATTTTCAGCATATTAAAAGAGATGATTTTGATGTAAAAGCTGCGTCCTCACCTTTAACCGATCCGTCATTGTATGTTGCGGTTTTTGCTGCCGCCTCCGGCACCGATGATTCTCTTAGCACCATTTACAGTGAGATAACTAAGCTCGGATATGTAATAATACAAAAACCTTCAGAATTTTAGTTAAAATATTTATCGGTAATTTCTCTATTATCTTAGTTTTTGCCTTGAAATAAAAGTCCATATATGATATTATCAGGTATGCCCGTTCATGTACGGAATTATTTATGAAAAACCTTCTATTTATTATATTTTTTATAAGCACCCTTATTTTTACAGCTTGTTTCGGTAAAGGTTATAATAATTCTTCCCAAAAAGACGAATATTACCGGCCGGAAGCCTTACTGGATGCCGAAGAACCTGTAACTATAACTGTTTGGCATCACTATAATGCCCGCCAAAAAGAAAAATTCGATGAACTTGTAGCCTTATTTAATGAAACGGTAGGGCGTAAGTACGATATTTTAGTAAAAAGCGTTCGCAGAGCCGGTAATGCCGCCGAACTTGCCTTCTTTGTAAAAGAGGCTTTAGACCAAAAAATAGGTGCGGATACCATTCCCGATATTTTTGCCGCCTATCCTGATACAGCCTTCGAGTTTAATAAAAGGGGCGTTTTGGCCCGCTTAAACGAATATCTTACTCAAGATGAAAAAGACGAATATATATACGACTTTTTATATTTTTCAGGCTTCGGTATTGATGACGATATAAAACTTTTTCCTGTCGCAAAGGCAACGGAAAATTTCATTTTGAATAAGACCGCATGGGAGCCGTTTGCAAAGGAGCACAACCTTTCGTATGACGATTTAAAAACCTGGGAGGATATTGTACGGGTTGCAGAGCTCTATTATAACTGGACCGATAAGGCTACGGCGGCAATAAATGACGGAGCGCCTTTTTTCGGAAGGGATTCTGCGAATAATTATATGCTGGTCGGCGCTTATGAATTGGGTTCCGATATGTTTAAGGTTTCCAAAACCGGAGAGATAGAATATATTTTTGATGATGCCGTGTTAAAAACGCTGTGGGATAATTATTACGTGCCCTTTGTAAAAGGATATTTCGGTGCGGAAGGCCGTTTTAGAAGCGATGACCTTAAAACCGGTAAAATCATTGCTTGTATTGTTTCAACCACCGCTTCCGTTTATCTGCCGCAAACCGTATCATATGAGGACGGACAGCTGTGTAAAGTAGAGCTTGAAATTTTGCCTTTGCCCCATTTTAAAAATCCAAAACGGAAAGCTGCCGTTCAGCAAGGCAGCGGGATGGCTGTGCTGAAAAGCTCGTTTGTAAAGGAGCTTGCCTCCGTTTTATTTTTAAAATGGTTTACTGCTGTCGAACAAAATACCGAATTTGCCGTAGATTCGGGAGCTCTCCCCGTAAAAAGGGCTGCTTTGTTACCCAATAATATAGACTCGGCAATACAGTCTTACGGAAGCGCAATTTCAAAATATATAGCTCCTTCGATGAAGGTAAGTATACAAACCATATTGGACTCTTCTCTTTATTTTCAGCCAGGTTTTAAAAATGCAAGTATTGCCCGCCATATCCTTTATGAAACAATTCATACCGAAGCGCGAAAAAAACGCGCTGAATTGCAGGCTATTTCAAGCAACGTGCGTCTCTATAACGAAACCTTACAGAAGCTTATAAGCGATGACAGTTTTGCAGTATGGTCGAAAAATCTTAAAGAAACATTAAACGCATTAAAATAATATTTAGGTATAAAGGACTTTTTTACATGAGCTCACAGAAGAGTAAGACGGCAAGCCATAAGCGGAGTATAGGAATATTGATGTGGTTGTTAAGGCCGTTGTGTGTTTTTTTCTTTTTGCAAATTATCATAACGCTTGTCATGTACATTAA
Source organism: uncultured Treponema sp. (assembly GCA_963547785.1). Lineage (GTDB taxonomy): Bacteria > Spirochaetota > Spirochaetia > Treponematales > Treponemataceae > Treponema_B. The sequence goes on along the minus strand of CAUUSH010000004.1, from coordinate 33,869 downwards.
GACAAATGTGTATAACAGATCCGTGCATAATTCTTATGAGGTTTTAACCGAAAAGGTTTTTAACAGAAAACTGTACATAGAAAATAGAATGATCGGCCGCTGGACGTCCTTTTCGATAATAGAAGGAAAAATACTGGAAATACTCGATGAAAAACTCAAAGCGGAAAACATAACGTTTGAAGAACTGAAAAATAAAACCGGCATTCAAAACGACATTTTGCATTCGATTTTTCCCGAACTGCTGCATCTTTTAAGAAAGCATTCCGTTACCGGTGCGTTTTTGATTTTAGACCTGCCTGCAGCTTCCGCAAATGCTTCGGAAACCGCGTATCCGGGGCTTTATCTGCGGAACATCGACCCCGCCTCTTATTCGCCTGAAAATCAAGATATACTGATTGCCCGCGGTCATTCTTCGGCAATTAAACCGTATAAGATCGCCTTGGATTCCGACTGGGAGCCGTATTTTTTGATTTCGAAAGATAAAACCAAAAGCGATACAGGGTATTTTTATTTTCCGCTTGAGGCTGCAAAAAAGTATAAGGAAGCTGCAAGCCGTGACCTGCGGTATTGGAGCCCTCTTTTTTATCTTACCCATTCGGAAAGCCGCGTCGTTACTTATTCTATTCCGCTTATAAACAAGGATAAAACCGTGTACGGTGTTATCGGCATAGACTTAACAGAATCCTATTTAAAGTCATTTTTGCAATTTGAAGAATTGGATCAGGATAGGTCGGGAGTCTACTGTTTGGCACTGTATGACAAGGATATGGGCAATACTTTTATGCCTATTGTTATAAACGGCACCCTACGTACTTTGCATACTACACAGTTTTCCGATATAAATATGCAGCCGCTGTCATTTGACGGTATGTATAAAACTAAAGGCGAAACGGTGCTTTTTAAAAAATCGCAATATGCCTCGGTGCAGGAGCTTAATCTCTATCCGCGCAACAGTATTCACGAAAGTCGGAAATGGGTTTTAATGGGCTTTGTTCCCGAAGAAAATATTCTTGCATTTCCGAGTGATTTAAAAAAACTGTTTTGGTGGATTTTGGCCGCTTCTGCCATATTATTTCTTATCGGCGGTTTTTTATCTAGTAAATATATTTCGAATATGCTTAAAAAAGTTGTTGTAAAATTGGAAACGGGCGATGTAACTAAGCCCATTCACATAGAAAAAATGGGCATAACCGAAATGGACGTGTTAATTTCGGCCGTAGAAAATTTGAGTACGAGCGTATTTAACGCCGCATCCCATGTTTCAAAAATTATAGAACAAATACACGTTCCGATAGGCGTTTTTGAACACGATACGGTTTTAAAAACCGTTTTTTGTAATATTATTTGGTTTAAGCTTTTTAACATAACCGACTATACTGAAGATACCGTTTTGCCCGAAGGTGAATTTTATGCCCTGCTTGACGGTTTTAAGGCCTATATCGATTTTCAAACCGAAGAAGATATAACTTATGCCATTCCTGCCGGACAGCCTGGAGAAATACGCTGGATTAAATTTACCAAAACAAAAGAAGAGCATCGGATTTTAGGCATCGCTATGGATATTACGCAGGAGCGCGAAGAGAGAGCACTGTTTGAAGTTCAAATGAATTATGATGAATTGACCGGTCTTTATAACCGCAATGTCTTTGACAAAAAAATAGCCGAGGTCTTTAAACAAAAGCCGGAGGGCGTATGTGCCTTGGTTATTTGGAATATCGATAACTTAAAATTTATAAACGATTCTTTCGGCATTGCGTACGGCGATATGCATATCAGAGCCTTCGGCAAAAAACTGATAACGCTTCATCAGGATAAAAAATGCTTTGTCTGCCGTCTTTTAGGCGATGAGTTTTGCAGCTTTTTTTACGGCTTTTCTTCCGTCGAAGAAATAAGAACAATTCTCGATACCTTCTGGAAGGAATTACAAACGGCAACGGTCGTATTTCCCGACTTAACGGAAATGAAACTGAGGGTTTCGGCAGGGCTTGCGTGGTATCCTTATAATGCCGATAACGAGCGGGATTTAATGCGCTATGCAAATTTTGCCGTATACGACGTTAAGCATTCTTTTAAAGGCTCTCTGCACGAATTCGACATGGCGGTTTATAAGGATAATCACATCTTAATTCATGGTATGGAAGATCTGAACCGTATGATAGAAAACGAGCTTATCGAATATGCCATGCAGCCTATCGTTTCTGCCGCTTCGGGAAAAGTTTATGCTTATGAAATGCTTATGCGCCCGATGCTGCCGGAATTTAAAAACCCGATGGACGTTCTACGCCTTGCACGAGCCCAGTCCAAACTGCACTTGATAGAAGAGTTGACCTTATTCCTTGCGATGAAAACCTATGTAAAAAAGGTTGAATCTGGGGAGATAAGCCGTGATACAAAAGTCTTTTTAAACACCATAAGTTCTCAAATACTGCCTGAGGCAAAATTCAACGAATTTGAAGAAAAATTTAGGCCTTACTTATCGAATATCGTGTTTGAAATTACCGAAAGCGAGCCGTTAAATGCTGACTTTTTTTCCATAAAGCGTGAAAGAATTAGAAACTGGAATGCGATGATCGCGATTGATGATTACGGTTCAGGCTACAGCAATACCTCATCGCTGGTTTTTTTGGCTCCTAACATCGTAAAAATTGATATGTCTATTGTGCGTGATATTCACAAAAATGTTGACAAGCAGAATATACTTGAAAATCTCGTATCGTATGCAAAAAAACGCGAAATAATAGTGTTGGCTGAGGGAGTGGAATTTATCGAAGAAATCGAAACACTCCTTCATTTCGGAGTAGAGTTGTTCCAAGGATACTTTTTTGCAAAGCCTTCCTTTGATGTACAGCCGATACCCGAAGATAAACTCGGCGTCGCTTGCAATATTTACCACACTGCACGATAGGTCGGCGGCATTTTACATAAGGGTAGGGGGGTAGGCGGATACAGTCTGGCCATGAGACTTTTCGGTTACAATGCTGCCGAGTTGGCCGCAGGCGCCGCTTATGCCTTGCCCACGTTTTTGCCGTAAGGTCGTATTAAGCCCTGCCTTTTTAAGAAGGCGTTCAAAATTATTTACTTCGGAAGGTGAGGGCGTTTTAAAATTTAGGCCCGCTACCGGATTCCACGGAATCAAATTCAAGTGGCAGTTTAAACCGTCTGCAAAGGCTATTACCTGTTCGGCAGCCTTGCGTGATGTGTTAACCCCCTTTAGTAAAGCAAGCTCCAGTGTTACCCGCTTTGAAGACTTTGTGTTAAAATACCCAATGGCCTTTTTTAAATCCTTTAAGGAATTAGAGCGCGCAACAGGCATCAGCTCCTTCCGCAAATCTTCGTCGGCCGTCGTAAGCGAAACAGCCAGCCTTACGTCCGGCCCTTTATCCGCCATTTCGTAAATTCCGCTGCAAATGCCTGAGGTTGATACGGTTATATGCCTTTTTGAAAGATTTCTGCCTTTCGGATGGGTAAGAATGGAGACGGCTTTTTTTATTTCCGGCAAATTTAGCATGGGCTCTCCCATTCCCATAAAAACGATATTGCTTAAAAGGCCTGCCTTTTCTTCCAAATGAAAAAACTGCTCGGTAATTTCGCCGGCGCTTAAATTCCTCAAAAAACCTAAACTGCCTGTTTTACAAAATGCGCATTTTATGGGACAGCCTGCCTGACAGGAAACGCAGGCTGTTTTTCTTTTTGCCTTATCGAAAAGGAGCACCGTTTCAACACGCGCTTTGTCTGATAATTCAATACCCAGTTTTATCGTACCGTCGCTATCGATTTCCGTTTTAAAAACGGATGTAGAAAATACGGAAAATGTATCGCTTAATGTTTTGCGGAGCTCTAAAGAAAGGTTACTCATCGCGCCGAAGGTTTTAGCACCGCAGGCTATCCATTTGAAAATCTGGTCGGCCCTAAATTTCTGTTTTAAGGCACATGCGGTAAAAATATCTTCAGGCAGCATACCCGAAAGGGTATTATTCATTTTTGGTAAGAGTGAAAAGCAGATTAGCTATAAGCTGATTTTTTATGCCCTTTCTTTGAAATTCACTTAAAACATCTATCGCCGCTTGCCTATTATTTTTTTGGATATAACAGTCGGCAAGTTCAAGATAAACCTTATAATTCGTTTCTTCGGCATTCCTTAAAACGGAAAGACTTTTTATCGCCTCATCATATTTTTTTTGTATCTTGCACAGAATTGCAAGCCCAAGCATAGCATAGGAATCGAAGGCTATATCAAGCGCATTTTGATAGCACTCCTTTGCCTTATCGTATTCGCCCATATTCCGATACGCATCGCCTATGCGGGTTAAAATAACCTTATTTTTCGGGTCAAGGTCTAAAATTTTATACCAATACACAATGGAATTATTATGCTGATTTAATCCTCTGTAGCAGTCTGCCAAACCGAATAAGCCGTAAAAATTATTCGGCTCCCTTTCTATAGACTTTTGGAAATACTGAATGCCTTTTTCAAAAAAGCGCATTTTTCTGTAACAGTTTCCTATCGAAGTTAAAATTCGGATATCAATCATATCTTCACTTGTGTCTACGACTTTTTCCCAATAAAGCAGGGCTTCACGGTAGTGCTTAAAATCGTAATTTAAATGACCGAGCCCTATTAGGGCATAAGCGTTTTTCGGATCTTTTTCCAAAACTTTAAGATAAAGCTGCTCCGCTCTGGTAAAATTTTTAATTTTCCGGTAAGCGTCTGCAATTCTCGTTAAAACCGTTATATTTGTGTTATCAAGTTTTAAATACTCTTCCCAAATCTCTATCGCCTCGGGGAACTGTTTTAAAGCCTTATAACAGTCTGCAAGCCCGAACAGGGCATAATTGTTTTTATCGTGATATTCAAGGCTTTGTTTATAAAATTTGATTGCCTCATTGTACTTGTTCTTTTTTCTTTCGGCGTCGCCTAAGCCTACCAATGCATAATTATTGGTTGTATCAAGCTTTAATATTTCGTTAAAATTATGTATTGCGCCTGCGGTATCGTTATTTTTTAAAAGAATATATGCTTGCTTTGATAATTCCGAAACTTGTGCCTGTATCGGATTTTCTTGAATGTTCAAAATAATATTTTCTATTCCCCCGTTATTGGGGACGCTTTTTTTTACCATTGTCCTTTTTACCATAGGCTCTCCATAAAATAATAGTCTCGCTGTTAACCTTCTATATACCGTTATTTAATCTATAGAGCATTCCTAAAAATCGGAATAAGGTTTTTAGAAATTCTCTATAAAAACAACCTTACAAGAGCGGCCAGTTCATCAAGTATAAACCCTTCTTTTGCTTTATTATGTGCAAGATGATAAAATTTTAAGGCTGTCAGCTTATCGTTTTTTTTCATGTAATAATCCCCTATGCGTGTTAAACCATCGGAATAGCCTGTCGTAACAAAAATTCTTTCCGCTGCCTTTATATCGTGATTATTATATAACTCGTTGCCTCTTCTGTTCAGTTTGGCTTTTTGTTCCGAATTGAGCGCACTTAATGGCCTTTCCGATGTTTTTATAAAACCGTCTTCCGGCTGTTTTATTCCATTTATCATAGATGTTGGTTTTAATTTTTGACCTTACTGCTTGCGCGCATTCTAGCATAAATTAAATTTATAGTCAATAGCTGTTTTAATCGTTGTAAAAGGGTAAGTAAACATCAAAGCCGTGCCGCAGCATCTTTTTTTTCCTTACATCAATTTATAAAATACTTGTCCCATTAATTGTACGGAATAACGGATAAAAAGTCAAATTTGCGCCTTTAAAAAAATGAAAAAACATCAGACTTTTTTTCTAAAAGCACCGTATGTTTTTGCCTAAATTAAGCTGGCGTTTTTTTTAAGGTGAGCTTTGCTTTAAGCTTTATTTTTTTTAAAGATGCTCTTTAGCTTTGGCACTTTTTAATTGACAGCGGCCTGAATACCGTGTATAATAATCCTAATGAGGAGATTTAATATTTTATAGCAAATGCATTTAAAGTATGTTTTATAAAAATAGCTTTAGCAGGGCGTTTTCTATAAAAAAGCCGAAAAAGAGTTTATTATAAAACGGATCGGCAAAGACTATATAATAACAAAGGTTCGGCTATTTCCTTGCATTAGGGGTAGTATATGGACAAAATTTTTTCTATACGTAAAAAGTTGTTTATTATTTTCGGTTCGCTTATATTTGCGGCAATATGTATACAAAGCGTTCTTGCCGTAAGGGCAGCATATAAAACCGCTTCCGAAAAGATAGAAATTCATCTTACCGATAAGGCAGGCGATACCGCCAGCCTTATTGATTGTAAAATTGCGGCCTTTTTTCAATTTCTTGAAGGGATTGCTCGGGCTCGTTTTTTTACCAATGCCGATTATTCGTATTACGAAAAGGCAGTTATGTTACAAAAGGAGGCTTCTTTTAACGATAATATCTCCGAAATCGGTGTAACCGATACTGAAGGTATACGTTATACAGCCAACGGAAGGGCTATAGCGGTAAGGGACACCGCATGGTTTAAGGCCGCCTTATCGGGAAAGAGATTTATTTCAGAGCCTATTATTTCCAAATCTGATAATTCGTTAATTATGGTTTTTGCGCTTCCCATTTATGATGACGAGCATAAAATTATCGGAACCCTTGCCGCTGCAGTATCGGGTACGTGGCTTTCTGACCAGATTGAAAGTATAACGCCGGGAACCAACGGCTACTGCGTTATTTTGGGTGCTACCGGTACAGTGATTGCCCATAAAAATAACGACCTTGTTACTGCTATGGAAAACTTGCAAGGCACCGATGACCCTCAATTTATAAATCTTGTAAAGTTTAACGAAGAGGCGATGAACGCATCCGAGCCTGCCGTTTCATATTATTCACATAACGGGCTGCAGAATATAGGCTCGTATTCAAAAATGAAAAATACCGATTGGACGGTTATTATTACCGCTCCCGTTAAGGACTTTTTCGCTACGGTAGAAAAGCTTAATTATTTTATGTTTTTTATCGGCTTATCCGTTTTGTTTATTTGTTTTTTAATAATTTTTATTATTGCGAAGAAGATGGTAGGGCCGGTTCAAATGGTTGTAGGTGCGCTTAAGGATATAGCCCAAGGTGAAGGAGACCTTACGGTCAGGCTGCCGCTTATCGGCCGCGATGAGGTTACCCAGCTTTCCGTTTATTTTAACGAGACAATTATGAAGATCGGTTCTTCAATAAAATCGGTTGACGATAATGCCGACATTATGAGCCGTATCGGAGATGATTTATCGAATAATATGACGGAAACGGCGAGTGCTGTAAACGAAATAAGCGCCAATGTGGAAGGGGTAAAGCAACAGGCACTGACACAGGCTTCAAGCGTGGCCGAAACAGCGGCTACGGTGGAAGAAATTATCCGTACCATCAGGCAGCTTGACGGCAGGATTGAATCGCAGTCTGCAAGTGTTGCCCGCTCTTCGTCTTCAATAGAACAGATGGTTGCCAATATAGGCTCCATTACGCAGACGCTTGAAAAGTCTGATGTGGTTATTAAAAATCTTGCATCGGCAACATCCGACGGTAAGGATACGTTGGTTAATTCCGCAGAAATTACCGGCCGGATTGCCGAAGAATCCGGAAGCTTAATGGAGGCAAGCAGTGTTATTCAGCATATTGCAAGCCAGACAAATCTTTTGGCGATGAATGCCGCTATAGAAGCGGCGCACGCGGGCGAGGCGGGGAAGGGCTTTGCCGTTGTTGCCGACGAAATTAGAAAGTTGGCAGAAGAATCTTCTGCTCAAGGCAAAACCATAACGCAGACGCTTAAAACGCTCAGTACCGAAATCGAGACGCTTTCAAATGCTTCAAAAACGGCGGTAGAAAAATTTAATATCATTTTTAGCCTCTCCGATCAGGTTAAAGATATGAGCCATCAGATAACGGCGGCAATGAAGGAGCAAGAAGACGGCGGGCACGAGGTTTTGTCGGCCATTAAGGATATAAACACCATCACCGTTGAGGTAAAGGACGGTTCGGCCGAGATGCTTAGAGGCGGCGAACAGGTTGCAGGGGAAATGGAAAAGCTTGATAATTTAACCCGCATTATAACCGACGGTATGAATGAGATGGCTGCTGGCGTTGTTCAAATTAACAATGCCGTTCAGGAAGTACACGAAATTGTGAAAAAAAACAAGGCCAGCATAGGCAGTTTGGCTGACGAGGTTAAAAAGTTTAAGGTGTAGCACATTTTCCGTATTTTGTTTTATGGCAAGATGTATTCGGTCTTTATTTTTAATATTATAAATTGTAAGAGGTATTGACTAAAAAAGCTTGACTTTTTATCGGTTTTTATATACAATAGCGCCTTGAACGAGTAAAATAGCGCAATTGCGGATTTTTTGCGACTAGACTGCTGTCGTTTTAACGATATTTTTTAGTGGAGGGATACAGATATGGCTGTACCAAGAGCAAATACGTCAAAAGCCAGAACGCGCAGACGCCGCGGAATAAATATGAGGTTAAAGGCGCCTAGCCTTGTTGAATGCTCGGGATGCGGGAATTTAATTATGTCTCATCGCGTATGTCCGAAATGCGGGTTTTATAAAGGCAAGCAAGTTATTAATCCTAATAATCTAGATTAAAGGAGTAAATAGATGGAAGATTTGTTTAAAAAAATTCAAAAGCTGATTGCGGAAAAATTGGAAATTGAAGAAGACAAGATTACACTGGATTCTTCGTTTCGGCAGGATTTAGGGGCGGACAGTCTTGATACGTACGAACTCGTTTATGCCCTTGAAGAGGATATGGGTATAAGCATTCCGGACGAAAAAGCTAACGAGTTTGAAACGGTCCGCGACGCTTATGAATTTATTAAGTCACAGAAAAAATAGTTTTTTTTAAAAGGAGCTTATATTGTTTCCTAAACGGCTCGGTATTGAGGCTGGGAGGAGGCAGGCGCTTCTTGAGTTTCAAAGGCAGGTGTCAGTTAAATTCAAAGACTTACGCCTGCTTGACCTTGCTTTCCATCACCGATCATTTTCTAATGAAAAAAATAGTCTTCGCGAAAATAATGAGCGTCTTGAGTTTTTAGGCGATTCCGTATTAGGGCTTGCCATAGCCGCTTATCTGTATCAATCGTTTAAAGATAAAACTGAAGGCGAATTGGCTAAAATAAAGGCTTCTGTTGTGTCGGAAGAAGCGCTTTCTAAAATTGCTGCAGATTTGCATATAAGCAGGTACTTAGTTTTAGGGCGCGGAGAGGAAATGTCCGGCGGGCGGGGAAAAAAGGCTATTTTGGCCGATGCCCTGGAAGCGATTATCGGGGCTTATTATCTTGATTCAGGCTTTAAGGCTGTAAAAAAGTTTATTTTAGTACTGTTTGAGCCGGTTATTGTACTTACGCTGCAAAAAAAATATATAAGCGATTATAAGTCTTTATTACAGGAATTTATGCAAAAGCATTTTAAAACGGTGCCTAAATACGAGTTGAATAAGGTTTCCGGTCCCGATCACAACAGAACCTTTTGGGTTTCGGTTGCTGCAAACGAAAAAAAATACGGACCGTTTTCCGGAAAAACAAAAAAGGAAGCGGAGCAGGCCGCAGCAAAATCAGCTTATGACGGTTTTCTTTTGTCGAGAGTTCTTAAAACCGATAATTAAATTATACGCATGCTTACAATTCTTAAAATTAAAGATAAAAAAACCGTCTTTTTTTTAATTCTTATCCTAGTATTTTTGATTTTTAAAATTTTTATTTTTGATATCAAAACCGTAAAGGGCAGGTCTATGGAAAATACCCTTAAAGAGGGCAACCTTGTTTTTATTTTTAAGGCTGCCTACGGTATCAAATTCCCTTCAAGAAATTATTATCTGGTGCGCTGGGCGTTTCCTAAGGTAAACGATATTATCGTGTACCGAAAAGGCGGGCATTTTGCTGTAAAAAGATGTATTGGAATTTCCGATATGCCTATAGATTTTTCTTTTAATTCCTTATACAATGGCTTATCGGATTATAAGATGACCATAGGAGAAAGAAGCGTAAACCTTTCCGCCGCGCAGTTCCGCAATTTAGGCGGCCGGCTGGAAAACCCTGCACGGAAAATTCCTAAGGATACGGTTTTGGCTTTGGGCGATAATCCTGACAGCTCCTACGATTCTCGGGATTATGGTTTTGTTTCTGCGGACAGTATTTACGGCAAGGTTATAACATGGAAGTAAATAAATTTATTTCAAAATATAGATTTATATTTTTTATAACGTGTATCCTTATCTTTATTGTTTTGCTGATTTTTCAGTTTGCAAAATATATGATTTTTAGGACACCTGAGATTTTAAAGCCTAAAATTGTAACCGAACGCGGAAGTATTTATGACAGAAACAGAAAAATCCTTGCAGTACAAACAACCTTCTATAATCTCTATGCCGATAAATCTTTAATAAAAAGCATTGCGGAAACAGCCGGCGATTTGGCACCGGTTTTGCAGCAGCCGGAATCGGAGTTGTTGGAAAAAATGCAAAATTCAAAGTCGAATTTTTTGTATTTAAAAAAACGTATAACCGAAACCGAAAAAGAGACCATAAAAGCTGTGATAGATTCGAAGGGAATAAGCGGCGTTAATTTCGAGTCGGTTTTTAATAGAACATATCCTGAAAATAAGCTCGCTTCTACCGTTGTCGGTTTTTTAGGTGATGACGGGAAGGGTAGAACCGGAATTGAATATTCTTTGCAAAATATTCTTTCTCCGCCGCCTGAAACAAAAGGATATACCGGAAAGGGCTATGATGTTTTTTTGAGTATCGACGGCAATATTCAATATATGCTTGAAAAGGTTCTTTTAAAAACGATGACGGAAACAAAGGCCGAGCTTGCGATGTTTATTGCCGCCGATGCAAAAACAGGCGAGATTTTAGCATATGCAAACGAGCCGTCCGCTCCTTTGGCTACTTTTACCGAAAGCTCGCCTGAAGAACGCTTTGATCGCCCCGCTAATTATATTTATGAACCGGGTTCGGTTTTTAAGATTTTTTCGATGGCAGCTTTTTTAGAGCTTGGAAGTACTCACGATAATGATGTATATGAATGCGATGCCCGTTTCGAGTTTGGGAGGCAAAATATTAAGCCGATTACCTGTTTAAAGGTTCACGGGGCTGTTACCCCGCGCGATATTATCAGATTTTCTTGTAATGACGGTTCTGCCCAGATTGCAGAGTTAACCGATAAGTACGAATTTTACGATAAGCTAAAAGGTTTCGGCTTTGGAGAAAAGACAAAGATAGAATTGCCAGGAGAGACGACCGGTCTATTTTCAAATCCTGAAAATTGGTCTGTAAGAACAAAACATACCATCGCCATAGGGCAGGAAATAGGAGTTTCGGCGCTTCAAATTACACAGGCTGCAACCGCTTTTACAAACGGCGGAAATATTGTAAAGCTAAGCCTTATTTCCAAAATTACGGATAGTGACGGAAATATCGTGTATCTACATAAACCTTCGGTTGTGAACAAAGCTATTTCCGAAAAAACAGCAAAGCTGCTTTTAAGCTATATGCGCACGGGTTCTATTGAAGGTATAGCGTGGCGGGCGGCAATTAATGGCGTTCCGATTGCAGTAAAAACGGGAACGGCGCAGATGGCCAATAAGGACGGAAAGGGCTACAGTAAAACCGACTTTCTTTCAAGCTGTATTGGAATTTTTCCAGCAGACGATCCTAAAGTTATTTTATATGCCGTTTTTGCAAAACCGGTTGGTCAGATTTATGGATCGGTTATAGCGGCGCCCGCCATTTCGCAGGCGGCAAGCGACATAATAGACTATTTAGGGCTTGCGCGGGAAAATGCTCCGACGGTGGAGCACACGGGGCGGATTTCCGTTTCCGAAAACAAACCGATTGTTTTAAAAACCAGAATGCCGGATTTAACCGGCGTTCCGAAAAGGCTTTTACTGGATATGCTTTTGCAAAAACAATATTCGGTAAAAATTAACGGGGACGGTTATGTCGTTTCACAGACGCCGCCTGCCGGTACCATTTTGCAAAAAGGTATGACCATTGAACTCAATCTTGAATGATGAAGGTTTGACGAATAACTTTTTGAATAATGTAATGGCCTTTACGGAACGCTTTCCTGATTTAGCCCGCCTTCTGCATTTTGATGAAGAAAAGACGGTTTTTAACCTTTTAAAAAAACTGCCTTCTTCTTATGCCTTGGAAAAAACACGGGCGGGCGCCGAGTGTGCTCCCGTTTATTCTCTTTGTGTAAATGGAAAATTTTTGCATTCAAAATATAATCCCGTAAAGGAAGCGGAAAAAACTTTTTTGTCTGATTTTTTCTCTACTTGCTCCGAGGCGGCAAAAAAGGATGCTTGTATTTTTTACGGGCTTGGATTGGGCTATCTTCCTGAGCTGTATGCGGCGGCTAATCCTTCTTCTCGTCTGGTAATAATAGAACCGGACCTTTTTATCTTTGCTTTATTTTTGGCAAGCCGTCCGCTTACAGCCTTTTTCAAACATAAAAATCTAACCTTGCTTTTAGGAATTTATACCCATGAAGCGGCGGCCTTTTTGGAAGCCGAAAACTTACAAACCCTTCCGGTTTTTAAACAGCAGGCTATTATTGAAGCTGAAGCGGCGTGGTTTTCTGAATTTGAAGCTTTAAAAAAAAGAATGAGCGAAAAAAACATTCTTAATAAAAATACCTTAAAAAAATTCGGAAGGCTTTGGCTTAAAAACCTGTTTAAAAATGTGCATCTTATTTCGGAGCTTGAAGGAATTAATCGTTTTAAAAATCTTTTTAAAGACTGCCCCGCCTTATTAATTGCCGCAGGACCTGGTTTGAACAGTCAACTTGCAGTAATTAAAGAATATACGGATAGATTTATCGTGATTGCGTCCGATACATCAGTTAGAGCCTGTATAAAAAATAACATCACACCCGATTTTATTCTTTTAATGGACGCCCAATATTGGAATTATCTTCATATTGCAGGGCTGGATATTTCTTCTTCTGTTTTGATTACGGAATCTTCCGTGTACCCAGCTGTGCTCAGAATCAAAACTGCCGCTACCTTTTTATGCGCTTCGACATTTCCGCTTGCACAATATATAGAAAAGGCATCCGGAGATAATGGGCGGATTGTTTCCGGCGGTTCGGTAGCTACGGCAGCGTGGGACTTTGCCCGCTTTTTAGGTATAAAAGAAATTATTGCAGCCGGCTTGGATTTGGCTTTTACGAAACATCAAACACATTTTTCAGGCAGCCGTTTTGAAGAAGACAATGCGATTCATTCTTCAAGATTTTTCCCTTCCGAAACAGCTTCGCACCGGACAATTTATGCTGCCTGCCCAGAATTAAAAGAAGGTTACAGTGCAAGCGTTTTAACGGATAAGCGGCTTCAAATGTATGCATGGTGGTTTGAAAGTAAACTTGCGGAATTTCCTGAAATAAAAACTTATAACCTAATGCCCGGCGGACTAAAAATTCCCAATATGCCCCCGCTTTTAAAAGATGATTTTTTAAAAAAGGCTGAAAAATCCGGTTGTTCTTCTTCCTTAAAAAAGGAAAGAATAGAAGGCATTATAAAAACCCATATAAAAGACAGCCGCGAAAAAAGCAGGCGAATAAAGGCTGCATTACAGAATTTAAAAAAAGATTTAACACAGGCTGAAAAGCTTTCCAAAGAGGGCGCTGAAATATGTGCCTTGTTTATTAAAGAGCAAAAGCGGATGCCTGAAGCCGTTTGTGCTGCAAAAAACGAGCGGCTTTCAGAGATTGATAAGGCGCTTATCGAAAACGAAGCAAACAGGATAATAGGATTTAATCTTTTGTTAAACGAAAATGATAATACCGCATGCACGGAAGGAGATTTATTTTTAAATACCTACCGAACCTCTTTGTCTGCATACGAAAACATAGCAGTTTCCCTTGCACATATTTTAAAAAATCTCTGATAAAATTCGATAAAACAGTAAAAACCGGAGAGAAAATTCCCTAAATACCGTAAAATTTATAAAAAAATGTATTTTTTATAAAGAAAATGTATTTTTTATAAAGAAAAATTTAAGTTTGAGTTCCCCTTGTCCGATAATAGAATATCTACGGATTAGACGGTATTTTTTGACATCCGGATACCGTTTAACCGGATAAAATAATACGTTTTGAAACAATTTTCAAGAACGTTAAAATATGGAGATTGGCTTTAAGAGCCAATCTCTTTTTTTATTTGTTAAAAAAAATCCGGCTTATTTTTTATAAACATAGTTTACGCCTGTTTCCAGCCTTAACATGTTTTGACGGTTGTGCAGGCCGTATATTTGTCGAGCCCTACGCGGCGCCGCTCATTATCAGCGCGGCAACCTTTGTGCTGCTGACAATTCCCGCCTTTGCGGGCTTGCTTATTATGCGAAAAAAGAAGACCGGCGATGAGCGGCGATAACCGGCACGACGCTTCTTTTGACCATCGCTTGCTCGACGAGCGGCTGTCCTCCCGTTTGCGGCTTGCGGTTATGTCGGTTTTGCTCGGCTGCGAAAAAATCGAATTTACCGTGCTGCGCGATAAGGTACACGCAACCGACGGCAATTTAACCGCGCATTGCAAAAAATTGGAAAACGCCGGTTATTTAACGGTAGAAAAGCTTTTTGTAAACCGCAAACCGCTTACCCTCTACAGCGCAACGCCTTTGGGCCGCGAAGCCGTAAAAAAATACGCGCAACAGCTTGCTTCTCTATTACCAATAAAATATTTACAATAAAAAAGCCGTTCGGCGGCACCGGCCGATAAAGCGGGCGCAGCAGAACGGTAACAATATACGAATTATAAATTTTTATTTTTGTAAAACACTCGTTCCTGCAATACGGCCGAAGGTAATAACATCGGTAATGGCATTGCCCCCTAAACGGTTGGTACCGTGAATACCGCCGACGACTTCTCCCGCGGCGAAAAGCCCGTCAACAAGACCGCCGTTTTCCGATTTTACTTGCGCCTTTTCGTTAATTGCAACGCCGCCCATTGTATGGTGTGTGGCGGGAGCGACTTTTTCAATATAAAACGGCCCCGTTTCGATTTTCCGCAGCGCGCCCGTTTTGTTGTATTCGGTATCTTTTTTGTCGGCGGCAAAACCGTTGAACTTCGCAATCTCCGAGGCAAGACTTTGCGCATCGATGCCGAAAAAGTCGGCCGCTTCTTCCAGCGTATTCGCCTTTACAATCAATTTGTTCGCTTCCAAATTTTCGTATTCGGTACGGTGCAGTTCGGTCATTTTCCCGACCGATTCGATTTCATTTCCCCAAACCAAATATGCGCATGAGTCCGTTTGGGAGAGAATCGCCTGAGAAATGACGTCGCGTCTGCCGCCTTCGTTCGTAAAACGCTTTCCTTCTTTATTCACCAGCACGGCGCCGTCGAATCTGGAATTGGCAACATACGAGATGATGCCGGTTAAAGGATTGCAGGTCGGATACACTTGAATATATTCCATATCGATAAGCTGTGCTCCGATGTCTTTTGCCATTACGATACCGTCACCTTGCAAAGCTTGCAAACAAGTTGTTTTATATTTTGCGCCGTATTCCGCATTGTAGTTTTCGCGCATGGCAATGCTTGCACCGAAGCCGCCGGTTGCCAAAACAACGCCTTTTGACGCGTTAAAAGTGATCGTTTTGCCGTTGTTTTCAGCGGAAACGCCGCTTACACCGCCATTGTTTTGCAAAAGTTTTACGGCCTTTGTGTTGTAAAAAATATCGATGTGCAATTCTTCGCACTTTTTCAATAAAGGCTCGGTGAGCGCATAACCCGAATTCCCTTGAGGAATGCAGGCACGCGGAACCGAATGTCCGCCGAATTGCTGTACACGGTCTTGAATAAAGTCGACTTTTATATCGTCAAGCAGCCATTCGTAGGAAGCCAAAGAATTTTTTGTCATAATGGCAACCAAAACGGGATCGTTTTTGTTATCGCCGCCTTTTAACGTATCTTCGGCGAATTTTTCCGGCGAATCGGAAATACCTTTTTTTTGCTGCAAATCGGAACCGGCAACATTTAAACCGCCTCCGGAGACCATCGTGTTGCCGCCGGCAAAACCGTTTTTTTCCAAAATAACAACGGAAGCACCGCCTTGCTTTGCCGTGATGGCCGCCGTTAATCCCGCACCGCCGGCTCCGATAACGACAACGTCATAAGCATATTCCGTTTTTTCGGCGGGGCTTTGTGCCCGCACTGCCGGCATTGCAAGGATTTGTTTATCCGATGCGCCGGCGGCCTTTGCCGTTTCCGAAAGGATACGCTTTACACAGCCGGACGTTATCGTCGCGCCGGTTATTCCGTCGATATTGACCGAATTTGAAGCAACCGCTGCTTGCGTCATAAGATCGATTGCCTTGCCGCCGATGCCCTTTGTTTCAGATGACTGCACGACTTCAACGGAAGTGATTTTTCCGTCTTTAACCGTCGTTTGCAAAGTAAGGGGGCTGTTGTGTCCGACCGAAGTCTGCACGTATTCGCCGTCTTTTAAAACGCTTTTTCCCGAACCGGAACAGGCGGTAAAAGCGGCTGCGCATACAACTAAAAGCGCAATTACAATTTTTTGAAAATGTTTCATTTTCCCTCCATAATTACGCTATCTTACACTTTTTACTGCCGAACTACAAGATACGCGGCATTTTACGGCCGGCAAGCCAAGCTTCAATCTTTGGCCGCACGCTTTCTTTTTTAGAGTATTCTATGTTACCTGCCGATTGTTTCAGTTTCTTTTTGAGATGTATACGCTTTAACAATATTTAAGGCGGCATAGATGCTGATGATAAAGGCAAAGGCGGAAAAAAATCCGCCTATATTTAAAAACATATTGTAAAGCCCGTGCAGGAAGCACGTCACACAAAACAGCAGTATGGCGGTTTTCCTCTGTATTGCACTGTAAATCTTCGCATAATAAATACCGAGCCCCGCGTGCAGAATATCGGCTGTCAAAAGCCGCGTCAAAACGGAGCTGCCGGCGTATAAGAGTTCATAGGCAAGGTTTTCAAACGAGGCAAATACCAAACCGTAAAAAACCGCGACGGAGGCAGGCGGAACGGCAGCGTTAATAGTGGAATTGTCTGTATCCTTATTCCGCACAATTTTTATGAACACAAGAAAAAAAAAGCATTTTGCCGCTTCTTCGATAAGGCCGGTGTAAAAAAAACTTTTAAAAAGAATAAGGCTTTGCAGCGAGGCGCGTTCCAAAAAGCGATCCTGCAAAAAACCGGCAAATAATTGCAACACAATTGCGGCAATTACCGAAAAAAACGAACACAAAAAGGAAAAAAAGACGAGTTTAAACGAAATCTTGTCTTTTTTTATTATTACCACCCCCCAGACGGCCGGTGCAGCAAAGGGAATAAGGCTTATCGTTACAGGATTCATACCTTCCGATGATAGCGCGAATGCCGGGAAAAATCAAGATCGAAAGAGGACCGGCCGTATAATGTTTGGTGTTCTTGCAGCTTATAAGAAGCATGGCCTAACTCTTTTTTTATTTTGATATATGATGAATACATGAAACCGATTTAGGCATAAACTTAAAAAGCGGAGAAAACGACATAGAGGCCGAAAAGCGGTTTTACGGAATTTATGCAAGAAGACTCTCCGTTTACAGGTGCATAGCCGCCTTGACGGTTAATCCCGTCACCTTAACCGCCGAAAAAACGGCACTACTGATTACAAAACGGCTACACATGGTGTTATAACGGTACACAAAAAACGGGTGAGTTTGCTTATCGCAAACATCGCTTTATTATATGCCGCCTGCAGTTTTAATCTCTTCGGCCCTTCGGCAGGCATGAAAATGTCCATTGCCTATATCTGTAAGGACGGGCTCTTTTTCACGTGAGCATTCTTCCGTTGCATAGGGACAGCGCGTATGAAAGCGGCAGCCTTGCGGAATATTTGCAGGCGAAGGGATTTCTCCTGAAATGGGAAGTTTTTTAATTACTTCAAGCATTCCAGGCTTAGGTTCGGGGACGGCTTCGATTAAGGCCTGCGTGTACGGGTGCATAGGATTATCGATAACATTGTCGGCATCCCCCATTTCCATAATGCGCCCTAAATACATAACGGCGATGCGGTCGGTAAAGTAGCGTGCCGTAGAAAGGTCGTGGGTAATGTACAGGTAAGTCAGCCCCAGCTTCCTTTGAACGTCCCTCATCATGTGAAGAATTTCTGCACGAGTTGAAAGGTCAATCATCGAAACGGGCTCGTCCGCAACGATAATTTCCGGGTTTAAGATAAGCGTGCGTGCTGTGGCAACCCGCTGCCGCTGCCCGCCTGAAAGCATGTGCGGGTATCTTCCCATAAATTCTTCAGGCGGGTTCAGTTTTACTTCACGCAGTGCTTTGATAATTTTTTCGTCGTTTTCTTTGCGTGTGCCCTTAATTTTATGGATGATTAGCGGCTCTTCCATAACATCGCGAATTTTAAAACGCGGGTTCATTGAGGCGTACGGGTCTTGAAAAATCATCTGTACCTGACGGCGGTATTTTTCGGTACGCACCTTATCGCTTTTAGTAACGTCTTTGCCGTCGTACAAAATAGTGCCGTCCGTCGGTGTATGAAGCTTCATCGCAATCTTTCCGATGGTGGTCTTACCTGAGCCTGACTCGCCTATAAGACCAAAAATTTCGCCGCGCCTTAGCTTTAGCGTTACATCGTCAACGGCCTTTATTTTTTTTACCTCGGCACCCGAAAGGCTTTGCACAAGGCTAAGGTGCGGTTCGAAGTATTTTTTTATGTTATTAAGCTCAAGCACATAATCGTCTTGTATCTTTTTTCCGTTATCGCTCATTTTACGCACCTCCAGCACGCTACTTTATGTTTCGGTTCAATTTCCAATAAGGGCGGCTCAAGTTCAAAACACTTATCCACAGTACAATGACAGCGCGGATTAAAACGGCAGCCTTTAGGCGGCGCTATCAGGTCAGGCGGCGTTCCGGGAATATACGAAAGTTCGTCCACCTTTTTGCGTAAAAGGGGCGTCGCCTGTAACAGTTTTTGCGTATACGGATGCATCGGTTCGGTGCCGTATATCTGTTCATTTGTACCTAGTTCAGCAATTTTGCCTGCATACATGACGCAGACACGGTCTGAAATTTCGGCCTCAAGCGACAGATCGTGTGTGATGAATATAAACGAAAGTTTAAACTTTTGCTTTAGCTCTTTTAAAAGGTTTATAATCTGCGCCTGCACAATAACGTCTAAGGCCGTTGTCGGCTCATCGAGGATAACAAGTTTCGGTTTTAAGAATAAACTGCTTGCTATAACAACCCTCTGTTTCATTCCTCCGGAAAGTTCGTGCGGATAACGGTTTAAAATTTCAGGCGGAAGGCCGACATAGCCCAGATACTCTTCCATAAGGGCGTACGCCTCAGCTTCTTCCATCGCTTTATGTTCCTTCAAGGTTTCATACATCAGCTTACCGATTGTATAAACCGGCGTTAGGCTGTTCATCGCTCCTTGAAAAACCATAGAAATTTCTTGCCAGCGTACATTTTTACGGATTTCGGTATCGGTTAAAGAAACAATGTCGCGCCCGTTAATGATAATTTGAGAATTCTCTTCTATTCTGCCAGGAGGAGAGGGCATTTTAAGAAGCGACATACCCGTCGTTGTTTTACCGCAGCCTGATTCCCCGACAAGGCCGAGCGTTTCGCCTGCATGCAAGTCAAAACTGACGTCATCGAGTGCCTTTACAATTCCGGCGGAGGTGTGATAATAAAGCCGCAGGTTCTTTACTTCAAGAATTTTTTGATTGTTTTCCATTTTTTAATTTCCTACCTTGTCCTTAACTTTGGATGTAGAATTTTGTCCATTGCAAACCCCAAAAAGGCAAAAATCATACCCATTAACGCTATTAAAAGACCCGGCGGGATAATCCACCACCATAAACCGTTTAAAGTTGCCCCCGAATGCTGCGCATCGTGCAAAATTTGACCCCACGTAACGATAGTCGGGTCGCCTAAGCCCAAAAGGGATAAAGAAGACTCAGCTATAATTGTGCCGGGAACGGAGCTTGCCATAATTGCAAAGGAGTACGGCAGCAAAAGCGGCGCCATGTGTTTAAAAATAATTCTGGCCTTGCTAGAACCTAGCGCTTTGGCCGCTTCAATATATGTTTCTTCTTTTATTTGAAGCGCCATTGAGCGTACCGTTTTTACCGAGCCTGTCCAACCGAAAATAACGAAGGCGATAATTATCATCCAAATGCTCGGCTGAAAAATTGCCGAAGCGACCAGCAGCACAGGAATCATCGGAATGGAGATAAAAATATCGAAAATAAACATCATTATGCTGTCAACCTTACCGCCTAAATAGGCGCTTATAATGCCGTACAGCACGCCGACTAAAACCGAAATAATGCTTGTAACAAGGCCTATAAGCAGCGCCCATTTTAAACCTGCTATAATGCCTGAAAAAAGGTCTCGCTTATTTATGTCGGTGCCCATGATCCCTGAAACCGCCCCTTGAACGATAAGGCGCGGGTTTTCGATTTTATTTGCAGGATTGTTTATAACCTCTAAAGGCACAGTGAATCTAAAAATATATTCACCTTTTAAAGGCGCCTTATCACGATACATCGACTTACCAGCCTGCGAAAACAAGAGCTGCGGCGGTGAAGCGTTGCCGGACATTGGTGAAGCTCCGTATTCGGAAGCAAAATTCTGCAAAGCCGGCTTTGCATCGGGCAAAACCGCAAAACGGGACAGGTAAGCGTTCATATCCACTTTTTGAAAATTACCTAAGTCTATGCGGTTTCCATCGGGGCGGATGACCTGTAAATCCATCGAAACAGAACCGGAAAGCTCTGCCCTAAAAATAACATTTACCGGGCTTTTATCGTATTTGTAATTATACGCAAAAGAATACACCTTAACGCGTCCTGCCTGCCGTGAATCTTCTTCCGTAACGGTAGGTTCGGTTAAATTTTCGGTTCGAGCCGATTTTTTGCTTTTAAATAATTCTGACCACACCGGCGGGACGGAAGCGGGATTATCTTCCCAGTACGAAATATTGTGCCAATTTTTATTTACGTCCTTAAACGGCAAAAATAACGGTTCAAAAATGACGGTTAGAATAAGAATACCTAAAAGGATAACGGCAACCAAACCGATTTTCTCTTTTTTAAAGTCGCTCCAAAAGTCTTTAAATCTTTCTAAAAAATCGTTTATCATGCCTTACCTCCGACCTTTATACGCGGATCCAAAAATCCGTAAATAAGATCAAGCATGATAAGCCCCGCCTGATAAAGCCCTGTCGTAATGGCCAAATCTCCCATCAAAACCGGAACATCGTTTTGCTGAACAGCTATCCAATACAGGTTTCCCAAACCTGGCCACGAGAAAATACCTTCAAAAATAATTTGTCCTGACATGGACGATAAAAAGAACAAAAGAGTCATTGTAACCAAAGGCGGTGCCGAAGTTCTTAACGTATGTCCGCGGAGCACCTTTTTTTCCGGTATGCCCCGCGCCCGTGCGCTCATTATAAAATCCTCTTGCAGGGTACCTAGTACCAAATTGCGTATATAATAGGCCGTACTCCAAAACCCGATAAGCACCAAGGTAAAAAGCGGTAAGGCCATGTGCCAAATTCTATCCAGCACAAAGGCAAAACCGGAAGGCGCCGGCACGGAATTAAGGCCGCCTGAGGGAAAAATCGGAATAATATATACCAAAAAGAAAATAAGCAGCATTGCAAGCCACCACGAAGGCAGTCCGTATAAAATTAACGTTATCAAACTAGTATGTTTATCAAGCCTTTTACCCGGATTTTGCGCCTTTTTTAAGCCGAGAGCCAGCCCTATCAGCGTATTAACTATAAAGGCCGTGGTAAAAAGCAAAAGTGTTCTGGGAAGAGCTTCTCCTATTATCTTTATAACGTCCTGAGAGCCCGAATATGATTTGATAATCGTCGATTTCCCGAACCGAAATGTCAAAATACGCACCGCATTATTTAAAATGCGCTCAAAAAGCGGTCTGTCAAGTTTGTACTGATGAATAAGAGCCTTTTCCTGTTCTTTTTTCCAATTCATAATTTGTTCAGGTGTCACATTTTTAAGAGAGCGCGCATCGGTGCGTACCATTTCCATAATTTGACTGCGTTGAACCTTTTCATTTATTTCATTGAACAAAAAAGAAAATAAAAAAATGAGAACGGCATATACCACAACCCCGCGTAAAATACGTTTAAGTGCATACCACTTGTACATAAATAGATTCTCCTTATGTAAAGAAATAAAATTATCGGAAGCGAATCTTACAAGGCACAAATAAATGGCAAAAATAGATTTTCTGCCATAATTAAGAAGGCACCGATTAAAAGTACTCATCACAATTAACCGGTGCATCTCTTGACAGTTACTTAAAAAAGTCCCGAAAAGATGCCTTTGAAAGCCCTTAGCGTAAAGAAAAGTTAAAAAAGGGCTTTCAAGGCGCTTAATTTTTTTTATTTTAAAAGCGTAAGCTTTACCGACTGCGAAGCAGGAGATTCATCGCCTGCACTGGTTAAAATAACCATAACGTAATCGGTGCCTTTTGTAAGGCCGCTCAAATCCGCCGCAGGAACGGTAACCGTATATTTACCGCCGCCTGCATTTTCAGCTGGATAAGCTTTTTCTCCGGACGGAAGCTGCAATCTTCCTTCAACCTTGCCGTTTTCAAGCGGGCTTGTCTCCGATTCGGGGAAGGTGTGTTTTGAAACCGTAATTTCAAAAACTGCGTCTTGATCCGAGGACGGTGAAGAAGGCGTCTTGATCCGCTCGATTATGCTCAAATCAACCCTGAACTTGTTTGGGAAATAGTCGCTCATATACGGATATTTATCGACCCTGGTCAATATCATCGCGCTGGAAACCGTATCGATTTTTTCGATCATAAAAGGTCCTTGCGAAATATAGGCGTGCCCGTATTTTTCGATAAAGCCGATGGATGCATTATAGCGTTTTAACGCCTGATCTTCGGTTACAAACCCTTTTAGGGGCAGCGGAATGTGCTTTTCGGCAACGAATTCCTCCAATTTTGCTTTGATATCGGCGACACAGGCGGCGTTAATCGTATCTATTTCGGTACCGCGTCCGCCGCCGTCTTTTGCAAAATTGTAAACGGTGGCGCTTTTCGAACCGTGTACAGCGAGTTCACTCATCGCCTCGTAAATTTCCCACGGAACTACCGTTGCCCTACCTGGATTACCCGCTTCTATATCCACGCCTCCGACCTGTGCGGCCGTATAGCGCAGATCTGGGGCATGATAGTAGTTTTTATATGACGTAATTGAACCGTCCGCATTAAATGTCCAGCCTTTCTCGGAAGCAATATCGGTACCTAAATAACCGCTTAAAGGCTGATCGAAATACGGGTCGTCTTCCCCGTCCTGTATACACCATTCCTTCTTATAGGCCTTTGCGAAACGGAAATCGTTTATGTCCACCGGTTCACCGTGGTGCCAAAAGTAGTTATCCACGAGTTTACCGGAAACGGCGGAAGCCACTTTTTGACCGCTTTCGGCAGGTACCCATTGTTTAGCAGCCGTATCGTATATGACCGCGTCAGCCGGTACGGGAATGTTTCCTCCCATTATATACTCGGCGCCGCCTTGTGCCGTTTTTTTGCCTGTCGCAACTAGCTTAGGCGAATACTTCGCATTTTTCATATCAAAGGTAGAGCCCCATTCTTCATACACGCCCGTTGCAGGATGATCAAACGACCAGCGGTCTGTAAGAGCTGACATAAAGGCTGTCGAATAGGTGCTGCTAAAGCCTTGTACTCCGACCGGATCCCATGCGTCCATAAAAAGAGAACCTTGAGCCGAACGCTGTAATACGCGTAAAACCCGCATACCTTTGTACGGGCCGCTCGTATCTGGTTTTACGTCGGCGCCCCTAACCGTCCAGCGGTTAAAGCCTTCCGAAATGCCGTAAAAAAGCCTTGAATTAAGGCGCGCCTTATTTGCGACAAATAGGCTGTTTTCGGAAACGACATACACGCGGATCGCTTCTTTTAAGCCCAAGTCGCACATAGCGACGGTTTCTTTAAAAAAGTCGTCTGCTGTCAAATATTGGCCGAACAGGGCCTTCGTGCCGTAAGAATCAAGTATTTCATTTTTATAATTCCAAAATTCAGCTTCGCCTCCGCCCGGCAGATACCCATTAAACGGAGAATACATTTGGGCAAGCGGTGTTTCCCATGTTGAGTAAAAACCGCCTGAACCCCAGCCTTCAAGATACATTGTCCATTCAAGCTTTGCAGGATTTCCTCCATACACAATGCTGCCTGCAGTCTGCCGGTCGCGCTCCAGCCCTTCTACCGTAATACCCGATTTTTCAAGCTGATCTTGAATATAGCGGGCAGCAGGAAGCCTACCTTGCGGGTCGTCTACACGCATTACGGATTTAACGGTAACGGGTTTTCCATTGAACATCCATTTGCCGTTTTCTTTAATCAGCTTACCCTTGTTTTCAGGCAAAGATGCAGCCTTATTCATAGCGTCGTCTATCATTTCAAGGGCTTTTTGCTCATCGCCCGTATCGGTTATTCCCTGTTTTATAGCCAATAGGTCGTATATATAGCTTCCCGGCGCGCCCGGCGTACAAGGAGTGTACTGGGGTTTTCCTTCGCCTAAAAGAAGTTCGTCTACCAGTTTTTTGCGGTTTATAAGCCAGTTAAAGGCATATCGTATTTCCTTAATGGCCATCGGATTAAAAAAGTCCTCACCGTCTTCGGTCTTCCACGTATACGGAGCCTTGTCGGGTATGG
The DNA here is from genome assembly GCA_963547785.1 of uncultured Treponema sp. Taxonomy (GTDB): domain Bacteria; phylum Spirochaetota; class Spirochaetia; order Treponematales; family Treponemataceae; genus Treponema_B. Next base: position 9,143 of record CAUUSH010000004.1, on the reverse strand, counting down.
GATTAAATAAAAGAGACCAATAAGATGAGGGCACAGGATACACATCGAGCTTATCCCTGTCTTCATCGCTTAAACCGGCTAAAAGTTTTGCCGGAACGGGTGTAAACAGCATGTCGGCCTTGCCTTCGATGATGTCTTTTAAACAAATGGTATCATCGCTTCTAACAGAATAGATAATTTTATCGGCATAGGCACCGGGTTTTACGGGGCTTTTTTCCTCCGATACGGTACTCCCGCTTCCGCTGCACGCAGCAAATACCAAAGCCGCTGCAAGCATACATAATAAAACTTTAACAAATTTTTTCATTTGCCTTCCCCCCCTGTAGTGGTTCAGTATAATTATTTATAAGATATACTTTTATATATTAAAGCATAGATTTGTACATTTGTCAAACTTTTTTTTTATTTTTTTTCGTATAAGGCATTTTTGTCTTGAAAGGCCGAATTTGCGGCGTTTAACTGCCGGTTAGATATCATTTATCTATTGGAAATCTTTGATAAAACTGCAAAAAAAGAGCCGGAACGGAAAACCGACCCGGCCCAAAGGAGGTAAAATTATAACTAGAGGAAACCTCTAAAAACTTCAGTTTTTTAGAGGTTTACCTTAAATTTACTTGCGATGTTTTTCATAAGTCATTATACTATAAAGACTTATGAAAAACTCGTCGGGCATCTCTAGAAATCAGACAAGGTTTTTATAGATGCCCGAGAGTGTGTTTTATCTTTTTATTTTCGGTGTGGAAAGCCTGTGCTTTTCCCTTATAAAATCGAACCAGAATTCTTTGGAATCCTTTGACAGCTCTGCATAAAATTCCGCAAGGTTTTTAACGTTGTTTCCGTTTACCTTTGTTATTACATCGTTCGGCTGTAAGCCCATTACCGCCGCAGGACTTTTAGTTTGAATCGAAGCGGCCGCAACACCTTTTTGGTTTTTATCCAATTCGAGGGTTTTAATAACGCGATCGTCCAGCGGCACAGGTGTAAAACCGGGCCACAGTTTCGACGTATCCGTTACGATGTTTTCATCTCTTTCGGTAATTTTTACTTTAAGAGAAATTTCTTTTTTGTTGCGGATAATTTTAAAGTCGGCCGTATCGCCTGCTTTTAAATCGCCGACAATCCTCGTAAGATCGTTTGCGCCTTTTACCTGTTTGGAATTTATTTCCGTAACAAAGTCGCCGGGTTTTATGCCGCCCTTGTCGCCGGGGGAATCCAAAAAGATATTGCTTATAAAAGCACCCTCAAGATCCTTAACCTCAAGGCTTTCTTTAAATTCGGCGTTTATTTCAAGAAGCTGTACTCCAAGCCAGCCGTATTTTATTTTGCCCGACCTAATAAAGTCTTCAATCGCATTTTTCAAATTGTTTATGGGAATCGAAAAGCCGAGCCCCTGAGAACCGCCGCTTGAAGAAACAATCCACGTATTGATACCGATTACCTCTCCGTAAATATTGATAAGCGGACCGCCCGAATTTCCCTGATTAATGGCGGCATCGGTTTGAATAAAATCGTTTATATTGTTCCTGTTCGGACCGCCCGATCGTCCCACTGCGCTTACAATTCCCTGTGTTACGGTAGAAACATAGCCGAGCGGGGCGCCGACTGCAAAGGTCAAATCTCCTACCTGTACGGTATCCGAATCGCCGAGCTTTGCAACCGGTATGTCTTTTTCGTATTCGAAAGAAACCAAGGCCGCATCTTTTCGGGTATCCGAACCGACGAGCTTTCCTTCGATTTTGTCTCCGTTATGCAAAATAACGGTAATATCTTTTGCATTACCGATAACGTGCTGATTGGTAAGCGCATAATACGTTTTACCCGTTTTGCGCACGATGATACCGGAACCCAAGCCCTCAGCCTTGTATTCCCGCTCTCCGTCCTCGCCCTGCTTTTCGCCGCGCGGCTGTCCGAAAAAAAACCACGGAAAACCGAAGTCGTCAGGCCGGCTTTGCACCTTTTTAAGCTCCACAACGTCCAAGGTTATAACCGACGGAAGCACAAGCGAAGTAATTTCTCTATTGGCTTTTTGTAAGCCTTCCAAAACGGAAACGGATTCCTTACTCAGCCCGTTCGACCGAGAATCGGCATAAACGGTATTTGCTTCTTCCGACGCAACCGAACAGCCGGTGTAAAGAAAAATCAAAGCTGCAAGGGCAACCCCTAAAAATGCCGCTTCAGCCTTAAAATGTTTTTTTTGTTCAACCATCTTGTTTTGCCTCTTAGTAATATGCGGTTAAAACAATGCTGTCTATGGCAAGTTACATAAGAGTATGACAAGGAAGGAGAAGGATGGGGAAAAGAGAAACCGATGCAGTCTATCTGTCAGGTAGTCCGTCCGGCAGATCGGCTGCATCGGCATTAGGCGTTTTACATCAGTTTACATCAGTTTACATCAGTTTACATCGACTTATCCAAGGCTTGTTTTAAATCGGCAATAATGTCTTTTACGTCTTCAAGTCCGACTGAAAGGCGCACCAAACCTTCGGCTATGTCGGAAGCGGCTCTTTCTTCCGGCGTATACGGCGAGTGGGTCATACTGGCTGGGTGCTGAATGAGGGTTTCGGCGTCGCCTAAGCTGACGGCAAGGGTTGCAAATTTAACCGCATTCATCAGTTTACGCCCAGCTTCAAGGCCGCCTTTTACGGTAAAGGCAATCATCGCGCCCGGAAGGGACATCTGTTTTTGTGCAAGCGCGTATTGCGGAAAGGACTTTAAGCCGGGATAAGCGATAGATTCTACGGCCGGGTGTTTTTCCAAAAACTCAGCTGTCCTTTGAGCATTTGCGCAGTGTTTTTCCATTCGGATGTCCAAGGTTTTCATACCGCGCCCAATTAAATAGGCTTCAAAGGGTCCTAAGACGGAGCCGGTCATATCCTTTATACCGACAAAACGCACCTGATCTATAAACTCTTTTTTTCCCACGACAAATCCTGCAATAACATCTCCGTGTCCGTTTAAATATTTTGTTGCAGAGTGAACGACAATGTCGGCGCCTAAGTCTAAGGGGCGTTGGAGATAGGGCGTCATGTAGGTATTATCTACTACGACTTTACATTCGGGGTTAAGGCTGTGAGCGATTTTGCTTATTTCTGCAATATCGCACAAATACATATTGGGGTTTGCCGGAGTTTCCAAATAGACGACTTTCGTGTTGGGCCTTATCGCCTTTCGAATATTTTCCGGATCGCGTGTATCAACACACGAAACTTCCACGCCGAAGCGGGTAAGCCCGCGGGTTAAAAACGCAAAGGTACAGCCGTACAGGGTTTTCCCCGCAACGATGTGGTCGCCCGCGCTGACAATACTCCAAAGGCAGGCGGTGATAGCGCCCATACCGGAACTTGCCGACATACAAGCTTCTCCGTTTTCAAGACAGGCAACCTTTTCTTCCACAACGGTTGTGGTAGGATTGCCAAGTCGGGTATAGATATAGCCGTCTTCTTCAAGGGCAAACCTTCTTCCGCCTTGTTCTGCAGAATCGAAGACAAAGGTTGAAGTTTGATAAATAGGCGGCACCAATGCCCCGTATTTGTTTTTTTCATACCCTGCATGAATTTGTTTCGATGCAAACCCTAAGTTCTTTAATTCATCCTTGTTCATATTCTTCCCTCCGATAATATTTTTAGTTTTAAGTAAACGCTAACTTAAACCGGATAAATTGTAAACCTCAATAGATAATAAGTCAATATAAAAAGCGTCTTAAAAAAACTTGGTGAATTTGCTTTGCGAAGAAAAAAACAGAGCTTCCGCAATTCTCTTGAAAAAAAACACCGTATCATGTAAAATGCTTTTAAGGGAGCGGCCTTGCGCCGGAGCTTTTATGATTAAATATGTAACCTCGTTTTTTCAATCGCTTAATACCAATTCGCACCCGGGCGATATAGCCCATGCGGTTGCATTAGGCCTTTTTTTGGCAATTTTGCCCAAAAACAATTTTACCTTTACGCTCTTGTTCTTTTTATCGATATTTATGCGGATAAACAAGGGCGCCTTTTTTTTATCATTTGTTCTTTTGGGCTTTGTAACGCCTTTTATGGACGTTTTAATAAACCGGATAGGTTTTTGGGCGGTGGAACTGCAATTTTTGCGCCCCATGTTCCTCTTTTTAGAAAACACCCCCTTTCTCGCCTTTTTTAAACTCTCGAATACGATGGTCTTAGGCGCCCTGATCTGGGGCCTTATTTTGTATGTTCCGTGCTATGCCATTGTCCGTTTCCTTGCGGGAAAATACCGCGCCTGTATGCAGCCCTCGGTTGCAGGCATAAGGGGCACCGGCCTTATTTCCAAAATACCGCTTTTAAGACATATTACAAAAATTTCCGACTTAAAGGAGGGGCTTTAATTATGAGCGATACACACGATACCGAAAACCGGCCCGGCGATATACAGCGGGACGAGCCGAATCGGAATATGCAAACGGCTGATAAGCCTCTTTCCGAAAAGGAACTGAAAAAGGCCGCTAAAGAAGCGAAAAAACTGGAAAAGGTAAAAAAGATTTTTAAAAAAAGATACACAAAGCGTTCTTTGAACAAAAAAATTTACAAAAAAATCTTTATTCCTGCCGACCGCGAATTCATTCAAGGCTTTATTGTCTCGCGCTTTGACGAAAAAAAGAAAAAAGAATTCTATGAATTCGATAAAACAGCCATAAACGATAAGAGTCAATTAAAACGTATCAATCGTATCGCTAAAGAAATAGGCAGGCAAAAGAGCAGAATCAATGTGCCGGCCGTCGCGGGGGCCTTATTGTGCGTTTTTGCCGTCATCTTTTTTATCTATATTTTCAGAAACTTTTTAGCGCGGAAAATAATCGTCGGCGCTTCGGAGGCGGCCTTCGGTGCAAAATGCGAAGTAAGTCTTGTAGACTTCGATTTACTGCATACGCGTTTTCGGATTCAAGGATATAAGGTTGCAAACAAAAACGCTCCGATGCGGAATTTATTCGAAATTGCGAACATCGATTTTTATTTTAATTTGTTGGAGCTCAGCCGCGGTAAATTTGTTGCGGAAAATATGGCTGTCGAAGGCCTTACATGGAACACCGAACGCAAAACCTCAGGAGCCCTTCCGCCGAAAAAACAAAAGCGCAAGGATCCAAACAAAAAACCGAACCCCGTTACCGCCTTGATCGAAAAAGAAATAAACAAGGTAAAAGCCGGTGTGTCGGTCGATAGCGGATTAAAGGCCGTTCAAGATCAAGTCGATCCGAGAAAGATTCTGGAGCGGGAAAAGGCCGCCTTTAAAACACCGGCCCTAATCGACGACATAAAAAGCAAAGTCGATCCGCTGACTTCAAAATGGGTCGGTACCAAGGACGAGGTTCAAAAGCAAAGCGTCAAATTGATAGAGGCTTCGAAAAAACTTGCAGCCGTGGACGTTTCTTCCATAAACGATGTTGCCGAGCTGACTAAGTTGATCGAAACGATTACGCAAGTTTCGGCGGCCGGTAAGGAAAGTTTTGACCTTGCAAACGGCATTGCAAAAAACATTCAAGCCGATTTTAAAACCGTCGAACAGCTTGTAAAAAGTGCCGATACGGCAATCAAAAACGATTTTAACCGTGTAAAGGACATTGCCGGAAAAATAAAATCCATAAACGCCGATACGGGGAAAAAGCTGATTTCGGACCTGATTCAGATCTTTATAGTCAACACGCTCGGTAATTATTATCCGTATTATGCACAAGGGATGGCCTATCTGCAAGATATGCAGCGGCAGCCGAAAAAGGAAAAAGAGATGACCCTTGCACAAAAGTCCAAGGCAATGCAGCGCCTGCCGGGAAAGACCTTTATCTTCGGTAAAAATGCGCTTCCGACCTTCGTTATAAAAAACATTTCTATTTCAGGTCACCATCCTGAAAAGGATGTTTTTGCGGTTGCAGGCGGGGCTAGCGGCATTTCAAATGATGCGGATAAGTTGGGCCTGCCCCTCAAGCTTTTTTTGACGACCGAACATGGAAAGCTGAAAGAGAGGGCCGACGGCCTTATTGATTTGCGCTCTTATACCGAAGAGCTGGTGGATACCGCCTTTACCTTTGAGGGGCTTGAACTTTCCATTCCGTCTCCCGCTGATGCTGTGCCCTCGCTTTCCGGTTTTTTAAAAACGGGCGGCGGTGTCAAGGTCTCTAAAAAACACGATGTAACAATAAACGCCGATGTGCGGATAGCCGGCAGCACCTTAAGCGTGCCCGATTTCGAGCCAGCCTTTGTCTGCGACATTTACAGAAATATTTTGGCAGACATAAAAACCGTAAACGCAAAGGTTGATCTGATTATCAATAAGGGCGAAAATTTCAAATTAAACGTCGATACCGATGTAGATAATCAAATTGCGGCGGCCTTAAAAAAAGAATTCGCCCGTCAGGTGGAAAAGTTTAAAGCACAGCTAATACGGGAAAGTGAAAAATGGCTGAACGAGCAGCGGGAAATTTATAAAGACGAAATTAAAAGATTTACCGATGCGGCAAACCGCGTAAAAAAGATCGTAAACGATATTCAAAATTACGAAAATATCTTAGACAAGAAAAAGGCCGAAGCCGAAAAGAGGATTAAGGAGCTTGCCGCAGGAAAGCTGAACGATGTAAAAAAAGAGGCCGAAAACGCGGTAAAAGATGTGTTTAAAGGCTTTTTCTGATGTCCTTAAACACTAAAGAAATCGATCTGATTCTTGATGAATTGGATTTGGAAGGCCGGTTTGTTCAAAAAATAGTCCAGCCTTCCTACACGGCCCTCGTTTTGTATCTGTATAGGGAAAAACCGCTCAGCCTTTTTATTTCGCTTGAGGCCGGCGGGTGCAGGCTCCATTCGACCGAAAAGAAAATTCCTAAATTCGATAAGCCGATGCGCTTTATGGAACTTTTAAAATCGAGGATAAAGGGCGCAAAAATCGTGCAGGCCGAACAGATAAAGGCCGACAGAATCGTCAGGCTGACCTTTCAAACGGGCGGCTCTGTATACCTTTTGTATATACGGCTTTGGAGCGGGGCGGCGAATATCATATTAACCGACGAGAACAACACCATCGTCGATGCCTTTTACCGCAGACCGAAAAAAAACGAAATATCAGGCGGCCTTTTTTTACTGCCGGAAGCGCGGGCGGATTCGGCTGCACGAAAAGAATACGCCGTGCGGGAATATGATTGCACGAAAACCTTTAATCGGGCTATTGAAGAGTGGTATTTGAATAATGCGCCGAAACTTTCGGTTGCCGATTTAAAGGCGGAAGCGGAAAACCTGTACGGGTCGAAAATTCAAAGGCTCGAAAAGGCTGTGTTAAGGCTGGAACAAAAGCGCGATGAGTTTTTGCATGCTAAAACCTTAAAGCTGACCGGGGATCTTTTGTTTTCGAATTTACATTCGATAAAAAAGGGTATGAGCTTTATCGAACTTGCGGACTATAACAACGGCGGCAGAACGGTGCATATCACCCTTGATCCGCTAAAGCCGCCTGCCGAAAATGCAAATGCCTATTACGAAAAATACAAAAAAGCCGTTTCGGGATTAAGCGCCTTGGAAGAGGACATCGTGTCCGCGAAAAAAGAAATCGGCCTTTTAAAAGAAAAAATAGTACGGATTGCCGAAGAAGAAAACCCTTACGCACTACAAAAATTGATCCGCCGCGAAAAGATTCCTTTTCAGCAAAAAGAAAAAAATACAAAAACCGCACCCGGGCTGAAATTCGTGTCGGCCGGCTGGACCATTTTGGTCGGAAGAACTGCCGCCGAAAACGACGAATTGCTGCGGCATTATGTAAAGGGGCAGGACTTATGGCTGCACACGCGGGATTATGCAGGCGGTTATATATTCATCAAGAGCCGTTCGGGCAAAACGGTACCGCTTCCCATTTTGATAAAGGCGGGAAACCTTGCCGTGTTCTATTCGAAGGCACGAAAAAACGGACAGGCGGATTTGTATACGGCACAGGTCAAGCATTTGCGCCGTGCAAAAAATGCGCCTAAGGGCACCGTACTTCCTTCCAACGAAAAAAATCTTTTTATAAAACTGGACGAGCGCATTTTAAAGGAAACGGAAAGCGAAGCCGTTAGCCTGCAATAAGAGGTTTCTATTAATAGACCTATTCGGAAATTTCAGTTTCTGAAGCCGGTTACCTTGAATAGACCTTTGGGCATCTCTAAAAACTTTGTTAGATTTTTAGAGATGCCCGACGAGTTTTTTGTAAGTCCTTATATATCAATGACTTACAAAAAACATCGCAAGTTAAATCTAAGGTAAACCTCTAAAAACTGAGGTTTTTATAGGTTTACCTTTATTTGACAACGAAGAGATCGAATAGGTATAATTTCTGCCGTGCTTTTTTAGTTTTCAAACTTAAAAAAATCCAGTGCGGGCGTACCGTTTTTTGTCAGCGTCAAACGGGCAAAACCTTTTTCGGAATTTCCCCGCGGGCGGCTTAAAGAGCCGGGATTTACCAGCATGACATCGTTTAGTTCTTCCCGGTAAGGAACATGCGTGTGTCCGTAAACGGCGATCTTGCAGCCGTTTTGCCTTGCAAAATCCGCAAGCATCTCCGATCCGAAGTCGGCACCGAAAATATGCCCGTGCGTCAACAGAATTTTTGTTCCGCATACCGTTAAAAAAAGCGAAGAAGGAAATTCGAATGTTTTTTTATCGTAATTTTGCCCGTCTTCCTGCAAAAATGAGAGTGTATATTTTTTTAAGTCACAGTTACCCGCAACAAGGCACACGACGGGCGGAATAAAGGTGCGGATCTCGCTTTGGGCTGCGGCATACAATATGAGCTGCAAAAAATCTTCCATGCCGTCGCCTGCGAACATCAGGGCGTCCGCCGTTTTGCCGTATGCATACAGCATATTTTGTACGCTCTCAAAATCGCCGTGCGTATCCGAAACGAGCAAAACAATAGCCTTTTCCGCAGAGGCCAGGTTTTTTACGGATTGAGGTTCTGCAAAAGTGCCGTTATCGAAACAGGTAAAGGAATTCATTAGGCGCTGCCGTCCAATTTATCGGGATCTGTAATATCTTCGGGTTCGGCTGTCTGAGACGGTGCCGTATCGGTGTGCCCGCTTTTGTTTTCGACTGTAGGGCTTTCGTTTTTGTAAATGAGCAGGTACTTGCGGGACGGAATCCCTGAGTCGGAGTCGATATACGGTTTTACCGTGTAGG